>JAYTOI010000113.1:0-21177 GCA_043747875.1 Pseudomonadota bacterium | reverse complement strand
CTTGGCCTTCTTCTTGGCTTTCGCCATGGCTCATCTCCAGTAGTTACGGGTTAGTCCGAGGGCGAGTATACGCAGGCGTTGACAAATTTCAAGCAAGTGCCATCGAACACGCACATCACATTCACATCGATGCGCGTCTCGCACATTGACTCTCATCACTCGAGTGAGAGCACGAACTTCCAATGCGCGGCGCTCACCGGAGTGATCGAGAGACGATTGCCGCGCTTCAACAGCAACATGCCATCGAGCTCGCGCTGCTCATGCGCGCGCAATTCTTCGAGTGTGATGACTCGCTTCAGTCGTCGTCTGAGTTGTACGTCAACCACAAGCCAGCGCGGATCGTCACGCTTGCTGCCCGCATCGTAGTGATCGCTCGTCTTGTCGAACTGCGTCGGATCGGGATACGCGGTGCGCACGACTTCGACAATTCCCGCAACACCGGGAATCTCGCAACTCGAGTGATAGAGCAGCACCTGATCGCCCTTCTTGAAGTCGTCCCGCAGCATGTTGCGCGCCTGGTAGTTGCGCACCCCGTCCCACATCGCGGTTTTCCTGGGCTTCTTGGCGAAATCATCGACCCCGAAAGTCGATGGTTCGGTCTTCATCAGCCAGTAGTTCATCGATTCCCCTGTCCGTGACGATGACATCCATGGATACGTCGGCCGGTGTCACGGGTATGTGCGACACGACCTGGAAAGAATAGGCGAGACCGACGAGTCGCGGTCCGCGCCAGTGATTTCGCACGCGCCGGAATGCGAGCGCGCGGTCGTAGAAGCCGGCGCCAAACCCAAGTCGCGCGCCGCGCCGGTCGAGCGCGACGGCGGGCACGAAGATGGTGTCCAGGAATCGTGCGGGCATGTACTCCGTGCTCCATGGCTCGTGCATGCCGAAGCGATGGAAGCGTCCGCGCGCGCCGAAGGGCACGAACTGAAGGCGGCGTGCGCGCATAGAGGTAATGCGCGGCAGGAAGATCTCGCAGCCGCGGGCGCGCGCGAGCGCGATGAGCGGCGCGGTGCCGAGTTCCTGCGGCATGGAGGCGTACAGACCGATGCGTTTGCCCGGCGCGAGCCAGTGGGTGTGCGATATCCATCGCGTGACCGCGAGCGCGGCCTGCGCGCGCGCCGCAGGCGGGACGGCCCGACGCGCGGCGAGTTGTTCGGTTCTGAGTGAGGCCTTCGTGTTCACGAAGAAGGGTGATCACGAAGAAGGAGAAAGAAAGCGCTACCCACAATGCCGATGCGAGTCTTTGCTCTCGAACCAGAGCAACAAGGTGGGACCGGCCCCGACATTTAAGGCTTTCCGCTCGAGGCGGACATGCACAGTGCTGTCGGCAAGGCGTAGTCCCGGGCGTTTACATTACGGTCGAGAGGTAACCCGACCCACTGTCGAACACCGCAGGCAGCGCGAGGGTCACTCTACTACAACCACGCGGACATTCCTCGTTTGCGCTCGGTGCAAATGCGGACGTATCTCGCGTTTTTGCGAGTTGTAAGTGGACACTCACTGCGAGTCGAGGCGCGTCTCCATTTCCCCTCACTTCTTACAGGTCGAGTTGGCGCGTGCGTTGAAGCGCGCCTTCGACGCGTTCGCGAATGTGCTTCACGCGCCCGCTCACGGAACCGGACAGTTCCTGCTCGAGCTTGCGCAGGCGCAGCAGTTCATTGGCCATGTTGAGCGCCGCCATGACGGCGACGCGATCGGCGCCCACCACTTTTCCGGTGTCGCGGATTTCGCGCATCTTCTTGTTGAGGTATTCGGCGGAGTCGAGCAGGTCGGGCCGTTCATCGGGCGGGCAGGCCACGAAGTATTCCTTGTCCAGGATACGTACCGTGACGGCGGTCGGTTCCTTCTCGCTCACGCAGTGTGCTCCATGGTCTTGAGCCGGCCGATCATCGCTTCGACACGCGCGCGCACCTGATCGTTCCGTTGCGCGAGTGCCGAGCGTTCTGAGGCCAGAGATTCCTGACGCTGACGCAGCGCGCGGTTTTCCTCCTTCAGCGCGTCGACCGTAAAGAGCAGCTCTTCGATACGGCGTTCGAGCTGCGTGAGCTCCGCGGTGAAGCCTGATTTACCAGTTTTACCGCTGTCGTTTGAATGGTCGTTCATGCGCGGAACTATAGGGCGCTGCTGCGCCCGGGGCAAATGCCAGGCCGCTCACGGCCTTCATCCTCGGGCATAATTCCCCCATGCAGCCCGCCACTTACGCAGAGTTCGAGCGCGTGCTCCGTGAGGCGCGCGCAATGCCCGAGCCGGCGGAAGCGCACGGCACATTGGCCGGCGCGCTGTGCAGCTCGCGCGATTACGGCCTCATCGAATGGCTGCGCGAGATCCTACCCGACGATTCTCCCGACGACGCGGCACTGCAAAGCGAAGTGCTGCAGAGCGTCTACAGCGCGATGGTGCGCACGCTGGTCGGCCACGATGCCGACTTCGAGCCCTTACTACCCGACGATGAAATTCCGCTTTCGAAACGCGCCGACGCTCTGTCGCTGTGGTGCCAGGGCTTCCTCTACGGACTCGGTTCCGGCACCAGCGCGGACCCAGCCACGGTATCGCTGGAGGCCGGCGAGATCATCCGCGACTTCACCGAGATCACCCACGTTGGTGTCGAGGTGGAAGAACAGAACGAGGAGAACGAGACCGCGTTCGCCGAGGTGGTCGAGTTCGTACGCGTCGGAGTCCAGTTGTTGTTCGTCGAGCTCGCGCCCGCGCGCGGGCAGGAGCCTGCCCCCGGTGCCACGTCGATCCACTAGTTCTACGCGTCGCTCGGCAGCCGCCTCGCACCGCGATTCTGTCGCGCGGCGCCCACCCATCGGTCGTGAAGAGTTCGCGCGTCGCCGGCGCGTGCTCATGAAGTACATGGGGCGCGACTCCATCGCCATCGTGCCCACTGCGCCGGTCCGGCTGCGCAACAACGACGTCGAGTACGCGTACCGCCCCGACAGCGACTTCTACTATCTCAGCGGCTTCGCCGAGCCCGAGTCGGTGGCCGTGCTGGTGCCCGGCCGGCCGCAGGGCGAGTACATGCTGTTCGTACGCGACCGCGATCCGGCACGCGAGACCTGGGACGGCAAGCGCGCCGGCCCCGCGGGCGCGACGCGCGACTACGGCGCGGACCACGCGTTTCCGATTTCCGACATCGACGAGATCCTGCCTGGCCTGCTCGAGAACCGCGGCAAGGTGTTCTATGCGATGGGCACGCATCCGGAGTTCGACCAGCGCGTCGTCGGCTGGGTGAACGGCCTGCGCACGCAGGCGCGCAACGGACGCCATGCGCCGCAGGAGATGTCGGCGCTCGACCACGTGTTGCACGACATGCGCCTCTTCAAGAGCCGCGGCGAAGTGGAAACGATGCGCACTGCGGCGCGCATCGCCGCGCAGGCGCACGTGCGCGCCATGCGCGCCTGCGCCCCCGGCAAGCGCGAATACGAGATCGTAGCGGAGATCGCGCACGAGTTCCGGCGCCACAACGCTGACCTGTCCTATCTTCCGATCGTTGGCGGTGGCGCCAACGGCTGCATCCTCCACTACCGCGAGAACGACGCGTTGCTTGCGGCGGGGGACTTATTGTTAGTGGATGCCGGATGTGAGGTTGATTGCTACGCCTCCGACATCACGCGCACCTTCCCCGTGAACGGACATTTCTCGCCCGAGCAGCGCGCGCTGTACGACATCGTGCTCGAGGCGAACTACGCGGCCATCGAGCGAGTGAAGCCCGGCAACCACTGGAACCAGCCGCACGAGGCCGCGGTGCGCGTCATCACGCAGGGGCTGGTGAAGATCGGATTGCTGAAGGGTCGTGTCGCGAAGCTCGAGGAATCGGGCGCATTCCGCAAATTTTTCATGCATCGCACCGGCCACTGGCTGGGCATGGACGTGCACGACGTCGGCGACTACAAGGTCGGCAACGAATGGCGGGTGTTCGAACCCGGCATGGCGCTCACCATCGAGCCCGGCATCTACGTCGCACCCGGCACACCCGGCGCACCGCGGAAATTCCAGGGCATCGGCATCCGCATCGAGGACGATGTCGTCGTCACGCGCGATGGCTGCGAAGTGCTGAGCGACGGCGTGCCGAAGGACGCCACCGCGATCGAACGTCTGATGGCTTCATGAACTTCGACGTCGCGATCGTCGGCGGCGGCATGGTCGGGGCGAGCTTCGCACTCGCATTGCGCGCGACGAAACTCCAGGTGCTGTTGATAGAGGGCGTGCCGGCGGATTCCCCGTCGCAGCCGAGCTTCGATCAGCGCACCACGGCGTTGGGCAACGGCTCGCGTCAGATCTTCGAGGCCCTGGGCGTGTGGTCGGCGATGGCGTCGGATGCCGCGCCCATTCGTTCCATCCACGTTTCCGATGCCGGCCGCTTCGGTATTGCGCGGCTCGATGCGCGGGAGGAGCGCGTGGAGGCATTCGGCTACGTCGTGCCGAACCGCGTCATCGGACGCGCGCTGTGGAGCGCCTTGCGTGACGCACCCAACGTCACCCTCGCGGTTCCAGCCAAGCTCGTGGATGCCACGCTGCGCGACGACTGCGTGCTGCTCGACATCACTGGGGAGGGCGCCGTGTGGTCCGATCGCACGCCTCGCGGCGCGTTGTCCGATGGTGCGCCGCCCGGCGCGACGCGCGTACAGGCAGGCGTGGCGGTGGCCGCCGATGGCGCGGGCTCCGTGCTGCGCGCCAGCGCGGGCATCGGCGCGTCGGTTGCGGACTACGAGCAGGTGGCTATTGTCGTGAACGCTGCCACCGACCGACCGCACACCGGCGAGGCATACGAGCGATTCACATCTTCGGGTCCGCTGGCCGTGCTGCCGATGGCCGGTGGCGGTTACACGGTGGTGTGGGCGGTGGCGCCCGCGCGCGCCGCGGAGCTCATGGCGCTCGATGAAGGGGCGTTCGCGTCCGCGCTGCTCGAGGCATTCGGCTGGCGGGCCGGCCGCTGGACGCGCATCGGCCGCCGCAATACGTATCCCTTGTCGCTGTCGCGCGCCGAGGAGATCGTCGCCGGACGCGTCGCACTCATCGGCAATGCCGCGCAGGCGCTGCATCCGGTGGCGGGGCAGGGCTTCAATCTCGGCCTGCGCGATGCCGCGACGCTTGCGGAAATGCTGGCCGGCGCCGAGGCGCGCGCCGACGATCCGGAGTCGCTGCGCGAGTTGTTAGCCCGTTTCGCGGCATGGCGCGAGGAAGACCGGCGCGGTGTCACGCGCTTCACCGACGGGTTGATCAAGCTGTTCGGCAGCGACATGCCGGGCGTGTCGCTGGTGCGCAACTTCGGGCTGCTGATGTTCGATCTGTCGCCGGCCGCGAAGCGCGCGCTGTCGCGCGTGAGCTGGGGTTTCGCGGGACGCATGCCGCGCCTCGCGCGCGGCCTCACGCTCGGATGAAACCCCGGGACCCCAAGCCGATCGACTACGACGTCGTCGTGGTCGGCGCGGGGCCCATCGGGCTCGCGACGGCGATGCTGCTGGTGGATGGAGCGGGGCTGGCGCCGGCCCGCATCGCGGTGCTCGACCGCCGCATTCCCGCGGCACTCGAGCGCGCAAATCCGCCTGATATCGACTTGCGTGTGTTCGCGCTGTCGCGCGCCAGCGAGAAGATCCTGCGCGCCGCGGACGCCTGGGCCGATATCGCCGCGACGCGCGCCGAATCGTTCGAGCGCATGCACATCTGGCATGCCGACGTACCGCCGCACGGCGGCGACGCGCTGGTGTTCGATGCCGCAGAGATCGGCGAGCGTGATCTCGGTGTGATCGCCGAGAACAACGTGCTGCAGGCGGCGCTGACCGGTGCCGCGCGCCGCGCGGGCGTGGTGTTGCTCGAGCGCGAGCTGGGGGCGCTGACGCAGGAGCGCGGCGCTGTTGTCCTGGGCGCGTCTCGCGGCGCGGCTCCTGGCGCGCCTGGCGGTGATGCCGTGCGCGCACGTCTCGTCATCGGCGCCGACGGCGCGCAGTCGCGCGTGCGCGAGCTCGCGGGACTCACCGCGCTGCGCGGCGACTACGGTCAGGTCGCCATCGTCGCGATGGTGTCGACCGCGCGGTCGCACGCCCACACGGCGTGGCAGCGGTTTCTCGGCGACGGCACGCTGGCGTTCCTGCCGTTGGCGAACGGCTTCTGCTCGATCGTCTGGTCGTTGCCGGTGGCGCGGGCCGAGTCGCTGCTCGCCGCCGACGTCCCGCGGTTCGAGCACGCGCTCATGGACGACTTCGACGGTGCGCTCGGCGCCGTGAAGCTCGAGAGCGAGCGGCTGAAGTTTCCGCTGTGGCGCGTGAGCGCCAATCAATATGTGACGGCGCGCGTGGCCCTCGTCGGCGATGCCGCGCACGTCGTGCATCCGCTCGCGGGCCAGGGCGCAAACCTCGGCCTGCTCGACGCCGCCGCGCTCGCCGAAGTGGTCGCTGGTGGATTGGCGGAGCGCGAGGATCCGGGCGCGGAGCGCATCCTGCGACGCTACGAACGCTGGCGCCGCAGCGAGAACGAGTTGATGAGCGCGGCCATCGACGCGTTCGACCGCCTGCTGGCGCGCGGCAGCGGGCGCGTCGCGCAGATCGCGCAGCGCGGGTTGCCATGGGTGGGGAAATCCTCGCTCGCCAAGCGCGTGTTCATCGAACGCGCCATGGGTCTTGCTGGCGAGCTGCCCGCCGCGGCGCGCTGATGCTCGGCATCCGCAACCAGCGGCTCGCCGGCATGACCGCGATGCTCATCGGCGCGGCGGCATTCGCATTCATGGATGCCGGCTTGAAGCTGCTCGCGGGACACTACTCGTCGACGCAAGTCGCGGCGCTGCGCGGACTCACGGCGCTGCCGGTGGTATTCCTCTGGGCAGTGCTCGCGGGCGGGCTCGGCCAGCTCGTGCGCGTGCGCTGGCCGCTGCATTTCGTGCGCGGCGTGCTGTCGGTAATCATGATGGTGACGTACACGTTCGCGTTGAAGGAGCTCTCGCTCGCGATGGCGTACTCGTTGTTCTTCGTCGCGCCGCTGATCATCGCCATCCTGTCGATCTTCATGCTCGGCGACCGGGTCACGCGAACGCAGTGGCTGGTGATCTTCGTCGGCTTCTGCGGTGTACTCATCGTCACGAACCCCAGCGGCATCCATTTCAGCATGGGCGGTATGGGCACGCTGGGCACACTCGCCGTCCTCGGCACCGCGTTCTGTTATGCGCTGTCGTCGATCCTGGTGAAGATCATCGGCCGCACCGACAGCACGCAATCCATGATTTTCTGGATGACGTGCATGCTGGCGATCGGCGCGACTGTGCTGGCGGTGCCGAGCTGGCAGCCCGTGCAGCGCGCGCACTATCCGATCATGCTGGGCATTGCGTTGACCGGCGCTGTCGGGCAATGGGGCATCACGGTGGCGTTCAAACACGCGACGCCCGCGAGCGTGGCGCCGCTCGAGTATTCGGCCATGGCATGGGTGATCGCGCTCGACTTCCTGATCTGGTCGACGCTGCCCTCGTGGAACACATTGGTTGGCGCCGCGGTGATCATCGCGAGCGGGTTGTTCCTGTTCCGCTACGAGGCGCGACGCGCGCCAGACTGACGTCGAGGCCAACGTCTGTTGCCGCGCGCGCTCGCCTTCGACGAGCAGTTCGATCAATCGCGCTCGAAGGGCCTCAACGCCGCTCAATGCATCGCAGTTGCGGGCGCCGTGCCCTGCGTCCGGGTGCGCATCAACGCGCCACCGAGGCATGCGGCCACCGCCGCGCACGTCGCGCCCAGCGCGAACGCCACGTGATAGCCCGCATTGAGCGCAGCGCGCGGGTCCGCCCCCGCGGCGGTTACGGCCGCGGTGCGTGACGCGGCGAAGCTTGCGAGCACGGCCAGCCCGAGCGCGCCGCCCATCATGAACGCAGTGTTCACCATGCCGGACGCGAGTCCGGACTCGTTCGGCCCCGTGTCGGACATGGCTCCCAGCAGCAACGGATTGAACGCAACCCCTGCGCCGATGCCGAGCAGCACCATGCCAGGGAAGACGTCGAACCAGAAATCGCCCGCGAGCGGCGCGCGCGCGAAGAGCGCGAGGCCGGCGGCCGCGACCAACAGCCCGGCAAACAATGGCGCGCGGAAGCCGAAGCGCATGACGATCTTGGCCGACAGGCCGAGCGAGAACGCCGCCATGATGAGGTTTGCAGGCAGGAACGACAGCCCCACCTCGAGCGCATCGTAGCCGAGCACGAGCGGCAGATAGAGCGCCGCGATGAAGAACCAGGCGAACATCGCCGCGGCCCACAACACGGCCACGGTGTTGGCGACGGCCACGTTGCGCAGCTTGAACAGCGACAGCGGCATCAACGGCTCGCGCACGCGCATCTCGATGACCAGGAACGCGGCCATGAGCGCCACGGCCGCGCCGAGCAGCGTCAGTGTCGCCGCCGACGTCCAGCCGAGCTCACGGCCATTGACGATGGCGTACACGGCGAGCATCAGCGAGCTGGTCACCGTGATGGCGCCCGCGAAATCCAGGCGCACAGTTTTCTCGGGCACGTGATCGGCGGGCAGCAGGCGCAGGCTCGCGACGTACACCAGCGCGCCGATCGGCAGGTTCACGAGGAAGATCCAATGCCAGTTGAGCGCAGTGGTGAGGAAGCCGCCGAGCAGCACGCCGACGCTGCCGCCGGCCGAACACACGAAGCCTTAGATGCCCATCGCCTTGGCGCGCTCGCCGGGCTCGCTGAACAGATCCATGATGAGCGACAGCGCCACGGCCGTGACGACGGCGCCGCCCAATCCCTGAATCGCGCGGGCGGCGATCAACATGGTTTGTGAGGTGGCGAGTCCGCAGCCCAACGACGCCAGCGTGAAGAACACCAGTCCGAGCAGGAACAGCTTGCGATGGCCGAACAGGTCGCCGAGCCGTCCGCCGAGCAGCAGGAAGCCGCCGAACGTCAACATGTAGGCATTCACGACCCACACGAGGGAGGTCTCGGTGAAATGCAGATCCGCGCGGATCGAGGGCAGTGCCACGTTCACGATGGTCGTGTCGAGCACGATCATCAATACGCCGGAACACAGGACGTACAGCGCCCACCATTTTGTCAGGGGCCCTTGCTCAGGGCTGCCGCCCACGTCGGAGATCGCCGCCGAGGCGGCGGCGTCCGATGATTGTTTGGCCACTTGCATTCCTAGCTGCGCGGCAAGTGGTCGATCTTGGCGGCGCAAATGAAGTCGTTCTCGTGCAGCCCGCCGATGGCGTGCGTCTGATAGCGGATGCGGCAGTAGCCCCAGCCGCACTCGATGTCCGGATGGTGATCCTCGGAGTTGGCGATGTGGGCGACGGCATTCACGAAGCTCATGGCGCGGTAGAAGTCCGCGAACTTGAACTCGCGCTTGAGCGCCTTGCCCTCCTCGACGATCTGCCAGCCGTCCCCGGACGCGCAATCTAACAACCGCGCGTGCATCCTGCGCGCCTCGTCCGCGCTCAAGGCGCTGACGCCGCCGTGGCAGGGCACGCATTTCTTGTTGATCAGGGTTTCGTCGTTGGAGCCGTTCATGTCGCTACCTCTGCCTTGCGGGAATACCTTCTGGCAACGTATTGCTCGACGAGTTCCTGAAATTCCTCGGCGATGCGTTCGCCCTTGAGCGTCGGGCCCTTCTCGCCGTCGATGTACACAGGCGCGACCGGGCGCTCGCCGGTGCCCGGCAACGAGATGCCGATGTTCGCGTGTTTGCTCTCGCCGGGACCGTTCACCACGCAGCCCATGACCGCGACCGTCATGTCCTCCACGCCGTCGAAGGATTTGCGCCACTCCGGCATGCGATGACGGATGTGCGACTGGATGGATTGCGCGAGTTCCTGGAAATACGTGCTCGTGGTGCGGCCGCAGCCCGGGCAGGCGACCACCATCGGGATGAACGCTCTCAGGCCCATGGTTTGCAGGATCTCCTGCGCGACGATGACCTCGTTCGTACGATCACCGCCGGGCTCTGGCGTCAGCGACACGCGGATCGTGTCGCCGATGCCTTCCTGCAAGAGCACCGACATGCCGGCCGTGGAGGCGACGATACCTTTACTGCCCATCCCGGCCTCGGTCAGGCCCAGGTGCAGCGGCCAGTCGCAGCGCCCGGCGAGGCGGCGGTAGATAGCGATGAGGTCCTGTACGCCCGAAACTTTGGCGGAAAGTATGATGCGCTCGCGCGGCAGGCCCAGCTCGACCGCGCGCTCCGCGCTCTGCAGCGCCGAAGCGACCACGGCTTCGCGCATGATCTCCTGCGACGTCAACGGAGCCTCGCGCGCGTTGTTCTCGTCCATCATGCGAGTCAGCAGGTCCTGGTCGAGCGAGCCCCAGTTCACGCCGATGCGCACGGGTTTTCGATAGGTGCAGGCGAATTCGATCATCTCGGCGAACTGCGGATCGCGCTTGGAACCTCTTCCGACGTTGCCCGGATTGATGCGGTACTTCGCCAGCGCCTCCGCGCACTCGGGATGCTCGCGCAACAGTTTGTGCCCGTTGAAATGGAAGTCCCCGATGATGGGGACGTCCACGCCGAGCTGCGCGAGCCGGTCGCGGATCTTCGGCACGGCCGCCGCGGCGGCGGCTTCGTTGACCGTGATGCGCACCAGTTCCGAGCCCGCGCGCGCCAGCGCCTTGATCTGCTGTGCAGTGCCTTCGATGTCGGCCGTGTCGGTGTTGGTCATCGACTGTACGACGATGGGGGCGGTGCCGCCGACCGTCACGCGGCCGACGCGAACGGGGATGGCTTTGCGGCGCGGATGCATGCCCCGCAGTTTACGATGCCGGCTCAGTTCAGAGGTATCCGAAACACCGTCTTGTTCGAATCGCCGACGACGAGGAATGCCACGTCGTGCACGGGAAAGACCTGCGGGGCGAAGCCTTCGAAAAGCAGCTGCGGCTGGCCATTCGGAGTCCTCGCGTATACCGCTTCGTCTTCCCGATAGAGTGCGCGGCCCGCAGTGATGCCGTAGATGTTGGACGACCCTCGTTGCGAAAGCAGGGACGTAGTCGTGCCATCGAACAGCCTCGTGGCGTACGAGGTCGGGGAGGGTATGTATTCCTGCCAGGCAATCAAGCCATCGCCGACGGTCAGCGAATTGGTCGAGGCCCAAAAGACTTGGGTCAATTCGGTTTGGACCCCGGTCGACACATCCATCGCCTTCAACCCTGGACCATCGCGCCACGCGACATGAATGCCATCGGTTTTGACGTCCCAACCGTCCTGTGACGTCGGCACCGGCGAATCGAGGCCCGAGGCCTGATCCCAACGGCGGACCCCGCTCGAACCCTGAGCGCCAGATGCGTAGAACACGACCAGATGTCCCGCATCCTCGAAAAACGTTACGGATCCCGGATCGAGCAGCGGCGGGGTCACGGTCACGCCCGTGAGCACGTTGTAGAAGTGATTACCTCGCTGGTCTGCGTAGACGAGCCAGGGCCATTGCACCGCGCGTGCGCTGGCGCCAGTTGGACTCGTGACCTCGTGCACCTGTCCGTCCGGCGTGAAGTGATACGTCACGGTGAACTGGAGCTGGTCGGGCGGAGGAAACGCATTGGCGAAAGCATGTCCGTTTGCCAACAACCATGAATCGGCTCGCGCGCCGGCTGGCAACGGTATCTCCCGCTCCGAATCAGCGGTTCGCACGAAGTAGCGCCGCAGGTGTGCCAGCAGGAAGCGGCCGCGCAAATACAGAATCTGATCGAGCTCCGTATCCACCGCCAGCACGTCCGTGTCGATGCCGAGATCCGCCCAGGTTTCGTACACCAGCGCGGTGGACGATGCGACGTAGAAAAAAAGCGATTGACTCCCGCGATCTGGCAGCTCTCCCGGCTCGCCGAGAATCTGATCGTCCGCCGTGATGTGCACGCGGTGCCGGCCCGGTACCAGAGTTGCGATATTCACATCGACCGAGAACGGGTTTGCCGTCGTATCTACTACGAGTTCGTCGTCGTCAGCATCGTCGAGCCTGACTCTCAAGCGCAGGTTCGCACCGGCCCGGTCGCTCGCCATGCTGCCACCGATGTGCAAGGTGCCGGTGACGATGCGATTGTCCTGGGGTGTGGTGACCGTCAGCCTCGGCGGATTGATCAGCTCGAACGCGCTGAGCTGATGCGCCTTGGTTCCATTGCTGGAAGTCGCGACCGCCAGGAATTCGTGATGGCCGGAATGGAAGACGCTGGAGTCGAATGAGAATTCGAATTGGTTTCCGCCAATGACGCTGGTCCGCCCGGTCGCCGTCCCGATGAGCACGCCATCCAGGAAGCCCTCGATTTTCTGCATGCCGAAATCGCTGTCGGCATCGGTGCTGAGGTAGATAGTCGTTCCGCGCCGTACCGGAGGGCGGTGAAAATCGAAGAAGTCGATGTGATTGCCGGTTACCTGGACGCTGCGCTGCACTTCGATGAACTGACTCGCGGAGAGTTGCAGCAGCGCGGAGACGATGTGCGCGCCGGGCACCGTTGTTTCGAAATTGAGCGCGGGACCATATCCGGGGACGGCGGGCGACGCCGGTACGTCTACGCCGTCAACCTTGTATCCGATCAATGTGCCCGTGCTGTTCGCGATGGACACGGCGACGCTGTCGTGCACGGGCTCGGGCTGGTTGAAGACGATTGTTGGCGCGGTCGTCAAGGCTTGCTGATCGATCAGCGCCTGGGCCGTGGCGGTCGACAGCGCGATGCTGTACGACGGCAGCATCGCCTGCACACGCATCGTCGCGGGCAGCGTGACGCTACCCGTCCACGTTGCCATGGTGGTCATACCCGTCGGGCGTCCGACGATTGCGATCTGCGACCAGGTGCCACCGGACATTCGCTCGACAGAGTAGCCGGTGGATTCGTTGACGGTGTCATCCCATTCCAGGCGAAGGTTGGTCGTGGTGCCGCTCAAGGCGACCGCACGCAGCTTCGCGTTGGCGGCCTGTGAAATCTGCGTGGCCGTTGGAGCAGGGGGCGCAGAGGAGCCTCCCGAGGAGCTTCCACTGCTGCTGCCGCTTCCACCGCCACCGCCGCATGCGGCCAGTTGCGCGATGACGGTCAGCACGGCGATGAGTCCCGGGACATTTCGATGCAGGCGCATTGCTAACTACCTCAGTGGTAATCCGGATGCGGGAGTGCCGATCTGGTTTGTACCAGATCGGCGTTGCGAAGCTAGGTCACTGCGCCCTTAAGGGCGCAGTGGGGCGCGCGACGGTAGTTTGATAAGCGCCCCTTGGTGGCCGGCGGCCGCCCCGCTCAGTTCACCTGCACGGCGTAATACGTACTCGAGATTCCGATCGTGAAGAACACTGTGTTGCCCGAGATCCAGAGTGTGTCGGGCGTGGAATCGAGCAGCAGTTGCGGCGTGCCGGTGATCTTGCCGGAATACAGTTTGCCGTCGTCGCTGTAGACCGCGAAATTGCTGCCGAGGCCGTAGAGGCGCGACGAAAGCCGGTTCGACAGCGTGATGGTGGTCGTGCCGTCGTCCAGTTTGATTGCTCCCGCGCTCGCCCCGACTTCCCGCCACGCGAGCAGGCCGTTGGCGAGATGCCATTGGTCGTTCGCAAAAGCCGTTTCGTCGATGAATTGCGTGACGTCGCTCTGCACGCCGTTCGACTCGAGTTGCCGCGTGAGCACGAGGCCGGAGTGACCGTTCGAGACGTTCTGCTCCTGCCATGCAGTGCGTATGCCGTCCGTCTGCGGGACGATTCGCCCGCTCGTGAGTGGAATCAGTTCGTCGACGTCGGTCTGCTGCGTCCAGCGCCGGATACCGCCGGGTGTGGAGTAGTAGAGGACGATTCCTCCCGGCGACAGATAGAAGTTGTTCCGCCCCGTGAAGCGGAGGTTGAGCTTGCCCGCGTACATGTCCGCCAACGGCGGCGTGAGCATCATGCGCGTGTCCGCGTTGTAGAAGCGCATCCTCTGCGCGCTCGTACCCGAGCTGTTGCCCACGAGCAGCCACGGCCATTGCATCGCGTGAATCCACCCTTCGTCTGCCACATTGCCGGGCAGCGTGGTCACATCGTGCGGCAGGCCATCGGGCGTCCAATGAATGAAGTGCCCGGTGCCGTTCGCTGCTTCGCGCACGAACCCGAACGCGTGCCCATGCGACAGACGCATGTTGTACACGGCGAGATATTGCGCAAACGCCGGCACGGTGAGCTGGCGCTCTGCCGTCGATGAGTACACGCGGTATTCGTAGTTCTCTCCGGGATGCCGCGCGTAAATGACCTCGGCGGGGCTATCGGAGACGGCCTGCACGGCGTCCGCGCCACCAAATCTTCCGAAAGGCGTGTACACGAGCGGCGCGCTCGAGGTGACGACGATCGCGAGCGAACGGTTTATGGTCGCCGTGCCGTCACTGAGCGTGAGCACGAGCTGATGACGGCCGGGTGCGACGCCGGCGAGTGGCACGTTGACCGCGAACGGCGTGGCGGTGGTGTCGATGACCTGCGTGCCATCGAGCGTGCCCGTGAGCCGTAGCGTCGCCGGCGTCTTGTCGGTTGCCATCGTTCCGCCGACGACCAGCGTGCCATTCGCGAGTGCTCCGTCAAAAGGAGATGTCAGAGTCAGCACGGGCGGCAGGGTCACGGTGAACCCCTGCGCCTTCTGGCCACGTGTGCCATTGCCGTCCGTCGCTACGAGCAGCAGGTTGTGCCCGCCCGAGCCGAGCGCCACCGTGTCGAACTGAAACTGGAAACCGGTTCCCTGCATCACGACGCCGATCGAGGCGCCGTCGATGAAAGCTTCGACTTGCTGGACGCCGAAATCGCTTTGTGCAGACGCGCCGATGGTGGCAGTACCGCCGTTCGTGAGTCCGAAGAATCCGATCGATGAGAATGTGATGTCCGGGGACCGGACCTGCACGGTGCGCAGCGCCAGGAAAGAGTTGTCGTCGCTGATGCGAAACAACACACCGATCGTGTGCGCACCCGCGGTCAGCGCGCCCGCGTCGATCGTCGGCGCCAGCGCCGCGCCTGCTGGCGTGGCGTTCACAATGGCGCCATCCACTTGATAGTTGACCAACGTGCCCGTGGGGTTCGCGATGGTGACCCCGACGCGATCGTGCACGGGGTCGGTCTGCGCGAGCGTGATGGTCGGGGCTGTTGCGGGTAGTTGCGCGGTGAGTTGCTGTTGCGCCAGCGCCGACGACAGCGTGACGCTGTAGCCGACGAAGGTCGCGCGCACGCGCAGCGTTGCAGGCAGCGTGACGGTGCCGGTCCAGCTCGCCGTCGTGGCCGTGCCGGTGGGGCGGGGCACCGTGGCGACGACGGTCCATGTGGTTCCGGAGAGTTGCTCGACCGTGTAGCCAGTGGCTTCGTTGGTCGTATCGTCCCAGTCGAGCCGCACGTTGGTCGCCGCCGCGCTGGACGCGGTGACGCGCACCTTTGCATTCGAAGCCTGGGTAGTTTGAGCGGGCGTTGGACCGGGCGTGGTCCCGCCGCTGCTGCTGCTGCTGCTGCTGCTGCCGCTGCCGCTGCCACCACCTCCGCCACAACCGGCAACGAAGGCGAGAGTCAACAATGAAACTGCAAGAATTCGCATGGCTAGGCCCCTGCTTCGATATCAACAACACAGCGTCTTGGCGCCGCGACTTCGTTCGAACTAACTATATCTGCGAACTGCTGGAGAATCGTGACACCCGATCGGCGTGGTTCCTGCCCGACGTTGGGCGTCTCCTGCGCGTTCCACGTTCACTTCGCCGCCGCAGGCTCCGGCAGGCGCGTTGACCGCCACTGTCATCTGCCATCTCCCGCCTTTCCATTACCACACGTCGGTGAATCTCAGCGCGAGGCTGCGTGGCTCGCCTTCCTTGGTCGCTACCGACAGCTTGGCGGTACCTCGGATCTAGTGTGTCGTCGTTCAGTCGGGCTGAACTGCGTAAATCGCCGAACCCCCCAACGTGAACAGAACCGTGTCGCCCGACACGTGCACCGAATCGGGCACGAAGTCGAGCAGCAACCTCGGCGCTCCCGCCATGCGCGTGGCGTAGAGCTTCGATTCATCGACGTACACCGCGAAGTCTCTGCCCACCCCGTGCAGCACCGAGGACTGGCGCATCGAGGGCGTGATGGTAGTCGTCCCATCCGTCACCTTGATGGCAGAAGCATTCGGCGAGCTTTCCTTCCATGCGATGAGCCCGTTCTCGACGTACCACTGGTGAGGGACGAGCGAGCTCGAGAGCCGGGTGCGCGTTCCGGTCGCGACGTTGATCACGTCGAGCGCTGGCTCCGGTACGCGTGACTCCCAGGCGACGTTTACTCCATCGGTCTGTGGCCAGGAGGCACCGTAGGTTCCAGAGATGACTTCGTCGGTATTCGTAGCCTGAGTCCAGCGGTGCAGCGATAAGTCGGCGTGCGAGGAGTAGTAGAGAACCAACCCGCCGGGTGCGACATGAAAGTTGTGGATGGCGACGGGGCCGGAACCCGATTCGAAGCCAGTCTGTGGTGCCGGCAGGCTTGGGCTAACTACTTCCGCCGTTGCCGCATTGTAAAAAGTGAAGAACGGCTGGCCGATCCCGTTCGAAGAGGCGCCCGCCAGCACCCATGGCCAGACCACCGCATGAACACCACTTACTCGGGCGCCGATATCGAAAGCATCGATGCGCGGCCCCGTTGGCGGCCAGTGGAGCAGGTGCATCGTTCGCGACGCCCCCGCAGGAAGCCGGCCAATCGTGAACACGTGACCTTGCGCAACCTGCCAATTGGTGTCGCTGTAGATTTCGTCGCCCGAGTAGTCGAGCGTCCTGCGAATGCCCCCACTACTGAATACGTTGTAGCCCGGCGCGTCCGGGGTGTGGGCGACGACGGTGAGCGGTGCGCTATCCATCGCCAGGATCTGAGCGCCGGTGGGGAGGTTGACGACGGGTGCGCGCACGAGCGCCGGCATCGCCGTGACGTAGATGCTCAGTTGCCGATGCGCGGATGTGACCCCGTCCGTGGCAGTAAACAGGAGCGCGCGGCTGCCCGGTGCCAGCGAGGCCAGGTTTACGTCGAATGAAAACGTCGAGGCAGTGATTTCCTGGATTGGAACATTGTCGAGTCTGACGGAGAGTCGACTGCTGGCGCCCACCACGTCGCTCATCATCGTTCCGCTCACGCGGATGGTGCCGATTGCGAGCATTCCATTGGACGGAGATGTGATCGTCACCAAAGGCGGATTTCGCACATTGAAGATCGAAGACGCGACGCCGACGATCCCATTACCGGCCGTTGCGACCACCCCGAGGCTATGCGAACCCGAGCCGATTGCGCGCGCGTCTACGTTGATATGGTACTCATCGGAACCGTAGTTGGGCGCCGAAATGGTCTGGAGCGATCTGCCGTCCAGGAAGAACTGAACCTGCTGTATTCCGAAGTCGCTGCGGGGCTGCGCGGACAACAAGATTTTCTGGCCGATGTTCACATCCGAAGCCCCCGCGAAGAACGGGGAAATGTCGCCTGCTCTCACCTGGACGGTTCGCTGGACCTCGATGACCCGGTCCAAGGACAGGCGAAAGCGTGCGCCGACCACGTGCGCTCCAACAGGCAGGCGGCTGAAACCGAGTCCCGGACCAAACAGTGGCGCCGCCGCGTTCGCATCCACGACGGTGCCGTCGAGGGTGTACGTGACGAACGTGCCCGCAGGATTGACGATGGATACGCCGAGACGATCGTGCAAGGGTTCGGCCTGGTCGAGGACGATCGACGGGAAGCTCGCTGGCATCTCCGCGGAGAGCTGCTGTACATTGGCGGCCGTCGACAAGATCACGCTGTGGCCGGACAACGTCGCACGAATTCGCAACGTGGCCGGCAGTGTAACTGTGCCCGTCCAGGAAACCGTCGTCGCACGCCCGGCCGGCCGACCGACGGTCGCGATCACCGTCCACGAACCGGCCGTGAGCTGCTCGATGGTGTAACCGGTGGACTCGTTGACCGTATCGTCCCAGTCGAGCCGCACATTGTTCGTGGTGGCGCCCGAGACGAGGATCTGAACTTTCGCGTTCGACGCCTGGGTAGTTTGAGTAGGCGTAGGGTCGGCAGCGCCGCCGCTGCTGCTGCTGCTGGAGCTACTGCTGCCGCTTCCATCACCGCCTCCGCAACCGGCAACGAACGCAAGCGTCAGCAAGAAAATTGCAAGAACTCTCAAGACTATCTCCAGCTACAGTTTGTCATCGCGGGCTTATCCGTACTTCTGCACTTAGCAGCGCCAGGGTGAACGGCAAAGCGAGACTGGATATGCCCACTCCTCCCCGACGGCTCGCGGTCCCGCGTTTACTTGGCCGCCGCCGCAGTCTCCGGCAGGCGCGTCGACCGCCACTCTGTCATCTGCCACCGGCCGCCTTTCCATAACCACACATCGGTGTAACTCAGTGAGAGAGCACGCGGCTCCCCTCCCTTGGTCGCGACCGACACCTGCGCGGTTCCCCGAACGATCGCGACATCGCCATAGATACGGATGCTGTCGATGGCGGGCTCGGTGGACAGGTAGTCTCGCGTGCCGTCGATCAGCGACTTGATGAACGAGGTTTTTGTATCGAGATCGCCATTCGAATGTGTATAGGAAAGGTCGCGATCGAGCAGTTTTTCGAGCGCCTCGGCATTCGCGTCCACATTCGCCTCGAAGCGCGCGATTTCCGCGGCTTCGAGCGCCGCGAGGCGGGCGTCGACTTGCGCCAAGGATGCGACGGATATCATTGAAGCGGCGACTAATACGAGCAGATTCAACGGCCGAACCGGCCTGGCGCGACGGGTTTTCATGGCGGTCGGAGGCCTCACGGCTGCGGAAAGGGGCTGTTATGATGCCACCGCTCGCCAAACCAGCAGACCCCGTCCGAGAGACCCTCTTAAATGAGGGCGCCGAAGGCGCAAGTTTCCGCCCGGAAACGCTCAGGCAAAAGAACGGCAGGGTTTGAAGGCGGGCTCTGGAGAGCGATGACGTCATTCATATGAATGTCATCCACCGAAGGGGTGCGGTAGCCACGGCGTGGTTGCCCGATCTCTCAGGTTCAAGGACAGAGGGGCGGCGGGGAAATGGGGACATTCCTCATTTTGCTGTAACAAAGTTCTGTGCACGCCTCTCGATCGCGCGCGCCGCTGTGTTACAACAAAATGAGGAATGTCCCCATTTCCCCGCCGCCCTTTTTTTTGCGCCGCGGTGCGTAGCTGTTTTGGTTCTCTGGGGAGAAATTCTTGGGCAGACGCACACCTCTCTACGACCTGCACGTCGCGCTCAACGCGCGCATGGTCGATTTCGGCGGCTGGGACATGCCGGTCAACTACGGTTCGCAGATCGACGAGCACCATGCGGTACGCCGCGACTGCGGCATCTTCGACGTGTCGCACATGTGCGTGATCGATGCGCGCGGGCCGCGGGTGCGCGAGTTCTTCCGCAAGCTGCTCGCGAACGACGTCGCGAAGCTCAGGGATTCCGGCAAGGCCCTCTACAGCTGCATGCTCAACGAGGCCGGCGGCGTCATCGACGATCTCATCATCTATTTCCTGGATGAATCCTGTTTCCGCGTGGTGGTGAACGCCGGCACGCGCGATAAAGACCTCGCATGGATGCGCGGCATCGCGCCGTCCTTCGGCGTCGAGCTCACAGAGCGCGCGGACCTCGCGATGCTCGCGGTGCAGGGCCCGAACGCGCGCGCCAAGGTCGCGGAGCTGCTGCCGGCCGGGCATCGCGCGACGGCGCTGGCGCTGGAACAGTTCTTCGGCAAATCCTTCTCCATGAATGAGCGGAGCGACTGGTTCGTGGCGCGCACTGGTTACACGGGCGAGGACGGCTTCGAGGTGATGCTGCCTGCGGGCGAGGCCGCCGGCCTGTGGAGCGACCTCAACGCGCGCGGGGTGAAGTCTGCGGGCCTCGGCGCGCGCGATACGCTGCGCCTCGAGGCGGCCATGAACCTCTACGGCAATGACATGGACGACAGCCAGAATCCGCTCGAGTCCGGCCTCGCGTGGACGGTGTCGTTCGAAGATGCGACGCGCGACTTCATCGGCCGCAAGGCGCTCGAGGCACTGAAGTCCGCCGGCCTGGCGCGCAAGTTCGTCGCCTTGCTGCTCGAAGATCGCGGCGTGCTGCGCGGCCACCAGAAGGTGGTCACCGAGGCCGGCGATGGCGAGATCACGAGCGGTACGTTCTCGCCCACGATGGAAAAGTCGATCGCGCTGGCTCGGGTGCCGCGCGCCACGGGCGCCACGGTCCAGGTCGACGTGCGCGGCAAACTGCTGAACGCGCGCGTGGTCAAGGCGCCGTTCGTACGCCACGGCAAGATTCTCGTTAGTTAGAATATTTCGCGGAGCATAAAGATGAACAGCAACATTCCCGCCGATCTGAAATACACCAAGTCGCACGAGTGGGTCCGCACCCTCGCGAACGGCGAGGTCGAGGTCGGCATCACGGATCACGCGCAGAGTGCGCTCGGCGATCTCGTGTTCGTCGAAGTGCCCGAAGCCGGCAAGACACTGGAGGTCGGCGATTCATTCGCCGTGGTCGAATCCGTGAAGGCGGCCTCGGACGTGTATTCGCCTGTCGCGGGCGCGGTGCTCGAAGGCAACCCGGCGCTGAGCAAGCAACCCGAGCTCATCAACTCCGAGCCGTACGGCGCGGGGTGGATCGCACGTGTCAAACCGGCTGGCACGCCATCGGGACTGATGTCCGCCGCGGAATACGCGGCGCACCTGGCCGCGGAGGGCTGAGGCATGCCATTCAATCCGCATACGCCGAAGGACGTCGCGGACATGCTCGCCGCCATCGGCGCGCAGTCCATCGACGATCTGTTCGACGAGATTCCGAAGGACCTGCGCATCGAGTCGCTGGCCGGAATTCCCGATGCGCTCAATGAAATGCAAATCGGCCGCCTCATGAGTGCGCGCGCCGCGCAGGACGGCACGCCGCTCAACTTCATCGGCGCGGGCGCCTACGAGCATCACATCCCCTCCGCGGTGTGGGCCATCACGACGCGCGGCGAGTTCTACAGCGCCTACACGCCGTATCAGGCGGAGGCCTCGCAGGGCACGCTGCAGCTCATCTACGAATACCAGACCATGATCACGTCGCTCACGGGCATGGACGTGTCGAACGCGTCGCTGTACGACGGCGGCTCCGCGGTGGCCGAGGCGGCACTGATGTCGATCCGCGCGCATCGCAAGTCGAAGTCGCTGCGCATCCTCGTGCCGACCACGCTGCATCCTCACTACCGCAAGGTGGCGGTCGCCACGGCCGGCAACCAGGGCGTGCGCTTCGAGGAGGTGCCA
>JAYTOI010000112.1:0-26163 GCA_043747875.1 Pseudomonadota bacterium | reverse complement strand
GGCGCGCGCGCTTCGCGAGCTTGTAGAGCGCGATGCCGGCGCTCTCGACGATGGGCTCTTCGGAGCGATACACGAACTCCTCGATGTTCTCGAAGAAGTCGCCGTGCGTGAGATGGAATTCGGTGTGATCGGTGTGCAGGTGGTCCGCGACCGTGCGTGCAAACGGCAGCTCGTTTGCTTCGGGGCTGTCCGTGTAGCCGACCGAGAACGTCTTGACGGGCTTGCCCGTGAGCTCACCCATCTGCGCCACGATCACGCTGGAGTCGACGCCGCCCGAGAGGAACGCGCCGATGGGCACGTCGGAGATCATGCGCAGCCGCACGCTCTCGCGCAGCAGGTCGAGGAACTGCCGCTCGACGTCCTCGAACGATGCGACGCGCGCGGGTTCATCCGGCACGTCCCAATACTGGGAGATGGCCGGCGCACCGTTGCGCCAGCGCATGAAGTGGCCGGGCAGCAGCTTGCGGATGCCGCGGAAGATGGTGCGGTCGCCGGGCACGTAGCCGATGGACACGAAAAAATCGATGGCGGCCGGATCGGGCGAGGCCACACCGCCGAGCGCGAGCAGCAGCGGCTTCACTTCGGATGCGAACAGCAGCCGGCCGTTGTGCACGGTGAAGTAGAGCGGCTTCACGCCGAGACGGTCGCGCGCGAGGAAGATTTCGCCGCTGCGCGTATCGTGCAGGAAGAACGCGAACATGCCGCGGAAATGCTCGACGCAGCGCTCGCCGTACTGCTCGTACGCGTGCACGATCACTTCGGTGTCGGTGTTGGTGCGGAAAGTATGGCCGAGACCTTCGAGCGTCTTGCGCACTTCCTGATAGTTGAAGATCTCGCCGTTGAAGACCACGAGCACGGTGCGGTCTTCGTTGAACACGGGCTGCTCACCGGCCGCGAGATCGATGACGCTGAGGCGGCGGTGTCCGAGGCCCACGCGTCCCTTGAAGTAGAAGCCTTCAGCGTCGGGGCCACGCTCTGCCATCAGGCGCGTCATGCCGCGCACCAGGCCGGGGTCGACGCCGGCGGAGCCCGTAGGATCGAAAATTCCGCAGAATCCGCACATGAGAGGCCGGAAGGTCTTCGTTATGACGTGATGGTGGCCCGCGTTTGCGCGACCGGACGCTATGCCATCATGAATCTCCGCGCGGCCCGTCCCCTAATTGGATGCAGCTTCCGGGGTCCGTGACCTCGCTCACGGTTCTCCACGGGGCGCGAAAACGCAGCCTAGACGAGTCGGGGGGCCTCCCCGAGAATCCCGCCCAGTCTCTTGCCAGACTTCATTTTTCTTTTGGGTGGCGCCGTCGATGCATAGCAGGCGAATGATGACTTTTGCGAATTGGATGGCCGCGTTGTGCCTGTTGACCGGCTCCGCCGTGGTTTCGGCCGCCGACGCGGTGCCCGCGGCGCCCACGCAGCCCGCGACGCCGGTTGTGAGCCCTGACTACTCGATCGGCCCCGGCGACGTGCTGCAGATCTTCGTGTGGCGCAATCCCGAGCTCTCCACCTCCGTGCCGGTGCGTCCCGACGGCAAGATCTCCACGCCGCTGGTCGAGGACATGATCGCGGTGGGCAAGACGCCCGCGAAGCTGGCACGCGACATGGAGACCGTGCTCTCCGAATACGTGCGCAGCCCGACGGTGAACGTCATCGTGACCACCGCCGCGAGCGCGCTCAGCCAGATCAAGGTCATGGGCCAGGTCAAGACGCCGCAGAGCATTCCGTATCGCGACGGCTTGCGCGTGCTCGACGTGGTCTTGTTAGTCGGCGGCTTCACCGATTACGCGGCCCCCAATCGCGCCAAGGTCGTGCATGCGGTCCCCACCGGCGCGCAGGCGCGCGAAGAGCGTCTGAAGCTCGGCGACCTCATGCAGAAGGGCGACATGCGACAAAACATCCTGCTCAAGCCCGGTGACGTCATCGTCGTCCCGCAGGCTCGCTTCTAAGGACTCCGGAAAATGGCAAACGTCGAGCAATCTCTCCACGTCCTCGCGCAACAGGTGCGCGACGAGCTGCGTGGCACCTGGCGCTTCCGCTGGCACGCCATGGCGGTGGCCTGGCTGATGATGATCGTCGGCTGCATCGCGGTCGCGTCGCTGCCCGACACCTACATGGCCTCGTCGAAGTTCTACGTCGACGTGAGCTCGCGCCTCGGCCGCCTGCTGCAAGGCCTGGCGGTTGAAACCAACGTCGAGAACCAGCTCGCCTACGTCCGCCAGACGCTGCTGAGCCGGCCACACCTCGCGAGCCTGACCGAGTCGCCGGAGTTCGGCGGCAAGCAGCGCACTCCCGCACAGCAGGACAAACTACTCGAGAACCTGCGCAACAAGATCGAGATCGTGCCGGTGCGCGGCATGGAGACCGGCGGCTCGCTGCTGATCTCCGTCACCTACCCCGACACCAACCGTGATCGCGCGTTGTTCATCGTGAAGTCGCTGGTCGAAGGCTTCGTGCAGGAGACGCAGGGCGCGAACCGCGCCAAGGCCGAAGAGGCTCAGTCGTTCCTGCTCAAGGAACTCGGCGAGCTCGAGAAGAAGCTGGGCGTGTCGGAAGACCGGCTCGCGACGTTCAAGAAAGACAACTTCGGCGTACTGCCGGGGCAGGGCGGCGACTACTTCACGCGCCTGCAGACCGAGCGCGACGGCCTGGACAAGGCGCGCAGCGGACTCAGCGTGCTGGTCAGTCAGCGCGACGAGCTCAATGCACAGTTGCGCGGACAGGCGCCGATGGTGCCCACCGGCCGTAACGGCATCGACGTGTCGAGCGCGGGCCAGAGAGACATCGACGCGCGCATCAAGGAATCCGAATCGCGGCTCGAGGACTTGCTGCTGCGCTACACGGAGAAGCATCCGGAAGTCGTCGCCCTGCAGCAGACCATCACCGAGCTCAGGGTGCGGCGTGAGAACGAGATGCAGGCACTGCGCGATGGCGGCGGCGGCACCGGCTCGCTGTCGGTGTCCGAAAACCCGATGTACCAGAGCATTCGCATTCAGCTCAACAGTACCGAGGTCGATCTCGCCGCCGCGCGTGCCGACATCACCCAGCGCGAGCGACACATCTTCGAACTGCAGCGTTCGATCAACACCGCACCGAACGTCGAAGCCGAGCTCGGCCGCCTGAGTCGCGACTACGGCGTCACCAAGGCACAGTACGAAGCGCTGCTCGATCGCCTGCAGCGCGCGCGACTGTCCGAGAGCGCCGAAGAAACCGGCGTCGTGAAGTTCGAGATCATCGAGCCGCCGGCTGCGAAGTTCGCGCCCGTGGGCCCGAATCGCCTGGTGATGCTGCTCGCAGTGCTCATGGGCGCACTCGGCGCCGGCGCCGGCCTGGCCTACGTGCTGCACCAGCTGCGTCCGGTGATCTCCAATGCGACCACGCTCGGCGAGCTCACGCGCCTGCCGGTGTTCGGCACGGTGTCGATCGGCCGCATCGAGCAGCACCTCGCGGCCTTGCAAGGCTCGGCGCTGCGCTTCGGCACCGCATTCGTGGCCTTGCTGATGATCTTCGTCGTGGCGCTCAAGTTCCGGGTTCCCACCGCCGTGTTTTTTCAAAACCTCATTGGATGAGACGTAAAGGATGCATGCCATGAGTCTCATCGAAGAAGCGCTGAAACGGGCCAAGCGTGATTCGTCGGCTGAATCCACCGGCAGTCGCGCGCGCATCGAGTCGCCGCACATCCGCGCCGCGGATTCGCAACCCGGCCGCCTCGCCGCGAAGCTCGCGACGCGCCCGCTGTACGACATCGACCGCGAAGGCCTGCGGGTCGCCGGTCTCGTTCCGCAGGGTTCGGCCGAGCGCCGGCTCACGTCCGAATACCGCGCGATCAAGCGCGCCATGCTCGCGACGATGGCGCGGCGCACGGGTGCCGCCGCCGAGACGGGCAATTCCGTCATGGTGGCGAGCGCGATGCCGAGCGAGGGCAAGACCTTCACCAGCGTCAATCTCGCGATCAGCCTCGCGGCCGAGCGCGACTGGACCGTGGTGCTGGTCGACGCCGACGGCGCGAAGCGCCACCTGACCTCGGTGCTCGGCATGCGCGAGGAGCGCGGCCTGTTCGATGTCCTGGGCGACGGCAAATCGTCGCTGAGCGACGTGATGTTCCGCACCAGCATCCCCGGTCTGTGCATCGTGCCCGCGGGCCGATATTCCGAGTCCGCCACCGAGCTCATGGCGAGCGCGCGCATGTCGCAGGTGCTGCGCGATCTGCTGCAGGAAGACTCGCGCATCATCGTGCTGTTCGATTCCTCGCCCATCCTGCTGACGACCGAATCGCGCGCGCTGGCGGATGCCGTTGGTCAGGTGCTGCTGGTCGTGCGCGCCGATTTCACTCCGCGCGCCTCGGTGCAGGAGGCCATCGCCGCGTTGGGCGAGGGGCATCAGATCGGTCTCATCCTCAACGAATATCAGGGCACGGCTCTGCAACAGAGCTACTACGAATCCGACGAAGGACAGCGGGCCCGCCCGGCGAGCTGAAGCAGCAAGGGAAGCGCCGCACATGAATAAAAACAAGATATCCGCTTGGAGTTTGGCGGGGCTCGCGCTCGCGGGTCCCACTTGGGCGGCCGACACCGACCTCTCGTTCATCGCCGGCAACACGTATTCCGACAACGTACTGCTGCAGTCCGAGGGCGGCCCTTCCGACAACATCGGCGGCGCCGCGATGAAGCTCGACTTCTCGGCTCAGGGCGCGCGCTACGACGCCGAGTTGCGCAGTGCGTTCACCTATCTGCATTATTTCAACGACACGCTCGACAGCGAGCTGCTGCGCGGTTTCTCGGGCGAGTTCAACGCCGCCTTCGTGCCGGGACGGTTCGTGTGGGTCGTGCAGGAGAACTACGGTCCGGTGCTCGAGGATCCGCTCTCGCCGGATCGCCCCGACAACTGGACTTACGACAGCTATTTCTCGACCGGTCCCGACGTACAGTTCGGCGACGCCGCCGGCTTCCACGTCATCGCGTCGGGTCGCTATTCGCGCGCCGACTACGAGAACTCCGAGGTGCCGGCGAGCGAGCAGCTCACCGGCGAGCTCACGTTCGCTTTGCCGGGCACCGAGCGCAGCGAGCGCTCGTTCAACGTGAACGCGCAGCGCGTCGAGCAGGGCGAGGGATCCAACACCAACGTCGACGTCACGCAGGACTACGACCGTCAGGAAGCCTTTTTCCGTCTGGCCAGCCAGTTCACGCGCACCAGCCTGTACGTCGAGGCGGGCGGCACGATGTTGCACGATGCAGGTGAATCCTCTTCCGCGCCGCTGCTGCGCTTCGGCATCGACCGCAACCTGTCACGCACCCTCAGCCTGTTCGTCGCCGGCGGCACGCAGTATTCCGACAATCTCGTGCGCTTCGGCCGCCTGCAGGACGGCGCGCCCGGCGTCGACGTGCCGCGCACGGACGTCACGCGCGTCACCGACCCGATGCAGGAAGACTTCGCTGAGGCGACGCTCGAGTTCCGTGGCACGCGCACCGTGGCCGCGCTGCGCACCGCGTACAACGTGCTCGACTTCCAGAACAGCAACTCGCCGCTGGCGAGCCAGAAATATCGCGACGTCACCCTGGACGCCAACCGGCAGCTCACGCCGCGCCTGCACTTGAACCTCGGCGGCTCGTTCGCGCACCGCGAGTTCAAAGAGCTCGCGCGCACCGACGACGACCTCTACGGCTATGCCGCGATCGGCTGGCTGCTGTCGTCCGATCTGACGGTGCAACTGACCGGCCGCCTCACGAAGCGCGATTCGAGCGATCCCACCGCCGAATTCACCGAGCGCTCCGTTCAGCTCGAGTTCGTCTATCAGGCCATCAAGCGCCAGACCGAGCGTCCGCGCAACAAGATCAAGCACCAAGGCCTGCGATGATCGCGGTGCCTTGCCGATCCGACGCTGAATGATGGCCAGCAAGCGGCCGCGCGGCATCGCGCGCAACGCCATCTCCAATTGGGTCGCGTTCTTGTACGTGGCCGGCGTCAGCTTTTTCTTATCGCCCTACATCGTAAAGAATCTCGGCGCCACGGCCTATGGCGTGTGGTCGCTGCTGGTCGCACTGGTCGGCTACCTCGGCCTGCTCGACTTCGGCGTGCGCGGCGCGGTTACCCGCTACGTCGCGGCCCACCACGCGGTCAACGACACGCGCGGGTCGTCGTCCATCGCCAGCGCGGCGATGGTGTTGTTCGGTGGCCTGGGGTTGGCCGCGATCGTTCTGTCCGCCGCGATGGCCTATCTATCGCCGCACTTCTTCAACATTCCCGATGCGCTCGCATCCGAAGCGCAGGTCGTGCTCACCGTCGGTGGCCTCACCGTTGCCGCGACGCTGATCGGCGCGGTATACGGCGGCATCGTCACCGGCCTCGAGCGCTTCGACATCTCCAGCGGCGTCGAGATCCTCGTCACCACGCTGCGCACCGCGGGCGTCGTGTTCGTGCTGTGGCACGGCCATGGCCTGGTGGCACTGGCCTGGGTGCATTTCGGCGGCTCCGTGCTCTACGGAGTCATCGCCTGGTGGAGCGCGCGCCACGTCTACCCCGAGCTGCGATTCAACTTCCGCGAGCCTCTCAAGCCACACATCAAGACGATTCTCTCGTTCAGCGCGATTCTGAGCGCCATCCACGTGCTCGGCGTCATCATCTATTACACCGACGCGCTGGTGATCGCCGTCGTGCTGCCGATCAGCGCCGTGGCGGTGTTCGCCATCGCGGGCAATCTCGCCGACTACGCCAGCAAGGCGTCGGGCGCGTTGTCGAAGATGATGACCCCGCGCGTGAGCGCGCTCACCTCGTCGGGGGCGACGAACGTGGCCGACGAAGTGCTGAGCACGGCACGCGTCGCGACGCTCGCCGCGGCACCGATCGCCGCCACGTTTTTCTTTCGCGGCGAGTCCTTCATCGGCATCTGGATGGGACCCGAGTTCGGCGGACCTTCGGGCTCGGTGCTCGAGGTACTGGCCTTCATCGTGCTGTTCGGGGGCGCGCGCGCGGTCGCGGGCGCGTCGATCATCGGCGCGAACCAGCATCGACGCCTGGTGCCGGCGCTCGCGGCCGAGGCGGTGGCCAATCTCGCGCTCAGCATCGTGTTCGCGCACTTGGTGGGCGTCGTCGGCGTCGCGCTGGGCTCGCTGATCCCCAGCCTCATCGTCGGCGTGCTGTATATCCCGTACTGCCTGTGGAAATCGGTGGGCGTACCGCCGCAGCAGTTCTATCTGCGGGCCTGGGCGTTGCCCATGCTCGCGTGCATCCCGTTCATGGCGGCGACGTCCGCGCTCGAGCATTTCTTCCCGGCGCACAATCTGCTGACGTTCTTCCTGCAAGTGCTCGCCATCGTGCCGCTGGTGCCGCTGGTCGCGCTATTGGTGTGCGCGACGCCCGCGGAACGCGCGTACGTCTCGCGCAAGATCGGCGCGCATTTCGGCGGCGGCGTGGCGGTCTCGCCAGCCAGCACCCAGAAGTCGCTGGAAGCGGGCACGCGCGTGCGCGTGACTCCGATGCTCGCGCTGAACATCTTCGTCGCCGAGCGCGGCGAAGTGCTGCGCGGAGTGCTGTCGCTGGTCGCCCGCTGGTCTGCATATGTGCTGCCGATGGGCGCGCTATGGTCGTTCGCCAAGCTGTTAGCCGCGCCGTTCTCGTTGAGCCAAGGGGAGGCGCGTCGTCAGTGGCGCGACCTGCGCGCCGCCTTCGGTTTGAGTCGCATGCAGGCTTTTCGTCTCGCGGCGCGTACCCATGCGCTGCGGTTCTACGAGTTCTCGGTGTCGCAAAAGTTCATCCTGCGGCGCGTTGACCTGCACACCTATCCCGTGATCATCGAGGGCGGCGAGGACGCGCGGCAGATCATCGCCTCGCCGCAGTCGTTCGTTCTGGCCACGGCGCACTTCGTGCGCGGCTTTGCGACCGGAGCCGTGATCGCGCAGCATGTATTCGAGCGGCCGTTGTACGTCATCGCTGCGCGGCTGCCCCGCGGCGCGTGGACGCCGCATCTGTGGCGTGTCAACCTGCAGCTCACTCAGGCGGTTCACGCGGCGCGCATCGCGCGCCCCGAGGGACTCGAGTTCATTTACACGGGTGGCGCCTTCGGCGATCTGGCCCACAAGCTGAAGTCCGATCGCATCATCGCCAATCTCAATGTAGACGCGCATTGGATGAAGGGGCGCAGCTCGAGCTTCACGCGGCCGTTCGCCGGTTTCCAGAGCCGCACGTTTTCCACGGGCGCCGCGCGGCTGGCGCGTTCGGCCGGCTGTCCGATCCTGCTCGCACTGCCGATTCTCGACGTTGCCGTCGGCGTGGTGCGCATGCGCGTGCTCGGACCGTTCGGCGCCACCGCCGGCGATCCGGAGCAGCGCGATCGCGAGGTCACGGGGCAGATGCTCGATGCCATCGAACACGAAGTGGGCTTGCGCCCCGCGGAGTACGCGCTCGAGATCGGCTGCGAGCGCTACTGGCACGCGCGCACGGAATCCTGGTCTGCGGTACCCGTCACGGGCGGGAGCGTGGCGGCCGTGGATGGCCCGGTGACGAATCCTGTGGCGGAAAGCCCCATCGCGGAGAGCAAATGATGGCGGCCGCCGCGCACGAAGCGACTGCTCAGGCAGGGCAGGCGCACGCGCGTCCCGAAGCCGCGCGGCTGTCGCTCATCGACGCGTTGCGCGGCGCCGCGTTGTTCGGCGTGCTGGTCGTCAACATGCTGTGGTTCGCGGGCCAAGGCCATGCGGTGACAGCCGAGCAATTCGCGGCGTTGCCGAGCGCGCGACTCGACGCCGTAGCCGACAATCTCATCGACATGCTGATCGCGGCGAAGGCCATTGGCATCTTCTCGTTCCTGTTCGGCGTCGGCTTCGCGATGCAGATTCCGAAGCTGAAAGGCCGCTATCCGCGCCGGCTCGTCGCGCTGTTCGCCCTGGGGCTCGTGCACTGGCTGGCGGTCTGGTCGGGAGAAATCCTGCACGTCTACGCCATCGCGGGCTTCATCCTGCTGCTGGTCTATCGGCTGCGCGTCGCGGTGTTGGTGCCGTTGGGGCTCGCGCTCGCCGTGTTCGCCCGGCCGTTGGTGGGCCGCCTGTATCTGATGTTCGATTCGGGTGCGGTCGCGGCGGCCCATCCCGACAGCTGGTCGGTGGCCGAGCGCCTGGCAGTCATGAGCCACGGCCACTTCGTCGATGTCGTGACCATGCAGCTCCAGCAGGATTGCCGCTGGCAGGTGCTGTCCGGGGCGACGCTCGCCGCGGTGGTGCATGCACTGGGCCGATTCATGGTGGGCGTGGCAGTGGCGCGCGGCGGCTATCTACGCGAGCCCGAGCGCTACCAGCGCGCCTTCGGCATCCTCGCGATGTGCCTGCTGCCCGTCGGCTTCGTGCTCGAGCACGACTGGCTGTTCACGGGCTGGCTGCTGCATTCGGGCCTGCTGACGCAAGCCGTGTCCATGCAGTTCATCGGCCACGCGGTCAATTCCGCCGGCGTCGTGTGCATGACCATCGGCTACGTCGCATTGTTCGCGTTGCTGTGGCAGTGGTCGCCGGTGCAACGCGCGCTGGCGTGGCTGGTGCCGGCCGGTCGCATGGCGCTGACCAACTACCTGTCGCAGACCGCGATCAACTATCTGCTCTTCTGCGGCTTCGGGTTCGCGTTGATCGGCAAGGTGGGCGCTGCGGGGTGCCTCGCGCTCTCCGTCGTGGTGTTCGTCGCGCAGGCGCTCGCGAGCCGCTGGTGGCTGGCAAGCTTCAACCACGGGCCACTCGAATGGCTGTGGCGCTGGTGGACGTACGGCGAGCGACCGGTATTGCGTCGGGCGGTGGCCGCATGAACGCGCCGCGCGTCAGCCTTCCCCGCGTGAGCATAGGCATGCCGGTGTACAACGGCGAGAAGCATCTGGAGCAGGCGGTCGACAGCCTGCTCGGGCAGACGCTGCGCGATCTGGAGCTCATCATCTCCGACAACGCGTCGACCGACCGCACGCAGGAGATCTGCACCGCCATCGCCGCGCGCGATCGGCGCGTGCGCTACATCCGCCAGCCGCGCAACATGGGCGCCGCGCGCAACTGGAACATCGTCGTCGAGGAGGCGCGCGGCCAGTATTTCAAGTGGGCCTCGGCCAACGACTACTGCGCGCCCACGATGCTCGAGCGCTGCGTCGCCACGCTGGACGCCGAACCCGGCGTAGCCGTGTGCTACGGCCGCACCATGCTGCTCGACGACGAGAGTCAGCCGCTCGGCGAGTATCCCTTCGATCTCGAGGTGCTCGACGCGCGGCCCAGCGTGCGCTTCAAGCGTCTGGTGCTCGAGCTGCGGCTCAACAATGCCCAGGCCGGCATGGTCCGGCTGGACGTGCTCCTGCGCACCGGAATCGAGCGGCCGTTTCCCGCGGGCGACATGGGATTGATGTGCGAACTCGGCCTGTACGGCGGATTCCGCCGCATTCCCGAGCTGCTGCTGTATCGGCGCATGGGACGCGAATCGGCGAGCCGCTATCGCACGGCCGCGGAGCTGCGTGAGTTCCTCGACCCGGCCGCGCCGGATCGACGCCACCTCGTCGTGTGGCAGACACACTGGGACTACGTGCGCTCGGTCCTGCGCGCGCCGATCGCGTGGTCGGAGAAATTCGCGGCGCTGCGCTTCATCGTGCGCAGCGTCTATTGGCACCGTACATTCCTGTGGAACGAGGTGCGCGGCAGGTTGCGTCCGCGTCGGGCCGGAGAATGAGCGCTCAGCGGATCCGCACCATCGGGCTCTTCGGGTTGTTTGGCGTGCGCAACCTCGGCAACGAGGCGACGCTCGCCGCGACCGTCGCCGCGCTGCGCGCGCGCGATCCATCGCTGCGGCTCGTGCTCGTGTCGGCGCCGCCGGCCGCGAACGCCGGCCTGCCGGAATTCGCCGGGCAGATCGATCCGGACCTGTTGCCGGTCATGCACCGGCCGTGGCGCCTGGTGCCGTCGCGCTGGAAAGCGCGCTGGGGCGCGTTCGTGCAATGGCTCACCGAGCCCCTGCGTCGCCGGATGACTAAACACCGCGCTCGCGAGCTCGACTTGCTGCTGGTCGCGGGCACCGGCATCGCCGACGACTTCTGGCAGGGCCCGTTCGACGTGCCCCATCAGATCGCGCGCTGGTGCACGGTCGTCAACGAGAACGGCGGGGCGGTGCGCTTCGCGAGCGTGGGCGCCGGTCCCGTCGCGCATCCGCGCAGCCGTCGATATTTTCACGCGGCACTGCAGGCGGCCGACTACCGCTCCTATCGCGAGCATTCGTCCAAGAAATTCGCGCGCGAAATCGGCATCGCGGCCGACGCGGACCGCGTGCTGCCGGACATGGTCTTCAGCCTGCCGATTCCGCCCGAGGTCGCGACGCGGAGTGTCCAATGGCCGCCGCGCCGCATCGCGCTCGGCGTCATGGGCTACACCGGCTGGAACGTCGCGCCCGAGGCGGGCGAGAAGATCTACGCCGCCTATCTACAGAAGCTCGTCTGGCTGGCGCGCGCGCTGCTCGACTCCGGTTACGCGGTACGGCTGCTCATCGGCAATCGCGGCGGCGACCGGCGTCCCGTCAAGGATCTGAGCGCGGCGCTCGCGGGCCATCCGACCCTTACGGGTGGCGCATTCGTCGCGCGCGAGATCGTGACGCACGAGCACGTGCTCGAGGAGATCGCCGAGACCGATCTCGTGATCGCGACGCGCTTTCATAACGTGCTCAAGTCGCTGCTGCTCGGCCGTCCCGTCATTTCGGTCGGCTATGCGCGCAAGAACGACGACCTCATGGCGGAGATGGGGCTTTCGGCCTATTGCCATGCGGTGGAGACGTTCGATCCGGCGGCGGTTTTGGCCCAGGTGCGCACGATTGCCGCGCTGCCGGCGCCACCCACCGTGGTGGCGCGCGAAAAGGTCGCGCTCTATCGCGCCGAGCTGGCCGCGCAATACGACAGATTGCTCCAAACAAACACGCAAACTGGACATTGAACCGGATCACGCTTTTGACAGTGTCAGTCCGGAATGCCCTCAGGGTTTCCCGATTTCTACGGTAGATTGCGGCCGGTGCAGCTTGTGCCGTTTGCCGCCGGCGAATGCGCGCGTCAACCGCGTGATTTCACTATGAAAAGAGGCGATCGATCGGACGCCAGCGCATGCATGCGCTGTCTCAAAACGCATCTATAAGGACGCCGAATTCCATGACCAATGCCCGGGCCATTCCCGCCCTTTCCGACCTCCTCAAACAGGATCTCGACTACATCTGCGGCAACTTGCGTGAAGAACTCGCGCAGATGGCCGGCAAGGATCTGCTGATCACGGGCGGCGCCGGCTTTCTCGGCTACTACCTGGTGCAGACGGCGCTGCACTTCAATACGTCCGAAGCGGGCCGCGCCCAGCCGATCAAGGTGACGGTATGGGACAGCTTCATCCGCGGCCGTCCCGCCTGGCTGACCGCGCTCGAGAGCAATCCGCATCTGAAGGTGCAGGCCGTCGACATGATCGAGCCGCTGCCGAAGCCGATGCCGGACTTCCAGTGGATCATCCACGCCGCGGGCATCGCCTCGCCGCCGTTCTATCGCAAATACCCGTTGAAATGCATCGACGCCAACATCAACGGCCTGCGCAACCTGCTCGACTATTGCGTCGCGCAGAAGGCAGGCGGCAAGCCGGTCGAAGGATTCCTGTTCTATTCCTCGAGCGAGATCTACGGCGATCCGTCGCCGGATGCGATCCCGACACGCGAGGACTACCGCGGCCTCGTCTCGTGCACCGGCCCGCGAGCCTGCTACGACGAGTCGAAACGCTTCGGCGAGACGCTGTGCGTCATCTACGCCGAGCACTACGGCATTCCGACCAAGATCGCGCGCCCGTTCAACAACTACGGCCCCGGCCTCAAGATCACCGACAAGCGCGTGCTGCCGGACTTCGCGCGCAACGTGCTCGCCGGCAACGACATCGTGATGTGGTCGGACGGCAAGCCGACGCGCACGTTCTGCTACTCGGCAGACTCGGTCACCGGTTACTACAAGGTGCTCGTGAAAGGGCACAACGGCGAGCCGTACAACGTCGGCACCGAGACACCCGAGATTTCCATGACCACGCTGGCCGAGAAGGTCATCGCGCTGGGCCGCGAGCTGTTCGGATACAGCGGCAAGCTGGTGCGCAAGGAGAACCCCGAGGCGGTCTATCTAGTGGACAACCCCAACCGCCGCTGCCCGAACATCGACAAGGGCCGCGCGCACCTGGGCTACAACCCGACCATCGACGTGGAGGAAGGCCTGCGTCGCGCGATGATCTGGTACTACCACAACCAGGAAGCGGACGAAGCCTGATGCGTATCTCGATCATCGGTACCGGATACGTCGGCCTCGTTTCGGGCGCCTGCTTCGCGCAGATCGGCCACGACGTCGAGTGCGTCGACATCGACCCGTCGAAAGTCGAGCGCATCAACCGCGGCGAGGCGCCGATTCACGAGAACGGCCTCGACGCCATGCTGCAGCGGCTCGTGGGCAAGAAACTGCGCGCCACCACCGACCTCAGGGCGGCGGTGCTCAATTCCGACATCACGTTCATCGCGGTGGGCACGCCGTTCGACGGCCAGCGCATCGACCTCACCTACATCCGCGAGGCCGCGCGCCAGATCGGCGTAGCGCTGCGCGAGAAGCAGGGCTACCACGTGGTCGTGGTGAAGAGCACCGTGGTGCCGGGCACCAGCGACGAAGTCGTGCTGCCCGTGCTCGAGGAAGCCTCGGGCAAACGTGCCGGCGCCGACTTCGGCGTGGGTATGAATCCGGAATTCCTGACCGAGGGCGTCGCGGTCGACGACTTCATGAAGCCGGATCGCATCGTGCTCGGCGGCATCGACGACCGGTCCGTGGACGTGCAACGCGAGGTGTACGCGCCGTTCGCGAGCACGCCGACGATGGCCACGAACAACAAGACCGCCGAGATGATCAAGTACGTCTCCAACTCGGTGCTGGCGACGATGATTTCGTTCTCGAACGAGATGGGCAACGTCTGCACGGCGCTGGGCGGTGTCGACATCGCCGACGTCATGCGCGGCGTGCACATGGCGCGTTATTTCACGACCACGACCGACGACGGGCAACGCGTGAAGGCCGGCATCACCTCGTTCCTGTGGGCGGGCCTGGGTTACGGCGGCAGCTGCCTGCCGAAGGACACCAAGGCGCTGTCCGCGCACTCGGCTTCGCATGGACAGCCGATGCCGCTGCTCGATGCCGTCATCGAGACCAATCTCGCGCAGCCGGCGCGGGTCGTGACGCTGCTCGAGAAGCACCTGAAGGATCTCGGCGGCAAGAGGGTCGCGTTGTTAGGCCTGGCGTTCAAGCCCGACACCGACGACATGCGCGAATCGCCCGCCATCGGCCTCGCGAAACTGCTGCTCGGCAAGGGCGTGCAGGTGAGCGCGTACGACCCCGTGGCGCGCGAGACGGGCCGCGCCGCACTGCCGCCGGCGGTGTCGCACCAGGACTCGCTCGCCGCGGTCTTGAAAGGCGTCGACGCGGCCGTCATCGTCACGTCCTGGGATGAATTCCAGGACGTGCCGCGGTTGCTCGACGGCGCGGCCAACGACATCGTCATCATCGATGGCCGCCGCATCCTCGATCCGCGCAGCGTGGCGCGGTACGACGGAATCGGTCGCGGTAACCAGTGAAGTTCCGCGAGACCGACATCCCGGGCGTGTGGCTCATCGAGCAGGAGCGCCGCGTCGACGAGCGCGGCTACTTCGCGCGCGCGTGGTGCGAGCAGGAGTTCCGCGCGCATGGGCTGAACCCGGCCGTCACGCAGATCAACACGGCCGTCAGCAGCAGGGCCGGCACGTTGCGCGGCATGCATTTCCAGGATGCTCCGCACGCCGAGGTCAAGGTGGTGCGCTGCGTGCGCGGCGCGGTGTACGACGTCGCGGTCGACCTGCGCCCCGAGTCGCCGACCTTCCGCCTGTGGTATGGCGTGGAGCTCACGGCCGCGAACGGCCTCGCACTCTATCTACCCGAGGGCTGTGCCCACGGCTTCATCACGCTCGAGGACGACACCGAGCTCACCTACATGGCGTCCGTGCCGTTCGCGCCCAAGCATGCGCGTGGCGTGCGGCACGACGACCCGGCATTCGGCATCCACTGGCCGCGCGCCGCCGACATCGTTTCAGAACAAGACCGCAACTGGCCGGACTTCAAGAGGGCTTCCTGATGATCATCGTCGATACCGCATTGGCTAAGCGTCTCGCGACCGCCGGACCGATCCGGGTTGCGCTCGTGGGTGGCGGCTACATGGCGCGTTGCATCGCGCTGCAGATCGTGACCGCTTTTCCCGGCATGCGTCTGGTCGTCGTGGCCAACCGCACCATCGGCAAAGCCGAGACGGTGTATGCCGAAGCGGGCATCACCGACGTCAAGCGCGTGCACAGCGTTCAGGAACTCGAGAATGCCATTGCCGCGAAGAGATTCGCCGTGACCGACGATGCGCTGCTGGCCTGCAAGGCCGGCCAGGTCGAATGCGTCATCGAGTGCACCGGCGACATCGAACACGGCACGCGCGTGAGCTTCGAGGCCGTCACCAACGGTAAGCATCTCGTGCTGCTCAACGCCGAGGTGGATGGCTCCATCGGCCCCATCCTCAAGACCTACGCCGACCGCGCGGGCGTCGTGTACACCTATACCGACGGCGACGAGCCAGGCGTGGGCATGAACCTGTACCGCCTGGTCGACAGCATGGGCTACAAGCCCATGATGCTCGGGCAGCTCAAGGGCTTCCTGAATCACTACCGCAATCCCGAGACGCAGACGGAATTCGCGGCGAAGCTCGGTCAGAACCCGACCGTGCTTTCGTCGTTTGCCGACGGCAGCAAGCTCGCGCTCGAAGCGGCGATCACGGGCAATGCGACCGGCTTCGTGCCCGGCAAGCGCGGCATGCACGGTCATGCCGTGCCGAACGTGCGCGACCTGCTGACCAAGTTCACGATGGACGATTTCGCCAACGGCGGCCTCGTCGACTTCGCGCTCGGCGCAGAGCCGCACACGGGCGCGTTCGTCATTTGCTACAACGACCATCCCCTCAAGCAGAAGCTCATGGGCTATCTCAAGATGGGTGCGGGGCCGCTGCACATGTTCGTGACGCCGTATCACCTGCCGCCGTGGCAGTTGCCGCACAGCGTCGCGCGCGCGGTGCTGTTCCAGGACGCGACCATCGCGCCGCGCGGAGCACCATCCTGCGACACCATCTCGCACGCCAAGCGCGACCTCAAGGCCGGCGAGCGGCTCGACGGCATGGGCGGCTTCACCTGCTACGGCCTCGTCGAGCGCTACGACGTCTGCCAGCAATCCAACTACCTGCCGATCGCGATCTCTTTCGACTGCACGCTCAAGCGCGACATCCCGAAGGACCAGCCGCTGACCTACGCCGACGTCGAGCTGCCGAAGGATCGTCTCTGCGACAAGCTGCGCGCCGAGCAGGTGGCGCACTTCGCGCCCAAGAGCGCGCGCGCCGCCTGAGCGAACACGAATACGGAACATCGGAAGGTCTCTCAAATGAACAGCAAGTCCGCGAACATTACCCACGCAGATGTGGCCAACGAAGAGTCGCTGCAGGACAAGGCGCATCGCCTGATTCCCGGCGGTTGCCACACCTACGCGAAGGGTGATGACCAGTACCCGGCCGATGCGCCCGATTTCATCGTGCGTGGCAAGGGCTGCCGCGTTTGGGACAGGCAGGGTCGCGAGTACATCGAGTACGGAATGGGCCTGCGCGCCGTCACGCTCGGACACGCGTTCGAGCCCGTGAACACGGCGGTCAGTGAGCAGTTGCGCAACGGGCTCAACTTCAACCGCCCCGCGGTGCTGGAAGTGGAGACCGCCGAGGCGTTCCTCTCGGTGCTGCCGCGCCAGGACATGGTGAAGTTCGCGAAAGACGGCTCGACCGTGCTCACCGCCGCGCTCAAGATCGCGCGCGCCCACACCGGCCGCGTGAAGGTCGCGATCTGCGGCGACCATCCGTTCTTCTCTTACAACGACTGGTTCATGGTCTCGACCGGCATTCCGGCCGGCATCCCCGAAAGCCGCAAGTCCGAGACGCTCACGTTCCGCTACAACGACATCGCGAGCGCGGAGAAACTCTTCGCCGACCATCCCGGCGAGATCGCCTGCGTGCTGCTCGAGGCGGAGCGCACCGCGCCGCCCAAGGACGGTTTCCTGCACAAGCTGCGCGAAGTCGCTCATAAAAATGGCGCGCTGTTCATCCTCGACGAGATGGTGACGGGTTTCCGCTGGGACACCGGCGGCGCCCAGGCGGTCTACGACATCGCGCCCGATCTATCTACCTTCGGCAAGGCGCTGGGCAACGGCATGCCGATCTCGGCGCTGGCCGGCAAGCGCGAATACATGGAGCTCGGCGGCCTGCGCACCGAGCGCGAGCGCGTGTTCCTGCTGTCGACGACGCACGGCGCCGAGGGCGCCTCGCTCGCCGCCGCGAAGCGCATCATCCAGTACTACACGGAAAACGACGTCACCGGCACGCTGCACCGCCAGGGCAAGCGCCTGCGCGAAGGCGTGTTGAGCAAGGTCTCGGAGCTCGGCCTGCAGGATCACTTCACCATCGAAGGTCGCGATTGCTCGCTGCTGTACGGCACGCGCGGACCCGACAAGAAGCCTTCGCAGCCGTTCCGAACCCTGTTCCTCCAGCAGACGCTGCGCAATGGATTGCTCGCGCCGAACTTCATCATCAGCTACGCGCACACCGACGCGGACGTGGACGCCACGATCGCCGCGGTCGCGAAGTCGCTGGTCGTCTACCAGAAGGCGCTGGAAGAGGGCGTCGAGAAGTACCTTCAAGGACGCCCGATCAAGCCCGTCTACCGCCGCTTCAATTGAAGGTACGTGAATGAAAGTCGTCCTGTTTTGCGGCGGACTCGGTACGCGACTGCGCGAGCACTCGGACACGATTCCGAAGCCGCTGGTGAACATCGGCACGCGGCCGATCCTCTGGCACCTGATGCGCTACTACGCGCACTTCGGGCACAAGGATTTCGTCCTCGCGCTGGGTTATCGCGGCGATCTGATCCGCGAGTACTTCCTCAACTACAACGAGGCCCTGTCGAATGACTTCGTCATGTCGGGCGGCGGCAAGAACATCGAGCTGCTGTCGCGCGATCTCGACGACTGGCGCATCACCTTCGTCGACACCGGCATGCACTCGAACATCGGTACGCGACTCACCAAGGTGCGCAAGTACCTCGACGGCGAGGACGCGTTCCTGGCGAACTACGCCGACGCGTTGACCGATCTGCCGCTCAACGACCACATCGCCGATTTCCAGAAACGCAACGTGGCGGCGCACTTCGTCGCTGTGCCCACCGGCGGCAGCTTCCATGCGCTGCAGTCGGCGGAAGAAGGCATCGTGACGTCGTTCGGCGCGTTGTCCGACTCCGCGCAGCTGATGATCAACGCGGGTTACTTCGTGCTGCGCCATGACATCTTCGACTACATCGAAAAAGGCGACGAGCTGGTCGAGGCGCCGTTCCAGCGCCTGATCCAGAAGCGTCTGCTCGGCGTGAACCGCTATCGCGGCTTCTGGCAGCAGATGGATACGTTCAAGGACAAGATCACCTTCGACCGCATGGAAGCGCAGGGCAAGTGCCCGTGGATGTTGTGGCGAAATAGCGGATGCTGAGCTTCGACCTCAATCTGCCGCGCGGTCAGCAGCCCACGATCCTGTTCATGGGCGCGCACAGCGACGACATCGAGATCGGTTGCGGCGGCACGGTTCAGGAGCTGCTGCGGCGTTATCCGCGCGCGGCGGTGCACTGGGCGGTGTTGAGCTCGGAGAACGGCCGCGACCGCGAGGCGCATGCGAGCGCCAAGGCGCTGCTCGGCCGTGCGTATCGCGCCGTGAACATGCACGTCGAGAACTTTCGCGGCAGCTATTTCCCGGCGGAGTTCGCCGGCATCAAGGACTTCATCGAGACGCTCAAGTCGATCCGCCCCGACATCGTGTTCTCGCATTGCCGCGAGGATCTGCACCAGGATCACCGCGTCGTCGGCGAGCTCACCTGGAACACCTTCCGTAATCATGCGGTGCTCGAATACGAGATTCCGAAGTTCGACGGCGGCCTCGGATCGCCCTCGGTGTTCGTGCCGCTGACGCTGGCCATGGTGAAGCGCAAGGTGGCACATCTCATGAAGATGTTTCCGTCGCAGCGCGCGCGCTCGTGGTTCACGCCCGAGACGTTCGAGGGGCTGATGCGCCTGCGCGGGATCGAATGCAATGCGGCCTCCGGTTACGCGGAGGCGTTCTATTCCCGCAAGCTGGTGTTTGGCGGAGACGCCGCGGCCAAGGCCGCAGCGCGCCGACGGTAGCCCGGAGCAGGGTGCGCCGATGATGGAACGTCGCAAACTACTCATTCTCGTGAACGACGCCGCGCTGCGCGCCGAGCTCGAGAACGTGTTCCGCGATCTCGACGTGTCGAGCGGCAGTTCCGGCGACCAGCCGCAGGCGCTGGCGCTCGTGCGCCGCATCGAACCCGACGTCATCCTGTTCGACCTGGGCGAGGGTCGCAATGCGGCCGAGGCGCGGCCGAAACTCGAGCTGCTGCGCCACGTGCTCACGCTCGCGCCCGACATCAAGATCATCGCGATGACGGAGCACGACGCGCGCGAGCTCGCCGTCACCGCGGTCGGTCTCGGCGCCACCGATTTCTACTACAAGCCCATCGACCCGATCGTGCTCTCCATCGTCGTGCGCCGCGCATTCCGCATCCGCGAGCTCGAAGAAGAGAACTGGCGCCTGCGCGAGCAGACCGGCGCGATGGCGCTCGACGGCATCATCGGCGTCAGCGACAGCATGCGCAGCGTGTGCCGTTCCATCGAGAAAGTGGCACCGACGAATGCCACCGTGCTGCTGCTCGGCGAGAGCGGCACCGGCAAGGAACTGCTCGCGCGCGCCGTGCATCGGCTGTCGCGCGTGGCGAACAAGCCGTTCGTCGCGATCAACTGCGCCGCCATACCCGACACCCTGCTCGAGAGCGAGCTGTTCGGCTACGAGAAGGGCGCGTTCACCGGCGCCGCCAAGCGCACCATCGGCAGGCTCGAGCACGCCAACGGCGGCACGGTGTTCCTCGACGAGATCGGCGAGATGCCGGCGTCGCTGCAGGCCAAACTACTGCGCGTACTGCAGGAGCGCACCATCGAGCGCGTCGGCGGGCGCGAACTCGTGCCGCTCGAGCTGCGCATCGTCTGCGCGACCAATCGCAATCTCGACGAGCGCATCGCGGCGGGCTCGTTCCGTGAGGATTTGTACTACCGCATCAGCGAAGTGACCGTACGCGTGCCGCCGCTGCGCGAGCGCCCGGGCGATTGCCTGCTGCTGGCGCAATTCCTGTTGCGCGAGATGGCGGAGCGCTACTCGCGCCCGACGCGCATTCTCGCGCCCGACGCGGCCCGTGCGCTGCAGGCGTATGCCTGGCCCGGCAACGTGCGCGAGCTCGAAAATCGTATCAAAGGCGCCGTGATCATGGGCGAGGGCGCAGTCGTGACGGCCGCCGAGCTCGGCCTCGAAGATCCCAGCGAGGATCCGCAGTGCCTCAACCTGCGCTCGGCGCGCCAGCGCGCCGAAGTGCAGGCGGTGCGCCAGTCGCTCGCAGTCGCCGGCGGCAACCTGTCGCGCGCCGCGGATCTGCTCGGCGTCACGCGGCCGACCCTGTACGACCTGCTCGAGAGACACCACATCGATGCCGCGCCGTTCAATCCGAACGCCGCGCGCGGTCAAGAAGACGACAGTTAGGGAGGCGCCCGTGAAGCGCATCAACGCATTTACCATAGACGTCGAGGACTACTTCCAGGTGGAGGCGTTGTCGCGCGTCATCCCGCGTGAACGCTGGCCGGAGATGGAATATCGCTGCGAGCGCAACGTGGCGCGGCTGCTCGAGCTGCTGGCCGCGAAGCGCGTGCACGGCACGTTCTTCATCCTCGGCTGGATCGCGCAGCGCTCGCCACAGCTCGTGCGCGACATCGCGGCCGCCGGACACGAGGTGGCCTGCCATGGCATGAGCCACAAGCTCATCTACAAGCAGACGCGCGAGGAATTCCGCGACGAGACGCGCAAGTCGAAAGCGCTGCTCGAGGATCTCACCGGGTGCGCCGTCGAGGGCTATCGCGCGGCCAGCTTCTCGATCGTGAAGTCCTCGCTGTGGGCGCTCGACGAGCTCATCGACGCCGGCTTCCGCTACGACTCCAGCGTCTTCCCCGTGCGCCACGACCACTACGGCATGCCGGACGCGCCGCTCGAACCGTTCGAGATCGCCGCGCCGTCGGGCCGAAAACTGCTCGAGTTCCCGATGTCGGTGGCGAACTGGGGCTCGGTGCGCCTGCCCGTGTCCGGCGGCGGCTACTTCCGCATCTTCCCGTACTGGCTGACGCGCCGCTCGCTGGCGCGTATCAACGAGCGCGAGCGGCGTCCGTTCGTGTTCTATCTACATCCGTGGGAGATCGACGCCGACCAGCCGCGCGTCAAGGCCGGCCTGAAGTCGCGCCTGCGTCACTACACCAATCTGTCGCGCTGCGAGGCGCGGCTGGAGCGGTTGCTCAGCGAGTTCTCGTTCGCACCCATGCGCGACGTGCTCGCGGGCATCCCCGTCGGCGCCCACCTGCTCATGAGGAATGCGGCGTGACCATCCGCGTTTTCGGCGTCATCTGGCACGCGCCGCTGGTCGCGATGGCGGTGAGCTTCACCGCGTCGCTGTGGTTCGTGCCGCATTTCGTCGAGACCGCCGTCTGGGGCTTCGGCGATCTGCCCGGCTTCATCGTGGTGGAGTTCGCCACATTGTTCGCGGGTCTCGGCCTGGCCGCGACCTGGGCCCTGGGCCTGTTCAGCCGGCGCCAGCGCGCGAGCATCGCGGGCCTCGGCATGCGTGCCTTCGGCGGCACCATTCTGTCGGGCCTCCTGAGCTACATCATTTCGCGCATGACCAGCTTGGGTGAGATGGGCGGGCGAACCATCCTGCTGATCACGCTGGTCGCGGCAGTGGTATCGAGCATCGTGGTCGCGGCCGTCAGCCGGCTCATCAGCGAAGACATGTTTCGCCGCAACGTGCTCGTGTACGGCTGCGGCGTGCGCGCGCAGAGCATCTCGTCGCTGCGACGGCGCGCGGACCGGCGTGGATTTCGCGTGTGCGGCTATATCCAGCCGGTCGACGAGAGCGTCGAAGTGCCGCCCGAGCAAGTGCTCTCGTCGCAGACCTCGTTGCTGCAGCTCGCGAACGTGCACGAGGTGGACGAGATCATCATTGCCATGGACGATCGGCGCCGCAATTTCCCCGTGGCGGAGCTGCTCGAGTGCCGTCTCGCCGGCATCGAGATCACGGACCTCGTGACGTTCCTCGAGCGCGAGACCGGCAAGGTGCACCTCGAGGTGCTCAATCCGAGCTGGCTCATATTCGGCGAAGGATTCCGCCGCCACGTGCTGCGGCGCTATTCCGAGCGCGTGTTCGACTTCCTCGCCAGCCTGCTGCTGCTGATCATCACCTCGCCCATCATGTTGGTCACCGCGCTCGCGATCGTGCTCGAGAGCGGCCGCCCCGTGTTCTACAAGCAGAAGCGCGTGGGTTTCCGCGGCAAGCTGTTCGACGTCATCAAGTTCCGCAGCATGCGCATCGACGCCGAGAAGAACGGCGCCGTGTGGGCGACGACGGGCGATTCGCGCGTGACGCGCGTGGGGAACATCATTCGCAAGCTGCGCATCGACGAGCTGCCGCAGATCCTCAACGTGCTGAAGGACGACATGAGCTTCGTCGGCCCGCGGCCCGAGCGGCCCGAGTTCGTCGCGCAACTGTCCGAGACGATTCCGTACTACAGCGAACGACACTGGGTGAAGCCCGGCATCACCGGCTGGGCGCAATTGTGTTACCCGTACGGCGCCTCCGAGCGCGATGCGCTCGAGAAGCTGCAATACGATTTGTACTACGTGAAGAACCACAGCCTGATTTTCGATTTCATGGTGCTCGCGCAGACCGCCGAAGTGGTTTTGTTGGGCAAGGGCGCCCGCTAATGGGGTCACTCCCCATTTCCTAGCAAAAGGGGACAGACCTCGGTCACTTCCAGTCGCCGCGGTCCACCGGCGCTTTCATTTCGTCGAACAGGTCTCCGCGTGCTTTGCGCTTGCCGAAGCTGCACCCGCCGATGGGCAGCGGTATCAGCGCAATCTGGCAATTCTCAGAGAGGCGGATGCCGATGCCGCCGCCCTCGAGCGCCTGCACGCGCTCGGTGTGCACCTTGTCCCAGCCGAAAGGTTTTTTCGCGCGCGGCGCGGGCTCACGTTTCGCGATGCCGAAGTCGCGCGTCGTAGGTTCAATGGCCGCGCGCTGTGCTATGTCGCTGCCACGCGCATACCAGTCGACTCCTGGCGTGATCGCGGCGGACTCGTCATTGGCGGATGCAGGTAGCGGGGCGGGCGCAATGGTCGGCACTCGTACCGGCCGCGCAGCGCGCGCCCGATAATCGACGCTCGCCGGCCCGGTGGTTTCCTCGAGCGCATCGATGAACACGAGCGTCATTTGCCGGTCCGCGGGCGTGCCCGGTTCGCGCTCCTGGCGGGTGGCCAGCAGGGCAAGCAAGGCGACGTGACCGCCGATGACGACGGCCACGGCGATCGACCGTGCGCGGTAGTGAGACGCTCTCCGACGCGGCATTCAACTCGGACTCGCGGCGACGCCGCTAGTTCGGAAATGCGAACAATCGGTCAAAAAAAGAAGACGCCACCCTCAGGCGGGTTGTCGGGTCGTCGTTTCTAGATCCGGTACCAGGGTTCGGGCTCGGTGAGGAATGTCCCCATTAACGGCCCTTGAAGTCCTCAGGGGTCAGCTGATGGCGCGACAGCAGCTTGTAGAAGTCCGTGCGGTTGCGTTTCGCCAGGCGCGCGGCCTGCGACACGTTGCCGCCGGTGATCTGCAGGATCTGCGATAGATAGGACCGCGTGAACTCGTCGCGCGCCTCGTCGAACGAGGGTAGTTTGCTCTGCGTACCGCCCAGCGACTGCTGCACCAGCTCCACCGGGATGATGGGCGTCTGCGACAGCGCGACGTTCTGCCGCACCACGTTCGCGAGCTGGCGGATGTTGCCCGGCCAGTCCGCGGTGGCCAGCAACTCCACGGCCTCGGGCGCGTAGATCTTGCGCACGCCACTTTCATTGCTGATCTGCGCCAGGAAATGCGACACCAGGACCGGGATGTCCTCGCGACGCCGGTTCAGGGGCGGCATCTCGATGTGCACCACGTTCAGGCGGTAGTACAGGTCTTCGCGAAACAGCCCGTTCATCATGAGCTGCTGCAGGTCGCGATGCGTCGCCGAGATGACGCGCACGTTGACCGGGGTCGCGTCGGTCGAGCCGATGGGGCGGATATTGTTTTCCTGCAGCACGCGCAGCAGCTTCACCTGCAGCCGCATCGGCATGTCGCCGATCTCGTCGAGCAGCAGCGTGCCGCCGTCGGCCGCCTGGAACAGGCCGGCGTGGTCGCGCACGGCGCCGGTGAACGAGCCCTTCATGTGACCGAACAGCTCGGACTCGAGCAGGTTCTCGGCCATCGCGGAGCAGTTGATGGCCACGAACGGCTTGGCGCGGCGCGGACTGGCGTTGTGTATGGCGCGCGCCAGCAATTCCTTGCCGGTGCCGCTCTCGCCCGTGATGAGCACGCGCGCATCGGTGCCGGCCACCATGTGGGCCTGCGAAAGCTTTTCCTCGACGAGCGAGGAGCGCGTGATGATCTCGGCACGCCAGTCCTCGTCGTTGTCGGCGAAACCCGAGATGCGCAGCGCCTTCTGTACCTGGTCCAACAACTCTTGTTTGTCTACGGGCTTGGTGAGGAAGCCGAACGCGCCGAGCTGCGTGGCATGCACGGCGTCGGGAATGGTGCCGTGCGCGGTGAGGATGATGACCTTCAATCCAGGGTATCGAGACTGAAGTTCTTTCAGCAGACCGATGCCGTCCATCTGGTCCATGCGCAGGTCGGTGATGACGAGCTCGGGACGGAAGCGACTGGTGGCGGCCAGCGCGAGCGCGGCGCTCTCCACTGCCTCCACTTCGTAGTTCTCCGCGCGCAGGCGGATGGTGAGCAGTCTCAGCAGACCCGGATCGTCGTCGACGACGAGAATGCGGGCTTTGCGCTTCGGGGGATGGGGTGTGGGCAATTGCATGGCTGCTAGCATCAGAAACCTCTACGGTTTCCGTCCCTCCGGCGTTGCGGGCCGACGATTGTTCGTCGAACCCTCGATGTTCGCGATCGCATCCAGCTTGGCCTGCGCATCGGCGAGTGCCTTCCTGAGACGGGCGTTTTCGTCGCTCTCGGTCTTGAGGCGCTGGCTGAGCTGCGCAATACGGTCGGTCGCGGCTCGTTCGTTGCCCTGTTGCAGTCGTCGCACATCCGCCTGGAGCGATTGCTGGCGGTCGACCTGCTGCAGCTGCAGGAACGCGAGAGCGCGCTCCGCAGGTAGCAGAGTCTCAGGGCTTGCCAGGACTTCGCGCAAAAGTCGCTGCGCGACGACAGGGTCATGACCCGAATGGCCGGGGGTGGATAGGACCATTGCATAACGAAGCACGAAGCTCGGGGTAGGGGCGGCACCGTAGTCGTTGCTGGCTTTTGCCAGAATCTCGGCCTGTTCGGCGGGCGTGCCGCGCGCCAGGCGCAGGCAGGTCTCGAGATAGGAGGTGATGACCTGCGTTTCGGTGGAATTGCGGTCGACGGAGGGCAGGGCCTGGATGTCGCGCGGCCGCTTGAGCGGCATGGCGCCGCCGCAGCCGGCCAGGCCCGCCGCGGCCACGCAGCCGGCAGATACAACGAGAGCGATGAGCTTATGCCGCATGCGCTTCCGCCCGGGCGGGATGGGTGACCGACAACACGGGCATGCGAATGCGGAAATGGGCGCCGGGGTATTCGCCGTCGACGTATTCGATGGTGCCGCCATGGGCGTTCACGAACTCGAGCACGACCGACAGCCCGATGCCCGTGCCCTTGACCTGTACTCCGGCCGGCGGCCGGCCCGTGTAGAAGGCTTCGAACACGCGCGCACGTTCGTCCGGAGGTATGCCCGCGCCGGTGTCGGCAACGTCGACCACGAGCTGGGTATCCTGCCTGGAACCGTGTAGATAGACCGTGCCGCCCTTGGGCGAATATTTGATGGCGTTCGACAACAGATTCTCGATGATCAGACGGACTTTGCCACGGTCGGCGCGCAGG
>JAYTOI010000111.1:0-16728 GCA_043747875.1 Pseudomonadota bacterium | reverse complement strand
ATGGGCGCGAGCTGAAAGCGCGAGATACGCCGGTAGGAGTTCACGTTCGGCGCGAGCAGCGCCATCGCAGCCGGCAGGTATTTCTGCATGCCGGCGATGTGCGAGAAGAACAGCGGCGTCGGCGTGCCGTCCGCGTTCGAGAAGATGTTCTTCTTCGTCTTCGTGTCGACCACGCTCTGGTGGATGTGCATGGCGCTGCCGGGCTCCTTGGCGTGCGGCTTGGCCATGAACGTTGCGTACATCTTGTGGCGCAGCGCCGCTTCTCGCGCCGTGCGCTTGAACAGGAAGGCCTGGTCGGCGAGATCGAGCGCGTTGCCGTGCAGGAGATTGATCTCCATCTGCGCCGCGCCGTCCTCGTGGATCAGCGTGTCGATTTCGATGTCCTGGTCTTCGCAGAACTGGTACATGTCGTCGAACAGCGGATCGAATTCGTTGACCGCCGCGATGCTGTAGCTCTGGCGGCCGGGCTCGGCGCGTCCGCTGCGGCCCACGGGCGGCTTCAGCGGATAGTCCGCGTCGATGTTGGGCTCGACCAGGTAGAACTCGAGCTCGGGCGCCACCACCGGCTCCCAGCCGCGCGCCGCATACATGTCGAGGATGTGCCGCAGCACGCCGCGCGGCGCCATGCCGACGCGCCGGCCGTCGCCGTAGAAGCAGTCGTGGATCACCTGCGCGGTGGGCTCGGCTGCCCATGGCACGCGGCGCACCGTGCGCGGATCCGCCTTGAGGATGATGTCGATCTCGGCCGGGCTCATGGCCTTGTCGGTGTCGGGTGGATAGTCGCCGGTGACCGTCTGCAGGAAGATGCTCTCGGGCAGACGCATGCCCTCGTCCTCGGCGAATTTCTCGGCGGGCATGATCTTTCCGCGCGCGATGCCGGCCATGTCCGGGATGATCGCCTCGACCTCGGAGATGCCGTGGTCGCGCAGGAATTGTCTGATTTCGTTTGCCATGGGACGATCCTAACTAGTCTTGCGCTGGTCTTCTCGGTGGCGCGCCGCCCGCCCGAACTCGGCGAACAGCGCCCGCGAAAACGGGTTGTTCATCACCTGCCATTCCGGGTGCCATTGCACCGCGAGCGCGAAGCTCGGCGCGGCCGGCACGCGGAAGGCCTCAATCAAACCATCGGACGCGCGCGCCTCGATGGCCAGGTCCGGCGCGAGGCGGTCGACGCCCTGCCCGTGCAACGAATTCACCCGCACGCGATCGGCGCCGGCTGCCAGCATCCGCAGCACTGAACCCGGCTCGAGCCAGACATCGTGCGCGGGCCCGTACTGCGTGTCGAGCGGCGCCCCACCCTCTTCACGATGATCGTCAAATCCCGCGACCTCGTGCACGCGCTGGTGCAGCGTGCCGCCCATCGCGACGTTCATCTCCTGGAATCCGCGGCACACGCCGAACACGGGCACGCCCGCCGCCACCGCGCGCGGGATCAGCGACAACGTGGTCGCGTCGCGATGCGGATCGTGCAAGGTGCCCGGCGCACTCGCCGGCCCCGAATATCGCGCGGGCTCGACGTTCGATGGCGAGCCTGTGAAGAAGATGCCGTCGACACGCTCCAGGATCTCGGTGACGTCGAGGGGCGTTTCGAGCACGGGAATGATCAACGGCAGACATTCGGCCGCCTGGACTACGGCGGTAATGTACTTCTCACCGACAGCATGAAAGGGATGCGGCCCGATCATGCGTCGATCGGCCGGTATGCCAATGACAGGTCTTGTGCTCATAAACGACGCTTTCACGCGGCTTTCACGCAGATGGCGAAAATCCGGGCGCTGTCTATTATCTTTTACGGAGTAGGGTCAGCGACCAACCGAAGGCGGTTATTAGACCACAGCTCGTGAGGCTCCGGTTCGCAGCCGCACCGGCCCATCCCAATGCAGAGAAGGCCGCAATTTGCCCGTTTAGCCGGTTTGCCGGGGCCTCGGGGTCGGGCATATGCTGCCCGACCGGGCGCCGGATCAGCGTCGAAAATAATAAACACGAGACCCTCATGCCTGAGCGAGCCGAGCTCGAGCGCTTCCTCGCCGCCCACCCCGAAGTGCGGTTCTTCGATGCGTTCGTGAACGACCTGAACACGGTCGAGCGCGGCAAGCGCATCGACCGCGCGAACATCGAAGGAATCTTCGCGCGCGGCATGCCGCTGCCGGGCTCCATGTTCGCGCTCGACATCGAGGGCGGCACCGTCGAGGCCACGGGCCTGGGCTTCCAGGACGGCGACGCGGACCGTCCCTGTCTACCTATTCCCGGCACACTGGTGCCGGTGCCGTGGCAGAGCGAGGTCGCGCAGGTGCAGCTGCGCATGTTCGAGCACGACGGCGCGCGCTTCTTCGCCGATCCGCGCCGGCTGCTCGAGGACCGTCTCGAGACCTTCCGCGCGCTCGGGCTCACGCCCGTGGTCGCCATCGAGTACGAGTTCTATCTAGTCGATCTGGAGCGCACCGCGGCCGGCCAGCCGCAGCCACCGCGCGGTCCGCTCACCGGCCGGCGGGAGTTCCGCACGCAGATCAATTCGATGACCGATCTCAACGAGTACTCGCCGCTGCTGGCCGAGATCGACCGCGTGTGCCGCGCGCAGAACGTGCCCGCCACGTCGGCGCTCGCGGAGTACGGGCCGGGCCAGTACGAAGTGAACCTCGCGCACGCACCCGACGCGCTGCGCGTCTGCGACGAGGCGCTGCGGTTCAAGCGCATCGTCAAGAGCGTGGCGCGCGCCTTCGGCTGCGAGGCCACCTTCCTGCCGAAGCCATACGCGGACATGGCGGGCAGCGGCCTGCACGTGCACGTCAGCCTGCTCGACCAGGACAGCCGCAACGTCTTCGCCGCCGCTACGCCGCAAGACAGCAGGCCCTTGCGCCACGCGATCGCGGGCACGCTCGCCTCGCTCGCCGACGGCATGGCCATCTGCGCGCCCGGCCCGAATTCGTACCGGCGCTTTCGCGCGGAGGCGTACGTGCCGCTGCATCCGACCTGGTCCATCAACAATCGCGGCTCGGCGGTGCGCGTGCCGGCCTCGGATCCGGCCAACCTGCGCATCGAGCATCGGCTCGCCGGCGCCGACGCCAACCCCTATCTAGTGACCGCGTGGCTGCTGGCCGGCATCCACCACGGCCTCGCGCAACAACTCGAGCCGCCGCCCGTGACCACGGGCAACGCCTACCAGCAGTCCGGTGAGCCGCTGCCGCTGCAGTGGGGCGCGGCCATCGACCGCTTCGCGGCCAGCGAATTCGCGGCGCGATATTTCGGCGAGCGGTTCGTGAAGCTGTATTGCACCGTCAAACGCGGCGAGCTGGAGAATTTCAACGGGCACGTCACGCCGCTGGAGATCGCGCGCTACCTGGGCCCTATCTAATCGCCGTGAACACCCTCGAGCCCAACAACTTCTACTTCGCGAGCACACCGCCGGAAGCGCCGTTCGCGCCATTGGCGGGCACCGTGACCGCGGATGTGTGCATCGTGGGCGGCGGCATCTCGGGGCTGTCGGCCGCGCTGCATCTCGCGGAGCGTGGCTACCAGGTGGTGCTGCTCGAAGCCAGGCATCTGGGCTTCGGCGGTTCGGGGCGCAGCGGCGGGCAGTCCATCTTCGGCTACGCCTGCGAGCAGTCGACGCTCGAAAAAGCGGTCGGCCCGGCAGATGCGCGCCGCATGTGGGACATCTCCATCGAGGGCATGAACCTGCAGCGCGAGCTCATCGCGAAGCACGGCATCGACTGCCACTACGTCGCCGGCCACATGATCGTCGGCATGAAGAAGCGCCACGACGACGCGCTGCGCGAGGAAGTCGAGCACCTGGCGACGAACTACGGCTACACATCGCTGCGCCTCATCGCCCGCGACGAGCTGCGCACGCTCGTCGCGAGCGAGCGCTACACCAGCGCGCTCATCGATTCGAACGGCGGCCATCTGCATCCGTATCGCTACACGCGCGGACTCGGCCGCGCCGCGACGCGCGCCGGCGTGACGATCCATGAAGACTCCTGGGTGACGAAACTGGAGGTGGCGCAGAACGCGACCTCCGACAACCTGATCCATGTTTCTGGGATTCATGTTTCCGGCGTGCACACCCCGGGCGGCACGGTGCGTGCGCGTCATCTGCTGATCGCGGGCGGCGCGTTGCTCGGGCGGCTCGTGCCGGAACTTGCGGACAAGCTGATCTCCATCGGTACCTACGTCGCGGCGACGCAGCCCCTGGGTCCGGAGAGAGCGCGCGCGCTGATCGCCAACAACGCGGCAGTCGCCGACATGAACTGGATCATCGATTATTTTCGCCGCTCCGCCGACGACCGCCTGCTCTTCGGCGGCCGCGTGAGCTACTCCGGCCTCGATCCGTTCGACTCCGCGCGGGTACTGCGCACGCGCATCGCGGCGGTGTTTCCGCAGCTCGAGGTCGATATCGAATACGCCTGGGGCGGCTTTCTCGATATCACGACCAACCGCGCACCGCATTTCGGACGCCTCGGTCCCAATGCGTTTTTCATCCAGGGTCTCTCGGGTCACGGCATGGTGATCTCGGGCATCGCGGGCAAACTGTGCAGCGAAGCCATCGCGGGCAGCGCCGAGCGCTTCGACTTGTTCGGGCGCATCCCCCACATGGATTTCCCGGGCGGGCCCTGGCTACGCCGGCCGGCACTCGTGCTCGCCATGCTGTACTACCGGTTGCGCGATCTCTTGTGAGTACCCATCTTGATTGAGATGACCCGATGATCACGGCTCCCTTCGACTTTGCGCAGTTCCTGTCGGCGCTGCCCTGGCTGCTCGGTGCGGCCACGGTCACCTGGGCCGTCTCGCTGCCGCTGCGCAACGTCTCGATCGTCGACGTGCTGTGGAGCCTCCTGTTGTTCTGGGCCGGCGTGATCTACTGGCTGGGGAGCGATCCGCGCGGCCCGCGCCTCTCATACGTGATCTGGTTGCTGCTGCTGTGGGCGGCGCGGCTGTCGTTGTACATCGCGGCGCGCAATCACGGCAAGGGCGAGGACCGCCGCTACCAGGAGATCCGCGCGCGCAACCAGCCCGGCTTCGCGTGGAAGAGCCTCTATCTAGTCTTCTGGCTGCAGGCGCTGCTCGCGTGGGTGGTCACGCTACCCCTGCTCGGCGCGTTCGCCAGCATCCGCCCGATCAACTGGCTCGACTACGCCGGCGCCGCTCTATGGACCGTGGGCTTCGTGTTCGAGGCCGGCGGCGACTGGCAGCTTGCGCGTTTCAAGCGCGACCCGGCCAATGCGGGCCGGGTCATGGACCGCGGGTTCTGGCGCTTCACGCGCCACCCTAACTATTTCGGCGAGTTCTGCATCTGGTGGGGGTTCTATTGCATTGCGCTCGCGGCCGGCGCCTGGTGGGCCCTGCCCGGCCCGCTGCTCATTTCGGTGCTGCTGCTGCGGGTCTCGGGGGTCACCCTGCTCGAGAAGGACATCGGCAAACGTCGGCCGCAATATGCCGACTACGTCTTGAAAACGAACGCTTTTTTCCCCGCTCCACCTCGTAAATGACCTAAAGGGTGCCCTGTTCTGGGCCGATAAAGCCGGGAGACAACCGGAGTCGGTGCAGGACGGGACAGGAACACCCTTGAGCGAGGTCGATTCAACGCAGCGCGAGGCACGTGCCCGTGAAGTGCGTCACGAAGTCGTGGCGCAACTCACGGTCGGCGTGCATAGCACTTTCCGCCTGCTGTTCGCGGTCCAGTGGGTCGCGGCGGTGCTGCTGGCGTGGAAGACCGCGCTGCCGGGCGACTCGCGGGTCTGGTTCACGCTGATCCTCGGCGGCATGTTGTGCGTGCCGCCTACGCTTTTCGCCCGCGTGTGGCCCCAGGCCTGGGGGTCGCGGCATTTCATCGCCGTCTGCCAGATGTCCTGGTCCACGCTGTTCATGTGGCTGCTCGAGGGCCAGACCGGCGCGCAGTTCCACCTGTTCGTGTCGCTCGCCTTTCTCGCGTTCTATCGTGACGGCTGGCTGCTCGCGACGGCGACGATGGCCGCCGTCGCGTATCCCGTGGCGCGCGTACTGCTGCTGCCCGACCACTATTCCATCGGCGTCTCCGCGTGGTGGCGCATCTTCGACCTCGGCATCTGGGTGGTCATGGAGGCGGCCATCCTGTTGCTTGCGGTGTGGCAGAGCCTGAAGACGGTGGCGCACTCGGCGCAGATCATCGCGGACCTCGAGGCCCGCAACCTGCGGATGACGAACGACGTCGTCGATCGCAACGCCGAGCTGCAGCGCAGCCGCGAGCAATACCGACTGATCGCCGAGACGACGCGCGCAATTCCATTCGAGCTCGATCTTGCGCACGGCCGCTTCACGTACATCGGACCGCAGGCCGAGAAGATGCTCGGCATCCCCGAGGCGCGTTGGAAGGAATCGGGCTTCCTCGACGTGTTGATCCCGCGCGTGCGCGATCCCATGGTGCGCCGCGAGCTCGATGAGTGCGTGCCCGGCGCCTTCGAACTCCTGTGCTCGGCCGTGACCGGCGACGACCGCGTGGTCGAGCTGCGCTGGACCATGAGCTGCGAAATCGTGAACGACATGCGCGTGCTGCGCGGCCTCATGATCGACGTCACCGAGGCGCGCCGCCTGGTGCGCGAGATGGCGCAGGGGCAGAAGCTCGAGTCCGTCGGGCGCATCGCCGCGGGCGTGGCGCACGAGATCAACACCTCGGTGCAGTTCATCTCCGACAGCGTACGCTTCGTGCGCCACGCGCTGCGCGACGTTCCGCACGCACTGGCCGACTACCGCGCGCTCGCGGCCGGCGTGCTCTCCGGCAGGGACGTGAGCGTGGCCGCCAAGAAGGCGCACGACACGGACGAAGCCGCCGACGTCGACTATTTCCTCCAGAACGCTCCCGACGCGCTCGATCGCGCACTCGAGGGCATCGACCGCGTGGGCTCGATCGTGCGCTCGATGACGGAGTTCGCGCACCCCGACTCGCGCACCAAGGCCGACGTCGATCTGAACCGCGCCATCAAGACCACGCTGAACATGACGCGCAACGAATACAAATCGGTGGCCGAGCTCGAGACGGATCTCGGGGACATCGCGCCGGTGCGCTGCCTCGCCGGCGACTTCAACCAGGTGATGCTCAACCTGGTGCTCAACGCCGCGCACGCCATCAGCGACGTGGTGGAAGGCACCAACGCCAAGGGCAAGATCATCGTGCGCACGCGCCCGCTCGGCGACTTCGTCGAGGTATCGATCTCCGACACCGGCGACGGCATTCCCGAAACCGTGCGCGGACGCATCTTCGAGCCGTTCGTCACGACCAAGGAAGTCGGACGCGGCGCGGGCCAGGGGCTGGCGCTGTCGCGCGGCATCGTGGTCGAAAAACTCAAGGGTTCACTTCACTTCGAAACAGAGACGGGCAAGGGCACGACCTTCTACATCCGGCTTCCCGTGACGGATTCGGTCGCTTCTGACACCCCTAACAAGCAGGCTGCCGCATGACTTCCTTACACGTGTTATTTGTCGATGACGAACAAGCCATCCTCGATGGCCTGCGCAACTCACTGCGCAAGGAACGCAAGCGCTGGGAGATGACCTTCGCGCTCGGCGGCGCCCAGGCGCTCGAGCACATGAAGCAGACTCCAGCCGACGTCGTCATCACCGACATGCGCATGCCCGGCATGGATGGTGCGGAGCTGCTGCGGCACATCCAGCGCGATTTTCCGGCGGCGGCGCGCATCGTGCTGTCCGGCCAGGCCGAGCGCGAAGCCATCATGCGCGCGCTGCCGGTGACCCATCAGTTCCTGCACAAGCCCTGCGACGGCGAGACGCTGCGCGCGGTCATCGAGCAGACGCATGCATTGCACAAGCTGATGCAGAACCCGGCGTTGACCGCGCTGGTCGGCAAGCTCGAGCGGCTGCCCGCGGTGCCGTCCACCTACACCGAGCTCTCGCGCCTCGCCGCGGATCCGAAAGCAGACGCCGCGTCGTTCGCGAAGGTCATCGAGCTGGATGCCGCCGTGTGCGCCAAGGTATTGCAGCTGGTGAACTCCGCCTACTTCGGCCTCGGCCAGAAGATCGTGAGCATCCGCGCGGCCGTCACGTATCTCGGAGTCGAGATCATCAAGTCGCTGGTGCTCGGGTCGACCTCGTTCTCGGACAAGGCCATCAGCGACGTCAAGGGATTCTCGCCCGACCGCCTGCAGCATCACTCGATGCTGACGGCGCTGCTGGCGAAGAAGATCGTCACCAACCCGGCGCTGGCCGACGCGGCCTTCACCGCCGGCCTGCTGCACGACATCGGCGCCCTGGTGCTGCTGCATGCCGCGCCGCCCGACTACGTGCGCTCGCTCGACCGCAAGAAGGAGCTGAACGGCGACAGCGCCGCGGCGGAGCGCGAGATCTTCGGCGTCACACATGCCGAGGTCGGCGCCTATCTACTCGGCCTGTGGGGCATCCCATTCCCGATCGTCGAGGCGGTGGCCTTCCATCACCGTCCCGATGAGGTGTCGCCGGAATCGCGCCCGCTGGTCAGCGCCATCCACATCGCCAGCGGCCTGGTCGAGGAGATGACCGAGGGCGATGCGGTGGCGCGCGCGCCGGGCGACAACATCGACAGCTCGGGCCGCATCAATGTGTCCTTCCTGCGCGAGGCCGGCCTCGAAGAGACGTTCAAGAAGAGTCGCACCGAGGCCGAGGCGCTGCTCGGCAACGTCGCCAAGAAAAGCGCCTGATCGCGGATGCAAATAGCCTGAACTCGCCCTAACATCCACGCTCCCCGGAAAAGGAGAGCGTCGATGCAAGGACGAAACGTGCTCATGGGTCTGGCGGCGGTGGCGGGCATGGTGGCCGCGCTCGGGTTGTCGCCCGACGCCGGTGCCGCCAAGGGGAAGTCCGGTGACCACGGCGCCGCCCAGTCCGCCAGTGCGTTTCTCGCCTCGCTGCCGCCCGAGCTGCGCAAGCAGGCCAGCTTCGAGCTCGCCTCGGGCGAGCGCCTGAACTGGAATTTCGTGCCGATGAAGCGCGCCGGCGTCCGGATGCTCGATCTCGACGACACGCAGGCAGAGCTGCTCGGCCCGCTGCTGGCGACTGCGTTGAGCCCCGAAGGCCTGCTGGCGACGCGCGGCGTCATGAAGCACGAGAACATCCTGCGGCGGGTCGAGACCGAAGCGGGAGTCGACGCGACCCGCCGCGACCCCGGCCACTACTACACCGCCGTGTTCGGCAAACCCGCAGCGGCGGGCGCATGGGCGTGGCGCTTCGAGGGACACCACCTCTCGATCAACGTCACCGAGCTGCCCGGCGAGCCGCCGGTCGTGGCGCCGCTGTTCATCGGCGCGAATCCGGCACGCGTGCTGTCCGGTCCGAACGCCGGGTTCCGCCTGCTTGCGGCCGAGGAAGACCTCGGGCGCGAAATGATCACGCTGTTGCCGGCCGAGCGGCGCACGGCGGCGACCATAGCGGAGAAGGCCTTCTCCGAGATCCTCACCGGCAACGACCCGAAGGTCGAGAAGCTCGAACTCGCCGGGCTCGCGGCGGCCGACATGAACGAGGCCGAGCGCCGCCAACTGCGCCGCCTCATCGATGTCTATGTGGATCGCCTGAACCTCGACACCGCGCTCGAGACCAAGCGGCGCATGGATAAAGCTGGTTTCGAAAAGGTGCGCTTCGCCTGGGCCGGCGGCCTCGAAGCGGGGCAGCCGCACTACTACCGGGTGCATGGCCCCACTCTGCTGATCGAGTACGACGACACGCAGAACAGCGCGAATCACATTCACACCGTGTATCGCGATCTCGAGCGCGACTTCGGCGGCGATGCGTTACGCGCGCACTATCGATCGGCCGGTACTATGGTGCCGATAGGCACTTCCGAATAGCAGCCGCTCGCGCGCGTCGCTTACACTGCTGCGCTTCGCGTGAGGAGCAACACCATGAGCAAGAAAACTTCCGTCGCGGTCGCCGCCCCGCAGATCGACATCGGCATAAAAGACAAGGATCGCGAGAAGATCGCGCTCGGGCTGTCGCGCGTGCTCGCCGATACATATTCGCTGTATCTCAAGACGCACAACTTCCACTGGAACGTGGAAGGCCCGATGTTCAACACGCTGCATCTCATGTTCATGGACCAGTACACCGAGCTGTGGACCGCGCTCGACGCAGTGGCGGAGCGTATTCGCGCGCTGGGATATCCGGCGCCGGGCACCGGCAAGGAATTCTCGAAGCTCACGTCGATCGAAGAGACCGACGGCGTGCCGGAGGCCATGGAGATGGTGCGGCTGCTCGTCAGCGGCCATGAAGCCGTGGCGCGCACCGCGCGCGGCGCTTTCCCCGCCGCACAGAAAGGCGGCGACGAGTCCACGTGCGATCTGCTGACGCAGCGCCTGCAGGTACACGAGAAGACCGCGTGGATGCTGCGCAGCCTGCTGAAGTGAAACCATTGGGACAGATGGGTGGGGACGGACTCGAGTCCGTCCCCACACGTTCAACCGGCAAAATGGGTCGGATCTCACGCGCGTTGACTTTCGCAGCACTCGCCTGGTCCGCGCTGGCGGGCGCCGCCGAGCCCAGGCTGCAGGTTGCGCTGACCTTCGACGATCTGCCGGTCAACGGCAGTCTGCCGCCGGGCGTCACCGAATCCGACATCGCGCGCGATACGCTGGCGGTGTTCAAGAGGCATCGCATCCCGCCGTCGTACGGCTTCATCAACGCCGCAAAGCTCGAGCGCAATCCAGACGGCGCGGTCGCGCTGCGGCTGTGGGCGAATGCCGGGCACCCCCTGGGCAATCACACCTACACGCATCTCGATCTCACGAGCAGCTCCGTCGCGGATTTCCAGAGCGAAGTCCTGCGCAACGAACCCGCGCTCGAGCTGCTGATGCCCGATCTGCCGAAGGCAACGCGCGGCACCCACGACTGGCGCTGGTTCCGCTACCCCTATCTACACGAGGGCGACACGCTCGAGAAACGCCGCGCCATCCGCACGTTCCTGGCGCAGAGCGGCTATCGCATCGCTCAGACCACGCTCGACTACGAGGACTATCTGTGGAATTCCGCGCACTCGCGCTGCGTGGCCAAGGGCGACGCGGAGTCGGTCCGCTGGTTGCGCGAGAGCTATCTATCGACGGCGAAGGAGGTCATGCGCTTTCAGCGCGAGAACGCGCGTACCGTGTTCGGCCGCGACATCCGCCACGTGCTGCTGCTGCACCTGGGCTCGTTCAGCGCGCACATCCTGCCCGATCTGTTCGCGCTGCTGAAGGCCGAGGGGTATGAGATCGTCACGCTCGAGGAAGCGCAGAGCGATCCGGTCTATGACGAAGACCCAGACATTGGCGAGGCGCACGGCGGCACGTTGATCGAGCTCATGATGGTGAAGAAAGCCATCGCATGGCCGGCCAATGCACCGCGCAAGCCGCGCGAGCGGCTCACGACGATCTGTCGTTAGGAGGCGGGTAGCGCCACCCCGCGCCGGCGCAGCGCGAAGGCGAGGCCGCTCAGCAGCAGCGGCAGGGCCGCGGGTAGCGGCACCGGCGAGGTCGGCTCGACCACGAAACTCGTGTTGAACGTCACGCGGTCGCCGGGCGACAGGCTGAAGTTGAGCAGCGTGGAAATATTCTGGAAGACGCCCGGTCCGGCCAGCGTCAGGCCCGGCAGACCCGCCTCTTCGTCGCTGTGGGCCATGCAGCCCGGCGTGCTGCCCGAGCACATCAGGTTCAGCGCGAACAGCGATAAAACCGTGGCACCGTCGATCTGGCCGCGGTAGATGGACGGGCTGATGGCGACGGGCGCCAGGGCGGCCGAGCGATCGCCATTCGCGTCCATCAATGTGGCTTCCAACGAACCGCCGAACACCGACGGCGAAAACGCGGGCGACACCGGCAGCAGGAACGACAGGGTGAAATTACGCGTCGTGGTGGTGAGGTTCGTGAGGGCCAGGGACCCAAAGATCGACGGGTCCTGATTCAACGTGAGGTCCCAGGTGAGATCCCACACGGCGCCGCCATTGAATGAGCCACCCTGCTGATTGCCAAGCAGCGTGAACGAGCCGTCGGCGTTGGCGAAGACCGAGTCGTTCTGGAGCGCGACGTTGCCGACGGTCAGGATCGGCGTGAACGGCAGGGTCGCGTCCTGCGCCTGTGCGACAGCTGCGCTACCGATGCAGTACAGCGCCGCTGCTCTGCACAACCAACGCTTGCTCAGATTTCGCATGACCGCTCCTTGGATGACTGGAGCGATTCAAGCAATGAAATATTTACGCTCGAAGACCGTTCGATGACATCGTGCGGGAACGCGCGACTATACGCCGTCCGGCCGCACGGGTTTCCCCGAGGCGGCCGAGTCATAGATCGCCCTAACTAGCGCTACGGCCCTGCGCGCCTCTCTCCCCTCGATGAAGAACGGCCGCTGCTCGCGGATGCCGTCGATGAAATCCTGGATCTGCCGCTGATGCCCCTCGATCTTGATGTTCATCGGCGCCGCGGCTCCCGAGCCCATTCCAGACTCGCGCATCGCGCGGATCTCCTCATCCCCGGGCTGCGCGACGCGAAAATCCCAACGCGCGATATCGTCGTCTTCCATGGCCACCGAGCCGTGCTCGCCGCACAGCTCGATGCGGCGCGACCAGCCCGGCCACGCCGCGGTGCTGCCCTCGATGGTACCGAACGCGCCGCTGCCGAACTTCAGCGCCGCGACGCAGGTGTCCTCGGACTCGATTGCGTGAACACGTTGCGTGCTCCATGCGAATACTTCGACGGGCATGCCCGCGAACCACTGCAGCAGATCCACACCATGAATCGCCTGGTTGATGATGACGCCGCCGCCGTCCTCGGAAATCCGGCCCTTCCAGCCGGTGTAGTAGTCGCGCGTGCGATTCCACTTCACGTAGCAGCTGGCGAGCACCATGCGGCCGAAGCGACCCGCGTCGATCGCGGCTTTCACCGTGCGCGCGGCATCGCCGAAGCGCGCCTGGAAAATCGAGCCGACGCGCACGCCCGCCTTCTCGGCCTCGCGGAGGATGTGATCGGTGCCCTCGACGGTCGAATCGAGCGGCTTCTCGATCATGAGGTGCTTGCGCGCACGGATGGCCGCGAGCGCGGGCTCGAGATGCAACGCGGACGGCGTCGTGATGCACACCGCGTCGAGCCCGGGTTGTTCGAGCAATTCCTGCACGTCGTCGGTGGCAAACCCCATGCCGTGCTCGGCGGCGAACGTCTGCGCGGTGGTCTTGCGACGGCTCGCGACGCCGATGACGCGGCCCCCGTCCGACCCCGCGACGGCGCGCGCATGAAAGCTCGCGATGGCCCCCGCGCCGATGAATCCAAAGCCTAACTTCTCAGCCATCTGCCCTCTCAGTGCGGCCTGGTCAATGCGGCCTGATCGATGCGCCCGGATCAATGCGCCAGGGCGACCGGGTCGTTGCGATAGACCGCGTCGCGGAAAACCTTGTGCAGCGGCCGGGCGCCAGGTGGAAAGTACTGTGTGAACAGTACCGCCGCGATGTCGTTCTTCGGGTCCACCCAGAACAGCGTGTTGGCCTTGCCGTCCCAGAAGAACTCGCCCACCGCGCCGGACGGCTCCTGCGCATCTTTTGGCGGCGCGATGCGTACCGCGAAGTCGATGCCGAAGCCCAATTGTCCCTTGCCCGGCAACCATGACTGGTCGGTCACTCCGGGCGGCATCGAGTCCGTCGCCATGAGCTTCACGGTCTGCGGCTTGAGAATGCGCACCCGCCCGAGCTTGCCGCCGTCGAGCAGCATGCGCGCGAAGCTCATGTAGTCGTCGAGCGTGGACACGAGCCCGAAGGCGCCCGGCTTCTGCGGCCAGGGCTGGCCCACGAACGCATACGCCTCGGCGTCCGTCTGGCGCGCAAACGTGCCGTCGGCGTTGCGCGTGTACAGCGCCGCGAGGCGCGGCCGGTCGGCGTCGGTGGGCAGAATGGTATGGCGCGTGCTCGTCATGCGCAGCGGCTTGAAGATGTGCAGGCCGAGGAACTGATCGAACGGCACGCCCGACAGCTTCTCCACGAGGCAGGCCTGCACGTCGACCGCATCGCTGTACAGCCAGCGCGTACCGGGTTGATAGGCCAGCGGCACCTGCGCGAGCTTCGCGCACAGCTGCGGCAGCGCGTTGGCGGGATTTCGAGGATCGATCTGACGGTACATCGCTCCGACCGGAGTCGTGTCGCTGTCGCCGTTCAGGAAACCCGCGGTATGCCGCAGGACGTCGCGAATGACGATCGGCCGTTTCGGCGCCTCGAAGGCCGGCTGCCCGTTCGCATCCTGCCCGGCGTACACCTTGGCGTTCGCGAATTCGGGTAGATAGAGCGACAGCGGGTCGTCGAGCCCGAACTTGCCGCGCTCGTACAGCATCATGAGCGCGACGCCCGTCACGGGCTTCGTCATGGAGAAGATCTGCACGATGGTGTCGCGCGCCATCGGCACGTTGTTCTCGCGGTCCGCGAAGCCGAACGCGCCGAAATACGCTTCCTTGCCGCGTTCATAGATCAGTGCCGAAGTGCCGACGATCTGTTTGCCGTCCACCAGACCCTTCAGCGCGGTGTCGAGGGCGCCGGCGTCGACCAGCGGTGGCGGCTCGGGCGGCGGAACCAACGGCGCCGCTCGCGCGGCTACGTCAGTGGGCGCCGCTTGCGCGGCTACGTCAGTGGGCGCCGCTTGCGCGGCTACTTCAGTGGGCGCCGCTTGCGCGGCGACGCTCTCGGCCGCATACGCCCCGGCCGCGAGGCCCGCGCATGCGAGCACTGCCAAACCGTTCTCGAGCCATCTTCGAAACTTGCGGCGGTTCATCTGTTCCTACGATTGGGCCACGGACACGATGCGGTAGCAGGTTTCGAGCGTCGGCATGGGGACGTTGAGCTCGCGCGCCTTCTCGAGCGCGTAACCCAGCGTCTCCTCGTGCTCGAGGCGGCTGCCGCGCAGCACGTCCTGCTGCGCCGACATGCGATGCTCGGGCGAGCTGTCGCGGAACTTCTCGCCGATGCCGCGGATGATCGAGATGGCGGTCTCTTCACTGGCGTACACCACGCTGGGCACCGGGATCGGCGGCATGTCGAGCAGCTCGATTTTCATCGCGGCGGCGAGCGCCGCAGCCTCGCGCACGATGCGCACTATGACCGCCGCGCTGCGCGGCTCCATGAGGAACTTCCAGGTGATCTGGCGCGTGAGCACGGCGAGCGGAAACTGCGCAATCCAGCCGGCGAACTTCGACCACTCGCGCGTGCGGATGTTGGACGCCGCCGTGCAGCGCACGCCCGCCGCATCGATGGCCTTCGCGAGCTGCTCGACGCGCGGGCTGCTGCCGCCCTTCTCCTCGCCGAGGTGCAAACACACATTGCGCGTGAACTTCACTTCGCCGTTCGCGAGCAGTTCGCCCGAAAAATCCGCCATTGATCCGATGACGCGCGAGAAGCCGAACACGCGCGCGAGCAGCTCGTTCTTGAGCACGCCGTTCTGCACCGAGACCGCATGGTCGAGTTGCAGGTGCCGCAGCGTCTCGAGGCTCTTCAGCGTGTCGATCGCCTTGGTCGCGACGATGAGCGTGCCGGTTTCGCGCAGCTTCTGGGGATCGTCGATGACGATGGGCCGTGCCTTGAGATCGGACAGTCCGTTGAGCACCAGGCCCTGGCGCTGCAGCATGCGCGCGCGCTCGCCGCGCGCGATCATCACGACGTCGTGGCCGGCGCGCGAGAGGTGCGCGCCCAAAATCGTGCCGAGCGCGCCGGCGCCGAGAATTGCGAAATTCACGAGCCCCCCTGCTCCTTACTATTTCTTTCGGTACCGTTCGAACCAGGCCAGGATGTTATCCACCTTGGCGATGAGATTCGACGGGCGCGTAGTCATGCCGTGCGAGGCCTCGGGGATGCGCACCATCAGTGCGTCCACCTTGCGCAGCTTGAGCGCCTGGTAGAACTGCTCCGACTCGCCGATCGGCGTGCGGTAGTCGGTTTCGCCCGTCAGCAACATCGTCGGCGTCTTCACGTTTCCGACCAGCGACAGCGGTGAGCGCTGCCAGTATTGCTGGGGATCTTCCCAGGGCTGCGCACCGAACCAATACTTGTAGAAGAAATTGTTCGCGTCCGACGTCAGCACGAAGCTCGACCAGTTGATGACTGGTTTCGCCACCACCGCCGCGCGGAACCGATCCGTCTTGCCGACGATCCACGCCGTGAGCACGCCACCGCCCGAACCGCCCGTGACGAACAGGTTGTTGATGTCGACGTTGCCCTGCGCGATGACGGTGTCGACGCCCGACATGAGGTCGTCGTAGTCGTCGCCGGGATACGCGTGATGGATGAGATTGCCGAACTCCTCGCCGTAGCTCGTGCTGCCGCGCGGATTCGCGTACAGCACGATGTAGCCGGCCGCGGCGAACAACTGCATCTCCGTGGTGTAGTTCGGTCCGTAGGCCGCGAACGGCCCGCCATGGATCTCGAGGATCAGCGGGTACTTCTTCGTGGCATCGAAGTCCGGCGGCGTGATGACCCAGCCTTCGATCTCGCGCTGGTCCTTCGACTTCCAGGATAGTTTTCGCACCGCGCCGAGCGTCTTCGCGCCTAACAAGTCGTCGTTGAGCGCGGTCAGCGTGCGGGCACCGCCCGTCATCGTGGCCGTGGCCACGTCGGCGGGGCGCATCGGACTGTTGACCGTGAACGCCGCGCGGCCGGCGCGCGCAACGCTGAAGCCGCCACTGGTGTACGGGCGCCCGAGGTCCGTGCCGCCGAGGCCCGTGGCCAGGGTGCGCACTTTGCCGTCCAACGTGACGTAGCCGAGCTTGCGCTCGCCGCGC
>JAYTOI010000110.1:0-51806 GCA_043747875.1 Pseudomonadota bacterium | reverse complement strand
AGATTGCCAAGGATGCCCAGCGGCAATTCAGGAGGCAGGGCCTCGATATCCGCCTGGGCGCGAAAGTATCTGCGGCAGAGCGCGGCCCGGGCGGTGTTGAACGAAGACCGACAAGCACGCGCACACCAACATGGCGAAGGCGGCGCTGAACATGATGACGCGGACCAGCGCGCCCGATTTCGTGAAGGATGGCATCCACATGAATGCGGTGGACACCGGATGGATCACCGACGAGGACCCCGCCGTGCACGCGGCGCGCAAGGCGGAGGCCGGCTTCTCACCGCCCCTCGACATCATCGACGGCGCGGCGCGGATCGTGGATCCGATCTTCGTCGGGCAGCTCACCGGCGCGCATGTGTGGGGACAATTTTTGAAGGATTACAAATCGGCGCCGTGGTAGTACTTGCCCCCAGCAGGTTCCGCCGGATGTATTCTATCTACTCTCGGCTCCTGCCTGGCTAGCGCTCGGCCTGCTGACGAAGGTACTGGGAACGCTTCATCGAGATGTAGTCGTCGTGCTTCACTTCGCGCAGCTGGCGCGCGAAACGCTCCGTGTCGACGAACCAGCGCTCGATGCTCTGCTCGAAGCGCTGGGGAGCCGGGCTGCCGAGAGCATGCAGATAGGCACCGAAGCCCAGGTAGTAACGCATGGTGTTGCGTTCCAGCGCGCCGCGGATGCCCCGCACCAGGCGAGGCGGACCGTCTTCATCGTCAATCCATGTGAAGCCCACCTTGTCCCGGCCGCTGGTTGAGAAATAGACACTGGTCGCACAGCGCGCGATGAAGCCCTGCGTGTACGAGTACTGGATGTGCATGAAGGTGCGCTGCTCATCGAGCGCGGTCAGCTCCAGTGCGATGAGATAGTTGCCCGTTCCGAGCGGGCCTTTCCGGGAACTGAGCTCGATCCGCGTGTAATCCGCGCCCGACACCGCGACTTCGTAGACGAAGTTGATGCGATGCGTGTCGTCGAGCGGCTGGTTGGTCTTCTTGCCTACCGCTGCGGAGAGCTGCGGGCGCCCATCGCTGCTACCGGCGCGGCAGTACTGCACGTTGAGATGCAGGATCAGCGACTCGCACCAGTTTGCCGGCTCCGCAAACGCAGCGGAGACCGTCGCAAAGGGGAAATCGATGACCGCATAGGCATCGCCGCGCGGAGCGCGCGAGCTGTCGTTGGACTCCACGTGCAGCCCGCGTTGGATCGCGCTGTTCTCGAGCTGCTGACCGAGTGCGATGTGGCGCGCTCGCAAAGCCGCGGCAGGATCGGTTGGCGTATTGGCCAGAGCGCCCGGCATGCACGCGACCCACGCAACGATGAACGCTGCGACGCGCAGGAGAACGGTGGGGAAATTGTTTGGCACAGGTTCCGGGCTCGTGCCCACGAATATCGCCCGCATCGGCGCGCGCGGGCCATAGGCGGAAGCCGCCGCCGTGTTTGATCCTGCCCACACGCAACGGCTCGTCGATGGCACGCGCTCATTGGCGTATCATCGCCCGTGTTTCAGTGGCCAAAACGCGGGGAGCAAACATGTTCGAACCTGGCACTATCTGGGTGCTTCTCGTCCTCGTCGGCATCATCGTCGTCGCCTTCAAAACTCTGGTGCTGGTTCCTCAGGGTTTCGAGTTCACGCGCGAACGCCTCGGCAAGTTTTCCGAAAGCATGCCACCGGGCCCGCACTGGCTGATTCCGTTCTTCGACAATGTCGGCCATCGCATCAACATGATGGAACAGGTGCTCGACGTTCCGCGCCAGGAAGTCATCACCAAAGACAACGCCATGGTGGCGATCGATGCCGTGGTGTTCTACCAGGTGCTCGATGCACCCAAAGCCGCGTACGAAGTTGCAAACCTGCGCCTGGCGATGGTCAATCTCACCATGACTAACATCCGTACCGTGGTGGGCTCCATGGACCTGGATGAAACGCTCTCCAAGCGTGACGAAATCAACCACCGGCTGCTCAAGGTGGTCGACGACGCCACCACGCCCTGGGGCGTGAAATGCACGCGCATAGAGATCAAGGACATCACCCCGCCCGCAAACCTGATCGAGGCCATGGGCCGGCAGATGAAGGCCGAGCGCGAAAAGCGCGCCAATATTCTCGACGCCGAAGGCTTTCGCCAGGCCGCCATCCTCAAGGCCGAAGGCGAGAAGCAGGCCGTGGTGCTCGCAGCCGAGGGCAACAAGGAAGCCGCGTTCCGTGAAGCCGAGGCGCGCGAGCGCCTGGCGCAGGCCGAGGCGCTCGCCACGCAAATGGTGTCGCAGGCCATTGCGCAGGGCGACGTGCAGGCCATCAACTATTTCGTGGCGTTGAAATACGTCGAGGCTCTCAAGGAATTCGCTTCCTCACCGAACCAGAAGGTCTTCATGATGCCGATGGAGTCCGCCGGCTTGTTAGGTGCGCTGGGCGGCATCGCCGAGCTCGCCAAGGACGCGATGCATCGCCAGCCGAGCGCACTGCCGCCGGCATCGCCCGGAACCTCGCGCACACCGCCGACGCGGCCTTCACCAACATGAGAGAGCCGTCATGAACTACTTCCTGCAACACCTGCAGTGGTGGCATTGGATAGTGCTCGCCGTGCTGCTGGCAGCGGCCGAGACCTTGCTGCCGGGCGCCATCATCATCTGGTTCGCCGCGGCGGCGGCGGTCATCGGAATGCTGCTGGTGGTCATCCCGATCCCCTGGCAGTGGCAGCTGATCGGCTTCGGCGTGCTCGGCATCGTCGCGCTATTGCTGTTTCGCAGCTACCGCAAGCGTCACCCGCAGGCCGACGACCAGCCAAACCTCAATCAGCGTGGCCAGCAGTACGTCGGCAGCGAGCTGGTGCTCATCGAGGCGATCGAGCAGGGCTTGGGCAAGGCCAGACTCGGCGATGGCGTATGGAAGGTTTCCGGGCCGGAACTGCCGGCGGGCGCGCACGTGCGGGTCGTCGGCGTCGACGGCACCATCCTCAAGGTGATCCCCGCCTAGCTATTCGACAGCGCGGGCCTGAAAAGCCGCGCCGGTCTCAGCGCAACATGCCGCTGCCGAAGAGTCCGATCAAGCCGATGACGATCAGGTAGATCGCAACGATGTAGTTGAGCAGCCGCGGCACGATGAGGATCAGGATGCCCGCAATGAGTGCGAGGAGCGGGCCCATCGCGATATGAAGATTCATGGAGGCCTCTGGGCAGAGTGGGAGCCCATGGTCCCATCCTGACTGACGTTGCTCTGTAGGTTGTCGCGCATAGTTGAAAGCCCTCGTTACTCGTCTATGAGCAACCAGGCCCGTCTCACGATCGCGAACGATCTGGAACCACCATCGTGCGGGGTTGCGGCGAGGGCCGCTTGCCTTATCCTCCACCCATGGAAACCAGACCACTCGGCCGATCGGATCTCGAGGTACCGGTACTCAGCTTCGGCACGGCAACATTCGGCGACGCGCCGGTGTTCAAGGCCTGGGGCGCCAACGGCGTGAAAGAAGCCACGCGCGTCGTCGACCTCTGCCTCGAGGCGGGCGTCACGCTGTTCGACTCGGCCGACATCTACTCCGCCGGCCAGGCGGAGGAGATCCTCGGCCAGGCCATCAGAGGCCGCCGCAATCAGGTCATCATCTCCACCAAGGGCACGTTCCGGTTCAGCGCCGCACCGGAAGACGTGGGATCGGGCCGCAAGCACCTCACCAAGCAAATCGAGGGCAGCCTGCGGCGGCTGGGCACCGACTACATCGATCTCTATCAACTGCACGGCTTCGATGCGCTGACGCCGGTGGAGGAGACGCTGGGCACGCTGAACGACTTCGTGCGTGCAGGCAAGATCCGTCACATCGGCTGCTCTAACTTCTCGGGCTGGCATCTGATGAAGTCGCTCGCAATTTCCGAGCGTGAAGGCTGGGCGCGCCATGTGGCACACCAGGCGTATTACTCGCTGCTCGGCCGGGAATACGAGTGGGAGCTGATGCCGCTCGCGCTCGACCAGGGCGTGGGCACGGTGGTGTGGAGTCCGCTCGGCTGGGGCCGGCTGGGCGGAAAATTCCGGCGCGGGCAGGCGGGCCCGGCCGTGACCCGGCTCCACGATGAGACCACCGCCCGGATCGGGCCGCCGACGGAGGCCGAGCATCTCTACCGGATCGTCGACGCGCTGGATGCAGTGGCGGCAGAGACCGGCAAGAGCGTGGCGCAGATCGCCCTCGCCTGGGTGCTGTCTCGCCCGAGCGTGGCGACGGTTATCGTTGGGGCGCGCAATGAGGCGCAGCTGAAGGAGAACCTGGGCGCGATCGGCTGGAAACTCGACCCAGCGCAGGTTTCCCGGCTCGAAACCGCGAGCGCGAAGCCGCGGATCTACCCCTACTGGCACCAGGCGCAGTTTGCCGAGCGGAATCCGTTTCCGACGGCATAGCCATCTCGTGCAGCTGTGAGTCGAATCCACCTGCAAGGTGGCCGCACGGTAAATTTGTCAGACACTATCTAATTGGCATGAGCACACAAGAACTCATCGCGCAAATTGAAGCTGCGTTTGCAGGGGTGGAGCGTGGCAACGGTGTAACGATCCACGAGGCGCGGGAAATCGACCGCCACAGCTCCAGGGCCGAGCGCATTGCTGCGCGGGCACTCGACACGGAATGCCCTTGGCGGGATGTGCCGTCCGAGGCGTTGAGGCGCAACGATAAATATCTCGTATTCCTCGACGCGGAGGGAATGCGATTTTATTTGCCGGCCCTGATGCTTCAGTATCTGAAGGGTGACGAAGCGCTAGGCGATGAACTGGTGGCCGCGCTCTGTGTACGAGATGAGCTCGAAAAAACATTCGGCATATTGAATGCCGAACAATCACATGCTGTATGGGCATTTCTTCAGCACGTCGCAGAAATCGACGCATATATCGAAGGGGATATCCGCGATGCATGCACCCGATACTGGGATGGGTTTTCGCCAGCCGCGTGACCCGCGCACGCTGGCGATCCTCGTTCTGCCGAAATGTCGCGGAAGTAACACGCCACCCCGAAGGCGCCTTCGGGCAACGGAATGCGGTTGATCTGCCACTCGTAGGCTTCGATGGCAGCAGGCGCAGCGCATTGCGATGCGCGAGCTGCAGCCGCTCGCGCGCCGCGGCACTCTCGTGCGTCTCGGCGAGCGCTTCTTCCAGCGGTCCGAGCAATCGCGCCTCGGCTGGCAACTGAAAATTGCCGCCACTCGTTACGACGTGGCCTGCGCTCGAGCCGCCGCGACGCGCGGTCGAGACAAAGGCTCAATGCCGTTTCGCCCCGAGCATGCCCAAGTCCTCGAGCCATGCCGTGAACTGCGCCGGCCAGTTTTCCACGCTGAGAGAGCGATCGTGACGCACGCCGAAGCCATGACCGCCTGCGCCGTACACGTGCAACTCGGCGGGAATCTTCGCGGCTCTCAGACGGATGAATAGATTGGCGATGTTCTCGGCGTTGTTGGGATCGTCGTAGGCGCACAGCAGAAATGACGGCGCGATCGGTGTGTTGGCGAAATCGGTGATCTGGTAAGGGCCGCCGTAGATGAAGCCGAGAAAGTCCGGCCGCGAACCGAGCTTTTCAATTGGGTCTCCCGCCGCAGGGTCGCCGGCATCCGCTTGCAGCGCGAGCAGACCCGCCAACTGGCCGCCGGCGGAGAAGCCCAGAAAACCTACGCGTTGCGAATCGATGCCCCACTCGCCTGCACGGCTGCGAACCACGCGCATCGCGCGCTTCGCGTCGGCGAGCGCATCGGGATCTGTCTGATACGGCGAATTGCCGGCCCGATCGCGCGCCAAGCGGTACTTGAGCACGAAGGCCGCGATGCCACGCTCCGCCAGCGATCTGCCCAGGTCGTATCCCTCCCTGTCGATGGTCAGGAACATGTGTCCGCCGCCGGGCGCGATGATGACCGCCGCGCCCGTGGCGCGCCCCGCGCGCGGAATGAACGGCACGATGGAAGGATTGTGAATGTTGAACAGCACGGGAAACGTAATGTGATTGGTGGACTCCTCGCGCCAGGCGAGCTGCTCGGGTTCGGCACGGCGTGCCTGCGAGCCCGGCGCCCCCTCGGGCCACAGCACGACAGCGCGTGGATGCGCCGATTCGGCGGGCGCTTTTTTCGGCGCGTCTGCCTGCGCCCTCGGCATTGCCAGTAGCAGGACCAGCAGCGTGGCGGTCAGTGCAGAGGAACCCATCGACAGCGTACGAAAGATCAGCGTCATCCGCGCCACGCGAAGCATCGTGAATACAACTCCATTGCTCAGCAGAAGTCCGCGCGCCCCGATCATAGCGGCTCGCGAGAATGCGTCGCGGTCAGGTCCAACTCAGGGTGTGACCGTGAAGTCGAGCACGTCGATCGTGCCGCTGCTCAGACGCGGATTGACGACTGATAGTTTGCCATCGGAAAGAAGGCGCGCATGGTCGATCAATGCATCAGAAAAATAAACCGGCGCGGACGTGTAGCGCAACGTCCAGTCGCTCCAGTTGGAATCGGCCGAGGCAGTCTCCACGTGGAGCTTGAAGGTTTTGCTGTCACCCGAGGCGACATAGAGGTTGTTGCGGGAATCGACGCCCACGTCGGCCCGGCTCAGGCGTTCGAGAAAGGGCGTCGAGCGGCGCGTCCACGTTCCGTTGGTTGCGCGGAAGTAGTGATGGATCACGGCGGTCTCGCGGGCGGCATTGAAGTTCGAGTTGCTCGCTGCGCCGTCCGGCAGATGTGAAGCGATCACGTGCACGACGCCGTTGGCGTCGACCACCTGCGACTCCTGATTGATCAGGCCGCGGTTCTGCGCAATGGTCCAGACCTTGGTGCCTGCAGTGGATGGCGTGATGAAGGAGCTGCCGGAACGCGCGACCACGCTGCCACCGTTGTTCTTCCACGTGCGCCCCTGGTCGTCGCTGTTGGCATACATGATGTCGTGATTGGTGCTGGCATTGGGCGTGTCGCGCCACGTCCACGTGGTATGCAGGCGGCCAGCGCGGTCATACTCGATGCCAAATAGATAGGCGTTCACGCTGCTCGACGTGCCGTCGATGAATTTCCCCAAGCTGGTCCACGCGCCGTTGCTGTATTCGTACAGCACTTCATCGCCCGCGCCACTCGCGCCGACGCGGATCGCAAGCTGAAGCTTGCCGCCCGGCGCGCTGATGAATGCCGGATAGGTCAACCCGGTGAGCGTCGGGCCATTCAGATTGTTCTGCACGCCGCCGAAACGGGAGGCACTCCAGGTCTGCGAGCCGGGGTTGTTGGCGAGGCCGGCGACCGACTTCCGGTACCTCAAGGTGGCATCGTGCATGTCGAATGTCAGGTGGATGGATCCGTCGCCGCGCCCGATGCCGATGCAGATCACATTGTGCGCATCGTTCGCCGTCGTCGCGTAATCGGAGAACGTGATTTTCTGCCAGCCACCGGACGGCAGTTGACGGCGCGCGAGGACGACACGACGCGCGCTGTTCCAGTACGCCGCGTATTGCCAGCCGTTGTAGGTGGTGATGCCTTCCTGTTGGAACGACTCACCGTTCATGTACCCGCTGAAGCTCACGGTGCTGAGTCCATCGGTCGCAAGGGTGGAAATGCCCGGAGCACTGACGTTCGGCGCCGCCAACGCCGGTAGCACGAGGCCGGACGCCAACAGGCAAATGACGGACGACAGGACGCGAATACTGTTTCGGGGGTTCATACACGAATCCTTTCTGGGGTTGGGCATCCATTCTCGGACAGGGAACACCGGAGTCGGCGCTTCAAGACCGCATCATTGGCGCTTGAATATTGTTAGCTCCCGCTCGATTCGGGCATCCTGGATGCTGACTAATCCGAACCGCGGAATCAAGCTGAGACCCGACCGAGCCTCTCGCCCTCACATATCCGTCGTGAGCTTGGCGGCGGCGAAAGGGCGCGGGCCGGCTATTCACGAGCTCGCGCATGGCGACGCGGCGGGTGTTGCGGAACGATAGTTAGACCTGGTGGGCGTCGTCCACGTAGCGCAGCATGAGTTAGGCGAAAGGCAAAGCCTTGCAGCATCGGCTCGGTGACGCTGGGGTTGATCAGCGACACGAGAGCGCCCGCTTCGGCGCGATGCCGGCCCCTTCAGCGGGAACGGCTCGCCGCCCTTGATCAGCTACGGGGCGGTAGTCAGTCCGCTCATAGCTCCGGCATCCTGTAGGGCCTGGGCGGCTGGTCCCAGCGCCACTCGAAGGTGAGGCCGACGCCTTTTAAATCGCCGGTCAGCGTGCCGTCGATCCGGAAGTTGATCGCGCCGCCGCCCGCCATCGATTTCATCAGGCTTTTGGTCAGGTCCGGCACGATGTATGTGGAAAGGAGACTGAAGCTGATCTTGGCGAACTCGCCCTTATCGACCGCATCGAAGCCTTCGGGAACGTTACCGGTCATGTGCATGTCGAGGCGCTCGAACTGGAAGTCGCTGAACGCCAGGGCCGAGGGTCCGGCTCCGGGCAGGCTGAACTTCTCCGTGCGGCGGTCGGGAGGCGTCCCTGGCAGGGCCCGAGGCGCGACCGGCAACCCGAAACGCACGCCGAGGCTGACCTGGCCGACGTCGGCCACGCCGATGCGAGTCGGCAGATCGGCAGCGCTCGCCGGCGCGACCTGACCCGGAATCGTCGGCGGGCGGCGAAAACTGTGCTGCCTTCGGCGCGAGCGGCCCGCCGTCCCGATCCGGATCGACCCTCGCAAGCAGATCCAGGGACGGGACGAACGGTGCGATGCCCAAGCCTTGCTCGGGGAGTGACGGGTACTTGAATTGCTGTCCCTGGGGCGGCGTGATCTTGAACTCGCTCAGCGGCGCCCGTGGTGTCGCGGCGTCGGGCGACGGGCCGAGCGACAGCGGCGGAACCAGCCCCGGCCGATCGATAGCGCCGTCAGATGGCGGATAGAGCGACGGCAGGGCCGGAGCGAAGACCCGGTACGGCACCGAAAACGGCGGGATTTCGGGCTTCGGGATTTCGAGCTTCGGCAACGGCTCGTCGTTGTCGAACTCGATCGGCTGCCGCTGGATGCCGGGTGGAGCCGCTCCCAGTTGGAGCGCATCGACGTTCTGTCCGCGCATGACCCGGGCCGCAGCGACGTCGGCCCGCTCTTCGGCGCGATCGCTCGGCCCCTGCCGCCGCTGCTGCACGACATGCGCCAGTTCGTGGGCCAGCAGCTCTTTGCCGCGTGGCGTATGCGGCGCGTACTCGCCGCGACCGAACACGAGGTCTTCGCCGTCGGTGTATGCACGCGCACCTTTGGCCAGCGCCGATCGAGCGGCCGCCGGGTCGGCGTGCACCCGCACCTGCGTGAAGTCATGACCGAAACGGGTCTCCATCGCGGCGCGCGAGTCCGCTTCGAGCGCCTGCGACGCTGTCCCGAGCGCATCGTGGCCCGGCGTTGCCCGGCGCTTTTCCGCTCTCGCTGCCGGTCGCGCCGCCACGCTGTCGCCGGCCCGCCTGACGTGGTGGTCGTACGCGCTCATGACTCGAACTCCGGAGCAGGCGATGCCGTGTTCTCAGCCGCGCCGGCAATACTGAAGTCGAGCCAATCGATCAGCTTCGGCGGATTGGGGCAGGTGCTCATGACTGGAAGGTGGATAGTATTTTCAAAGCCGCCATCATTTCTATCACGGCTAGCTACGAACAGGCCGGAAGTGCAGAGACGATGGACTGCCAGGGTGCAGGCGCGTTCCGTTTCACTCCTCGGCCCTGTGCATTGCAACAAGATATTGGTGAATCCCCGCAGAGCGTCCGACCCTGCCGCATATTTAGTTAGGCGCGGCCATTCATCCAGGCCCGGAACGGCATTGTCTTTCACAAAAATCATTGGCGACATCGAAGGCACCTGCGGAAGCATGCGGTGCCAAACTACTCGTCAGTCGTTCAGCGGGCCGACTCCGGGCTCAACATGGATGGCCGCTTTGAAAGTACTATCCGCGCAGTGTTGTGCTCCCCGACACCCGCCGTGGTCCCCGGCCGTCGCGGCAGGGAGCGCGTGATCGCCGTTACCCCAAAGGAGTTTCCCTTGCGTCGAATGAAGTTTCTCCGCCTCGTGACCGTAGCTGCGGTGATGTCCTTGGCCGCCGGGTCGGGCCTGGCACAGACCAACGACCCGTTCCTGGGCGAGCAGCCGGACTTCGGTCCGGTCAGCCCGGATCACTACAAGACCTTCCAGTGGCACCTCGGATACAGCCTCTACGGACCGTACAACGACATCCAGGTCGCCGGAGCCTGGGCCTACAACCCCGGCCGGGCGTACCTGGGATTCCTCGAGGCGGGAATTGCGACCTTCACCGGATCGGGCCCCACCTTGGTCGTGAGCGCACCCCATGAGGACTTGGTCGACAATTTCCGGGAGCACCTCTCCCCGTCCTTCGGCAACGACCTGCGCGCGACGTTCGCCGGCTCACCCTACGGCCACGGCATGCACGTCCTGGGGCTCGCGGCCGGTCGTGCCAACAACGCCAAGGGTATTGCGGGGGTCTGCCGCGAGTGCAGCACGATCCTGAGCAACGTCGGGTTGAGAGGCTTTACCGATGAGTTACTCAACGGAATCACTCAATCGGGTGCCCAGGTAGTCAACCTGAGTCTGGGCTACCCAGCGTCCTTCAATGCGCCCGCCCCGCTGCGGCGATGGATCTCGCTCGCCGCGCAACGCGACATCGTTGTCGTGGCGGCGGCGGGCAACGACGGTTTGTCGAGGCCGGACTATCCGGCGTCCGTGGCGAGTGTCATCGGTGTTATCGGCTCTGCGCCCACCGGTATGCGCTGGGACGAGTCCGCGAATTGCCGCCAGCCCGGGGAATGTGCTTCGAACTTTGGCGGCAACGCGCAGCTGTCGGCGCCTGCTCTCAACGTGGTCTCGGCGTGGTACCCGGGAAACAACTTTTCCACACTGCTCTGTGGTGACGCGCTCCACGGCTCCCTGACCAACGGCGGCACGATTCACCCCTCGGCGACCGACGCCGATGGTTACGGCGCCTGCACCGGCACTTCGATGGCGGCGCCCATCGTCACCGGTGTCGCCGGACTCGTACGGTCTGTGAATCCGCTGCTTTCGGCGGCCGAGGTGCGGACGATTCTCCAGAACACCGCCCGTTTCACGGGTGATGCGACCCTCGGTCGGGGCATCGTTCAGGCACCGGGTTCGGTGTTGGCCACCCTCGGGTTGTCGAACGCCGTTCAGGTACGCAATCGCCTGACGCCGCTGTTCAGCCTCTACAGCAGTGGCGCGGAGGACTACCTCTACACGACGGTGCCGCAGATGGCCTCGGCGGCAATCAACGACACCGGTCGCCGCAAGTACTCTTCAACCACCAACCCCACCGCTTTGGCAGCAGCCACGCCCTACGTCAGCCGTGCGACGGACCCCGCGGTGGCGGGTTATATCGCCTATCCGAGCGGTGCGGAGCAAGTGCCGCGGGCCGCGGTCTTCGTGTTCACCAGTCCGGACTTCGTGACCGATCGGCAGAATCGACTCGTTCCCCTCTACCGCCTGAGCTACGTGGCCGACTCGGCAACCAATCCCGACAACCGCGACCACACCTACACCACCGACGCCGCGGGCATCGCCGCGTACCAGTCCGTGGGTTACAAGCTCGACGGCATCGAAGGCTACATTTACAACAAGGCGGCCACGGTGGCGGGCACGGTCAAGCTCCTGCGACGCTACAACCCGGCCCGCGACGACCACGCGATCTTCCCCGCGAGCCAGCTCGCGGCCATGTTGGCCGAGGGTTACACGCTGCTCTCGGGCAGTGATTGGCTCGGCTGGGTTTATCCCAACGTCGACAGCGACGGCGATGGCCTGATCAACGGGTTCGAAGCTGTGCTCGGGACCAACCAGCTGGGCGTCGACACCGACCTCGACGGCCGCTGGGATGGCGCCGAGTACCCCCTGGCGGACCCGCCGGTGTCCGATCCGCGGCGGTTTTAAGCGTCCGGCATCGAAACAAGAAAAGGCCCCGGGGCAGCCCGGGGCCTTCGTGTATCAGGCCCGACGGCACTGCAGTAGAGCCGCAGCAACCCTTAGTCGTCTATAGTACGAGTCAGTAACAGCTACGCACGCCATGGATGGCCGTCGCACTGACTGACCATCCTGGCGCAATGCTTCCGCGCGACAGGAGAAACAACATGGCTGAACAGCCGCATGACGGCTTTCTTGCCCCCGAACTGCAAGGGCGCGCCAACTTCGCCAAGGGCGGATTCGGTGTTTACGCCCTCGAACCGATTGCCAAGGGCGCCATCCTTGGAGTGTGGGGCGGCAGCGTGGTCAATCTCGAAACGCTGATGCGCATGCCGCCGAGCACCGCGAGCCGCAGTGTGCAGGTGGGGGACGACTGCTACCTGGTCTCCCGCACGCACGACGACCCGGCGGATTTCTTCAACCATAGCTGCGAACCGAATGCCGGCATGTTGGACCAGATCGTGCTGGTGGCGATGCGCGACATTCAGCCTGGCGAAGAAGTGTGTTTCGACTACGCGATGACCGATGGCAGCCCTTATGACGAGTTCGAATGCCGATGCGGCACCGCGAGCTGCCGCGGGAACATCACCGCCAACGACTGGATGATCGCGCAGCTTCAGCTGCGCTACCTTGGCTACTTTTCTCCCTATCTACAGCGGCGCATCGCACGCTGGCACGCGGCAGCCGCAGACCCTGCGGCCCCGGCACGGCCTGTCCCTGCAGTCGTGCAACCGGGTGGCAGCCGCAACAAGCCCGCGCACGCCGCCCAGCATTGCAACGACGGGCGAGCAAGGTGAAACACCTGTGGTTTTTTTATGCAACCGCGGCAGCCGCGCTCTGGGGTCTGGAATACGTGCTGTTGGGGCGGCTGTTCGACAGCCGCATATCGCCGATCTTCCTGTTGTCCGTGCAGATGTTCACGGGCGCGGTGGTGCTGGGGACGGCGTGCATTGCCAGTGGCACCTTCAGGGCGGAGATGGACATCGCCATGGGCGACCGCACCGTCCTGTTGCTCATCGCGTTGTCGGCGGTCGTCTTCACACTGGGTACGCTGCTGATCGCGACCTCGATCAAAGAAGGCAGTCCGCTGCTGGCCGGCCTGGTCGAGATCTCGTATCCGCTTTTCATTCTTCTCTTTTCGGTGCTCCTGGGGTGGTCAACACCGATCAATCCGCGCGCGTTGATCGGTGGCCTGCTCATCATCTGCGGCGCGGTGATCCTCAAGTCGTCGCGCTGACCAGGGACAGCGGAGCACGCGATCGGCGAGCCGCTGCGTCAACGCGAGCCGGGTTGATTCAGTTCACCTGGTCGGTCCACACCTTGAAACTGGTCAGCGTGTTCTCGCCGAATGCGGTGCTGATCGCCACATCCGCGGCATCCCGTCCGCGCGCCAACAGGATTCGGCCGATTCGCGGGGTATTGTTGCGTGCATCGAAGGTATGCCAATTGTTCCCTAGATAGGCCTCGAACCAGCCGGCGAAGTCCATTGGCCCGTACGGTGGCGGCAGGCCTATGTCACCCAGGTAGCCGGTGCAGTAGCGCGCCGGAATGTTCATGCAGCGACACAACGCGATGGCCAGATGCGCGAAGTCGCGGCAGACACCACGCCGCTCGTCGAATGCGTCGAACGCTGTTTTCGTGGAGCTGGCGTGCTCGTAACCGAAGGTTATGTGGTTGTGCACGAAATCGCAGATCGCCTGCACGCGTGGCCAACCGAGCGGCGTATTCGAGAACAGTTTCCATGCGATGTCGCTCAGTCGATCCGTCTCGCAATAGCGGCTGCCTAGCAGGAATACGAGAGTCTCTTCCGGCAGGTCCTGCACGTTGTGCTGCCAGGTGTTGGGAAGCGCCTGCTCCAGCAACCCTGAGTCCCGGACGGTGGCGTCCGCGGTCAATGTGAGCGTGCCCTGTGGCGCAACCAGCCGCGAACACCAATTGCCGAAGCCGTCGCGATACGACGTCACCGGTACGGAAGGGATGGTGATGAGACTGTCGGGACGCACCAGATCGGAAGCGCGGCTGTAGTGGATGTTCAGCGTCAAAATCAGCGGCGTGGGCTTGGGAAACTCATAGATCAATTCATAGCCGGCACGGATGAGGATCATTGAATTCCTTTGCCCGCCAATGGAAGCAGTGAGGCGAGCCGTGTCGCCCACTCTTGTTGGCCAAGCGTATCTATGATGAGGTCTTGTCGAATTTCGATGCCCACATGGGGGAGCCGTCTCGCTTCACCATGCACGGGTATTGTGTAGTCCGTGTCATCGCTGATGGCGTAGGGCAGATTCTCACCCACATGCAGGATAGTGTCCTGACGCAATAGCTCGAGCAGCGCGTGCCCCAGACGTCGGTCATGGCGATACATGAGACCAATTTTCCACGGGCGCGTTTCGCCCAGGTAGACCGGCGTGAAGCTGTGGACCGAGACCAGCAGAGTGCGGGTGCCGGCGACCCGGCGCTGGTCCAAAACAGTGCTGATTGCTGCATGGTAGGGCGCGAATATTTCCGCAACCCGCGAAGCTTTAGCGGCGGTTGTCAGACCTTCATTGGCGGCGATCCGGACGTACTCACTTCGCACAGGTGTCGAGCTTTCGGATCCCGGCGGCCGATTGCAGTCGATCACCAGGCGCGAATAGCTTTGCAGCAGCAGGGGCGCGTCCAATGCGGTCGACAATCGCCTCGCGACGTCGGCGGCGCCAATATCCCACGCGATATGGCTAACAAGCTGCGTGTCGTCGAGCCCGAGTGAACCCAGCGAACGCGGCAGGAGCCGGCTCGCGTGGTCGCAGACGAGGAGGAACTCGGAGCGGCCCTGCGGCCGTTCCATGGTGAAGGCGGCAGGTTCGTCGGCGGTCAGGAGCGGCATGACGGCAGCATGCCCGGAATGACCCGGAAAATCGCGGGTGGATGTGCCACTCCCCCTATCTATCGGGCGCGCCTGTAGCCCGGAGCGCGGCAGGAGGCGATCGAATACCGATTGAACGTCTGCTCGCGCTCCGTGGTCGTAGAGGCATGACTGATGCGACTTCCGGCGCCAACCGCGCTTTCACCTGCCGTCCCTTTTCAGAGCTGCGCCTCGGGCTCACGGTCTGGGCCGCATTCATCCTCGCGACGTGCGCGTACTGCCTGGTGCACCAGGTTTTCGTGAGCTCGATGACACCGGACGTCGGCCGCACGTTCACGCTCGCGTTTCGCGAATGGGGGGCGTGGGGCGCGCTCGCACCGTGGGCAGTGCAGGTATTGTGTCGACCGGCGCGCTGGCGCGACGTCATGGTGCGCTGCGTCTTGTTCGCGCTGCTCGCCGCGAGTCTTCCGATCACCGTCGATCAACTGACCGGAGAGCGCACTTTCATCGCGAGCCTCGCATTGTTCTGGCCAAGAAACCTTGCCATGGCCGTAGCGCTGCTCTTCATCGCACGCGTGCTCGGGCAGCCAGCCGTGCCGGAGTCGAGTCGCCCAACCGCAACCCTCCCGTCCGACAAACCCAATACGCTGCTGGTCGCCAAAGGCGCGGACCAGTGTCTCATCCGCATCGACGACATTCAGCATCTCACGGCCGCCGGCAACTACGTCGACATCCGCGCTCGCGATCAGAACTATCTCATGCGGGCGACGATGAGCGAACTCGAGGCGCTGCTGCCGGCAGCGCACTTCGTCCGCGTGCACCGCTCGCACATCGTGCGGGTGCGCGAAATCGAACGCATCCGCATCGAAAGGTTCGGGAGCGGCACCGTGCACCTGCGGAGCGGCGCCACGATCGCCATCAGCAAGAGCTATCGCGCGCAGCTCAAGCACCACCAGGACGTGTTGAAACATTCTGTTCATTGACCGCGGACCGGTGACGCGACGCGTGCACTCATCCCGCGTAGCCACCACTGATCCCAAGTCGCTGGTGTGAGGCGTTCGACCTGCCCGACATTCCGCGGCCATGAAGACCCTGCTGCTCTCCTTCCTGACCTGCTCGAGTCTGCCGCTCATCGCGCAGGAGCCTGCGGCACTTTACGCGCAGCTCTGCGCCGGTTGCCATACGACCGACCCGCGCACGTTCTTTCGCTCGACCACCCTCGTGACGCAGGGCGCCGAGATCGATCTCGCCGCCCTGCTTCGCACCGGCCGGCCGGATCGTGGGATGCCCGCCTTCCGCGGCGCATTGACTGAGCCGCAAGCCCGCGCGCTCGCGCGCTGGCTCAAGGCGGAGGTTGCAGGCGCGGAAGGCGAACGCGGCGGCACCATGATCGGGCGGCGCATCGAAGCCGAGGAGCTGCGGCCCGATCGCTCGTCCGGGTACGGCATCACGCACGACGGCGACACCCGGTTCCTGCAATGGATCGATCGCGGCAGCCACCTGTGTTACGACGACATCGATCTCACCGGCGTGCGCAGCATCGAGTACCGCTTCGCGAAGGGCGAAGGCGAGCCGCCGAGGCGCTTTGCGCTCCTGGCGTTCACCGGCGATTTCGCGAGCGGTGAGCGCATACCGCTCGGCGAGCGGGACACGCCGCTCACCGGCGGCTGGACCACGTTCCGCACCGAGCGTCTGGGTTTCTCGCGCTCACTCACCGGCCGCCACCGGCTCTGCATCATCGGCATGGGCGGCGGCGGCGTGTTCAACCTCGACTACTTCACCCTGAGCGACGTCACCGCCACCCACGACGGCATTACGCAGGACTTCGCGGCCACGGGCACTGCGCGGACCGCCGGAGGTCACGCCTTCCGCATGGAAAAGTTGGGCGACATCGACGGCGAATTCTGGTCGCTCGATTTCCTCGACGCGGAAACGCTCATCGCCACTCAGACGAGCGGTCCCGTGTGGCTGTTCCGCCGCGGACAACGCATCGGGCCGGTCGCCGGAACACCGCAGGTGCACTTCGGCGGCCAAGCCGGGATGCTCCATGTGCGCGCGCATCCCGACTACGAACACAACGGATGGATCTATCTCACGTTCGCGGAGCCGGCGAGCGCGATCGACGCCGTCAACAACATGCTGACCATCGTACGCGGCCGCATTCGCGACACGCGCTGGGTGGATCAGCAGACTATCTACCGGGCGGCCTCCAGGTTCTTCACCGAGTCCGAGGCGCATTTCGGCGCACGCCTGGCCTTCGACGGCGACTATCTATTTTTCGGCATCGGCGAGCGCGCGACACAGGAATTCGCGCAAGACCTCACGAATCCATTCGGGAAAATCCATCGCATCCATCTCGACGGCCGCGTGCCACGCGACAACCCGTTCGTCGGCACCGCCGGCGCCATAACCACCATATGGAGCTACGGGCATCGAAATCCGCAAGGCCTGGCCGTGGATCCGCGAACGCGCGCCGTGTGGTCGACCGAGCACGGCCCCAAAGGCGGCGATGAGCTCAACAAGATCATGCGCGGCCGCAACTACGGCTGGCCTGTCGTAACCTTCGGCATCAATTACGACGGCACCATCGTGAGCCACGAGACGACGCGACCCGGCATCGAGCCGCCGCGCAAGCATTGGAACCCTTCCCCCGGGCTCTCGAATCTCGTGATGTACGACGGCTCGGCTTTCCCGCGCTGGCGCCGTCATCTGCTCGTCGCGAGTCTCGCGCATCAGCAACTGAAGCTCATCAAGCTCGAGAACCACGTCGTGGCAGGCGAGGAAATCGTCGTCGAATCGCTGGGCCGCATCCGCGACGTGATCGTGGGACCCGATGGCCTCCCCTACGTCGCGCTCAATCAGCCCAACGGACAAATCTATCGCCTCGTGCCCCAGCGCTGACCCGACCGTGCCGTCGAACTAGTCGCAGGCTCCGCCGCGGCGACCGCACCAGCCCTGCAGATGCGCCGAGTATTCGACGAGCGCGAGATTGCGCACGCCGCTCGGGCTCGTGGCTTTCAGGTAGCCTTTGATCTGCAGCGTGGCGTTGTACATCGGTTCCTCGAACCACATGAAAGCCGTCGGGCCGTCGGTCGAGAAGCCGTTCGGCAGACGCCAGCGGTAGGCCACGCCCGCGACGATGGGGTTTGCGGTCAGCGTGTGCTCCGTGCCGAGCGAGGCGACGACTTTGGTATATCCGATGGCCGGCGGCTGCACGCCGGCGGCTTGCGCAGCCAGCGTGTAGAGCAACGAGTTCCAACCGGTGCGGTCGTTCGCAATGTCGCCGGCGTTGGCGGTCGCCATGAACTCGTACACCGTAGGCAGGCGGCCCGCGGACGAAAGATAGGCGTTGTTGATCTGCGTTATCAACTGCGGTGCGTACAGCGTGGTGCGCTCCGGGGTCGTGCCGCAGGTGTCGGTATCCAGATAGTACTGCTGCCAGAGACTGCGGTTGCGCGCCTCCACCTGGAAGCCCGTCTCGGTGTTCAAGAACCTGCGGTACTCCTGGACCGCCGTGTAGTACTCGAACGCCGTCTGCCGGCAAGCAGCCCATTCGACCGGCCGCAGTATCTTGTTGTACTTGCTGTCGCAGCGGTTGCGCATGTCCTCGTAGAACGCAGAATCGCAGCTGCCGTAATCCGCGCCGAGCCGCGTGTAGCACTTGTCGTGCTGGTCGCAGGCCGGCGTGAACGTGTTCTGAAAGATTCCGATGTGAGGAAATAAGACAGGTGCGTTCGGCGGGACGGAGCAGCCATCGCCGATGCCGTTCCCGACGGCGGCGTTACTGGGGGCGCAGATCTGCGCCATCGCGGGGATCGAGGAAAGCGAGATGAGTATGACGAATAGTTTGCGTAGCATGAGACCCTCCTACAGAAGTCTCTGCCGCGTCCGGGAATCGCGTGACACTAGGTGCCGGCAGCTAATTTGCTCAGCCATGTTCCGAGACTGACCAGTCGCCCATTTGAGATCAGATCGAGAACGCGAACCATAGAAGGCTCGTTCGTGTTGCCGTAGGTCGCTCTTACCGCGTCTGTACTCAAATGCACGACGTGCGTGAACATGGGCGTATTACCTGCAAGCTTGTCGCAAGCTCGCATCAATCTCGCAGGGTCGAACTCATTCGTCACAAAGACATAAGCGAACGATGCGCCATCGGACTCGGCATTTACGTAGTCGCTGAAATCGGTCGTAAATTGCTTCTCGCGATCAGCGCGAACACTCCATTTTGCAGTGATTAAGAGTACGCATTGATGGGCCAATCACTGCGACATCGACCTTGTTCGGTTTTTCGCCTCGCCTCGCACGATTGAATCCGGGGATTTCGTGAAGTGGTCGACGTGTGAACACTTTGAGTGAGGTCAGATTGCAAGTTCTTCGGACTACGTGGCTCAAAACATCCTCGAACCCCTCTCCCACCAAATTCTTCCGCTTATTCTCCAGCGCAAGATACTGCCTAACTCGTTGGACCAATAGCTGCCATCTTGCCGTTGTGGGTTCGCTATTAAACTGGTCTCCGAGAACTTCACGAATGATTGAAATGAGCTCCGGGTCTTCTCCAGGCTTTGGGAACTCTCGTCCGTGATAAGGGGCCAACTGCTTCGCGGCAGCCGCAGCCAATCGGGTCGCTCCGCGCACTGCTTCCGCAGCAAGATCTTCAGTCGCGTGTCGGAAGAGCCAATCAATCTCATTTGCTAGCTCGGTTGGCTTGATGTCGATGGCGGTCGAGAGCCAGTCGTGAAAAGCCAGGGAACGCGCATACCAATTTTTGCCCGGCTGGCTCTTGTCACTCTCGTAACAATGAGCTAATCCGGTGGTCTGATCAGCCCACAAAAGAAGGCGGTAGACGTGAGACCACGCAACAGAAGGATCGAAGGTCGTTCCAATCGAGTGAAAGTACTCGTCGATTAATCGATTTCGATTCTTCGCCCCGAAAGCGCCCTTTATTGCTTTGATGCGACCTTGGAGTTCTGTTGTCACGCGTCGCCTTCAGCCCGTCTTAGCTCGCCTCACCATCTGCATTGAGCAAGCTTGTAGCAAGGCCACTAGGTTTCTCGCAATTGCGCGAGCCAACAACGGCGGGACGGCATTGCCCACTTGCCGATATCGGGAGTGAGCTGGACCGCCATCGTGCCTTCCAGCGATCATTCCTCGTCGCGGATCAGTTTTGAAAATAAATCGGTCTGGAAACGACTGAAGACGCGCGAACTCGCGAACCGAAAGTGCGCGTGCATGCTTGTAATGATACGCGGCGTCGGCTTTTGTATTTAGTGTCCACGCCCAGATCCGAGGATGAAGCCGGCGGTAGGCATAAAAGTGGCGACGTGAAAGGCGCCCTGACCCATTGTCCTGACCCCATCGATGTCCAGTGATGTATCTCTCGCGCAGTTCTTCAGTAAGGTCACGGTGATTGCCACCTTGTGGAATACCCGCGAGCCGAAGCTCAGTATCTGCATTGATGCGTGGGACTTGGACGTTCGAAATGACACTGCCAGCGCCAATGCGCATCAATTTCTGATACGCGCTCTGTGCTGGCGGAATATCGGAGTACCGGATCTCGTCTTCCCGACGCCCTGTCGCCAAACCCGCAAGGTCAGAAATCGCGTCCATCGCGCTTACTACAGTCAGGTTGTCGGGATCGAGCAACGCGGCGCTGAGTTCCGATCTGAAAAAATGTTCTTGAGCCACTACTTTGTATTTCGGTGGCTGCGAGCCGTTGAATCTGACAAGTGAAATTGCCTCAACCGCTTGCGTGCCAATAAGTGTAGGTGCCTTCAACCCCAGTGACTTATGCAAGCCCACAAAGATGAGCCGCTTTCGCGTCTGAGGAACGCCGAAGTTTGCCGCGTCTAAAACTTGCGACGTGACCTCGTACTCCCCGTCGAGAGACAAATCCCGCCTGATCTGCTCACGAACGCCCATTTGGTCCATTCCCGTTACATTTTCCACGACCAGAACCGACGGTAATGCGCGCTGAAGCACGTCGATAAACTCGCGGTACAAACTGTTGCGAGGGTCTGCGATCAAGCGCGAATGATTTCGGACCTGAGAGAATGCTTGGCAGGGAGGCCCTCCGACAAGTATGTCAACGTTTTTCGACGCGGCTAAAACTTGCTGCTTTACTGGCCGCGTTCGAATGTCACCAACAATGATGTGAGCTTCAGGAAAATTTTGAGCGAACGTTGCGGCGGCATCGGGATCGTTGTCTGCCGCCGCAACGATGCGACATCCAGCTTGGCGAAAACCCTCGGAAATCCCGCCGGCTCCGCAAAACAGGTCGATGACAGTCGGCTGATACGCGGACGTCTCGCGAACACCCCATGGCTTCACGCGAATGGGGTCGTTCGACGAGTACTTACGCTTTGCGGCTTGCGCTGTTCGCATTCTCTATACGGAGCAGGCGGCTACGAGGGCTACTTGCACTTGTTGGCTGGGAGGGTTCAAGCGTGAGAGTGCCATCACAAAGCTGCGCCGTCCATCCAGCCTCCCGAGATTTCGGATGCTGGATGATTTCGGCACGGCCGGGAAGGTTATTTGCCTCCTCGCTTGCGAGCCTGCGCCGTCGATGTTGGACGATGGCGGCGAATCGTACCAAAAAAGCCGTCGGTTTCCCGACGCGGTCTCCTATCTACTCGACGTTGAGCGCCGAACAGAAGCGAGCCTTCCTGCTACTTGCATGTCCATGCACCCATGCCGCCGGGGCTCCGCCGCCGTGCGCATGGTCGTCTTCCTTCGGCGCTTCCGCGATCATGACCTCCGTCGTGAGCAGCAGGCCCGCAACCGACGCTACGTCCGGCGGCGCCAGGCGCGTGAGCTTCACCAGATCGGCGATGCCTTCTTGCAGCATGTCACCGTACTCGCCCGTGCCGGCGTCGTAGCCGACGCGGCCTTGCCTGCCTTGCCGGTGTTGAGCACCACGGCCGCACCTTCACCGGCATGCTCGACGATTTGACGCAGCGGCTCTTCGATCGCGCGTGACAGGATTCGAATACCGACCGTCTGGTCTTCGTTCAAGCCTCCGAACGTGTCGCGCGCCCTCTGCACGCGGACCAGCGCAACGCCGCCGCCCGGGACCACGCCTTCTTCGACGGCCGCGCGGGTCGCGTGAAGCGCGTCTTCGACGCGGGGCTTCTTCTCTTTCATCGCGATCTCGGTGGCAGCGCACACGGCACGACAGCACCCACTGGCGAAGTGGCGACTGGGCAGCACCTCATCGGCCAGCGGCGCCGCAGTCTCGGACTCACCTTCCACCGCACGGCGGACAGAACCCGCGGTATTCTCAATACACAAGCCGTCCACGCGCCAACGACGGCTCGTTGACGGCGGCATCATTCAAGGGAGTAATCGAATGAACAAGAAAAAACTTGCGGTCATCATGTTCGCCGCGCCGTTGGGCGCGCTCGGCGTGGGGCCAGCCGCGCTCGCTCAGGAAGATGACGACCCGGTGTTCGAAACCATCATCGTCACTGCGCAGAAGCGCGCGCAGAGCATCTATGACGTGCCCGTGGCGATCAGCGCGTTCACGCCGGAAACCCTCGAAAAGCAAGGCATCACCGATCTCACCGACATCGGCAAGTTCGTGCCCAACCTCAACATCACCGGTTTCTCGGCGGGCCACACCTCGTCGCAGAATCCATTCATCCGCGGCATCGGCCTGCAGGATCACCTGATCACGACTGAGCCGGGCGTCGGCGTGTACGTCGATGGCGTCTATCTAGGCCGCCAGGTCGGCCAGAACTGGAGCCTCGCCAATATCGAGCGCGTCGAAGTATTGCGCGGCCCACAAGGCACGCTGTACGGGCGCAACTCGATCGGTGGTGCCATCAACATCATCACGCGCAAGCCGGGCGAAAACCCAAGCGGAAAAGTGTCGTTGACCGCCGGCAGTCGCGGACGGCTGAACGGCGACGTGTACGCGGACATGCCGCTCTCGGACGAGTTCGCCATGTCATTCAGCGTGGCCTACCAACGCCGTGACGGGCTCGGTGACTTTCTGCTGATCGAAGATCCGAGCCACGAAGTCGGCGAGATGCAGGATATTTCCGGACGCATCGCGATGCACTGGAAGCCGACCGACAAGCTGTCATTCCTGCTGACCGGAGACGGCAACGACGGCGAGAACGGCCTGCGGCCGTACTACACGCTGATCGACGAGCTGGGCGCGGCGTGCCGAGCCAGCCCCCCCGCTGCCCCGGCGAACTGCAATGCCGCGAACGGCGCCGTTTACAACGCCGGCTATCGGAATTCCGACCGGGCGAGCGATCACTACGACAACAACACTGGCCAGGCGAGTCAGATCGAAGTGACCAACCGCGCCTACGGCGTCTCACTGACCGTCGATTTCGAAGTCTCGGACGCGCTCAACTTCAAACTACTCGCGAGCGACCGTCACTCGGAATACCAGAGCGGACTCGACGACGACAGCTTCAACGACGACTTCCTGTCGTTCCCCGAGATCGGCTCTGCCGATCAGCAGTCGGTGGAATTGCAGGCCACGGGCAAGGCGGGTGCCTTCGACTACGTGCTCGGACTCTTCTATTACGAGGAGGAAGGACAGAACTTCCAGAACGACACGCAGTTCAACTGCGGCACCCGGGCAACGCCCTGCACCAGCCCAGCCGGCGGCGACTTCTTCCTGCACCAGAAGTACGACAGCCTGGCTATCTACGCCAATGTCGGCTTCCAGGTGAACGACCAGTTCCGCATCGCGGCCGGCCTGCGGCAAACGGAGGACGACAAATCAGCGGACACGATGCCCGTGGTCGGAGTGATCTCTGCGTCCAATAGCAACGATGGGCCGGAAACCACCTGGGATGTCTCGGCCTCGTACAAATTCGGGGACCGCAAGACGCTCTATGGTGCCGTACAGAGTGGCTACCAGGCCGGCCAGTACCCGGCGCGTCCGTTCTGCCTGTTCGGGAACCCTAACTGCTTCGTGGCCACGGAAAACGTCACTGCGATCAATTACGAAGTGGGCTTGAAGGGAGAGCTCTTCGACAACCTGCAGTTGAGCATCGCCGTGTTCAACACGGAGTACACGGACCTGCCCTACCAGGTGAGCACCACGACGGGGGCGGGCTTCGCTACACAAAGTATTGTCGTCGATCAGACCTCGCGCGGCGCCGAGCTTGAAACTACCTGGGCCGCGACTGACCAATTCCGTCTGCACGCGACTGTGGGTTACATCGACGCTGACGTCGACGATCCGAATCCGGCGGCAGTGGCTCCGCTGACACCGAAACTGACTGCGTCGCTCAGTCCCGAGCTCACGATTCCGGCTGGAAGCGGAGAGATCACGCTGCGCGCCGACTGGTCGTTCCGCGACGACATGTTCGGCGAGCCGAGTAACGACCCGGCGCGGTTCACGTTCATCGAGAGTCGCGACCTGATCAATGCGGACGTCAGCTACCGGCCCGCGGATGGTGATTGGAGCGTCGGGATCTACGGGCGCAACATCACGGATGAGCGCTATGACAATGCGCGGCTCAACACGGGTGATTACGTGTTGGTCATGCTGAGTAATGACGCGAGTGAGTTTGGGGTGCGGTTTGTCAAGGAGTTCTGACACTCGAGCTCGCATGTGCATGCCAAGCGCTGATCGGCTGCGTTGAGCGCGCGGTCTTGAGAACAGAAAACCCCTCGGCAGTTTCCCGCCGGGGGTTTTCTATCTACTAGACGTTGAACGTCTGAAAGTAACGAGCCTCAGCTCAGGACCGTGTCAGGTCGATATGCCAAGGCAGCGAAACATTCTCGTCGTCGACTACGACCCTTCATGGCCGCTGACGTTCGCGGCGTTGCGGGCCCCGATCTGGCAGGTTCTCGGGGGCATCGTTCTTTCAGTGGAGCACGTTGGCAGCACGTCGATTCCTGGGCTCGCGGCAAAGCCCATCATCGATATCGACGCCGTCATCGCTTCACGTGCCGATATGTCCGCAGCCATTGATCGGCTCGCTGCGCTCGGCTACGTGCATTCCGGAACCCTTGGGATTGAGGGCCGGGAGGCATTCGAGAGTCCCGCCGGGCCGGCGCACCATCTATATGTGTGCGTGCAAGGCAATACTGCTCTGGCGAATCATCTCGCCATTCGCGACTGTCTTCGCCGCAATCCTGGGAAAGCGCTGGAATATGGCCAGCTCAAGAAGCGGCTCGCCAAACAATTTCCTATCGACGTCGAGAGTTACGTTGCAGGGAAGACGGACTTCCTCCTGGACGTACTCCGGAGTGCAGGCTTTCCCGACGCTATGCTCGGGACAATTCGTGAGGCGAACCGGCGGAAGTGACGCCAGGAGGCTTCGGCCACTGAACCCAACCAGCTTCTCGGCGTGGCACTGCTCGCAGCGCACGCGCAGGAAGCCTTCCGCCAGCCGACCGCACTTGAGATAGGCATCGAACTCCTGCTGCGGGTAATCCGGCAGCGGTCGATCGGCCGCGGCGCGCAAAACTCGGAATGCCGGATAGTGCTGCTCCACCAGTTGGTAGAGCAGCATAGTCTCGGGCATAGGCGCCCTTGCCCGCCGCTGACGGATCGACTCGATGCGCGCCTTGATGTCGGTGGCCTTGTCGGCGCAAGCAAAGTACTGGCGTATAATCACGCCCACTCTTCCCGACCGCCGCCACTCAATGAATTCCGTCGACAGAAGCCAGACTACTCTGCACCGTTCGTTGGCCGATGCTGAGGACGGCGGATACATGCTTGGCACTGCCGAGGAATGCATTCAGGAGGTTTGGGAACTGACCAGGGAAGCTTGGGCCTTTTTCCGTCAAGGCGATGCTGAACAACGACTACAAAGAGATGTTGCAGTGCTTGTCCGAGGAGAACGTTAAGTTCCTCCTGGTGGGCGCGTACGCTGTTGCGGCATATGGCTTCCCCAGGGCAACCAAGAACATCGATTTCTTCGTGCGCGCTGCACCGGACAATGCCTCCAACCTCATACGAGCTTTGGCGCGCTTCGGCGCATCGTGTCAGGCATCTCAGCGTCCGATTTTTCCGCAGAAGGGATCGTTTTCCAGATTGGCAACAGCCCGCGTCGCATCGACATCCTTACGCGCATCAGCGGCATTGATTTCCAGCATGCATTCGAGCGGAGAAAGATCGTCTCCTTGGAAGGGATCGAGGTACCGATCATCTCGCTCGAAGACCTGATCGCCAACAAGCGAGCCGCCGGGCGCAAGCAGGATCTCGCCGATATTGAGCGACTGGAATCGCTTCAGAATCCACGAAAATGAGGCGAAAGCCCCGGCAGTTTTCCGCCCGGGGGCTTCTATCTTATCTAGCTAGACGCTGAGCGTCTGGAAGTAGCGAGCCTTTCAACTCCGTACATATCCAGCGCGCTTGCGGTTCACCGCCCAGCCTTCACGACGCAGCCGCACGTAGATTCACCGATAGCCGTAGCGCCGCTTGGCTTGCGCGATCTCGGTGATGCGCTCACACAGCTTCCACGCATTCTTCAACGGCGGCACTCGTCTTTGCGCTCTCCAATGGGTTGACAATAGCTACTATTGAATTGACAATGCGTCATGGCAAAGTTGACAAAGAAAAGGGCATCAACGTTGCGGCGAGTCCACGCACGAGGGGAGGACGTCTGCCGATTTATTGTTGAGCACGTCGAGAAGCATCCTGGTGACATCGCGAAAGTCGCTGGTTCCCATTTTGAAATAAGCAGGCAGGCAGTAAGCAAGCATCTACAAAAGCTGGTTGCCGAGGGCAGCCTTCAACACAAAGGCAATACTCGTAACAGAACGTACAAGCTCGCGCCGCTTGCAGACTGGGTTACCTCGTATGCTTTGAATTCGGATCTGCAAGAAGACATCGTGTGGACGAAAGACATCCGTCCGGCATTGGGAAATCTTCCAGAGAACGTAATGAACATTTGGCATCACGGATTTACCGAGATGTTCAATAACGCGATTGATCACTCTGCAGGAAAGCAGGTGATCGTGCGTATCCGAAAAACCGCGGCGTCGACTGAAATGTTGCTTGGCGACGATGGCGTCGGAATCTTCAGAAAGATCCAGCGTGAGAAGGGTCTCCTGGACGAAAGGCACGCGCTTCTCGAACTTTCGAAGGGCAAACTTACTACCGATCCGAAGCGTCACTCGGGAGAAGGAATCTTTTTTTCTTCCCGGATGTTCGACGCGTTTCGGATCTTGTCGGGATCAACCTATTTTTCGCACAAACTTGGCGAGCCGTCTGACTGGCTATCTGAGCGCGTCAGCCCGGAGGACGACGGGACCACTGTATTCATGACGCTTCAAAATCATTCTTCGCGCACCACGAGAAAGATCTTTGATCAATTTACCTCCGGCGAAGATTTTGGATTTTCAAAAACGATTGTCCCTGTTCGCTTGGCGCAATACGGTGAAGACCTGTTGATTTCAAGGTCTCAAGCCAGGCGAGTGCTTGCCAGAGTTGAGATGTTCAAGACGGTCTACTTTGACTTCAAGGCAGTGGAAACGATTGGCCAGGCGTTTGCGGATGAAGTTTTTCGCGTATTCGCCATCGCTCACCCTGACATCGAATTGCTGGAACTAAACGCCAACTCAGCGGTAAAGAGAATGATTGCGCACGTTACCGCAAGCTCCCGACTATCAAAGTGAAACCGTAGATTTTGAAGATTCCGCGATCAGCTCGTAGCCAACGAGCCGCTTCGGAAGACAAAAAACCCTCGGCAGTTTCCCGCCGGGGGCTTTCTATCTTCTCTAGCTAGACGGTGAACGTCTGGAAGTAACGTGACACGAGCAAGCTTCACACCGACTCCGCGACCCGCCGAGCCAGCGTCAGCCCAGTCAACACAGGATTGGCAGAACCCGCTGTCGGGAACAGAGACTGGTCGCAAACGTAGGCGTTGCTGATGTGATGGAAGCGGCCGGTCGAATCGGTAACCGAGTTTGCGGGATCATCGCCCATCCACAGCGTGCCGCACTCGTGATAGGTGGTACCCAGTCCGCGATGCCATTCTGGAAAGGGGCGGCTCAACGGAGGTGGCGCGGACTGCCAATTACCGTCATACAGGTACTCGATATTGGTGGCTGCACCGGCGATACGTTGAGCCAATGCGATGGCGGCTTGATCCATGCTCTGCCAGAGCTGCACGTCGGCCGGTGCGATCGTCAGCTGCACCCATGCGCGCGGGACGCCGAACTCATCACTTTCATACGGGCTCAAGTTCACCCAGCTTCCCGCATGCGGCACGGCCGAGGTGCGATTGCCCTTGATCTCCGCGATGCCGCGAAATGTGATCGCCACCCAATCGCTGTCCTGATTCGCGAGAATTTGATTCAGCGCATCGATGTCCGGGATCATCCTGAACAACAGCTCATCGGAATTGATCTGCTGATTGGCGGCCGCAGTAACCTGCAGATGGAACACTCCGCCAGCGGTTGCACCGCGCACGATCAGCGCCGCCGTCTGCAGATGAATTGGCAAGGCGCCAAACACGGCGCGACGGATACGCACGGTGAAGTCGGAGCGCGTGTGCACCATGAGGTTGCGGCCCATCAGTGGCGTGGGGAATGACCGCAGCGCCAGTCGCGTCGATTCGATTGCACTCAGCGCAAGAATCACTTTGCAATTCGCCGGCAGCACGAATCGCTCAGGCGCACCGTTCACACTCGCCTGCACCGCGCAGACTCGCCCCTGCTCCACTTCGAGCTGTGTCACGTGCGCACGCGGCACCAGGAACAGCCGCCGCAGGGCGTCGTTCGCGCCAGAGCGCTCGGCGTCCTCGCGAATCGCATCGACCAGCAACGGCCCCGCGCTGAACTTATCGAAGCTGAACAGTCCTGATGCGGGCGGCGAGCCTTGCACTGCGAGCGGTGCCGGTGCAACGGCTGCGGGATCGATATTCGCTGTCAGTGGCGCAGCGTTCTGTACAGCGGTCATCAGCGCGTCGAACAGCGGACCGGTGATGAAGTCAGTAGTTTGAGAGACACCGGTATCGCCTTCGACGAACGGATAGGTAGCGTTGAGATAGTCCGTCACAACCCCGGGCCACTGCGCCAGATCCTCTGGCGTCATTCGCGGGCACCACCCACCCCAGTACAACGACTTGCCCCCGACGCAATAAGCAAGGCCGGGAAACTGATCGTTGCCCCGCCACGGCACACCCCACACATGCTCGCGCGGCTGCCCAGAATCCTGATTCGGCCAGATCGGTGACGGCACGTTCAGTCCGATGCGCGCCAGGTTTTGCACATGCTCCGACACCAGGAAGCTGCCGGCTTCCAACAGCAGCACGCGCTTGCCGCGCCGATACAACCGCTGCGCGCAGTACGCGCCATACATACCCGCACCGATCACGACGGCATCGAACGGTGCACTTCCGGAGTGCACCGCCTCTTGCCACAAACTGCAGATGTAGCGGCCCAGCACATCCACGGTGAAGGTCGTCTGCTGGATCACGACCTTTCCATCGGTCGCGTGCAGGTACGGTAGATTCCCTGGCATGGCTGCTCCTTGATTCATCCGCCAGCGGACGATTTGAGCGCTGCCGGCGCGGCAACTCGAGCGTATACGAATTTCAAACCGCCTGTCCCGACCGAGCGGATTGGCGAAACCGGCCAGGGCGAGCCCAAGGCCTGATGCTGTTGCGGTGCGCTGCGCACCGAGTGCGCCTGAATCAATGCGATGACGCCCGACTCCTCGATGCTGGCAATGATCCGCCGACGAAAAACTCCTGGCAGTTTCCAGCCGGGGGCTTCTCATCGACTATCTACTTGACGCTGAGCGTCTGGACCTGAGAAGCCTCTCGGCTCCTTACATATCCATCCCCCCATCCCACCGATGCCGCCCGGGGCGTCGCCGCCGTGCGCATGGCCGTCATCCTTCGGCGCTTCCGCGATCATGACTTCCGTCGAGCAGCAGTTCCGCCACCGAGGCCGCGTTCTGCAGCGCCACCCGTAGTTATGGGCACTCACCGATGAAGGGTGCGGCGATCTGGGTCGTGCTCCACGGGCTGCAGCCGCAGCAATTGCACACTCGCGCCCTTAGATAGACCCACTGATAGACCTCGACGTCACCCCGGCGATCTCCCGCCGAGCGTCGACGACCGACTAGACGTTGAGCGTGTGGAGGTAACCAGTGTTGCCGCTGAGGCGACGCGCTACCTTCAGTTGCGCAAGGGGTGCCTGGCGCTGTTTAGCCTGGTATCTGTCGCATGGCAGAGCCGGCCGACGTCAGGAGATGACCGATGCAGCACCGGCAACGGGCAGCACTTTCGTGGCCACCGAGAACGTCACGGCGATCAATTACGAGGTGGGTTTGAAAGGAGAGCTCTTCGACAACCTGCAGCTCAGCATCGCTTTGTTCAACACGGAGTATTCGGACCTGGCTACCAGGTGAGCACGACGACGGGGGGCGGTTTCCACGTTTAAATTTTATTGCCATCCTTGTCATACCCGGGTGGCCATGTGCCGTATTTATCTTTCCATTGTTGTGGCGTTTCTGGCTCTCCCATATTGCCGTAAAATTTTTTTGAGTCAGCATTTTTTATGAACGCCTGCCACTCCTGTTTTTCTTTCTCCTTTTGTTCTTCGCTTTTGGCATCTTCAATTAATTTTTCTACAGCTTTTTTACGTTCATCAACTTTATCCAGGATTTTCCTTAGTAAAGGATAATTGTGTTCACTCAGATAATTGGAAATATCTCTCCAATCAAATGTTTGTTTAGGGAATTCATACGCCATTTCTACTAGAGTCTCAAACGCTTCATCTGATATAAATTCAGGAAGTTCCTTTAATGATATTTTTTTCATCGTCCCATAAATCTACAAGAGTTCGGGCTGCGGTTCGTGAAAGAGTTCTGACACCAGGCTGAAACTCAACCCTGTCAGCTCGGAGACTTGGTGCGATGAGGCGTGCGCGCGGCCCCGAGTGCGAGCGAGAGCAGCAGCAAGGATGGATCGAGCGTCAACGCGTCAATACCATCGACAAGAACGTGACGTTTGGTCCGTTGGAAAGCTTGAAAAAGATCTTGTTGCGGCCTTTGTTGAAATGCAGCACCCGCTTGCCCTCGGAGCGGTTGTAGTCGCGCAGATGGGTGGTGCTGGAATTGTATACGGCCGCATAGTACGCCCCCTTGTTGAGGTTCCCGCCCTCCCACGCCAGATGGTCGTTCAGGTAGATCTGAACGTCGTCATCAGCGCCGATCCACGCGGTCAGGTCGCAGGCCTCGTCGACGAATACCTCCGTGTAGCCGTAGTAGACCGAATCCTCAACCGAATCGGGTGGAATCAGCGGATAGCTTTGCGCTGTGACGTAGCGCCATGCGAGCAGACGCTTGTCCTTGCCGTAGTAGATCGCATCCAGCAATACCGCCTTCTCGGGAGGATACGAAGGATTTTCGAACAGGCTACCCTCATGACGCCCTGGAAACGGCCCGATGATGTACCAGCTGTTCAAGTACACGCGGTTGGCGTACTCCCCACCCGCGCCGAATTTGCGTCCGCGTCCGCGCACCAGACTCGTGGCGTCAATCGGCGGAATCCCGCCCGTTCCACGGTCGAAGAAGCCCCAGTTCTGATCGGCATACGTCGTCGATCGCGTCGTCGGTTCGATTTGCTCGCCGGCGCCGATGAAGTCGGCGATCTCGCCAAGCACCGCCGTATCCGAACTAACGCCCTCGACGGTGGCCGCCGGGCTGCCACCAGCACCCTGCAAACCCGCGCCAGGCTTCTGCACTTCGACCTGCACCCCGTTCGTTTTCGCCTGCAGGCGCCGCTGCCGCCTGACCAGCGTGGCCCGTGCGTCCGATTCCAACGCGGCGACTTCGCTGGCTGCCATCTCCTGCGTGATGGTCGACTGCGTGCTGCCGTCCGCCGGGCGCGCGTCTAACTTGCCCGCGAAGTCCTGCGCGCTCGCTTTGGCGTCGAGTCGTTGCCAGGGTGTGTCCGCGTCGTTCCGCTTGGGTTCGATCGCAGCTTTTTCGCTGGCCGCCGTCGTTTCCTCGACGGGCGGCGGCCCGGGCACGCCGGTCAACTTGGCCAGCTCGTCGGCCTGGATCTGTTTGTCGAGCGCGTCGATCGCGTTGGACAGCTCGCGCGCCCGCTCCACCAATTCCTGGGGCGTCTGCGGTGGCGCCAAACTATCGGGACTCGGCTCGGGCGGCGTGTCGACATGGTCGGCCAGTTTTTCCAGCAGCTGCTGGATGGTCTGCAGATCCTGCAGGCGCTTGACCGTGCTGATCTCAGTGGTGGCGCGCAGGCTGGAAGCAACCTCGGCCTCCTGTTGCAGAAGTTCCGCCTGGTAGCTGCCGCCGTAGTACAGCAGCGCCAGTAGTACGGCATGCGCGCCGACGGAACTCGACAGGTAGGGCCAGCGCTCGAGCACAAACTGCAGCGGCGAACGGCGCGCCTGCAGGTTCATTGACGCGTACGCATGGAGATCTTTGTGAAGCCCTCGAACTGGCACAGGTCGAGCACATGCACGATGTGCTGGTAGCGCGCCATTTCGTCTCCGTCGATGCGGATCGCACGGGCAGGATTATTCGCCGCCTCGAGCTTGAGACGATTGTGCAGGCCCTGCACTGACACCCTGCTCCCGTCGAGATACAGCTTGCCCTGCTTGTCGATGCCGATCGTCAGCGGCGTCGCGCCAGAGCCGATGCGATCCAGGCTCATCTGCGCGGCCGGCAAGTTGATCGGCAGTTCCTTCAGCGGCTTCTCGCCAACCTGCTGCTTGAACGAGGTCGCCACCATGAAAAACATCAGTAGGAAAAAGATGCAATCGATCAGCGCGATGAGACCGATTTCTGGCTGTTCGTCTTCGCCCAGACTAATGCGCATGCTGCACCACCCGCAGCGCCTGAGCCTCCGATGGAGGCAAGAACTGCAGATCGATCAGCGCATTGAATTGCTTTTCCAGCTCCAGGCCGAGCGTTGCCAGTCGGTGCTTGAAATAGTGGTGCATACCCAGCGCCGGCAAGGCCACCGTCAAACCGGCGGCGGTATTGACCAACGCTTTCGAAATGCCGCCGGCCAGTAAGGCCGGATTGCCCATGCCATCGGCGAAGGCGATCACATTGAACGCTTCGACCATACCTACCACCGTGCCGAGCAGACCGACGATTGGCGCAACGGTTGCGACGATCGCCAGCGCATAGGCCTTTTGCTGGTGTTGGCGCATCTCCATTGACGCAAGATCGCCGGCGAGTTGGCTAACGACCGCATACGGCAGATGGCGGTGTTCAATCATGCACGCGATCACTCGCGCCAGCGTGCTGTCATCCTCGGCCAGCAGCTTCTCGAGCTCGTCGAAGCGGCGCTCCGACCACAGCGGCTGGACGCGCGCCACCAACTCGAGTGGCAGCAGCACGGCGCCCGCGCGTAGGTGCCTCAGACGCTCGATAGTCACGGCCAGGAACAGGATGGACAGTCCCAGCGTGACCAACAGGGCGGCGCCGCCCTCGGACACCTGGTCGACCAGACTGATCTCGGCCCCGGAGGCCACGCGGGGAAGGCTAGCTACTGCCAAGAGCGCGATGAATCGTTTCACGGAAATCATCCTTTTTCACCAACGGCTGTTACGACTTTGGTCGTAGCGATAGCCACGAGTGTAGTAGAGATGCAGCCGCACGTCACCTTCGAAGGGCTTTGCAAATCAAGCTCCGCGATCGGCGCTTTACGCCAACGTCGGCTTCCACGTGAACGATCAGTTCCGCGTCGCGGGCGTCGTGCCATATGCGCAGGAAAACAAATCGGCGAGTTTGGGGTGCGGTTCGTAAAAGAGTTCTGACATCAACAATCGGGTCAGACCCCATTTACCTCGCGATCGACGCTCACATACGACCACCAGCTGTTGCCGGCGGGCGCGATGAGCGCATGCCAGTACCAAGATGAAACGTCGGGCGAGCTGACCCCGGTGGAATCGCGCAGTTGCTCGCAGACATGCAAGGTCTCGCCGTTCTTGCGCGCGGCGAAACAACCCATCAATTCACCGTCTCGCGAGCGGCGCATCGGCCGCGGGTCAACGGCGTAACCGGCGCCGGTGAAGCAATGACTCGCCGGATGCAGACGGCGCGTCGGCGCACTGACCCAGCGGATGACGATCTGCCGGTCCCTCGCCGCAAAGCGCGCCACGCGCCCTGGGAAGTCGCGCGTGAAGAAGGCGTCCTGGGCGGATGCGGGGATGCGCTCGAGCGCGACGCCCTCGAATTCGCGCGGCCATCCCGGAAACCCGCTGTGCACGACGACTTGTGGCCCGGGTGCGTGTGGCATCAGCGGCGCGGCCGCGGCGGCCGCGAGCGCGAGCGCCAGCAATATCCTGCCCGTTGTCATGCGGGGCACTGCGCGACGCGGCGCGGCCGCACGGCCAGGAACACCAGCAGCGCGGTCATCCCGAAGGCAACGGTCCCCACGGCCTCATGCATCCATGCGGCTTCCGCGAAAGGAAGTAGTTTGGCCTCGAGATAAAACAAGCTGGAGGCGCGCACGATGTTGCCGCCGATTGCAAGCGCAGTCGCGATCGCAAGCGCCGCCAGATAGCGCCACCACGTCAGCCGGTATAGGTGGGCGAGCGCGCTCGCGAAAAACCAGCCGGCCCACAACATGCGCACGCCGCTGCAGGGCGCGTCGAACTGGATCAACTGCTCACCGAATCGCAATGCCAGGCCGTCGACACCCACCGCGATGCCGTTCATGCGCAGCAGTGCCGCAGTCGCTTCGATGGCCGCGAGGCGTACCGGATACGCGGTGTAGAACTCGAGTGAAGGCAGCACCGGCAACGCGAGCAACACGAGCCCGTAGAACGACGCGGGGGGCGCGCCGTCCTGCGAGACCGAATGCAGGCAGTAACACACAGCGAGCACGGCGGGCGCGATGCGCAGCAGCGGAGGCGCGCTGATGACGGCCAGCGAGTAGATGGAAAGCAGGATGACGAGCGGCGCCGTCGCTACGCGCGGGGCGCTGCCGAGCCGCGCGGTGCCGCGCAGGCACGGCGCGGCCAGCGCCGCTACCACGAGCGCGAGTGGCAGCGCGTCGGAAACTTCGGGCAGACGTGCGGCGAGTTCGCGCCAGGCGCTCCAGCAGGCCGCAGCAACCGCGAGCAGGGCCAGCAGCGGGTTCATGCAAGTGCGCGGCGGCGCTGTTGTCGCACCGCCCAGGTGAACGCGAGAGCGGCGACGATCAGCAACACCCACGTGGAAGGTTCCGGAATCGTGGGGACCGCAGCGGCATCCGGCGGTGTGAGGCCGGCGCGGGTGTATTCGGCGTCCGTCTCGAGCACGACCGCGCCGCTCACCGGCGTCACGAGACGGTGTTGCGCGGCCAGGGTCATGGCGCGTATTGCTCCCTCGCTGCCCTGTGTCATCAGCGATTCGATCTGTTCCAGTGCCCAGAGCTTTTCGATGTGCTGCGAGCCGATGCGGAGGCCGGGTGGCGGCCCCGGCATGCGGCGCACCGTCCAGCGCGGCGCGGGGTCGAAGTAGTTAGTGAACGCCGCGCTGATGTCCGCCTGGGTGTCACCGCTCCAGGCCAGCGTGTGCGCCAGCTGAAAGACCCGTGGATGCTGCAGCGCCTTGTTGGGCCCGGGAGCAACGGGCAAGAGCCAGATCTCGGGCAGATGCGTGCCGCGATCGAGCACCTGCTCGAGCTGGCCGGTGAATTCATCGAATTCGAAGCCCTGCGGCCCGTGAATCCACAACAACGTGGCGGCCGGTTCGCCTTGGAGTGCGGCGATGCCTTCCGCAAGCGCCCCGAGATTGTCCTCGCCGCCATTGAATGACTGGCGTTCGAGCAGCGTGGTGAGATCCTGTCGGCGGGCGGCGCTCCACGGCCCGAGCGGCAAAGTTCCGGGAGTCGCCGACGCAACTGCAAACCCGAAACGGGCGCCCACGGGAATGCGCTCGAGCACGCCCAGCAGGGCGGGACGCGCCGGTTTGGCTCGTAACGAACCGTCGAGCACGACATAGAACGAACGGGCGGGTTCGCGCGGCTCACGTCGGATCGTCTGCATCACGGTGCCCGACGCGATCGCCTCCGCCTTCGGGTTGCGCGCAATGGAAATCCGCGGCCGTCGGATCGCGAGATCCTGATCCGTGAAGTTGCCGCGCCGACGGACGACGCCATTTTCCCCGGCGATCGCACTGAACCCGGCGTCCGCGCTGACCTCGCGACCATCGCCTTCGATCCACACCGCGTGGCGCAACGCTGCATCGATGGAAAAATTCCGATCGACGATGGCCGGCAGCGCCAGCGTCGCACGGCCGTCATTGGTCAGCGTCAGTGGCGCCGTGATGCCGATACGAAACTTCGCGGTACCGCCCGGCGGCACGGGAAACATCTGCACGAATATCTGGTCCGCACCGTTGGTGGTGACCAGCAGCGGATCGCGTTGGCGCGTGACCACCGCCTGATACGCGGCGCGTGCTGCGGCGCGCGTGGCGAATGCGGCCTCGCGTTCTTCGCCGTTCACCCAGAGCGTGGCGCGCGAAACTGCGCCACCCGGCGGCAATACCAGCGTCATGCGGGCTTCCCGCTGCACAGCACTCGTGTTCGTGAACTCGGTGGTCCACTCCACATACGCGACGGCGTCGTCCGCATCCATCGAGCCGTCGATGCGCGAGTTGCGCAACGAAAGTCCGCTGACGCGTCCGCCGATGACAGTGCCGCCCTGATCGGCATCCCAGGCGAAATCGTCGGCGAATCGCCAGCTGCGACCTTGAAACGGCGGCGCCACCGTGTTGTACGGCACTCCGTTGATGCGGTAGTAGAGTTCGCGCGCGGCGCCGGGGCTGACGATGAGACGACGCCGGCCGAAATCATCCGCCTGCAGACTGAGCGTGCCTTCAACCAACAACCCGAGCAGGCCGCCGGTGTGGCCACTGGAGTCGTAGCACAGGCGCAGCAGCAGTTCGCGATTGCCGAATTTGCGCATGAGAATCACGGAGCGCGCGCGCACCGCGGGATCCGCGTCCACACTGCCGCGCACGGCGGCGCGCGTGATCGCGGTGGGCACATCGATGGCCAGCACCAGCACGAACCCCGCCAGGAGTCCGCAGATCATCAGCCGCAGGTACGGACGCTGCGCGTTCCGGGCGGCCCCAACCGTCACGAACAATGCGGTGAGGCCCGCGCTCAACGGCGCGAACGGCAGCAGCCCCAAGCCAAAGAAGATGATTCCGATGACTGCGAAGGGATACACGGGCAGGAACAGCAGCGCGTATGACAAGCCTACCGCGGCTGCGGCGGCCCCCGAGAACAGCCAGCCGCGCGTTACCGGCTGCTCGCGCTTGCGCATCAGCAGTAGTTTGAGATTGATGAGTGGCACAGCCGTGACGACGGCGAGATGCGCGAGGGATGGCAACGGATCGAACAAGGCTTCCGCGCACATTCGCGTGAAGAGTTCGAAGGCGATCGTAAAAGCGGGCAGCAGAAATCCCGCGAAAAGATTGAAACCGAATTTCAGGTGGCGGCCCGCGTTTTCAAACGGCGACGGGTTCGTAGGCCGGCCGGCGAACGGTGGCGCTTCCATCCATCACTCCCTCTCGTTTTTTACGGTCGGAGATACTAGACCTGGAATACGGCGGCGCGATGGATCAATTGTGGCGAATTATTTCGCGTATAGGAATTTCGCGTGCGCAACGGGATGCGAATGCCGGCCGTCTGGTGTTCATTCCAGGCCACGATCCAACTCGAGGTGCGGGGAACCGTGGCGCTAGTCGGACCCGCAGATGCTCCTACAGCCCGATCACGCGCTCGAGAAACCAGAACAAGCCCGCGCTCGCCACCGCGATCGATACCAGCGGAACAGCGCCCCGCGCGAACCACGTGTAGCGCCGCAAGACGAACAGCAAGGGCAGGAAGATGGCCGCAGCGGCGAGCTGCCCGGCTTCCACGCCCAGATTGAAGGCCAGCAGCGGCGACACGAGTTGCCAACCACCGTGCGGCAAACCCGCCTCCTGCAGCGCGCTGGCAAAACCGAAACCGTGCATGAGACCGAAGGCGAAAGTGAGCATCCAGCGGCCGCTCACCTCACGCCCCTTCCGCGCGCGCCACAGATTTTCGACGCCGACGAAGACGATGGTCGCCGCGATGACGGACTCGACGATGCGGCTCGGGAGGCTGATGACATCCAGCGCCGCGAGCGCGAGCGTCATCGAGTGCGCAAGCGTGAAGGACGTGATGATGATCAGCGCCGTGCGCAGACGCAAACATACGATCAGCAAGCCAGCGAGAAACAGCAGGTGATCGTAACCGGTGAGGATGTGCTCGATGCCAAGCTGGAAGAACTCGGAAAAACTCGACTGTCTGGCGGGCTGTGCGGTACCGAGCGAGACATCGAGCACGGTATCATCGGCGCGCAGCAGCTTTTGCCCGAGGAATCCGTGCTCACCCGTGACGGTCACCGTCGCGCCATAGGTCGGATCCGGCAGGCGCCTGAGATGCACGGCATCGACACGCAGCACATTGCTCGTGGTCGATGGATAAGTCAGCGTGATGTCGAGATCCTTCTCGTCGGTCAAACGCAGCTTCAGATCACGCGGAGCGAGCGGTGTAGCCCCATCGCTCACGACAAACAGTCCGGCGGCGCAACGCTCGACCATCGCGCGCGAAGCGGCGAGCTCCGTGTCATGCAACTTCGACCGGATGGTCGCGCCCGACAGGCAAAGCCTGGCTGCCGTCGTGTCCGTGATCAGTGCATTGAGCGTGATGCGGTCGGCGAAGACGCGAACGGTGGTGGTGATCTCGAAAGGTTCGTGGGCCTTCGCAGCGGACACCATCAGCAGCAGCAGACCCAACACCAGACAGCGAACGAATGAAGCAATCATCAGGCACCGAGATCAAGCAAAAACATAGATTGCTCCCGTGACACTTCAGAATGGCCCGTCATTCCTGCGAAGGCGGGAATCCAATGACTTCAGATGGCCGATGAACGACGCTGGCGGGCCTTATGGTTAGCCCGAACTTACCTGCGACGGGCCTTGCCATGCAATCCCCGCGGCCTGCAAGACACGCCGGACCGCCAGCGCAGCTCCGATGGACCTGGCCACGCTTCCGAATCCGCCCTTCCCTGCCCGTGAGCGGATTGCGAGTACGCACCGGCCGAACCCCGCCGCCTCAGCAGCCAGCGCGAGCGCCCTAGCTATTGGAGTTCACAGCAGACGGGACTGGGCCCGCGGCGCCCGCGCGCCGAGCGGCAGTTCGGTCGGATACTGCTGCGGCACCGTGCGCTTGAGGTGCGAGAGGATCTTCGCTCAGTCCTGAGCTGACGATTCCCGCTGGGAACGGGCAGATCACGCTGCGCGCGGACTGGTCATTCCGGTCGCCATCATCGACATGCCGAAAGGTGCCGGGCTAAGCTGATGGTAGCCGCCAGTGTTCACAGCGGCGCGCTCGTCCCCACTTCGATCCCGCCCACCGGCAGCGCGCCGGCTTTGCCACGGATGAGCATTTCGGCCAGGTCGGGGAAGAGCGTGCGGCCCGCGATCAGCAAGTCTTCCGCGATCGTGCTTCTGCCCGCGGCGCGCTGGTCGGCGATGCGATTCGAAAGGGTCTGCGCCAGCATCTGCTCGATCGAGGCCGCATCACCGGGCTCCGAAGTCCGGATCTGCTGCAGAAGCCTAAGCAACCCGGGTACGTCGAGCTTCACGCCCCATCGCAGTCGGTCGTATGCGTCGCCTACCACGACATAGTGGGCCTCGAGATCACGAAGCCCGGCAGACTTTCCAAACTTGCGACGTGCGGCACTCAGCGTCTGCAGCGACGCATCGACCTCACCCGCGAGCAACTGCATACGTGCGCGGGCGCCATAGGCTGTTTCGAGTGCGTTCGAGATGTCGCGCGCGCCGGGTTTGCTGCGCTGCTGCGCCAGGATACTTTCGACGTCACCGGAACTCGCGAGCGAGGCGAGTGACATCGTGCTGGGCTTCGCGGCGACCGGTTCGGCGCTCGGGGTGGGCGCGGATGAGAATGAGGCGCCCGGTGGGTTCTGCGTCAGATACGCCAGGTCGAACAGGTCCCCCAATGCAGTGAGGGCAATGCGCTTGTTGTCGCTCACGCGCGCAGGATCATGAGGTCCAGCCCCGATCTCACCCCTCAACACTCCTCGAAAATCCTGCGCGCCATCGATCGAGCGCATCCCGATATTCCAGTTGCCCGCCTGATAGGCCATCACGCTCGCGAGATCGATTTTCGCCACCTCGATCGCGCTCGGCCGGCCTTGCCCGCAGGCGGAGCATTCCATGGAGAGGATGCCGTCCTGGACGAGGAATTGCGCTTTGGACCCATCCGCAAGCACCCGATGCCGCCAGCTTTCGAGCGATGCCAGCACCGCGTCGAGGGTCCGCGTCGGGACGCGCTGCACGGTGTAGGTCTCCATCGAGGCATTGAAAACAATGCCTTCCGGTTCTTGCGCCGCACTGGCCTGGATCAGCATCGCTCCCACGAGCCCCGCAATGACTCGCTTCAGGCGGTGACGGTTGTTCACTCGCTTACTCCCAACCCGCATTGGCCAACCCGCACTGGAGATGTAATGAATCGATCCGATGCGGCAGTGATATGACAGCCGGCGAACCCAGCGCAGGCTGCACGTTCGTATCTGCCCTGATAACATCGTGTCAGCTCGACGCGTAGCCTGCCGGTCCAACAACGGCATCGCAAGCGCAGCACTGCCGAATAAGACTAACAACGTATCTGCAGGAGCGGCCTTCGGGCCGCTGGATGGTCCACCATGAACTCCGCTTCCCGCCCCATTCGCCGGTTCGCACTCTACCTCGTCGCTCTGTGCTCGCTGCTCGGCGCGGGCCCAGCGATTTCGGACGAAGTCGCGGCCGTAGAGGACAACGGCCCGGCGCGCGCCATGTCGTTCGAGGTCCATGATCCCGAACAAGCCCGCGAGTCCCGCCTCGCGCTGGTCATCGGCAACTCCGATTACCGTGACGCGCCGCTCACCAACCCGACGAATGACGCGCGGGCCATGTCGGCGAAGCTGCGCGAGCTCGGATTCACGGTGATCGAGAAACAGAACGCCACGCGTGAGCAACTGGCGCAGGCCTCGCGCGAATTCGGCAATCGGCTGAAGCTCGGTGGCGTGGGTGTCTTCTACTACGCCGGGCACGGCGTGCAACTCAACGGCAACAACTATCTACTCCCCATCGACGTCGACATCCAGGACGACACCGAGCTGGCGACGCGCGCCTACGACGTCAGCGAGATCCTCAACAAGATGGATGCGGCGAAGAACCGCCTGAACATCGTCATTCTCGACGCCTGTCGGAACAATCCGCTGCCCAGGGCATCGCGCGCGATCGATCGCGGCCTGGCCGCCATGCAACAGGGCACGGGGACCATCGTTGCGTACGCAACGCAGCCCGGCTCGACGGCCGCGGATGGCCCCGCAGGCGGCAACAGTCTCTATACGCAGCAACTGCTGACGGCTCTTTCACAGCCGGGCCTGCGGGTCGAGGACGTATTCAAACAAGTCCGCATGGAAGTGTTCCGCCGTTCGAACGGCGCGCAAACGCCGTGGGAAAATTCGTCGCTGATCGGTGAGTTCTACTTCAACGGGGGCGCTGGAGGTCAGGTTGCATCGGCCAACGCGGCCACGCAGACGCAGGTGCAGTTGGCGAACTACCCCGTGCAGCAGTCTGGCGGCAGGAACGCCTTCCCGGCGGGAATCATGGTTCCGCGCCTGCTGCTCGACTCCTATCAACTCTCGTCGAATCTTTCGATGCCGGCGCCGCGGGCGCTCGAGCAGTTCTCGGCCGATGGCCGCCGCTTTGCCCTCGTCACGCAGGATCGACAACTGCGCGTCTGGGACACGGTGTCCTCGTCCGGCCTGCTCAGCCAGGACGGCTTCGATACGCCGCGCACGTCGGCCGAGGGGCGCTACATCATCGGCATCGCGGAAGACCGATCGGTCAACGTGCTCGACATCACCGCGACGCCGCTGGCCGTCCGCAACTTCAAGGGGACGGACGCACAGCAGGCCATCGTTGCGCTGAATCCCCAGCGGCTGCTCGTCGTCGCGCGCACCGGCGCCGTGAATCTGTATGACCTCGACAGCGGGCGTCCGGTGGGCGCGAGCGCGGGCAAGATCACCGGCGCTCCGCATTTCACGCTTGCGCCGACGGGCGGGCGGGCGCTGGTGTGGGGAAGCACTTCCGGCGGCGAAATGCTTCTGCTGGATCTGGAAAACGGCAAGCGCGTGGGCAAGATCTCCCAGCGCGGCAAAGGCGTGCTGGATGCGCGCTTCAGCCGCGATGGCGCCCTGCTGCTGACTTCGTTCGACGGTGGCGGCGCGTCTCTCAATCGCGCATCCGATGGCGGCCCGGTCGCGAAACTCGCGCTCGGCACCAGCAATGCCTCACTACCCAAGGCGGAGTTCCTCGGCAACGGCAGCAAGGAGCTTCTCGCGTACGTCGTGGACACCGATCCCAAGCAAGGCATCTCGCATCAGCTCGCCGTGTTCGAGACTGCGAAAGGCAAGCTCGTGACGACCGTGGCGCAGGGCGCCGCGGTGACGGATCTGCGCTACTCATCGGAGTCGCAACAGATCTACTTCTCCATGTCGGACAACTCGATCAGCGTGTTCGAGCTCAATACCAAGGCGAAACGCAAAGTACTGACGGACGCGACGCTCGCCGGTTTCTCGCAAGACGGTAGCCGCGTGCTGGCACGCGAAGGCGACGGGCTGCGTCTGTACGACGCTCGCGCATTCACGCCGATCGCCCGCATGCCTGGCCAGACCGCCGCGTTCGTCCACCCCGGTGCCGGCGCGGTGTTCGCAACCGTTTCCTCGAGCGGCGACGTGAGCATCTGGGACTTCGAGCGCGGTGATCCCGTCGCACAGCTCAAGGGTCACATCGACGCAGTCGAGCAGGTGGTGTTCGCGCCGGGTGGCAAACGTGTAGCGAGCTTCGGCAAGGGACGGACGGCAAAGCTCTGGGGCCTGCCCGAGGTGGAAGGCATCGAGAAACTCAAGCGCGATGAGTTCGAGACCTCGAACGAATACACGCGGCGTCTCGCTGAATGGGCTTCACCCTACGCGGCGCTCGTTTCGCTCGTGGAATATGACGCCGATGCCGAGACCTATGCGGTCCGCATCGGCGATATCGCGTTGACCGTGCCCACGGCTCGCGCAGACGCCAAGCGTTTCTCGGGTCAGCGAGAGGCGGCGCTCAGCGGAAAGCTGAAGGTGCATGACGCCAATCAGCTGGAGTTGAGCGATGCGAAACTCACGCGGCTGCCATGAGCGCGCGCTGCGAACCGCCTCATGAATGGAGAGCCGGGCGAAAGCCCTGACCAGACGCGCATTCGCCCGGTGCCCGCGCCCGGTGTAGCCGCGCCGGACACACCGACGCCGGCGTCCTCGCCAGCGCAAGACGCGACCGCCGCTTACACCATTACGTCCGCGCTCGCCGCGACCACCCTAACTACCGCCAGCACGGACGTCAGTTACGGCACGGTTCTGTCGGGCCGGTACCGGATCGAGGAGCTGTTGGGCACCGGCGGCATGGCCGTCGTATATGCCGCGACAGATCTGCAGATGCCCGGCGTCCGCGTCGCCATCAAGCTGCTGCAGCCCGAGCTGCGTGAGCAGCCGGAGCTGCTGAACCTGCTGCGCGAGTCGGTGCGAAAGGTCCGGACGCTGCCGCATCCTCATATCGCCGCCGTCTATTCGGTCGACGCCGATGGCCCGAACGATTTCGTGATCATGGAGCTGCTGCGGGGTCAGACCCTCAAGGCGCTTCTCGACAATGAGTATGCACGCGGCCTGCCCCTGACCATCGGCCGCACGCTCATCGCGGATGTGTGCTCTGCCCTCGCCTACGCGCATGACCACGGCTTCATCCACTGCGACATCAAGCCGTCCAACATTTTCGTGACGCCCTCGGGTCGCGCGAAGCTGTTCGACTTCGATATTGCGCGCGTCGTGCGCGGGCCGGTTGGCTACTTCGATGCGCGCGCGGTCGGTGCGCACACCGGCGCCTACGCGAGCATAGAGATCGCCGAAGGCGACACGTCCGACCCGCGTGATGACGTGTACTCCGTCGCGTGCGTCATCTACGAGATGCTGAGCGGCCGGCATCCGTACGGTCGCGTCAGCGCTCGCGAAGCGCGCGACAGGGGGCTCACCGTCAAGCCGCTGGCCGCGCTGCCGAGCCGTGCGAATCGCGCGCTTCTTCAGGCACTCGACGTCAATCGTGAAGAACGCCTGGCGAGCGTGGAAGCGCTGCAGACCGCCTTCGCCAATGAGTCCTTGTGGTCGACAGTCAAGGCGCGCCCGCTGCCGTGGGCCGGGATTGCGGTCGGTGCGCTGTTAGCCGTGAGTTCGATGGTCTGGTTGCTGCGGTCACCGACGAGCGCAGATGAAACATCGCGCCGTGCCAATGCGGCCGTTGCTTTGGCACCATTGCCTGCTGCCGACGCGGAGAGTCCACGCGAGCAGGCACCAGCGGCGCTGGTCGCACCGCGCGTGGCGCAACTTGGAACGTCGGAGCCTCAGCTGCGACAAGCCCTGGATCTGTGCCGGCAACTCGGCTACTCGAGTCTGCGCTGCTCGGCGAAGGATCTCGCGGACGAAGCTCCGAGATCAGTCAGTCTGCAGCCGTTCTCAGTCGATGGGGCGCCAGTGACGAATGGAGACTTCGCGCGCTTCGCTGTGGCGACCGGTCGACGCACTGCGGCTGAGAAGAGCGGCTTGCTGTACGTGCCGAACCCTGCGAAAGGCTGGAACGAAGTGCGGCGTAGTCAGAGCTGGCGCACGTTGCGCGCGGCTGCGCTGGCACGCGGAGAAGCCGCCGATGCATTGCCTGTTCTGGGCATGGATCTCGAATCCGCACGCGCCTATTGCGCGTGGAAAGCGCAGCGACTGCCAACTGAGGATGAGTGGGAGTACAGCGCCCGAGGGCGCGAGGCGCGCATATTTCCGTGGGGCGACGAGCTCCAGCCGCGACAGCCCTCGCCGAAGCAGGCAGTCCCGGTTGCGGCGGCCGGCGGTGTGATCGCGCAATCGCGCGGGTTCGGTGGCAATGTCGCAGAGTGGACTGAGTCACACACGAAAGGCGAACGCATCTTGCGCGGCGGATCGTGGTTGCTGCCACAGGCGTTCTTCCAGCGACTTGCGCTTCGGCGTCTCGGACCGCCGGGCGCCGCGCTCGATAGTGGCTTTCGTTGTGCGGCCTCGGTAGAGAGCTGGCCGGACGACGGGGCGAAGTAGCGGTCTGCGGGATTCGCGTGGCGGGCCGAATGACGCGCGTACATCAATTTCCATCCCCGGAATGCCGGCCCCGGCGTGCGCTCACTTCGTTCGCAATTGCGAGATCTAACGCGTCAACACCATCGACAAGAACCCATTGTTGGGACCGTTGGACAGCTTGAAAAAGATCTTGTTGCGGCCCTTGTTGAAATGCAGGACGCGCTTCCCCTCGGTACGGTTGTAGTCGCGCAGATAGGTATTGTCGGTGTTGAAGATTGCATCGAAGTACGACCGCTTGTTGACGTTGCCGCCCTTCCACACCAACTCGTCGTTCAGATAGATCTGGACGTCGTCATCGACTCCGATCCACGCCGTCAGTTCGCAAGCCTGGTCTACGGATACCTCGGTGTATCCGTAATAGACAGAGTCCTCGTCCTGGTCGGGCGGATACAGCGGATAGCTTGACGCGGTCACATAGCGCCACTTGAGCAGGCGCTGGTCTTTGCCGAAGTACACCGAGTCCAGCAGCACCGCCTTCTCGGGCGGGTACGAGGGATTGTCGAACAGACCATCGCCATGGCGTCCGGAGAACGGCCCGATGATGTACCAGCTGTTCAGGTATACGCGGTTGGCGTAGTCACCACCCGCGCCGAGCGCGCGTCCACTTCCACGCACCAGGCTCGTGACATCTACCGGCGGGATCTCGCTATTTCCACCGGCAAAGAAGTTGTGACTCGCGTACCCCGTCGATCCCGTCGTTTGCTCGATGCTCTCACCAGCGGCGACGAATTCGGCAATCTCGGCGCGCACCGATGTGTTGCCGCCGGCGCCCTGTACACCCGAGCCGTGCTCGGGCCCTTCGACCTGCACTCCGTTCGCTCGGGCCTCCAGACGCTGCTGACGCTTCGCCAGCGTAGTCCGCGCCTTGGCTTCAAGCGTGGCGACTTCGCTGGCCGCCTTCTCCGGCGTGACGTTCGCCGGCGTGTTGCCATCCACCTGGCCCGCGTCCGCCTGCCCGTCGTTCGCTTTGGCCTCGAGCTGCTGCAGTAGCGAGTCCGGTGCGCTCGGCTCCATGGGTTCAGGCGCGGTCTCGTTGTTAGCCGCCATCTTTTCCGCGGCGGGCGGCGGCTCGCGTACACCGATCAGCTTGGCAAGCTCCTCGGCCTGGATCTCCTTGTCGAGCGCGTCGATTGCCTTGGAAAGCTCGCGCGCACGCTTCACCATCTCCTCTGGAGTCTGCTGCGGCGCCAGTGGATCCGGACTCGGCTCGGGCTGGGTGTCAGCCCGATCGGCCGATTGCTCCAACAGCTGCTTGATGGTCTGCAGATCCTGCAAGCGCTTGGCCGTGCTGGCCAGGCTGGTGGCGCGCAGGCTGGACGCGACCTCGGCCTCTTGCTGGCGAAGTCCCGGCTGGTAGCTGCCGAAGTAGTACAGCAGCGCCAGCAGCGCGGCATGGGCGACGACGGAAAGCGATAGATAGGGTCGGCGCGCGATCTGCGTGACCGCAGCCGCGGCCAGAAATCGCAACGGAGAACGGCGCGCCAGCAGGTTCATTGACGGGTATGCATGGAGATCTTGGTGAAGCCCTCGAACTGGCACAGGTCGAGCACGTGCACGATGTCCTGATAGCGCGCATTTTCGTCGCCATCGATGCGAATCCGGCGACCGGGGTTGCTCGCAGCCTCTTGCCGAAGACGGTCGTGCAGGCCCTGTACCGACACCCGGGTGCCGTCGATATACAGGTTGCCCGGCTTGTCGACACCGATTGCCAGTGCAGGCGCGTCCGCGCTGGCGCGATCCAGACTCATCTGCGCGGCCGGCAAGACAACCGGCAATTCTTTCTGCGGCTTCTCGCCAACCTGCTGCCTGAACGAGGTCGCCACCATGAAAAACATCAGCAGGAAGAAGATGCAGTCGATCAGCGCGATCAGGCCGATCTCCGGTTGTTCGTCCTCGCCCAGGTTAATTCGCATGCTGCACCACCCGCAGCGCCGGCGCTTTCGGTAAGAACTGCCGATTGATCAGCTCATTGATCTGCTTTTCCAGTGCCAAGCCGAGCGTGGTCAGCCGGTGCTTGAAATAGTGGTGCATACCCAGCGCGGGCAACGCCACGGTCAAACCGGCGGCGGTATTGACCAGCGCTTTCGAAATGCCACCCGCCAGCAAGGCCGGATTGCCCATGGCATCGGAGAAAGCGATCACATGAAAGGCTTCGATCATTCCCACCACCGTGCCGAGCAGACCGACGATCGGCGCAACGGTTGCGACGATCGCCAGCGCATAGGCCTTTTGCTGGTGCTGGCGCAGTTCTCTCGACGCGAGGTCGCCGGTGAGACGGCTGACGACCTCGTACGGTTGATGGCGATGTTCGATCATGCACGCGATCACGCGCGCCATCGTGCTGCCATCGTCGGCCAGCAGCTTCTCGAGCTCGTCGAAGCGGTGCGCCGCCCACAGCGGCTGGACGCGGGCCACCAGGTCGGGCGGCAGCACAGCGCGGGCGCGCAGGTGCCGCATGCGCTCGATCGTCACGGCCAGGAACAGGATCGACAGTCCCAGGATGACCAGCACGGCAGTGCCGCCCTCCGCCACCTGCTCGACCAGATTGATCTCGGCACCGGAGGCCAGGCCGGGAAGGCTAACTACCAAGAGCGCTGCACCGATTCGTTTCACGGGGATGATTCCTGCCAGGAACACCGGGTCCATATTATGCCTTGTGTAGTAAGACCAGCCCCTCGTCTTCGAGAGTGGCTGAACGAACAAGGTGGACGAACGGGAGAATTGCGCTGCACGATCAGAGCATCGCGCTGATCGCCGCCGCCGGGACCGTAGCCGAACTTCCTACAGGGCCTGCATATCAAAGTACGAGCGGATTGCGCAAGCGCTGATGGCCCTAACGAAAGCAGTATGAGGAAGTGCGTGCGTTGGAACTCGAATCACTTCTTGGAGAGATTGTATGACCATCAAGGACATCGGCCCGCAGCCGCAATCGTTCGATCTCGAGCACGCGACGCTCGAGAACGAGAACTATCGGACCGTGGCCTGGAGCGGCCGATACTTGCAGGTCACACTGATGTCGATTCCAGTGGGCAGCGACATCGGACTCGAAGCGCATCCGGACACGGACCAGTTTCTGCGCCTCGATGGCGGCCGTGGCCGCGTGCAAATGGGCCCGGCCAAGGACCAACTCACTTTTGACAAGGAAGTATCGGACGGTTGGTGCATTCTCGTGCCCGCAGGCAGTTGGCACAACGTCACGAACATCGGCGACGGGCCGCTGCAGATCTATGCGATCTACGCACCTGCGCACCACAAGCCCGGCAAGATCCACAAAAGTTTCGATGAAGGTGAGGCGGACCAGGATGACCATCCTGCGGAGTGGTCCGTGCAGCCTGCCGTCTCACGAGCGGATAAACATGGCTGAGCCGGGGACTGACACATGCAGTTCCTCATTTCGCTTTCCGCAATTTCCACTTCGGCGAGCTCTCTGCCGAGGTTTGCGCGGGCGCCACGTAGCCTGTCGGCGCCGAAACAATGTGGCCGTTGCCCATCCTGAAAATCTCCCGGCCATTTGTTTCGCTAATGGTGACCCGGGAGTTGTAGATGAATGTCGGCGGCGACGCATCCTTCAGATCCAAGACCAGAAGGTCGACGAGACCAGGCAGTGATTGCTCGAGTTGGGCTTTCAGCAGCGCTCCGTCATTCGCCGTCCACTGTTGAAGCTGCCATTCGCGACTCTGGAGTGCGTAGGAAACGGCCAGCTCCGCAAGTTCCTTGTTGTACTTCTTCCGCACTTCCGTATTCAGCGGCTCTGTATATTTGACGTCAATCACCGAGCGTTTGGCCGCGTACTCAGCTGCTGCAGTTTCTGACAACCAAGGCAATGGGGTTGTTTGGTACTCGACAAAGTTCCAATAGATCTCCTTGGCCCGACTCTTACCTGGCGGCTTTTGATAGAGAACAGGCACCAAAAGCAGGCGCATGCTGCGCAGCTCTGAATCGACGTAGATATGCAGTGTGGCGGCCAGCACCGCAGCGGCCTCGTTTCGCAGGCTTTCCGCGAGCTTGTTGTATGGCAGCTGCTCTACTCGTATGACGTCCTTGACCATCGGCAGGGCGCGCAATTTTTCGCGGAAGGCTTCCGCAAGCTCGGCGTGCAACGCGTCCATGTCGTAGTAGGGAAACAAAGTGTCGGCCGCTCGAGTTGCAAGTGCGAGCGGCTTCTGATTCCCGATGAGCTCGATCAGGCTGACCAAGGCCCCACCGCCCGCGCCAGGCCCGCGTGAAGATGCATCGCCGAGCGTGAATCCGCCGGCTCCCACTGAGAAGCCGCGCTCGTAGATGCGCAGATATACCACCGGCTGGTCCAGCGACTCCATCTGCACCGTCAAAGGTGTCTTGCCCGCATTTGAAACAGGTATGAAGGCAACGCCCAGCAGGAGCGAGAGCACCGTCATCTTCATCATTTCAATTTCTCCAGGTTCAGAGCCGATGAGCGTGAACGCCTCGTGATGCCGGATGTGCCGGCCCCTTTTTCCATCACCAAAGAAAACCCAAGGCAGTTCCCGCCGGGGGTCTGCCATCGTCTCTAGCCAGACGCAGAGCGTCGGACAGTGACGAGCGTTTCCGCTCCTAACATGTCCATGCCGCACATGTCGCCCGGCGCACCACCGTGAGCATGATCATCGTCCGCCGTTGTACGACCAGCCCAGAATCGCCCTGATCCTGGGCTAGTGGCGAGTACTCGGACGACCCTGATAGATAGAGCAGCATCGCCGGAGTGAAAAGCATGTTACTTAGCGAAGCAGAGAATCTGTACTCATTTCGGAGAGGTGACCACATGGCGAATGCCCCTTTTCGTTGGCACATGCACTGCGTGCGTGGCGCGTTCGTCGCGAGCATTCTGTTGTATCCGTCGCTGTTGACTGCACAGGATACCGGCCCTGCCACGATACCGATCGAACAACTGCCTGATGCCGTCCGCGCGCAAATCGGCGCGGTCGATGTCGGCAGGCGCTCCGATGTGCAATACGAGCACAACAGCGACCTGCCGCCGCGCATCGTCGGCGGCGACGCACCTCCGCTGCACGAATTGGTGGTCAAGGCCATCGCCGTCGAACCGGCAGCGGTCCAGATCCTGGAGCTTTCCCGCCTCGTCTTGCAAAAACCGAGGGTGTTGGAGGCGGTCAGGAGCCCCGAACGAGTCGAGTTCCTTGGCGGGGGCGTGGTATTCAACGAGAAGGACGACCACGGCGTCGAGACACCTTCATCGACTTACCGCCTGAAATACTTCGCGCACGAAATACGCCGCGTCGTCGTGGTCGACGCTACGCGGGATGGGGAAGTGCAGGCGGTGCGCATTCGTGATGCAGGATACCAGGCGCCCCTGACGAGAGAAGAGGTTCGGCGAGCAGAAGAACTTGCCCGCGCCTGGACTCAAGCGCCGAAGGATCTGGCGCGCTACGCCATTGCCCGCGCGTTGGTGATTCCCCCGGACGAAGACGCCGCGCGGGTGGCATACGTGATGTTTCGCGACGCAGAAAGTCGCGTCTGGCGTTACGAAGCATTGGTCGACCTGACCCGCGAAGAAGTGCGGCAACTAAATCGTATTCTCTGAATGCGGGGAGGAAATATGCGAAACCTGAAAACAGCAGGCATGGCTTTGATCTTTGCGTTGATCCATACCGCCGCGATTGCGCAGCCTGCCGGCACCCCCATTCTTCCTGCACTCAGTTCCGGGTTCGTAGCTTGGGGCGACTGGTCGTTCGCCTATGCGGTCGGCGACGACAACGAAGAAGGCCTGATGCTGATGGATGTGAGATGGAAAGGCGTGAAGGTGTTACACAAAGCCAGCATGCCTGTCATCAGGGTGAAGTATCGCGGCGACGGCACAAGCCTCGGCTCGGGTTGCGGACCATGGGCGGATCAGATTGATTGGGGCGCGATCGAAACGCTCAACGATGTGCCGACCAAGGTCATCATGCGCATCTGGGGTAACCACCTTGAAGTGGCGGTGTATGCCGAGATCGGTGGCTATTTCCTGTGGCAGGCCTACGTGTTCCGCACCGGCGATGCGGCTTTGTTTCCCAAGCTTTACAGCGCCGGGTGGTCGTGCGGCCAGAGCGGTAGTAAGAAGGACCACAAACATCATCCGTATTGGCGGCTGGATTTCGACGTGGAGGACCATCTCAACGAGGTCTGGCAACTGAACACGACGTCCAACCCCAATGAGATCATGATCGGCAGGTTCGATGCCGAAGGCAGCAGCCAACGCACCAGCAGCCAGCCCAACAAGTGGTGGCGGGTTGGCAAGCCGGGCTCGTCCAAGAGCGTCAAGGTCGAAATAATCAGCAACGAGTTGAGAGACCAGGCGGGTAGTCCGTGGTTTGAATTCAGCCGGCGAGATGCGTCGGTCCGTCGTTACCACGCCGACGAAGACGAGGGATGGGATTTTGGCGCCAAGGGCAACCTGGGCTATGCCGATCCCGCGGAATCCCTCACCGGTGCCAGGGACATCATCTTCTGGGGCATCGGCCATCTATCGCATTTCTGGACGGCCGCCGACCAGGCTAACCCACATTGGCACGAACGTACGATGGCGATCCGGCCGAATTGGTAAGGGACTAAGAGGGTTGCGTGACGCCTCGGTTTTCTGGTGCGACTACAAAACCCCCGGCAGTTCCCCGCCGGGGGTTCTCTATCTATCAGTCGACGGTTGGACGTCGGACTTGGTTAGAAACCTCTCTATGGTTCCGTACAGGGCCAGGAGTTCTGACGCCCGAGGTCGAGGGCTGAAAGATCGGGGCCAGAAGGAAACTTCTGGCCCCTTTTTTTGCTGGTATCGATACGTCAGGGAACTTCGGGGCATGGCCAGCTGTTGCAATACCATGTCCACTCGACGAGGACTTTCTCACGCATGTTGATGTT
>JAYTOI010000109.1:0-16003 GCA_043747875.1 Pseudomonadota bacterium | reverse complement strand
TAAGACTTCCATGCCGAGCGTGGTCTTGAGATTGCGCAGGTCGAGCTCGACGTTCCAGCGCCGTGCGTACAGCGCGGACAACTCACACTTTCGGATCTGACGCTGATCGAGCATCGTCGTGACCAGGACCTGACCATCGACTTGCACCTCGCGCACGGCGAGCGCGTCGGGGAACACTGCGTACTCGGCGGGCGTCATCCACGAGGGTCGCGCGGGCTTCGCCCAGCTCACCCGGTGATCGCGTGCGCCCAGTCGTTCGCCGCGGAAAGTCAGTGATCCGCGCGGCGTGCTGCTCGAATACGACATCGACACCGGCTCGAGCCATCGTCGCAATCAGAAAATAGTTGCAGTAGTACGAGTCGGCCAACATCACATCGCCGGCTGCGAAAGCGGCCTGAATGCCGCGCAACAGACCCAACTCGCTGCTGCCCGCACCCGCATGAGGACCGAGCGCCGCGTCGATCAGCGCACCGCTCGACAAGCACAGCACACCGACCATGCGCGCCAGAGGAAAGCCTACTCCTTCGGCCTGACTACTCGGCTGGGGATAGTGCGCCTGGTTCTCTGCGGTATCAGGCATCGATATCCCGGTCCCATCGACCAGCTTCACCACCCGGCCGCGCCAGCGCCAACTGTTGTGTGCCCGTTCGCTCAACAGCCGACCCGACGCGCGCGTGAGGGCCGTCACCATCTCAACCGGCAAGCGTTGCCGCGCTTTGCAGTACGCTCCCGTGCGAACACTCTGTGCGCTCAACCCTTCCGCCAGCCGCTGCGCTGCCCAGCCGTTCACCGCCTTCTGGCACGAGCCATCCTCGTTCAGCACTTGGCGCATGAACATCGACAACGTCACGGTCGGCGGATACAGCCGCTCTCGATGCTCGGGCAGGTGCTCCTCCGCAGTCCCGAGCAGCTCCGTGCCGGTCAACAGGTTGAAGAAATCCACCGCCGCGGTCTGTCGCACCCGGCAGCCAATGCGCCTTCGACGTTGCTGTGTTCGAAACTCAAGACTACGATCTATCAAGGCTGGCCTCGGGGTCGGCAGGGTGGATGTGTGGTAACAAACATCCTACCAACCCCGGCCAGCCTTCCTACTTCACTTCAATGCCTGGCCCTCGCGCGCGCAGCGTTGCCGCCTAAGTAAGTGCCATTCCCTTTAGGGCTACAGAAGCCAAGAAGATCCCAGTTTGGTAGCCCGAGGGATACAGCTAGGCAATCTCCGGAATCCACCGAGCGCCAGGAGCGGCAGTCCTGAAAACAGAAAAACCCCCGGCAGTCTCCCGCCAGGGATCCTCTATCTACTAGACATTGAGCGTCTGGCAGCAACGAGCCTCGGCGCTCATCATTGCATCGGTGGATAGACCGCGTCAGTTTGCTCAGGGCAGCAGGTCACCTGTCAGGATGATCTCGACCCGCCGGTTGCGCGCACGGCCTTCGGCGCTCGCGTTGTCGGCGACCGGCCGATCGGGGCCCAGTCCCTGCACATCGATGTGCGAGGACTCGACGCCCTGCGCCGCCAGGTAGTCGCGCACCACGGTCGCGCGTGCCCGAGACAACGTCTGGTTAGTCTCGTAGCTGCCGGTGCTGTCCGTGTGACCCTCGACGGTGACGCGAATCGAAGGGTATACGCCGATGATTCCGGCGAAACGCGCGAGCGCTTCGCGCCCCTCCGGGCGCAATTCGGCCTTTGCCGTCGCGAACTGCACGCCTGCGATCTCGGCGACGATACCGCGCTCCGTCTGCCGCGTCGGCAGCGCGCGATTGAGCCGCGCCGTGAGATCCGCGCGTGCCTGGCGCTGTGCCTCCGAGGCCGCCTCGCGAGAGGCCTGCTCGGTGGCGAGCGCCTTCTGCCGCGCTGCCTCCTGCGCCGCCAGTTCTGCCGCGACCCGTGCCCTCTCCTCAGCGTCACTGCGCGCGGCAGACGTCGCCTCTTCGCGCTTCCTCGCCTCCTCGACGGCGAGCGCCGCGGCATCCGCAGACTGCCGGCCGAGGATCGCCTGCCGGCGCGCATCCTCACCCATCTGAACCGCGTCGCGCGCAGTGAGCGGGACGGTCTTGCGGATGCTGCTCTTCTTGCTGGCCTGTGCCTCCTCGGCCTTGGCTAGCAAGATCTTCGCCTGTCCGAATTCCTGCGCTGCGTACTTGTCGGCCTCCGCACCGATGGCGATCGCGAGCGCGTAGCGCGCCTGCACGAGGTCGGCCGGGACCTTGTACTTCGCCTTCGGATCCACCTTCTGTCGCGCGAGATTCTTGTAGTCGAGGCGCTCCGTCAGGCCCGGGATCATCACGCGCTTGCCACGAATGCGCTTCCCGAGATTGCGCAGCACCAGGTACTTGGAGGGCGCAGTGACCGCGAAGTGCGGCTCCGCGCTGACGATCAGTGCGAACTGCGACAGCGAGGTGGTGGTTTCGAGAGAACCGAGCCCGTTCTCCGTCTCGATCGAACCGATATTGTTGGCGCGCCCATCGGCTGTCACGGCCCACAACACATAGGTCGAGAAAGGGCCCAGCTTGACCGGGTCCGGCATTTTTCTCACCGTGATCTCGACGCGTGCGCGTCCATCCTGGAACTCGACCTCACCCTCGCCTTCGGCGCCCAGCGCGATCGCCGTGCCGTGGAACTCGAGTGTCGAAACCGGACCTTCCTGGTAGCTGTAGCCCTCGAGCCGTCCCTCCACATCCTCGCTGACGACACCCACGTCGCGTTCGAGTTGTTGGGCGAGGAGCGACATCGGCAGGGCGAGCGCCAGAGTCGCGGCAGCGAGACGCAAGGCGAGTTTCGTGTGCATCGTTGGAGTCTCCCTGAGGCAGGTGCGTCGTGAGGATACCTCTACCCGCCCCGCATTGGTGTACAGGATCGAGCTCGCTCCTTAGTTAGACGGCAGGGAGACGTTTCAGGACTCAGCAGCGCGCGCGTCCTGGCGCGATCGTCCTGAGCCATAGCCACGGTGCGACGAGCGCGAGCGCGAGCAGCGCGCCGGAGACGACGGGGACCGACGTCACGGCCGTTTCGAAGTCGCGCGAACCCACCATGGCGACGAAGCCGTCGGCGACGTTCACTATCCACGGCACGGTCACAGCGAGCGCCATCATCGCGGCGACGCCACCCAGCACCGCCAACGCACGCAGGCGGCGCGATCGGCGGTCGATGAGCGCGTCGATACGCGCCAGCAGCTCGCGCGACGGCGGCGGCGCATCGTCCTCGCGAAACAGCCGCTCGAGATCCGGATCGAGGCCGGAGTTGTTCATACGATCTCCTTCGCGGCGGGCGTGTCGTACGCCGCCAGCATGGCGCGCAGGCTCGCGGTCCCGCGCGTGATGTGTGATTTGACGGTTCCGAGTGGCAGGCTCGTCGCTGCGGCGATTTCGCCGTGGCTCATGCCCTCGTGATAGGCGAGCACGATGCAGAGTCGCGCCAGCGGCGCCAGCGCCGCGAGCGCGGCCTGCAGATCGACGGCCTCACCTTCGCCGCAGCCGATGACGCGAAACTCATCGCTGGCGGGTTCCAACACGGACACCGCGTCGCGCCGACGCACGTGCTGCAGCCATGTGTTGACGACCACTTGGCGCAGCCAGCCGCCGAAGGCCGCGACGGCCCGCAGACGATGCAGTTGCCGCCAGACCTGCAGGAAAGCCTCCTGGGACAGATCGTCTGCAAGCGCGGCGTCCCGTGACAGGCGGCGCAGCAGCGCGCGCACGTACGTCTGCCGGCGGCGAACAAGCTCCGCGAACGCCTCGCGATCGCCGGCGCGGGCCAATGCCACGACGCCGGCTTCGGCGGCATTTACCAGCCTGTCCGCTGGCGAATCGCGGTTCACGGGACGGAACGGTCCGACTTGCCCTTGATGAGTTGCGCGATCAGCAGTCCCACGCCGAGCGCCAGCCACACGAACGCCTGGCCGAACGGCAGGCGCGCGCTCGAGCTCGGCATCCACGCGACAGCCATCGCGAACATGCCACCACCGATGCAGAGCGCGAGTACGCCGCTGATGAGGAAGAGACGCGGATGCAAGCGCCAGGCGCGCGCCACCGCGGAGTCGAGCAGCGCCGGGTCCAGGGGGTGGCCGCGCTCGACGGCCGCGCGTATCACCGCCATTCGCCGGCCCGCGATGAAGGCGTTCGCCACGACGGGCGTGACGAACAGAAAGATCAGGAATGTAAAGAGCATCACCCAGAAAGCCATGACCGCCTCCGCGTCTGTTGGATAACAGTAGAGATGCGGGGGGAAGCTAGTTCGGATGCAGTGACGCGCGGCGGGCCCACGACGGGCGGCGCCTGCTACGAACCGCCGGTTTCGAACGGACCGAGATCCGGCGCCGTGCCGTTGAACGGCAGTCCGACGTTCGTGCCCTTGTCGATGAGATCGCTCTTGGGCGCGAGACGCATGAAATTCACGTTCGGGAGGCTCCCGTCGGCCTGGCGTGGAGCTACGGCCTCGCTTTCAGCCACGCTCAGGAAGTCGGCCGACGAGACCGTGATCGAGAGGTTCCACGAGTTGAATGTGTTCGAGCCGCCGGTAAATCTGTCGATCGCCGTACCCGGCGTCATCGCGATGTTGTTGTGGATCTCGTGGCTCGAGGTGGTGTCCGTCAGCATGTCGTAGTTGACGCCGTTTCCGAACGCGACGTTGTTGAAGAAATCGAGCCCGCCGGGATGATGATTGGCGTAAAAGCCCTGGACGCGATTGCCGAATGCGATGCACTGGCGCACGACGTGACGCGGCACCGGATCGGGCACGTTCCTGGCTGGTTTGCCGAAGCCGCCCGCCTTGAAGCCGGCGCCGTTGCCCGCGGTCGTCTTCGTGTCGGGGACGTAGCCGTTGTTGAAAGCCCACGATTTTTCGACGGTGCACACGCCGGAAGCTCTGATGAAGTCGTAGCCGTCGTCGCTGTTCGCGTAGGCGCGACAGCCCGTGAAGACGTTTCCGCCGGTCGTCGAGTGGCAGCCGAAACCGTCGCCGCTGCCGCCGTTTTCGAGCACGTCGTAGTTGTGATGCGAATCGCAATTGACGACGCGGTTGTTCCCGCCGCTCGTGATGAAGATGCCGGGTGCTTCGTTGTGGTGAACGTTCAAGCGCTCGAGAATGTTGTTAGAGCCCAGGATACGCACGCCCCACGAATCCTGCCCCGACTGGTACTGCTGCACGCCGCGCACCTCGAGGCCGCGCAGGTGAATCCAATGACTTTGCACATCGAGGCCCGTGACTCTCCCGTTCGGAATGCCGTTCGAGAGATCGAAGACGGGGATTTCGTCCAGGTACGCGAAGTAGCGGATCGGATTGTTAGGCGAGCCGCTCTTGTTGAAAGCCGCGCCGACCGTCGCGGTCGCGGCGAACGTGTATGTGCCGCCACGGATCCATACGGTATCGCCTGCCACCGCCAGCATCTCCGCGTCCTCGACGCGGCCGCACGGCTTAGGCCTAGAGCAGGTCGTGCCGCTGCCTCCCGGAGCGACGAAGTACTCAGCGGCTCGTGCCGTGAGCGGCAGCGCCGTCACGGAAGCCATCACGACTAGCAGACGAAAGCGACAGGTCATCGTGTCCTCGTGCGCAGTTCCGCGCTTGCGATCAGTCGATCGAACTCGGGGGCGACCGTGTCGAAGTCGTGTCCCGCGAGGCTCTCGAGCTTCATGGCGTACAGCTTGTCGTCGACGACTCGCATGACGCAACTGCCCTTCTTCGTGAAAGCGATTCCCGACACATAGCTATAACGCAGCCTGACGCCTGAACCGCCGAGGAAATCGACCGGCTCGACTGACTCGACGTTGAACACCGTGACGCCGTTGACGCGATACGAAACCTCGACCATCGATGTGAGGTCCCATGCCGTCATGTCTGCGCGGAACGCCGGCACTCGTTGATCCGCTTTTGTCTCCTGAGAAATGATGGCTTTGCCATCGGGCAATCCGTCAACCACGGTGACCCTGTCGAGCTGCGGTCCGTTCCAGGTCCACACGTCTTCCCACCGGCTCCGGTTCGTGCTCGAGAGGAGTTTTTTCCAGGACGAGCCCGTCTTCACGATCATGTCGCTGCCGACCACATTGGTCTCGTCGGCGATCGCCAGCCTGTCGTTGGCAACTGCGAAACGGATCATCGCAGCATCCGGGGCATCGGGCTTCATCGCCAGGTATCGCTTCAGCGCCTCGTAGGCTTCGGACTCGTTGTCTGCCTTCAGCAGCGCGAAACCATGCGCGCGCCATGCTTCGGGCGGCGCGTCCACCAGCGCCGTGGCGGCGGAATATGCAGCCGCGGCCTTCAGGTCATCGCCGTTCGCGTTGCGCAGCCGGTAGACCTCGCCTTGGTTGAATCGCAGCAACCCGGTCCAGCCGTCCTTCGCCAGGTTCTCGAGTAGATAGAAACTGGCGCCCGGATCGTTGAGATAGATCTGCTCCTGCAGCAGCATGGCCTGGTACGGACGGATGACCGCGGACCATTCTTCGCGGCCTTCGCTGTCTGGCAGTGCTCGCTTCCCGGCAAGGTGGCCGGCGGTGTCTGCCAGGTCGATCATGCGGCCTTCAGTAGGTGGATGCGTCGACAGCACGGAGCTCGTCCCGTCGCGGTAGCGCTTGAGACGCGCGGCCGCGCTCGCCCGCCGCTCATCGACGACCTGCACCCAAATCGCGGACGCGGCGCGCGGCGGATACCCGGCGCGCGCCATCAGCATGAGGCCATAGGCGTCAGCCTCGGACTCCAGATCCCGGCTGAACCTGAAGCCCGACATCGTGATGGCCTGGTTGATCAGGCTCCAACCACCGGAGCTTTCGCTGTAAGAGTTGAGCGCGGAGGCTGCCGCCTCAGCCATCGCGGACTTGCGGCGACTGTCGCGATGCAGATCGAGCGCATGCTTGCGGAAATAGTGCCCGGCCTCGTGCGCAAGCACGGCAGCCAACTGCGCCTCGCTGCGAACTCGGGCCAGCAGCCCCGTGTTCACGATCATCATGCCTGAGGGGAGCATCGACGCGTTGAGCGACGCGTCGTGCATCAGGTAGATGCGCAGGTCCGGCGCGGGCCGACCGATCAGGCGTTCGACGACCCCGCGCGTGTAGGCATCGAGCTCGGGCGCGATCACTCGCTGTGGCGAGGTACGAATCGTCTCTTCAAGCCGCTCCAGGCTCTGCCAGATGGCGCGCTCGTCCGCATCCGCGGGCTGGTCGCCGGCGCCGACTTTCGGCTCGAGTTCGGTCGGCAGGATCGCTGTCCGTGCGGTCGATGCCATGCAAGCGCACAGCAGCAGGATTGCGGCCGACGGGATCCACCGTGTCACCATTTTTCCCCCATCGCAGCCAGTCTACTGCATGTTCTTCTACGCTCGTGCGCCCGCTGATGACTGGGGTTGCCCGTGCCGTCACACAGCCTGCGACGCAAAAAAAAGAGCCCCGGCGGTTTCCCGCCGAGAGTCTTCTATCTTCTCTAGCTAGACGCCGAGCGCCTGGACTTGCGAAGCCTTTCGGCCGGCGGGCCATGCTGCTGGTCGTCGTCCTCGGGCGCTTCCGCGGCAGCGCGAGTCGCGTGACCGTCGCCGGGTCGAGAATGCCCTCTTCCAGCATGTCGCCGTACTCGCCCGTGCCTGCGTTGGCGGCGTTCAGCACACTTGCGGTCCTTCCGGCAACGGACCAAGTCCCGGCTCGGCCGCGGCAACCGACTAGCTTCTGCCCGTCCGGGCCCCCGACCACGACTTGACCAAATTGAGGGTGGCCTCGACAAATCATCACAGATTGCCGGGCCCCCACGCTTAGACTGACCGTGCCCGAGACAGTTAAGAAAAAAAAGGGAGTGGTCCGTGGCGTCATCGATGCGATTGCTGGGAGGCTTCGCCGTCATCCTGCTGGGCGCATACGCGAGTTTCGCGCATGCAGCCAACCCGCCGATACCGGCCGAAATCCTGGACGTCGATCTCGAGCCGGCCATCCGGGCCTCCGCGCGGCACCCCGAACGATTTGCGGTTGATATCCCGACGAACGCGAGCAGCGGCATCGATGGCACCTGGTCGCGCGCGAACGGCGTCAGCACCTGGCAACACGCGCTGCGAATTCCCACGGCGGTCTCGATGTCGTTCCACGCGCGCACGTTCTCGCTGCCCGCGGGGGCGGCGCTGCGCGTCACCGCCGGCGCGTCGTCCGTCGTCTATCGGCAGTCGGACGCAAGTGCCGCGGGCCTCTGGGGCCGCGTGCTCAAGGGCGACACCCTCGCCTTCGAGATCACAGTACCCACCAGCCGCGAAGCGGACGTCGCTTTCGATCTCGCGAGCCTTCAGGCGGGTTATCGCGGTCTCGGTGGCGGTGTCGAAGATCACCCCACGTTCAAGCAGCTGCGCGGAGTCAACGTGATCACGAGCGGCCCGGCCTGCCGGGAGAATTTTTCCTGCCACGAGACCGCCAGTAATTTCGGGCCGCGCAATGCCACCGCTGCCATCGTGGTCGGCGGCGTCTCGCTGTGCACCGCCACGCTCATCAACAACGTGCGCGAGGACACCAAGCCCTATCTGCTCTCCGCGCGGCACTGCCAGGTGCCCGGGGCGGGCGACTCATCGATCGCCATTTATTGGGATGGCGTCGTCCCCTGCGCGGCGGCACTCGGTTCGGTGTACGACACGCTCGTTCCTGTCTACCTCGGCGGCCGCACGGTGGTCGAGCAGCAGGACGTATGGCTGATCGATTTCCAGAGAGAGCTCGTCGCAGCCCGCGTGTATTTCGCCGGGTGGGACGCGACCGGCGGCACTTTCGTCGGCGGTTACTCGCCGCATCACGCGGGCGGACGGAGCCGGCAGTACACCGGCTGGTTCGGCCAGGCTTTCCTTCACGACATCAACAGCAGCGCACTGGGTTCCGGCTATCGCGGCACCTTCTGGAGCGTCGTGAACCAGGTCGGTAGCGTCGGTGGCGGCGCATCGGGCGGGGCCCTGTTCGATCCCAACAATCGGCTGGTTGGTTCCTTGAGCCTCGCGTGGCTGTCGGCGTCAGGTGGTGACGGCGCGTGCCCGGTGACTTCACCCACGGCGCCGAACGCGACGAACGCTGCCGCCGAATACAACGCATTCTCCGCAGTGTGGGATTCCATCGCGGACACGACGAGCACCACCAACCCGCGCACGCTGCGATCCGTGCTCGATCCCGACAACACGGGGAGGACCGTCGTCGATGGATTCGAGTTGCTGAAAGGCGCGTCCATCTCGACGAATGCCGGCAACGTGTTCACGGGCAACCCGCTGACGGTGACATGGAACGCACCCGGCGCCACGAGCTGCACGGCCGAAGGCGGCCGCCCCGATGACGGCTGGGGCGGAAGCGTCGCCACCAGCGGCAGCACGCAGGTGACGGAGGAAGAAGGCGGGGACGTCGAATATGCCATCCGCTGCACCGACGGATTGCGCAAGACCTACGCGAAGATGCGCATGAACTGGACAGAGACGACGCCTAACGCACCGTTATTCGCCAACCCAAGCCATGACGTCGTCATCGGCTCCCGTTCGCGCTTCAGTTGGTTTTCGAACACGAGGAACTGTGTCGCCAGCGGCGGTGCGCCCGGCGACGGCTGGGCCGGGCCGAAGTCGCAGAACGGCTCGTTCGACGTGCTCATGACGGAGATCGGTTCGCACACGTACGCGCTGACCTGCACCGCCGGCACGCGCGTCGCGACCTCGTCGTTGAGCCTCACCACGGCGCCGCCCTACGCGTACCTCGAGTCGTACGGCCTGATGAACAACCTGCGCGTTGGCCAGACGATGAGGATGATCTGGGCGGGCGTGCCGAACTGCGTGCGCAGCGGCGGTTCGCCGGGCGATGGCTGGGCGGACTCCACGCCGATGAACATCCCGCAGAACACGGACGCGACCCGAGACGTTGTCGTCACCGTACCCGGCACGTACACCTTCACCGTCACCTGTTCGGGCGGCGGACAGTCCGCCGTCGCGAGCATCACGCGCACGTTCAACAATCTTGCGGCCTACGTGAACGTGGTGGCGACGCCTAACTCCTCGAGCGTCGGATGGTTCTGGTCCAGCGGCACGTTCCGGCAGGCTGGAACGCCAGCGCAGATCTCGTGGACGTCGAACCTGCCGAGCTGCGAGGTGCGATATGCAGGGCCGGGTGGAATCGCAGGCCAGGTCGGCGGCGTGGTTTGGCCGCAATTCAACGTCGGCAACGAGTTCGACGTGCGCGAAGTGATCGGTCTCTATACATACACCGTCACGTGCTCGGGCAACGGTGTGGTCGCGACGGGCACAGCAACGATCGACTGGACCACCCCGCAGCCATCGATCCGCATTTCCGTGCCGCCAACACTTGTCCTCAATCAAGGATTTCCAGTGACCTGGGAATCCAACGTGCAACCGTGCACGGGCACGATGGGTATCGTGGGTGACGGCTGGGCCGGCGCGAAGCCGGGCGCGAGCGGTACGAGCGGCGCCGTCGCGCCCGTGGGCACGCCGCCGGGCACATACACGTACCGCATCGAGTGCGGCGGGGTCGCCGCGGAGGCGACGACGACCGTGACCGCGCCGACCGTCAGCGTGGTCTCGAACTTCGCGCGTCTACAGGTCGGATTCGCCGCGACCGTCGACTGGAGCGCGACCGTGGGTCCTTGCGTACTAACTAGTGACCCGTCCAACGTGAGCTGGACCGGCACGCAGTTCGCGCGCGGCCGCGCGTTCATCGGGGTGTCCAACCCGGGCCCGGTCACGCTGACCGCAACCTGCGGTCCGCCGAACGCGCAGATCAGCGCGTCGACGCAGATCGTCTTCGATCCGTCGCCGACGTTGAACTGGACGTTCACCGCGAGCAGGACTACTGCGGCCATCAACGAACCTGTGACACTCACCTGGAGCTCGACGAGCGACTACTGCTCGGCATCCGCGAACACGACGGTCAACGACTGGAACGGGGGATTGTCGGGCTCGGGCAGCGCGCAGATTTCGCGGCCGATCCCCGGCACCGTCACGTACCGATTGAGCTGCAACAACATCGGCATGCGGGAAGTGCAGATCACGTTCACCGGCGCCGCCAACGCGCCGAATCCGTTCCTCCCGCCGACACTCTCGCTGACCGCGAGCCACGCGCAGCGGCTGATCGGCGAGATGGTTACTCTCACCTGGAATTCGACCCGCGCCTCCCAGTGCTCGGCGGCCGGCGGGCAAGTGGGTGATGGCTGGAGCGGCGCGCTGGCGTTGTCGGCCACGCAGACAGTGACCGAGACGGCCGCCGGAACCTATAACTACTTCGTACTGTGCTCCGGTGCGCCGCCGTCCGCGCAGGCGATGGTCACTGTGCAGTTCCTGACGCCAGCGCCAGCCCCCAGCGGCGGCGCATCGAGCGCCGGGAGTGGTGGCGGCAAGAGCGGCGGCGGCCGGCTGGACTGGCTGTTGCTCGCCTTCCTCGCGTTGATGATTTCGCAGGCGGCGCGCCCGCGACGAAAAAGCCCCCGCCGGTTTCCCGACGGGGGCTTTCCATCTTTCTCTAGCTAGACGCCGAGCGCCCGGCAGTAACGACTTCCGCCGCGAGCTATCTCTGGACTCAACGAGCGGCCGCCGCATCCTTTGCCTCCGCCGCCAACCCCTCCCGCGCCTTTTCCAGCAACGCAATCGCGGGATTGTCCGTGCCCAGATGGGGGTTGTACGCCAGAGGACTGATCGTGCGTATGGCGTCGGCAAAGCGCTTGTCCTGCATCTGCCGACTCGCAACCATCATTCGCACGCTGGCGTCGTAAGGCGCGAGTTCCAACGCCCATTCCAGCCCCTCGAGCGCATTCTTGGTCGGCTCCTTGCCTTGTTGGAGAAACCCCGAGTAGAAATGAATGAGCGGAATGGGATGATCGGTCTCGATCTGGTTCACCGAGACAAAATGCCGGCGCGCCGCACGCCACGCTTCATCGGTTTTTGTTTCGGTTGCGATGCGTGTCAGGGCATAGCCCTTCTGGATGAGCGCCGTCATGTTGCCGGGAGCCGCGGCAAGCGCCTTGTCGGCCGCACGGATGGCCGCTTCATCGTCGCCCGCGTCGAACTCCGCTTCGGCCAACGCCGCCTGAACAGCAGGTTCGTCCGGATACTTTCCCGCGACTTCCCGCGCCTCGAGAACCACCTCTGCCGAGGTTTTCGGGCCCACACCGCGCTTCGAACGGATGCGGATGGGCATGCTGGCGCCTTCGGCCTCGCTCAATCGGCGCACCGTGATCTGCCCGATACTCAGCCGTTCAGGAGGAACTCTGGTGTAGCTAATGGTCCGCTGACGTAGATAGCGATCCACCGCCTTGTCCAGCGCCTTCAGGTCGCCAAGCGCTGCGGTCGCGGCCGCGAGCTCCGCCTCCCCTCTGTTCAGCCGGTTCAGATAATCGACGAGCTGCTTGCGGCGAGCGTCGTCGGTGTATAGATAGTGAAACAGCAACCAGCTGCGGCCGTAGAAGTTGTCGTAATTCTTCGGCTTGTCGGCCGCATAGAGCTTCGAATCCAGCAGCCGTTCGATGCTCACGTCCCTGGCTTTGAATATCTCTTGCGCCCGATGATGAGCCGGCAACCCAAGTCCGACCGCGCCATCGGAATCGAACTTCGCCGTCGAGAAATACTCCGCAAAACCTTCGCGGTACCAGCGAGGCACCAGATAGGGCGCGTTCTCGGCCATGAAGTGATGCGCGTATTCATGCATCAGCACGAGCTCCGACTGGGACGCCTTGCTACCCCCGACGTCGATTGGGGGAATGATGGCGATAGAGGCCCCTGCGCGCGGCACGTAGAAGCCCTTTACGTGGCGGGCATTCTCTGAGCCAAGGAGCTTTCGAACGATTCGCGCGCTGCTGACGACGTAGATCGTCACACGATTGGACGGACTGGGCTTGATCTCATTGGAGGGCAGGATGGCGCTCATCGCGCTGTAGTACCGCTCCAGTCTGTCGGAGTATTTGCGGATCTCCTTTTCGTCTTCTTCCGCGTAGATCACGAAGTGATCGCTGCTGGCTTCGTGCCAGTCGGCCAGTGCGTCGCCGGAGACGAGCAGGAACAAAGCTGCCGCTGTAGTGAGAACTGTGCGCATCGAACACCTCTCTGCCGGGAGCCACAGACTAGCTACGGAAGGCGTTTCGTCAATGGGTTTCGTCAAGATGAGACGAAAGGCGAGGTCGCCGCCCGGGACCACGCCTTCTTCAACGGCGGCACGCGTCGCGTGCAGCGAATCTTCAACGCGGGCCTTCTTCTCTTTCATCGCGATCTCGGTGGCAGCGCCGACCTTGACTACGGCAAGGCCGCCGGTACTTGTCTGCCATCGCACGATGGCTAACCACATTCCTTTGCAACCACCTGCGGGCGCCGTCCGTCATACGCCCATGAAACGCACCCTGTTGGGCCTCAGCGCCATCGTCTTCTCCGGCTTTCTCATGGCCGCCGCCAGGGCGCCGGAACGTGAGGTCAAGGGCAACCGCTTGATTTCCAAGAGCGACCCCGCCGTCACCCTCCAGGTGCCGCGTTCGGCGGTGTATCTCGGCGCCGAGCGCTGGGACCTGTACGACGTGGCGGACTGCGAGCTGCACCTGTTCGTCGAGGCCTATCCGGACAAGACCGTGAAGGCGATGTACTGGATCCAGTTCGAGGCCTACCTGCCCAAGAACGAGCACACCTACGACTACAGCAAGGATGAGCGGGTGACCTTCGGGGGCCGGCCATTCTGGAAGAGCTCGAATTTCGGGCCCACCAACAACACGCCTCGTGCCGGTGGTGATGGCGAACGCACGCGGCAGATGCTGGCCCGCGCCGGCTACAAACTACCCGCGGAACGGATGAGCGTTCGCCTGGTACACCTGACCGATGAATCCCGGCGAAAGGAACTGATGATCATCTACGCCGAGGACCTGGCGCCTTCCGGATATGCCGCGGCTCAGCTCCTCGATGGCAAAGAGCCGCGCACGGAGTGGAAGAACATCGAACAAGGACTGGTCAAACGCGCGATGAAGCGCATCAAGCTCAGTCCCGAATCTTTCAAATAGGTCGACGCAGCAAGAGAACCTTCGAGCGTTTGCGGGACACCTACCTGTAGTTTTCGAGAACTACAGGGCTGCGGCGTCAATGAAAGGAATTCTTTGTGCCGGTTTGCTGGTGACGCTTCAATCGATGAGCCCGGCCCAGGCTTACGAAGCGGATGTTCACTATTCGGCAACTTATGTGCTCGCAAGGGCAGTCGGATGGACACAGGCCGATGCGCTGACAATCGCCAGCGCGAATCAAGCGATGGACGAGAACCCTGACACCGTCGCGGCTCTCGAAGTGGATGCGACTCCAAGTCCGTCCTTCGCAGGCCACGTCACGAGTTCATTCCGCCAGGCCGAGAAGAATCTGCTGTTTCACTGCTTCAGCAAGACCCGTGGTCCGGCAGGCCAGATTTCCGCAGACGTCCGCAAGGTGATATTCGACCGCTTTGCTGAAGTGCCCGCTCGTGATGAGAATCCTCGGCGAAATGCCAAGCGATTGATCGCGCTGGGTGTTGCCCTGCATTGTCAGCAGGATGCGTATTCGCATGCGGGTTTCGGCGGATCGTGCGGCTCGTACTCGGGCAGTTGTTATGGGCATACCCATCAGACTTTCCTCGATCAGGTTGTCTTCAGCTTGCTGGGCAAACACCATTTCAACCCGGATCATCCGGGTGTTTCCGGTCAGTGGCTTCTCGATGCACTCCAGGGGACGGTCAGCGAATTGGCAATGCGCCGGCCAAGGTCTTCTTCGCGTTCGATTCCAATCCCTGCATTGATCGCTCTTTCCGACAGTCTGCGAGGGTCCGGGCTCGATCTACCTGACGAAGTGCGCCGCGACTGCAATCGCCACATTGCCGGCAAGTGGCTTTTCGACTTCTTCCATTCCAACAGAACGCAAAACAGCCCCGACACACTCGAAAGGCTTGCGCCAGCAGTCGCCGCCACTTGCAAGAATGCAGCGCTGGCCTCGGCAACCGTCGTCAGGATTCCTGATCCGCGCTTCCCACGCTTGAACCCCGATGCGTCGCCGTATCTTGTGAGAGCGGATGGAAAGTATCAGCCGGTGCGTAGCGGAGAGGTCGGCGCCGCGCGCTTGCCTAACTACAATACTCACGAGGTCAAGGTGCAGTTGTCACACTGGAGTCAGCTTCTGGGTCTGCCACTCACGACGCAGGTCGCGCTCTCGTCCAAAGACAGCAACCGCAAGGCAAGGTGAAGGAGCTGTTGCTGCGATCAGGCTCGAGCAGACCTGGCGCGATGACGCAGGCGCGCGGCGCGCTGCCGCCGCCGCCGGGAGGGGCTGGTGACTCCACACCGGGCAGTTATAAGAGGCACAATCGCGACTTCCCATCCAAACATCCAGAATGCCCATCATGAAAATCGCACTCATCATCGAAAACAGCCAGGCCGCAAAGTCCGAGATCGTCCACAACGCGCTGAAGTCCGTTGCCGAACCTGCAGGTCATAGCGTGCATCACTACGGCATGTACGCGCCCGAAGACAAAGCCTCACTGACGTATGTCATGAACGGCCTTCTGGCCGGCATCCTGCTGAACAGCAAGGCGGCCGACTTCGTCGTCACCGGCTGCGGCACTGGCATGGGTTCCATGCTGGCGTGCAACTCCATGCCCGGCGTGTTCTGTGGCCTCGTCGCCGATCCGACCGATGCGTTTCTGTTCGGCCAGATCAATGATGGCAATTGCCTGGCCATGCCCTACGCCAAAGGCTTCGGGTGGGCAGCCGAGCTCAACCTTCAGGATTGCTACCGCAAGTTGTTCGAGCACGAGCGGGGCGTTGGTTATCCCAAGGAGCGCGCGGCCATCATGGCGAAGAACCGCGGCATCCTGAAGGAACTCAAGGCCGCTTCGTGCAAGGACATGCTGACGGTGCTCAAGAGCGTCGATCAGGAGCTGCTGAAAGCCGCCGTCTCCGGTGAGAAGTTCCAGGGACTGTTTTTCGCGAACTGCCAGGACGAAGCGATCGCTTCCTACGTGAAACGCCTCGTGGCGTGAGGCTTCCGCAGAGTCGGAGTCGTGGGGGGGGGGGGGGGGGGGGGGGGGGGGG
>JAYTOI010000108.1:0-20546 GCA_043747875.1 Pseudomonadota bacterium | reverse complement strand
CCCGATCGCGATGGAAGAAGGCCTGCGCTTCGCCATCCGTGAAGGTGGCCGTACCGTCGGCGCCGGCGTCGTCGCGAAGATTTTGAAGTAACGCTGACCCTCTTCGTACGAAGACCGGGGACAGGGCTCCGCGCCCTGTCCCCGCGAAGACGAGAAACGGTGAGTATGCAAAGCGTCTGCACACCGAATGTTCGAAAACGCTAGCTAGGCAACTACTACCTAGTCGCTCTTTAGAAGGAAATTGAAAATGGCCAACCAGAACATCCGCATCCGTCTCAAGGCGTTCGACCATCGCCTCATCGACACCTCCGCCCGGGAGATCGTCGAGACCGCCAAGCGCACCGGCGCCACGGTCAAGGGTCCGATCCCGCTGCCGACCAAGATGGAGCGCTTCACGCTGCTCGTCTCGCCGCATTCCGACAAGGATGCGCGCGACCAGTTCGAGCTGCGCACGCACAAGCGCATCATGGACATCATGAATCCGACCGACAAGACGGTCGACGCGCTCATGAAGCTCGAGCTGCCGGCTGGCGTCGACGTCCAGCTCAAGCTCAACTAACCAAAACGCAATTCGCTGCGGAGCACTAGTTGAAACTGCAGCAACTCCGATACTTGGCGGCCGTTGTCCAGAACGGCCTCAACGTGACGACCGCCGCGCAGGCCCTGCACACCTCGCAGCCCGGCGTCAGCAAGCAGATCCGGTTACTGGAGGAAGAGCTGGGTCTGACGCTGTTCGTGCGTGACGGGCGCGCATTGAAGCGCCTCACGCCCGCGGGCGAAGAGGTGGCGGCGCGCGCGTTGCGCATGCTGCGCGAGGCGCAGGCGCTGAAGTCGTTGGCCAAGGACCTGAAGCAATCCGATCGCGGATCGCTCTCCATCGGCACCACGCACACCCAGGCGCGGTACGTGCTGCCGCGCGTGATCCGCGATTTTCGCGGCAAGTATCCCGACGTGCAGCTCCACCTGCACCAGGGCACTTCCGATCAGATCGCCGAGATGGCGACGCTCGATCGCATCGACTTCGCCATCAACACCGGCAGTCAGGACAAGTTCCCCGACTTCGTGCTGCTGCCCATCTACTCGTGGCATCGGCAGATCATCGTGCCGAAGGATCATCCGCTGGCGCAGGTCGCGAAGCCGACGTTGCAGCAGCTCGCGGAATATCCGCTGGTCACCTACGTGTTCAGCTTCACCGGTCCATCGTCGCTGCAGCAGCAGTTCTCACGTGCCGGCCTCGAGCCCAACGTGTCGCTGACCGCGCGCGACGCGGACGTCATCAAGACCTACGTGCGCCTGGGGCTCGGCGTCGGTGTGGTGGCCAGCATGGCCATCGAGCCCGAAGACGAGAAGGATCTCGCGGTGGTCGAGGCCGGCCACCTGTTCCCGCAGCACGTCACCTGGATCGGCTTCCGTTCGGGCGCGCTGCTGCGCGGCTTCACGTACGACTTCATCCAGCTGCTCGCGCCGCATCTCACGCGCGACCGCATCGAGCGCGTGCTGGCGGCGCCTACGCCCGCGGCGCGCGAGAAGCTGATCTCGGCGATGGAAGTGCCGCGCTACGACTGAGCGGCCGTTGTCGCGCTACGCCGTTGGCTGGATCGTCAGCCGGCTATCGAGACCCTCTGGCGCGGCCCCGGCCCCCCGTGAGGGGCGCGTTCGAAGCATTCCCCTCGTGTAACCCGGCCGGTCTCGCCGCTTGCGGCACATCGGACTTGCGCCAGCGCTATCTTGTGACACATAGTACCTTGCGTCACGTAGTAGCGCAGGGTCCCAATGGCGGAAGCGAATGAAATCCAGCTGAAGCGCGGTGTGCTCGAGCTGTGCGTGCTCGCGTTCCTCGCGCGCGCGGATAACTACGCCTACGAGATCGCGACCTATCTGTCCGGAGAGATCGACATGGGCGAGGGCACTATCTATCCGCTGGTGCGGCGCATGCAGGCCGAGGGCCTGCTCGAGGACTACCTGGTCGATTCGCCGTCCGGGCCGCCGCGCCGGTACTACCGTCTGACGCGCGCCGGTCGGAGCCAGCTCGCGGAGCAGCGCGTGGTGTGGGACCGGTTCTCGCGCTCCATCGACCGCATCGTCAAGGCGGCCAAATGACGCGCGCCGAATTCATCGCGACATTGCGCCGCAAGCTGCGGGGCATTCCTCCCGGGCAGCGCGACGGCATCGTTGCCGACTACGACAGCTACTTCGACGAAGGCATCGCCGCGGGTCGCAGCGAGCGGCAGGTTGCAGCCGCGCTCGGCAGCCCGACGCGCCTCGCGGCCGAACTTGCCATCGATCTGAACATCGCCGCGTGGCGCGATGCGCCTTCGCGACGCACGGCGCTCAAGACCATCACCGGCGTGATGGGCCTGCTCGTGTTCGACGGCCTGCTGCTGGTGCCGTTCGTGTTCGCGGTTTGCGTGCTCGCGGCCGTGTTCTTCGCCTCTATCTTCTCGATGATCTACGGCGGCTTCGCACTCGTGGTGCTGCCGTTCGACGCGCCGCCCGGTGGTCCTCTGGCCGCCATCCTGCGAGCCATCGGCTTCCTGTCAGCCGGCAGCGCCGGACTCGCGTTGTGCGCATTGAGCACACATCCCCTCGCGGCTGCGGTGACGCGTATCGCCCGCGTGCACCGCCGCACGCTGCGCCTGCCATCCAACCAAACTTCGAATCCTGGAGCTCCGCATCATGCTGAACACTAAAAAATTGCTGACCGCCGCGCTTGCCGGCATCGTCGTCAGCGCCTCCTCGTTCGTGCTGGCCGCATCGCTCGCGCGTGGCGACACGCGCACCCACACCGTCACGCGCGAGCTGCCGTGGGACGGCAGTGAGTCGCTGTACGTCGACGTGCCGGCGAATGTGCACTACGTGCAGACCGCGGGCGAGGGCAAGGTGATCGTTACCGGTGCCGCGCGTTCCGTGAGTTCGCTGCGCGCCGAAGGCGGGGAGTTGCGCGATGAACGCTGGCACACCGGCGATGCGCTCGACATCACGCTCTATGCGCCGAAGGTTTCGCGATTCTCGATCAAGGGCAAGGACACTCTGGTCATCGAGAACTACGACCAGCCCGAGTTGCACATCGAAACCAGCGGGCGAGCCGACGTGCGCGCCTCCGGTCGCGCCGGTGTCGTGACGCTGGCGCTCGAGGGCGCCGGTTGGGTGGACCTGAGTCAGCTCGTTTCGGCTGGTGCGGAAGTGTCGCTCACCGGCTCGCGTCACGCCCTGCTGGCGCCGACGGAGTGGGCCAAGGTGTCGGGTGGCGGCAGCGTCGTTTTCGTCACGCGTCCGGCGAAGGTCGAGACGAACCTCGGGGAATCCGGCAAGGTGCTCTACGCAGCGGCACCAGGCACTCAGCATTGACGTTCGACTAACTGCTCCCAGCGGGCGCCGAAGCGAATGAATTGGTGCCGCGTCGATCGGTCCGATATTTCAATCGTTCACATCAGGAGGCGCCGATGAAGGCCGCGATCGGGACTCTGTTCGCCGTGCTATTGATGCTCGCAGGCCGGGCGCATGCCGGCGGAGAAGTACGCACGGCTCAGCCGCTGAAGATAGGGATCATCGGTACCGGTGACATTGGCGGCGCGCTTGCACGCCACTGGGCCCGCGCCGGCCACACTCTGATGATCTCCTCGCGCCATCCCGAGCAATTGCAATCGCTCGCGCGCGAGCTCGGGCCGAACGTGAAGGTCGGCACGCCTCGCGAGGCCGCCGCCTTCGGTGACGTCATCATGCTCGCCGTCCCATACAACGCCGAGCCGCAGGTCGGCCGCGACTACGCAACCGAGCTCGAGGGAAAAGTATTGCTGGATGCGGGCAATCCTTATCCATCACGCGATGGCGAGATGGCAGTGCGCGATCGCGCGCGCGGCACGGGCGTCGCGGTCAAGGAATATCTCCCCGACGTGCGCCTGGTCCGCGCGTTCAACGCCATCAACGCCGGTCCGCTGGCCAACGACGCTTTCCATAAGCCAGAGCGTCTCGGCATCCCGCTCGCATCCGACGACGCGGAAGCGATGCAGATTGCATCGCAGCTCGTCTCCGACGCGGGCTTCGATCCAGTCCCCGTTGGCGGTCTGTCACGCGCGCGCGAGTTCGACGTCGGCACGCCGGTGTACGTGCGCGGCATGACTGCAGCAGAGCTCCGCAAGGCCTTGACGCTGAAACAGCCGGCGAAATAGACGCATTCCGACATCGCGGCGCGGAACGATCCGCGCAGCAGCCGGACTTTTTCCTCAGAACGGTCTGCCGCCGCCACGCTTCTGTCATGAGCGCGTGTTCTCGTTGTCGTATCCTTTCTCCTTAACGCAAGCCGCCAATCTTGCGGCTACGAACAATTACAGGGATGGACAACATGCGCTCGATGAATGCCTTCCGGTGGCTCGCAGCCGCCGGCGCCTTGATGCTGAGCTCTCTCGCCCCCGCGCAGGTGCGCATCAGCGAGATCCACTACGACAATGCCGGTGCCGATGTCGGCGAAGCCATCGAGGTCTCCGCGCCCGCGGGCACGAACCTCAGCGGCTGGAACATCGTGCTGTACAACGGCGCCAACGGCGCGAGCTACGACACCGATCCCTTGCCAGCGACGGTGACCGCCACCTGCGGCGCGCGCGGCGTCGTCGTCATCAACTATCCCGTGAACGGCATCCAGAACGGTTCGCCGGACGCCATCGCGCTGGTCGACGCCTCTAACAACGTGGTCGAGTACCTCTCGTACGAGGGCGTGTTTGCCGCGACCAACGGGCCGGCGGCAGGGCTCACCTCCACGGACATCGGCGCGCTCCAGAACGGCAACGGGCTGGCGGGCGAATCGCTGCAGCGAAACGCGGCGGGTGTCTGGGCGCTTGGCACCAGCACCTTCGGAGCGTGCAACGATGCCGGCGATCAGCCACCCCCGCCCGAAATCGTCAGGGTCGACGTGGTCCCGATGTTTTCGACCATCGACATCGGCGGCTCGCTGCCATTCAGTGCGACCGCGTTCGGCGAAGGAAACGTACCGGTCAGCGGCACGCCGCTCACCTGGTCGAGCTCCAACACCTCCATTGCCACGGTCAGCGCCACGGGCGTCGTCACCGGCGTCGCGTTCGGCGATGCGGTGATCTCCGCGGCCGCCATCAACGGCATTTCGGGCGCGGCGTTGGCCAGAATTCGCGACCTTGCGCCGGAACCGACGACTGAATTCCACATCAACGAAATCCACTACGACAACGCCGGCGTGGATGCTGGCGAGGCGATCGAGATCGAAGGCCCCTCGGGCGCGAGTGTCGAAGGCTTCAGCATCGTGCTCTACAACGGCAATGGCGGCGTCACGTATGGCACGCCCACGGCGTTGCACGGCACGCTTCCCGCGAGCTGCGGCGCACGGGGCGTGGTGTTCGTCACGTATCCCACCGATGGCATCCAGAACGGCCCCGACGGCATTGCGCTCGTCGACGCAGCGAACAACGTCATCGAGTACGTTTCCTACGAAGGCTTCTTTTCGACCAGCAATGGTCCGGCAGCCGGGCTCACGCCGATCGATATCGGCGCGCAGCAGAGCAATGCTCCGATCGGTACTTCTCTGCAGCGCAGCGCGAGCGGAGTCTGGGCGTCGAGTGCGTCGACCTTCGGCGCGTGCAACTCGGATGCGCCGCCGCCACCACCGCGCTCGATCCTGCTCACGGGTCGTACGCCGGCCGACGCGCCGCTGCCGGTCGGCTATGAAGACCAGCTGTTCGCGCAGCTGCGCGAGAACGGCAGCAACGTGCCGAGCACGTTCACGTGGACATCCGAAACGCCGTCCGTCGCGACGATCGACGCGGATGGCGTCTTCCGTGCGCTCACGGCCGGCAGCGCCACATTCCGCGCCACCGCGGCAGACGGCACTACCTCGACCATCACGCTGCCCACGCACGTCGCGGTAGCCAGTGGCACGGCGCAGTACGCCAACAACGCGGAGTTCGGCGAGCCGTTCGATGGCGATCCAAGCGACGACTTCATCGTGCACCGCCCGCAGTACACCAGCTCGTACAGTTCGATCCGCAACTCGGCCAACTGGGTGGCGTACGAAATCGAGGCCACGCATTTCGGTAGTGAGGACCGCTGCGACTGCTTCACGATGGACCCCGGGCTGCCCTCGTCGTACCTGCACATCGACACGAACGACTACACGGGCGCCGGCGCGGCGGCGGGCTACGGCATCGACCGCGGTCACCTGGCGCGCTCGTTCGATCGCACGTCGGGGAGCCTCGACAACGCCACCACGTTCCTGCTCTCGAACATCATTCCGCAGGCGGCGGACCAGAACCAGGGTCCGTGGGCGCAGCTCGAGAACGATCTCGGCGATTTCGCGCGCACGCAGAACCGCGAGGTCTACGTCATCACCGGTGTCTACGGCAACAAGGGCACGCTCAAGGGTGAAGGCAAGGTCACCATCCCGACGCACACCTGGAAGGTGGCGCTGGTCCTGCCGCGCAATCAGGGGCTCGCGGACATTCGCGACTATCGCGACATCCTGCAGACGGTCGCCGTGATCATGCCGAACGAGCCCGGCATCCGGAACGTGCCGTGGCAGACTTATCTAACTACAGTGGATGAAATCGAGCTCCGCAGCGGCTACGACCTGCTCGCGCTGCTGCCGGACGCCATCGAAGCGGCCATCGAGTCGGGTACGCAACCGCCGATCGGCGCCATCGCGGGGCCCGCCGGCGCGATCTCCGAAGGCGACTCCGCGACGTTCAGCGCGTCCGGTTCGCTCGATCCGAACGGCAGCATCGTCGGCTACATCTGGGACTTCGGCGACGGCACCAGCGGCAGCGGCGTCTCGGTCACGCACACGTTCGCGCAGGACGGGGTGTTCACGGTGCGCCTCACGCTGACGGACAACGACGATCTCACGAGCACCACGACGTTCTCGGTGACCGTGACGAACGTGTTGCCGACGGTCGGCGCCGTGCCGAGCGGCGCGGTGAACGTCGGCGTCGTGTACACGGCGTCGGGCACGTTCGCGGATCCGGGTGCCGATAACTGGTCGGCGACGGTGAACTGGGGCGACGGCAGCGCATCGGAAACGGTGTCGCTGGCGGGCAAGAGCTTCGCGCTCTCGCACACGTTCGCGGCGGCGGGCGCGTACACCGTGTCCATCGCCATCTCCGACGATGACGGCAGCTCGGCGGTGGCGCACACCGTGACCGTGGCGCAGCCGGCGCCGGGGCTCGGCGCGGCGCTGCCGCTGATCGATCAGCTCGTGGCGGCGGGCAAACTACCCCGCGCGGTCGGCCTGGTTTTCAAGGCGCAGATCCTGATCGCGCAGCAGCTCATCCAGCGCGGACAGCACGATGCCGCCGAGGTGCTGGTGCGGGCCCTGGTGATCGAGATCGACCTGCTCGGGCGCCTGAAGGTGATCAAGGCCGCGGATGTGGCGCCGCTGCGGACGCTGCTGGTGCAGGTGATCGCCAGCCTCTGAAATTGGGGACACTCCCCATTTCCTGGCAAAAGGGGACGCACCCGATAGCGGGTGCGTCCTTTGCCATATCCAGACTATCTACTTGCGTTTGCCCGCGCGCGCGCCGGCCTTCGCCTTGGGCGCCTTTTCCACCTTCCCCTCGAGATCCGCCAGCTCGCGCGTGAGGCGCGCTTGCCGCCGCTCCCAGGGGGCGGGGTGGCCGGGAGGCAGGATCGTCCGATACCGCGGTACGCGCTCTCCAACGCGACGCCCGCGATGAACGCAGATGGACATGGATCAGAGGGTCGGGCTGGGCCTTCCGATCTCCTGGCCGCCGGGATTCGGGGGCGATAGGACCGGTCGCAGAGGCTTCAATGGGCAGGCCGGGGGGCTGGCTGCGCGAAATCCCAGGTCACCCGTCCGTCACCCCCGTGTTATTGGTGCATAACCAAAAGTGCTTTCCGGGCGGCGGGATGGGCTCGGTACAGTCCGCCGCAAAGCCAAGCCGGTCCGGGAAGACCGTACGTATCGTTTCAAAAGGTCTCCATGCACGCGCAGATCCAGTCCTCGCCCCAGTCGATAACCACGCTGAAACCAGCGTCCGCGAGCCGTCGCGCCGCCGGCGCCGCCAAGCTCACCCACCTGGCGCGCCTCGAAGCCGAGAGCATCCACATCATGCGTGAAGTGGCGGCGGAGTTTTCCAAGCCGCTGCTCATGTACTCCATCGGCAAGGATTCCTCGGTCCTGCTGCACCTGGCGCGCAAGGCCTTCTTCCCCGGCCGCATCCCGTTTCCGCTGCTGCACATCGACACGGGTTGGAAGTTCAAGGAGATGATCTCCTTCCGCGACGAGACCGCGAAGCGGCTCAACGCCGGGCTCATCGTCTACACCAACGAAACGGGCAGGGCCGCGGGCGTCACGCCGTTCACGCACGGCGCGCGCTACACCGACATCATGAAGACCGAGGCGCTCAAACAAGCGCTCGACAAGTACGGCTGCGACGCCGCCATCGGCGGTGCGCGCCGTGACGAAGAGAAGTCGCGCGCGAAGGAGCGTGTGTTCAGCTTCCGCGACGCGCAGCATCGGTGGGATCCGAAGAACCAGCGCCCCGAGCTCTGGAACCTCTACAACGGCCGCCTGCGCCGCGGCGACAGCATCCGCGTGTTTCCGCTCTCGAACTGGACCGAGGTCGACATCTGGACGTATATCCATACCGAATCCATTCCCGTCGTCCCCCTCTATTTTGCGAAACCTCGACCCATCGTCGAGCGCGACGGACTGAAGATCATGGTGGACGACGATCGTCTGCCGCTGAATCCAGGCGAGAGGCCGAAGCTCGAGACCATCCGCTTCCGCTCGCTGGGCTGCTATCCACTCACCGGTGCGCAGCTGTCGAAGGCTGCCAACGTGCCCGAGATCATCGAAGAGATGCTGCGCACCACCACCTCCGAGCGGCAGAGCCGCGCCATCGACGCGGAATCCGCCGCGGCGATGGAGAACCGCAAGCGCGAAGGGTATTTCTGAGATGGCCGCCATCGAAACCAAGCCTGTGGCCGTAGACACGACCGTTCGCACGCTCGAGCAATTCCTCGCGCAGCAGCGCGAGATCGACCTGCTGCGCTTCATCACCTGCGGCTCGGTCGACGACGGCAAGAGCACGCTGATCGGCCGGCTGTTGCACGACACGCGCCAGGTGTTCGATGACCAGCTCTCCGCGGTGGCGAACGACAGCCGCCGCTGGGGCACGACGGGCGAGGTGCCCGATCTCGCATTGCTGGTCGACGGCCTGCAGGCCGAGCGTGAGCAGGGCATCACCATCGACGTGGCGTATCGCTATTTCCAGACGCCGCGCCGCAAGTTCATCGTCGCCGACTGCCCGGGCCACGAGCAGTACACGCGCAACATGGCGACGGGCGCCTCCACGGCCGACGCCGCGGTGGTGCTGGTGGACGCGGAGAAGGGCGTGCGCGTGCAGACGCGCCGCCACGCGCACATCGTCGCGTTGTTAGGCGTGCAGAACGTCATCCTCGCGGTCAACAAGATGGACCGCATCGCCTTTGACAAGGCGCGCTTCGAGGCCATCGCGGGCGAATTCGTCGCGTACGCGCACAAGCTCGGCGTGACCAACGTCGAAGTCATACCCTGCTCGGCTCTGCAGGGGGTGAATGTGGTAGCCAGGGGCACCAAGGAGACGCCCTGGTATTCCGGTCGCACGCTGCTCGAGGCGCTCGAAGGCATCGAAGTGACACGCGTCGACGGCGTGCTCAAGGACCTGCGTTTCCCGATCCAGCTCGTGAGCCGCCCCGACGCGAATTTCCGCGGCTATGCGGGCACCATCGCGAGCGGCGAGATCGCCATCGGCGATTCCGTGCTCGCGCTGCCCTCGCGCAAGACCAGCAAGGTGCGCGAGATCACCACCGCCGACGGTCCGCTGGAAAAAGCCGGCACCGCGCAAGCGGTCACCGTCGTGCTCGAGGACGAAATCGACCTCTCGCGTGGCGACGTCCTGGTGCACCCCGATCACCGGCCGACGCTGGCCCGCACGTTCGACGCGCATCTCATCTGGATGGGTGAGGCGCCGCTGCTGCCGGGCAAGCGCTATGAATTCAAGATCGGCAGCCGTTACGTGAAGGGGCTGGTCGATTCGATCCAGCACCGCATCGACGTCAACGATCTATCCACCCGCGAGGCCGAGGCGCTGGACCTCAACGGCCTGGCCCGCGTGCGCATCGCGCTGGAAGAGCCCGTCGCCATCGACGACTACAAGCTGAGCCGGGCGACCGGCTCGTTCATCATCGTGGACCTGCTGCACTTCGGCACGGTCGGCGCCGGCATGGTGATCGCGCCGGCGCAGTCCGGGCGCGTGAGTTCGGACGTGGTATGGCAGCCGACGCGCGTCACCGCCACGATCCGCGCCAACCAGAAGAGCCAGCGGCCCGCCGTCGTGTGGTTCACCGGCCTGTCGGGCTCGGGCAAGTCGACGTTGGCGAACGCGCTCGAGCAGGCGCTGGTGCGCCGCGGCCACCACTCCTATCTACTGGACGGCGACAACGTCCGTCACGGTCTCAACAAGGATCTCGACTTCTCGGACGCCGGCCGCGCCGAGAACATCCGCCGCATCGGCGAGGTGTCGGCGCTGTTCGTCGATGCGGGGCTCATCGTCATCACCGCGTTCATCTCGCCGTTCCGCGCGGACCGCAACCTGATTCGCGAGCGCCTCGGCGAGGCGAGCTTCATCGAGATCTATCTATCGACGACGCTCGAGGAGTGCGAGCGGCGCGATCCAAAGGGCCTGTACGTGAAGGCGCGCGCCGGCACGATCCGCGAATTCACGGGCATCGATTCGCCGTACGAGCCGCCGATCAGTCCGCAGATCACGCTGGACACGTCGAAGATGGAGATTGGCGCGGCGGTCGACACCATCCTGCGCTACCTCGAGAACAAAGGTTTCCTGCATCAAGCGGATCCTGGTCTATGAGCGGAGCCGTCATCTTGCAGGGCAACTTCCCGATTCCCGACGATCGCCGGGACCAATTGCAGCAGCTCGCGACCGAATTGAACCGCGAGCAGCTGATGTGGCTGTCGGGCTACTTCGCCGGTGCCGCCGCCGCCGCGCCATCGAGCATTCCGGCGTTCCAGAACAATCTGCCGGGCGCGCAGGCGCGCACGCACCTCGCCTCTTCCGCGGCGCCCCAGCCGGTTGCATCCGCCGCGTCGGCTCCGGCCGCGGCCGCCGCGCCCGCGCCGTCGCTCACCATCATCTCGGCCTCGCACACCGGCAACGGCCGCAAGATCTCCGAGAAGCTGCTGGCCGCGGTGCAGGCGCTGGGCGTGCAGGCGCGCATGATCAAGGCCGGCGACTATCAGCCGCGCGAGATCGCGAAGGAAAAGCTGCTGTACGTGGTCATCAGCACGCACGGCGACGGCGATCCGCCGGACGAGGCGCGAGGACTGTACGAATTCCTCGGCACCAAGCGCGCGCCGCAACTGCCGGAGCTGCAGTATTCGGTGCTGTCGCTGGGCGATTCCAGCTATCCCAAGTTCTGCGAAGCCGGCCGCGTCATCGATGAGCGTCTCGCCAAGCTCGGCGCCAGGCGGCTGCTGCCGCGAGTCGATTGCGACGTCGACTTCGAGAAGCTCGCCACCACCTGGGCGGACGACGCGCTGGCGCGCGTGCGCGAGCACGCGGAGAAGCTCAAACCTGCGGGCGGCGCCACTGTTGCCGCTGCACCGGCTGCCGCGCGTGCGCCCACCGCGCCGGAGCTGACGCGCGCGCAGCCCGCCACGGCGGAGGTGCTCGCGAATCAGCGCATCGTCGGCCGCGGCGCGTTGCGCGAAGTGCGCCACGTGGAGCTGGCGTTCCCCGGCCTCGGCGGCTTGTACAAGCCGGGCGACGCGCTGGGCATCGCGCATCGCAATCCGGATTCCGCGATCGACGCGGTGCTGAAGGCCACCAAGCTGGATGCCGCCGCGACGGTCGCGCACGACGGCAAGACGCACACGTTGCTCGAATGGCTGCGTGACGAGCGCGAGCTGACGCGCATCGCGCGGCCATTGCTCGTGACGGTCGCAGAGCGCAGCAAGGCAGACCTGTCGGAGTTGCTCGATCCACGCAATCCGCAGGCGCTGGCCAAGCTCACCGCGAGTTGTCAGGTTGCGGACGTGCTCGCCCGGTATCCGGCCGAGTGGACCCCCGAAGCGCTCGTCAGCGTGCTGCGCCCCGTGACGGGCCGCGTGTATTCGATCGCATCGAGCCCGGCCGCGGTCGGCGACGAGGCGCATCTCACGGTGGCGGTCGTCGGCAGCGACACCGATCGCAGGTTGTTAGCCGGCGCGGCGTCGCACTTCGTCGTGAACACGGCGGTGGATGCGAACGTGCAGGTCTGGATCGAGCGCAACGATCGCTTCCGAGTGCCGGCCGACGGCGCGCGCGACATGATCATGGTGGGTCCGGGGACCGGCGTGGCGCCGTTCCGCGGCTTCGTCCAGGAGCGCGAGGCCACCGGCGCCACCGGCAAGAACTGGTTGTTCTACGGCGGCCGCTCGCTGTATCACGACTTCCTGTATCAGCTCGAATGGCAGCAGGCCCTGAAGCGCAAGTCGTTGCAGCGCCTCGACGTTGCTTTCTCGCGCGATCAGCCCGAGAAGATCTATGTGCAGCACCGCATCCGGCAGGCCGGCAAGGAGCTCTTCGCCTGGCTGTCGAACGGTGCCTATTTCTACGTGTGCGGTGATGCCTCGGCAATGGCACCCGACGTGCACGCTGCGTTGCTGGACGTGGTGCGCGAACAGGGCAACTTGGATGCCGACGACGCCCAGGCCTGGCTGGCCGATCTCACCGCCGATGGACGGTATCTGCGCGATGTCTACTGAAGTTCTCGATCGACCTGCGGCTTCGATGCTCGCGAAGGGTCCCACGAAGCCCGAATCCCCCGTCGAAGTCATCAAGAAGGCTTCGCGCGGATTGCGCGGCACGCTGGTGGAGAGTCTCGCCGATCCGCTGACCGGCGCGATCCGCGAGTCGGATACGCAGCTCATCAAGTTCCATGGCAGCTACATGCAGGACGACCGCGACATCCGCGCGGAACGTGAGCACCAGAAGCTGGAGCCCGCCTACAGCTTCATGATCCGCACGCGCCTGCCCGGCGGCGTGTGCACGCCGCAGCAGTGGCTGGCCATGTCCGCGCTCGCGCGCACGTACGGCATCAGCTCGCTGCGCCTGACTACCCGCCAGGCGTTCCAGCTCCACGGCGTGATCAAGAAAGACCTCAAGACGACGATGCAGGGCATGAACGCCGCGTTGATCGACTCCATCGCTGCCTGCGGCGACGTGAATCGCAACGTGATGGCGGCGGTGAATCCCGTCGAGAGCCGCGTGCACCAGGAGGTCTACGACTGGTCCGTCAAGCTCTCCGAGCATCTGAAGCCGCGCACGCGCGCGTATCACGAGATCTGGCTGGACGGCGAGAAGCTCGCCGGGCCCGCCGAAGAGGAGCCCATCCTCGGACAGCTCTATCTACCGCGCAAGTTCAAGACCGCGGTGGTCGTGCCGCCGCACAACGACGTCGACATCTTCTCGCAGGACTTGGGGTTCATCGCGATCCTGGACACGGAAGGGCTGGAAGAGGGCAGGCTGCTGGGGTTCAACCTCACGGTGGGCGGCGGACTCGGCGCGACGCATGGCGAGCCGCAGACTTTCCCGCGCATCGCCGACCTCATCGGATTCCTGACGCCGGACCAGGTGCTCAAGGTGGCCGAGACCGTCGTGATGATCCAGCGCGACTTCGGCGACCGCAGCGACCGCAAGCATGCGCGCTTCAAGTACACCATCGCCGATCGCGGCGTGGACTGGTTCAAGGGCGAGCTGTTCGCGCGACTGGGCTATGCGCTCGAGCCGCCGCGTCCCTACAAGTTCACGACGCAGGGCGATCGCTTCGGCTGGCTGCGCGGATACGATGGCCGCTGGCATCTCACGCTGCGCATCGAGGCGGGCCGCGTCACCGACACGCCGGGCGCGCCATTCCTCACCGGTCTCGAGAAGATCGCGGCGATCCACCAGGGCGATTTCCGCCTCACCGCGAACCAGAACCTCGTCATCGCCAATGTGCCGGCGAGCGAGTGCATGAACATCGACCGCCTCGTTGCGGATCACGGCCTGGGAAAGGCGCTGTTCACCACTGCCGTGCGGCGCGATGCGCTGGCCTGCGTGTCGCTGCCCACCTGCGCGCTCGCCATGGCCGAGGCGGAGCGCTATCTACCTGGGTTCGTCGGCCGTGTCGAAGCGCTGATGAGCAAGCATGGCATCAAGAACGATCCGCTGACGGTGCGCATCACCGGCTGCCCGAATGGTTGCGCGCGGCCCTATCTGGCCGAGATCGCGCTGATCGGCCGTGCACCCGGACGGTACACCCTGCGCCTCGGTGGCGACGCGACGGGCGAACGGCTGAACGTGATCCACCGCGACAACATCGACGAGTCGGCCATCGTCACCGTGCTCGATGAGCTCATCGGTCGCTACGTCGCGGGACGACACACGGGCGAACGCTTCGGCGATTTCCTGTGGCGCGCGAACCTGCTGACCACGGAGCCGCGTTCGACAGGGACTGGCACATGAGCACGGTGCCGCGCGAAGTCGTCGGCTCGAAGACCGGCGCGGCCGTGCTCGAGGACGCGCCGCGCCTGACGCTCGATGCGCGCGCATTCGCGGCGGACACCGGCGAGCAGCGACGCCTCAACGACTGGCTGGCGTCGGTGGACGCGGCGACGCGCGTGCGCTGGTCGCTGGCCAATCTGCCCGGGCCGTTTGCGCTGTCGTCGAGCTTCGGCGCGCAGGCGGCCGTGTCGCTGCACCTGGTCGCCGCGCAGCGGCCGGACATTCCGGTGATCCTGGTCGACACTGGCTATCTATTTCCCGAGACCTATCAGTTCATCGAGCAGCTCCGCACACAACTGACGCTCGACATCCGGACGTTCTCGGCGCATCAGACCGTCGCCGGGTTCGAGGCGCAATACGGCAAGCTTTGGGCGCAGGGCCGGGCGCAGCTCGATCAATATCTCGAGCTGCGCAAGGTGGAGCCGATGCGCCGCGCCTTGCAGACGCTGGGCATCAACACGTGGTTCGCCGGCTTGCGGCGCAGCCAGGCCGAGAGTCGCGCGAATTTGAATCCGCTCGAAGTGCGCGATGAGCGGTTCAAGGTGCATCCGATCTTCGATTGGTCCGATCGTGACGTGTACCTGTATCTGAAGGCGCACGGGCTTGCGTATCACCCGCTGTGGGACAAGGGATATGTGTCCATCGGCGACTGGCATTCGACCAAGGCACTGCACGAAGTGGATTCGGCCGAGGAGTTGAGATTCGCGGGGCTCAAGCGCGAATGCGGAATACACGGCCTCGAAGGGTGAGATGGGGAGTGGCCCCATTTCGGCCAAAGATGCCGAACCTCTGCACCGCTTCAGCGCGTAACCCACGAATGACCCCGGCTGCGGCTGGGGAGAGCGTGGCACGAGGATTGCTCTGTCTAACATGCAGGTTATGACTCAGGACAGACCCATCGTCATCGGCGCACGTGCCAGCGCGCTGGCGCAGGTGCAGGCGCGCCTCGTCGGCGATGCGCTGATCGCCGCGCATCCCGGCCTGCGCGTCGAATACCAGCATCTTTCTTCCCCCGCCGATCGCGAGCTCGACACGCCGTTGCCCGATCTCCTGCGCCGCGGCGGCTTCACGGGCGATCTCGGCGTCGCGTTGCGCGCCAACGGCATCGACATCGCCGTGCATCTGTGGAAAGACCTGCCTTTCAGCCAGCATTCCGCCAGCTACATCGCGGCAACTCCGCCGCGCGGCGACGCGCGCGACCTGCTGCTGGTGAAACGCACATGGTTGACCGCGCGCGATCGCGGCGACCTGCGCGTATTGTCCTCATCCGCGCGCCGCCGCACCAACCTCTCCGGATTCCTGCAATGGGCGCTGCCGATGAAGCCGCCGCGCATCACGTTCGTGCTCGCGCGCGGCGACTGTGAGGCACGACTCGCGCAGCTCATGGACAGCGACGCCGCCGCGCTGGTCGTCGCGAAGGCCAACATCGACCGCCTGTTGACGGCTCCACCCGAATTCGACGCGATCCGCGCGAAGGTGCGCGCCGTGCTCGATGCTTGCGAAGTGATGGTGTTGCCGCTGGCGCTGAATCCCACCGCGCCGGGGCAGGGCGCGCTGGCCATCGAGATTCGCCGCGACCGTCCCGAACTCGCGCAGTTGTTAGCGCCTGTCAACGACGCGACGACGTTCGACCGGGTGCTCAACGAACGCGCGCGCCTCGCGGAAACTGGAGATGAGGATCATCCGCTCGGCGTCAGCATCGTCCCCATCCCAAATGGCGAGATCACCTATACGCGCGGGCAGCGCGCGGGGCAGTGGATCCAGAGCGCGGAATTGCGGCGACACGATTCCCCGCTGCCGCCCGCCGCCAGCGGTACGGCGGTGTGGACCGGCGAAGCCGGCAGCGCCGACCGTTACCGCCGCGTTGCCTTGCAGGTGCGACACGACCAGTTCAATGATGCACGCGTCGCGCTGTTCGTCGCGCTGTTCGTCGCGCGTTCCGAGGCGTGGCCCGACGGCTACAGTCCGCGGCCCGGCCAGGTGATCTGGAGCGCGGGCATCGACACGTGGCGCCGGCTCGCCGGGCGCGGCTTGTGGGTTCATGGCAGCGACGAGAGCCTGGGCGAGTGCGGCGCGACCGCGTTGAAAGCGCTGTTTCCGCGCATCCAGCGCTGGGTGAAGTTCTCCCACGACCAGGGTTTCGACTCCCCGTTCAGCGAACGGATTGCCACCTACCGGCTCGAACGCTGGATGCCTTTGGCCGATCTGAGCGGCTGCACGCATTTCTACTGGCGCAGCGGGGCCCAGTTCCACGATTATCTGCAGGCGAATCCCGAAATCCGTGGTGCGTGGCACGGATGCGGTCCTGGCAATACATTCAGCATGATCCGAGCCGCCATCGGCGAGGAGCGCGTCCGCGCGTTCCTTTCAGCGGAAGGATTTCGACAAGAAGTGGAGCAATGAAACGACTGCAGAGATTGCGCGCCACCGCGGCGCTGCGCGACATGACCTCGGAGATCGGGTTCGGCCAGAGCCAGTTGATCCAGCCCCTGTTCCTGGCCGAGGGCATCTCGAAAGAAGAGCCGCTGTCGGGCCTGCCGGGCAATTCGCGCCACACACTCGCGTCGCTGCTCGTGCAGTTCGAGAAAGATCTCGCCGCCGGAGTGCGGCAGTTCATCCTGTTCCCCGTCCCCGCGCACAAGTCGAATCGCAACTTCGCGGCGGACTTCGTGGGCAACGCGCTCGTACAGATGCGCCAGCGCGCGGGCGCCGACGCCGGCATCTGGGTCGATACGTGTCTGTGCAGCTTCACGGAGACCGGCCACTGCTGCGTGCACGATTCGCGCGGCGCGCAGGACCTGGCGGCCACTCATTCCGCGCTCAGTTTGTTAGGTGTGAGCTACGTGAAGTCCGGCGCCACCGGCGTCTCGCCCTCGGACATGAATGACGGTCGCGTCGCGGTGCTGCGCGCGGCGCTCGACGAGGCAGGCTACGACATCGCGCCCATCATGAGCTACAGCACCAAGTTCGCGAGCCAGTTCTACGGGCCGTTCCGCGACGCCGCGGATTCCGCGCCGCAGTACGGCGATCGGCGCAGCTACCAGCTCGACGTGCGCAATCGCAGCGACGCGCTGGCCTCCAGCCGCCGTTGCGCGGAAGAGGGCGCGGACCTGTTGATGGTGAAGCCCGGCCAGCCCTCGGCGGATCTCATCATGCCGATCCGCGAGCAGACCGGTCTGCCCTGCGGCGCGTATCAAGTGAGCGGCGAGTACACCTCGCTGGTGCTGCTCGCGCGCGAGAATTTCCTGAATTTCGAGGCCGGGCTGCTCGAGAGCTGGCACAACCTGCGGCGCGCCGGCGCGTCGTACATCATCACCTACGGCGCGCGCCTCGCGCGCGGCACGGGACTGCCGGCCTGATGCGCTATTTTCCGTTGTTCCTCGATCTGGCGGGCAAGCCCGCGCTGCTCGTGGGCGGCGGGGACGTGGCCGCGCGCAAATTCCATTTGTTAGGCGAGGCCGGCGCGCGCGTCACCGTCGTGGCGCCGCAGTTGGGCGACGAGCTGCGCGCGGCGCTCGAGCGCGGCGCGCTGGCGCATCACGCGCGCGGGTTCGCGCCCGGCGACATCGACGGCATGTGGCTGGTGGTCGCTGCGACCAACGATCGCGCCGTAAACGCCGCCGTGGCGGCGGCCGCGAATGCGGCGCGCATCCCGTGCAACGTCGTCGACGATCGAGAGCTGTCGAGCTTCATCATGCCGGCCATCATCGACCGCTCCCCCGTGCAGATCGCGGTTTCCACCGGCGGCACGTCGCCAGTGCTGGCGCGGCTGATCCGCGAGCGTCTGGAGACCTTGCTGGACGGCTCGCTGGGCACGCTGGCCGCGTTCGCCGATCGCTGGCGCACCGCCGTCAAGACGAAATTTACCGACATCGGTGCGCGGCGCCGCTTCCTGTCGTGGATGCTGACCGGGCCCGTGTCTGCGTCGCTGCGTGCCGGACGCACCGCGCAGGCCGAAGAGCTCACGCGTGAGGCCTTGAAGAGCGGCGCCTTGCCGCAAGGGCACGTGGTGCTGGTGGGCGCCGGGCCCGGCAATGCCGGGCTGATGACCTTGTTAGGCCTGCGCGCGCTGCAGGAGGCCGATGTCATCGTGCACGACCGGCTCGTGTCGGCCGAGGTGCTGGATCTGGCGCGACGCGACGCCGCGCGCTTCGACGTCGGCAAGTTCGTGGGCGGCGGCGGCGCGACGCAGGAAGAGATCAACGCCTTGCTGGTCGAACACGCCCGGCGCGGTGAATACGTCGTGCGCCTGAAGGGCGGCGATCCGTTCGTGTACGGGCGCGGCGGCGAAGAGATCGACCATCTGCGCAAGAACGGCGTGTCCTTCGAGGTCATTCCGGGCATCACCGCGGCGCTGGCCGCGGGCGCGTATGCCGGCATTCCGCTGACCGACCGGCGGCACGCGCAGGCCGTGCGCCTCCTCACCGGCAACAGCGACGAGCAGCTGGCGCAGTTCGACTATTCGGATCTCGCGGCCGGTCGCGAGACCATGGCGTTCTACATGAGCGTGGGCCGGCTCGCCGGACTGCGCGACAAACTACTGGCGGCGGGCACGCGGCCCGACATGCCGGTCGCGTTCGTCGAAAACGCCAGCCGCGCCGAGCAGCGCGTCATCGTGACCACCGTCGAGAACATGCAGCGGGATGCCGTGATGCAGAAGCTGAAGGCGCCGTCGATGCTGCTGATCGGCGGAGTCGCGGGGAGCGCGGCCGAGCTGCAGTGGTTTGGGCGTCAGGCGCTGACGGGGACCGTCGGAGCGTGAGCTGATCGATGACGCGGGCGCGCTCAGTCGAGCGGGCTGCGCGCGGCGATTCCTCCGCGATTCAATACGTGTGTGTAGATCTGCGTAGTCTTTACGCTGGAATGCCCCATGAGCTCCTGGACGGTGCGGATGTCCGCGCCGGACTCGATGAGGTGCGTGGCGAAGCTGTGGCGGAATGTGTGGCACGAGGCGGGCTTGTCGATACCCGCGGCACGCACTGCTTCCTTGACCGCGCGCTGAACGGAATCTTCATACAAGTGATGCCGTCGCCAAGCGCCGTTTCGCGGATCGCGCGACGGCTTGTTGGCCGGGAAGACGTATTGCCAGCCGATTTCGAGATGGGCCCGCGGATACTTGCGCTCGAGGGAGTGCGGCAGTTCGACACCGGCAAAGCCGCGCGACATCGCAGCACGATGCCGCTCTCGCACCTCTTCGATTTGGCGCGTCAGCGGGTTCAGGAGCGCTTCTGGCAGGATCGTCACGCGGTCTTTCGCGCCCTTGCCGTCGCGGACGAGCAGCAGGCGCTGTTCGATGTTTACGTCCTTCACACGAAGACGCAACGCTTCCATGAGGCGCAGGCCACTGCCATAAAGCAGCGAGGCGACGAGCCAGTGCTTGCCATGTAGTGTGGCAAGGACACTTCTCACCTCGGCGCGCGTGAGCACCACGGGCAGCCGCTTCGGGCGCGTGGCGCGTACCACACCGCTGAGCCATGGCAAGTCCACATTCAGGACTTTTTTGTAGAGGAACAGCAGCGCTGAGAGTGCTTGAGCCTGCGTGGCTGCGGAGACGTGTCTTTGAATGGCGAGATGCGACAGAAACGACTCGACGTCATTGCCGCCGAGGGTCAACGGATGGCGCCGACCGTGAAAGACGATGAATCGGCGGATCCACCCTACATATTGCTGTTCCGTGCGGAAACTGTAGTGGCGTATTCGGATCGCTTCGCGCACCCGGTCGAGCAGGCGCGGGCTAGCGGACATGCGGTATAACTATCGGGAAGCGTTTGCCGGGGAGGAATGACATGAACGCCAATCGAAACAGACACATGAAAAGAGCGGAAGAATGTTATTCCGCGCGTTTGCGGTGTTTCTCTTCGACTTTTGGCGCTCTAGTTAAGAGTTAGGCGGCAGTCGTGCGGTATGCCTCCGGTCAAGACGTGCTTCCAGGCGATCTCGTGAGGATCGATGCGAAGTATCAGGGCACAGTGGTCGCGTGCA
>JAYTOI010000107.1:0-1900 GCA_043747875.1 Pseudomonadota bacterium | reverse complement strand
CACTTCCTTTCCAGCGCCCAATCTGGCATTCTGCGGCTTCCATGTTTTTGCGAAGCACAAACCGGAAGAAGGACGGCAAGGATCACCGTTACTTCAGCGTGGTCGAGAACCGGCGTCTCAGTTCGGGCAAGACGGCACAGCGCACCGTTCTCTATTTGGGCGAGATCAACGACAAGCAAGAGACCTCCTGGCGAAAGTCCCTGGAGGTCTTCGATGAAGACCGGCAAAGCTCGAATAACCTGAGTCTGTTTCCCGAGGATCGTGAGATCCCCGTGTCGTGAGATCCCCGTTGACGCGAGATCCCCACTGACGCAGCCGATACGCTGCAAGTGAAGTTGAGCGGCCTGGAACTGCGGCGGCCGCGGGCGTTCGGCAACTGCTGGCTGGCCTGCGAAACGTGGCGGCAACTGGAGCTGGATCGTTTCCGGCGACGGAAGTTGCCGGAAGGCCGCGAAGCTGTTAGCTGGGAAAAGATACTGCGGTTGTTGGTGGTGAACCGGTTGATCGACCCAGGCGGCGAACTGTACGTGCACCGGCATTGGTTCCTGCACAGCGCGATGGAGGAACTGCGGGGCATCGATTTCGCGGTTGCCGAAAAGGACCGCCTCTATCGTTGCCTGGACCGGGTGATCTCGCATAAGCGGGAACTGTTCATGTGGCTGCGGCAGAGGGGGCCGGATCTGTTTCAAGCCGGTTTTGAAGTGCCGCTCCACGACCTGACCGGCACTTATTTTGAAGGCGCGATGGAGGAGAACCCGAAGGCAAAGAGAGGCTGCGGCCGCGATGGACGTCCCGATTGTTCGCAGGTGGTGATTGCGCCGGTGGTCACCACCGACGGCTTCCCGACGGCCTACGAAGCGAGGAACGGCAATACGTCGGACCGCACCGCTCTTCGTGGATTTCTCGATAAGATCGAAGCCGCCTATGGCAAGGCCGGGCGCATGTGGGTGATGGATCGCGGCATCCCCACCGAAGAGATCCTCACCGAGCTGCGCGCCGCCGACTCCGGCGTGCGTTATCTCGTCGGCACGCCCAAGGCCCGGCTCACCCGTTACGAAGCCGCGCTCGCCGAGCGACCGTGGCGGGACGTGCGCCCGCACCTACGCGTCAAACTCCTCCCGCAGGACGGCGAACTCTACGTGCTCGCCGAGAGCCAGGCCCGCGCCGGCAAAGAACGCGGCATGCGCCGCCGCCGGCTCAAAGCCTACTGGCAACGCCTCGGCGCACTCGCCCGCCAGCGCCCGCCCCGCGACGCCTTGCTCACCAAACTCGGCGCTGCGCAGGAAAAGGCCGGCCGCGGCGCGACGAGCCTGGTGCAGGTCGAAGTCGCGGCTGACAGCACGCTCACCTATCGGCTGGATCGGGAAAAACTGCGCGCCGTGCGCGGCCGCGAAGGCCGCTATCTGCTGCGCACCAACTTGAGCGCCGACGATCCGGAGCTAATCTGGCGCTGCTATATGCAGCTGTGCTTCGTCGAAGAGGCGTTCCGCACGCTCAAGGGCGACCTCGGCCTGCGGCCGATTTTTCATCAGTTGCCCGAGCGGATCGAGGCGCACCTGTTCATCGCCTTCCTCGCCTACTGCCTCTCGATCACGCTGCGCCAGCAACTCCGCACTATCGCCGGCGGCCTGATGCCGCGCACGGTCCTGGAAAAACTGGCGACCGTGCAAATGCTCGACGTCGCCGTGCCGACCACCGACGGCCGGGAACTCCTGCTCGTGCGCCGCACTGAACCCGGCCGCGACGTGCAGCTCCTCCTCGACCACCTCAACCTGACGCTTCCGCCGCAACCACCTCCACGTATCAGGGTCCCGCAGGCGTTGTAGTGGCGACCTTTGGTGGGCCCACGCGAGCAATCAACAACTTGCCCAGCTCAAACCCTCCAATTGCGGAAGTCGGG
>JAYTOI010000106.1:0-60691 GCA_043747875.1 Pseudomonadota bacterium | reverse complement strand
GAAATCGCTGCGCATGGCGCTCGACATGGCCGCGCTGCGCGAAGACACGGTGGGCATCGCGCTCATCCACATCGGCGGCTACGTCACCTATCAACGCGTGTTCGACTCGGCGCTGGCCAATCGGCTGCTCGAGGAAGCGGCGCGCGTGGTCGGCGAGAATCTGCCGGAGCCGCGCACCAACCTGCCGCGTCTCGCGCGCGTCTCCGACGATGTCATTGGCGTCGTGCTCACGGACATCCGCTCGCGCGGCGACGCCGACGACGCGATGGAAAAGATCATGAAGGCCCTCAAGCACCCGGTGGATCTGGACGGACAGATCTTCCAGCTCGCGCCGCAATCCGGCGTCACGCTGTCGGGCACCGACGGCGACCGTGCCGTCGAGCTCATCGAACGGGCGCTCACCACGCTCGATTCCGGCCGGCGCCAGGGGGAAGACCGGCTCGTGACGTTCTATTCCGACACGCTGCGCCTCGCTTCGCTCACGCGCCTCGACTGGCAGAAGGAGCTCACGCAAGCCGTCCAGAGGGACGAGCTCGAGCTGCACTACCAGCCGCGCTACCGGCTCGCGACGCGCGAGATCGTCGCCGTCGAAGCCTTCCTGCGCTGGCCGCACAAGATCCGCGGTCTGGTGCCGACCTCCGAGTTCCTGCCCATGGCCGAGCTGTCGGGCCTGTCCGTGACGCTCGGGCGCTGGGTGCTGCATCGCGCCTGCCGCGATCTCAAACTACTCGCCGACCGCGGCTATCCGCAGCTGCGCGTGTCGGTCAACGTCGGCCGCCAATACCTCTCCGCGGAGAGCCTGGCCGAAGACGTCGCGAACTCTTCGCGCGAGGCCGGCATCGAGCCCTCGCACCTCGACCTCGAGATCACCGAGCAGATGCTCTCCACCGGCCGCTCCGGTCTCGCGGCCCTGCATCAGTTGCGCGGCCAGGGCGTGCGCGTGCTCATCGACGACTTCGGCACGGGCTACGTGTCGCTGGGCAAGCTGCGCAACAGCCCGCTCGACGGCATCATGATCGACCGCTCGTTCGTGGAAGAAGTCGGACACGATCATGAGGCGCGCGCGGTGTGCCGCGCGGCCATCGCGCTGGGCCACGCATTCGGCCTGCACATCGTCGCCGAGGGCATCGAGACGGAGGCACAGGCCCAGTTCCTGATCGCCGAGCAGTGCCACGAGGGCCAGGGCCACCTGTTCTGCGCGGCGACGCCCCTGCCCGGCCTCCTCGAGAGGGTCCTGCCCGGCTCCACGGGCAATGCGCAGGCCGGCGCGCCGCTCTCCAACCTGGCAGCCCGCTAACAAACCGCGATGTGACTTATCGACGTAGTCTTTGTCATAGCTCACGATTTGACCGGACCTTATTAGACGTACGTCACAATTTTCCCGAGAGCCACGTCACACACGCACGCTGCGAAAAACCCCGACCGCCTTCTAATGCTCACGTTCGCGCAAGCGGACTGGGGCCAATAAAGGAGACGAAAGTCGATGAAGGTAAATGTGCGTGGGTTGGCTGCTCGAGTCCTGGGGGCAGTCTCTCTGGTGATGCTGGTGTCGTGCTCCGCGGCGACCTCCGGTACTCCTCCGTCGAGCGGCATCTCCGATGCCGGCGCGGCGCGCAGTTACATCGTCGAAGCCGCGACCACCGATGAAGCCGCTGCCGCCGTAGTCTCGGCCGGCGGTGTAGTCACGTCCCGGCTCGGCGTCATCGACGCGGTCGAAGCCGACCTGACCGACGCGCAGCACGCGCGGGTGCTCGAGACCACCGGGGTCAAGCAGATCACGACGAACACCGTCGTGATGACGCAGGCCGCCGCGAACGTGCGCGACAATTTCGAATACGGGTCGATGGGCAACAATGACGGCTCACATCGCTGGTACGGCGACTGGGTCGAGCAGAACGACAATAATTCGCCCAACGACGGCAAAGTTTCGATCGGCTGGGTCGATCGCGGCGGCAAGCGTCTGATCGTCGGCGGCGACGGAGCCCTCTATCGCCGCGCGGCCACGCCCTCGAGCTCACCCAGCGTCACGCTCAAGATCAAGTATTCGCGCGCCAACCTCGACTCCGGCGACTACGTCGCGATCCAGGCGAGCTCCAACGGCGGCTCGAGCTGGACGGAGGTCGGTCGCATCTTCGGACCCGGCAACGATTCGGGCTTTACCTCGAAGAGCTACGACATCACCGCTTACCGCGGACGCAATACCGCGATCCGGTTCGTCAGCTCGATGGACACCGCGTTTCCTGCCGATTGGGTGGACATCGACGACGTCGAAATCGCCTACACCACGGCGTTCGGCGAGGGAGCCCCTGATCCGGTCGACGTGAACGCGCGCAATCTTCACCAGAACGGCATTCGCGGCAGCGTCGGCGTCGCGATCATCGACACCGGCTACTGGAACGTCGACTCGCTGAACAAGGACAGCGCCGGCAATGGCCGAATCCTCGTGCAATACGACGCCGTGCGAAACGTCATCGATTCGAACTGGACCGGTGTCTCCACTGATACCAATGGCCACGGCACGCACATCACCAGTATCGTGGCGAGCAGCCGCAAGGACAACGGCGGCCGCTTCTTCGGCGTCGCGCCCGACGCGAAGATCGTCTCGGTCAAGGCCTTCGCCGAAGACGGCTCCGGCACCTACGCCTCGGTCATCCGCGGCATCGACTGGGTGATCAACAACCGCCTGCAGTACGCCATCCGCGTGCTGAATCTTTCGCTCGGGGCTCCGGCGCGTTCTCGCTACTGGGACGATCCGCTCAACAAAGCGGTGATGCGCGCGTGGCAATCCGGCATCGTCGTCGTCGTATCGGCGGGCAACAGCGGACCGCTGCCGCAAACCGTGGGCGTGCCCGGCAACGTGCCGTACGTCATCACGGTGGGCGCGATGACCGACACCTACACGAACAACAAGCACGACGACCGACTCGCCTCGTTCTCGGCGACCGGTCCGACGTTCGAAGGCTTCGTGAAGCCCGACGTCGTTGCGCCGGGCGGCCACGTCTGGAGCTTCATGGCCACGTACATGAAGACCGCCGTCGACCATCCCACCTACATGAACAGTGGCGACTTCTTCACCATGTCCGGCACGTCGCAGGCGGCCGCCGTGGTCTCGGGCGTCGCGGCATTGATGCTCAGCCAGAATTCGGCCCTCACGCCCGACCAGGTGAAGTGCCGCATCATGGCGAGCGCCAAGCCCGCCGTGAACGCCGACGGCGAACTCGCCTACTCGGTACTGCAGCAGGGCACAGGCCTCGTCGACGCGAAGGCCGCGGTCTACCCGACCGCAACCGTCTCCAACTGCGCGAACCAGGGCCTGAACATCGCCGCGGATCTCAACGGCACGCAGCATTACATGGGTGGCGTGCGGCAATTGCCCGACGGCACGTTCGCGGTGACCGGCCCGAATGGCTACATCTGGGACGCAGGCTATGTCTGGGACGCGGGCTATGTCTGGGACGCGGGTTACGTCTGGGACGCAGGCTATGTCTGGGACGCGGGCTATGTCTGGAGCAAGGGTCAGCCCTACTCGGACGACATTCCCTGGGTACAGGGGTATCCGAGCCCGATCGGTTCGAGCGTTGGGACCGCGGCTGCGATGTCGATCAATTCCTGGGTCGCGCCGGAGTAGATAGGCTGGCGCAACCGGCCTTCGGGCGGACGGCCCCGCGATAACCGGTTTTTCCGCGGCGGCCGTCTATCGAGAGTTTGTGCTGGAGTGATGCCGCCGTCCTGCGTTCAGGATTGGCGTGACATTGACACCGCACCGCGGCGCACCCGCACGTGCATCGCGTGCCGGCTTCGTGCCACCACATCCCAAAGACCGCCGCCGCGGAGAAAGGAGAAGATCTCACGGCCCGCCGTACCCGCCGGCGGGCGCTCTGGCGTGCGAAGAGGAGAAAAAAAGCCCTCGCACTGCAGTGCGAGGGCCCCAAGTGTCACGGAAAAGTCAGTCAGGGCACGCGCACGGTCACCGAGCGGCGCACGGTGTTGCCGGCGGCATCACGTCCCTCGACGTCGATGGTGTACGTGCGACCGGTCGCGGCGTTGTAACGCTCCGCGCGCAGCTGCAGCGCCAGCGGGCCTACCTGCCGGAACGGGAATGCCTGCCGCGGATTCGAGGCGGTCTCGCTGCTGGTGACGTTGGCGATGCGCGCGGTCGGCGCGACGTCGAGCAGGTCGACGAGTTCGGCAGCAATGTTCACCAGCACGAAACGCGAATCGGCCGGCGCCAGCGTGTCCTGCGAGGGCGCGAGCACGGCGAACGCCGGCGATTGCGTATCACGATGCATGACGTTCGGCAGCGGCGGCGCGGCCATGCCGTCGCCGATGAAGAACGACGGATGCGGCGGCTGGTTGTAGCCGACGTTCTGCCAGGCAATCGCCTCGCGGTACTGCGGATCGTGCATGAGGGTGTACATGCGATTCGCCGCCGGAATGGTGGTGGAGTAGATGCGCAGGCTGGCGTTGTCGGTGCTGCGGAAGATCACCTCTTCGCGCCAGTCGCCGAGGATGTCGCCGGAGAGCACGGCGTTCGCCTTGGTGCCGTTGTTGGAGCTCGCACCGTCGGCGGTCATGAGGCGCACGAGCGTCTGGGTGTTCCAGTCCCATTTGCTGATCCAGTTCTGATCTTCGACTTCGCGCAGCAGATCCGCATCCCACCAGGCGGCGAAATTCGTCGCGCCCGGTGCGGCCGAGACGCGGTTGCCCTGCCCGTCCAGCAACCCGACTTCGCCGGCGCCCCAGAATTCATATCCGGGCGTGCGCGGATCGATGTCGGCCGCCATGCCACGGCCGACGTCGCGGCCCGGCACGAAGCTCCAGATGATCTCGCCGGTCGCGGCGTCGTACAGCGCCATGCCGGGTGTCATCAACGATAGCGTGTTGCCCTCGCTCTCGTGCACGCCGTACACCTCCAGGCCCGGACGCGACGGCACGAGATCGCTCACGTGCAGCGCGTCGCCGTGACGCAGGCCGGTGGAGAACAGACCCGTGCCGTTGTCGTCGACGACCATCGAGCCGTAGACGATTTCATCCTTGCCGTCGTGATCGACGTCGGCAATCGAGAGGCTGTGATAACCCTGGCCGTTGAAGGGATTCGACCCCGCCCACGGAAAGCCGTTGCCGTTCGAGCGGCCGGTGTCGTAGACCCAGCGCGAGGTGAGTTGCGACTGGCCGTTCACGGGACGCCAGTCCCAGGCCGCGAGCACGGTGCGGCCGTAGTAGCCGCGCGCCATGATGACGCTCGGACGCTGGCCGTCCAGATACGCGAGGCCCGCGAGGAAGCGATCGCCGCGATTGCCGGTGCTGTCGTTGTTGCCATTGCCGCCGATGCCGCCCCAGCTGTCGATGGGATCGCGACCCGGAAGGTAGTTAGTGGTCGCGAGCGCGCGGCCGGTGAGCCCGTCGAAGATCGTGAAGTACTCGGGGCCGGCGAGCGCCTTGCCGTAGCGCACGTCGTTGGTGGCGGCCACCTGGATGCCGTCGGTCGGCACGAGCAGCGAGCGATAATCCTTCGTCGCGTCGCCGATGACCGTGCCGGCGCCGTCGATCGTGCCGTCGGCCGTCTTGCACGCCAGCTCGGCTTTGCCGTCCCCGTCGAGGTCGTACACGATGAACTGCGTGTAGTGCGCGCCGGAGCGGATGTTGCGCCCGAGATCGATGCGCCACAGAAACGTGCCGTCGAGTTTGTACGCGTCGATGAGATGGCGGCCCGAGAGCCCCGCCGAGGCGCTGTCACGCGCGTTCGACGGATCCCACTTGAGCACGATTTCGTATTCGCCATCGCCGTCGAGATCGGCGACGCTGGCATCGTTCGGGCTATACGTTACCGCCTGCGTCGGATTGCCGGTGGGCACTTCGACGTTGCCGCCCGCCGGTCGCTGCAGCGGCACGTTCAGGTATGTGAGCCCGGGCGCATTCGCGGCCAGGGTGAACGCCGCGCTGGCGGCCAGTTCAGTGTTCCGCAGTACGGGACGTACGCTGTACGCATTGCTCTGCGTGAGATCTGCGGTGCGGTCGACGAAATCGGTGGTCGCGGCCAGCGGCGCGTCGTTGAGCTTCAGCGGTGCGGCGCCGGCCGTGGAGCGATATAGATTGAATGCGACGTTGGCCGGATCGGTGCCGAGCAGGCGCCAACCGACGTACACCGCCGTGTCCCCGGTGCGCAGCGCGACTACGCCACGACCGAGATTCTCGACGATGTATTTATTGGGGGCGGGTGTTTGTGCCGCAGCAGACGCTGCGAACAGGAACGACACGCAGCCGGCAGCCAGAAGCGCTAGGGTCTTCATTTTCGATTCCTTCCTTGATATTTACCCCGCGCCGCGCGCGAGAATAGCGCTACACCTGGAGCGCATCAACGGCGCGACGTCGCCCCTGAAATGTTCCCGCGGATTTCCGCGCTCAGTGTCGGGCGTCGGATGCGCGACGCGCAGGCCGGAAACGCAGTGCAAGCTCCGGGCGCATATCGACAAACTCCTTCGAGCCGCCGACGTGGAACAGATCCAGCAGGTATTCGCGCGACGGTTCGATGGCCACGACTCCTGCTGCCACCAGCGCGTGCAGCGCCGGTGACAAGCTGGCAGTCAGCGGCAGATGGAGCGTGGCCCCCACGATGGCGCCGATCTGCGCGTGGTGCGCGGTCTTCGAGCGGATGTCCTCGACCAGCGCCGGGCGCGCGAACGGCAGATAGAACAGCAGCGGCTCGTTCACCGGAACTTCCTTGGCCACTTCGATTGTGAAGCCCGCTGGAAAATAGCGCGGCGCATACGTCCACGAGGGGATGGTTTCCACTTCCCGACGCCCGCCCGGACGAAACACCAACCCGAACGGACACGAGCCTTCGCGGCGCTGCTTCCAGCGATCCCAGATCTGCGTCGGTCGGACGGCGTCACTCTGCGCGTCGATGGGGTTGTCCACCCACAGCATCTCGAGGTACGCATTCGGGAAGAAGAACCGGCGATTGGAGGTGCCCTGGCCCGGATGCGAATTCGCCGGCCCCTCGTGCAGGCCACGCTCTTTCAGGGCGTCGGATTCCGGCGCGCCGTGGTCACAGAACAGGATGATGTGATCCAACTCACCCCAGGCAAAACTCACTGCCATCGACTCCCTGCCCGTCTCACATCGAAGTCCGGACATGCCACAGTTCCGGAAAAAACTTCAGCTCCAGCGCCTTCGCGAGATACGAAACGCCACCTGTGCCGCCCGTCCCCGGCTTGTAGCCGATGACGCGCTCCACCGTCTTCAGATGATGGAACCGCCACAGCTGGAACTTCTGGTCGAGATCGACGAGGCGCTCCGCCATCTCGTACAGGTCCCAGTCTTTTTCCGCGTTGTGATACACGCCGAGCCACGCGGCCGTGACGGCCTTGTTCGGCGCGTATGGTTCGGAGAAGTCGCGCTCGATCACATCCTCGGGGATGCCGTAGCCGCGCCGTGACAGCAGGCGCAGCACCTCATCGTAGATCGACGGCGCCTGCAACGCGCGCTCGAGGCGTTCGTACCCGGCCGGATCGCGCTGATGCACGGCGATGACTTCGCGGTGCTTGTTACCGAGCATGAACTCGAGCAGCCGGTATTGCAGCGACTGAAACCCCGATGAGCGCCCGAGCGTGTTGCGGAACGAGGAGTACTCGAACGGCGTGAGCGTCGACAGAACGCTCCACGCGCCCAACAACTCTTCCTGCAGGCGCGAGATGCGCGCCAGCATCTTGAACGAGGGATCGAGATTGTCGCGCCGCACGCACTCGTGCACGGCCTCGAGCTCGTGCAGGAACAAACGCATCCACAGCTCCGAGACCTGGTGGACGATGATGAACAGCATCTCGTCCTGCTCGATGGAGTTCGGCTTCTGAGCGTCCAGCAGCTTGCCGAGCTGCAGGTATTCGCCATAGGACTGGGACGTACCCAAGTCCCAGTGCACCGCTTCATTCTTGAGATCGACCTTGTTGTCCGACATCCGGCTCGCGCCTAACTATCCACCGAGAAGACCCAGCGCGGCACGTTGCGCCAGCCGGCGAGCAACTCGCGGTCGAGCGCGCGCCAGTCGCCGCAGTGCTGCTCGACGGCGTGCCAGAAGCGCGCGGAATGATTCATGTGTTTCAGATGCATGAGCTCGTGCACGATGAGATAGTCGACCACTTCGGGGCGCTGGAACAACAGGCAGGCATTGAGACTGATGGTACCGCGCGCCGAACAACTTCCCCAGCGCGAACGCTGCAGGCGAATGGACACTTGCTTATGACGCATTCCCGTGCTGTCCGCGAGCGCATCCACGCGCGGCTCCAGCCGTTCGCGCGCGGCGCGCTTGAGCCAGACGAGCAAGGCCTGGCGCAGCGCCTCGGTGTCCGGCGAACCCGTCACCTGCAGGACGCGCCCGGTGGACGCGGCCTCGCCGAGTTCCGTGATGCGGGTGCGCATGCCGCCGGCGAAATGCAGCCTGAGCCGCTCACCAGTGGTCGCAAGATCGATGCGCGGTGGCGGAAACGGCGCCGGGGCCGGACGCGCGCGCAGTGCAATCTCGCGCTTCTCGTCGATCCAGGCGCGATGCGCCACGACGAAACGCTCGATCTCGTGCGGACGCGTGCGCGGCGGCACCACGACCTCGACGCGCGCGTCCGGATACACCCGCACCGAGAGGCGCCGCGCGCGACGGCTGACGCGGATGGAGGGGCTGGTGCAGGGACTGTGTTCCTCAGGGCTGCCGCCCACGTCGGAAAACGCCGTCGAGGCGACGTCGCCCGAAAGCTTCATGAACAAGTCCAATTGCGAATCTGGATCTGAACCGCTCATACCCTCGCCGCCAGTTCCGTACCTTCGCGAATCGCGCGCTCCGCATCGAGCTCCGCTGCGAGCAGCGCGCCGCCGATGACGTGCACCGTCCGGCCGCCGCTCGCGAGCGCGCTCGCCAGACCGTTCACCGATTCCTGACCCGCGCAGATGATGACGTTGTCCACGGCCAGCAGTTCCCGGCCGGTCTCGCTCGCGATGTGCAATCCGTCGCCGTCGATGCGCTCGTACGTCACGCCGCCCCGCATGACCACGCCTCGCGACTTCAGCGCGCTGCGATGGATCCATCCGGTGGTCTTGCCCAGCGTGCGTCCGGGACGCTCCGCCTTGCGCTGCAATAGATAGACCCGCCGCGCGGCCTTGGCGCCGCGCGGCGGCTCGAGCCCGCCGCGCGCCTGCAGAGTGCGGTCGATGCCCCACTCCTCGAAGTAGTCCTGCGACGCGTCGTGCGTCAGATAGGTCGCCACGTCGAACCCGATGCCGCCCGCGCCCACGATGGCGACGGTGGCGCCGGCCGTGCGCTTTGCCGACAACAGCTCCGGATAGGAAATGACCTTCGGATGCTCGATGCCCGGAATCGCCGGCATGCGCGCGCGGACGCCGCTCGACACCACGACCTCGTCGAAGCCCTGCAACGCCGCGGCGTCCGCTTCGCAGTTCAGGCGCAGCGTCACGCCCGTGGCCTCGATGCGCTGTCCGAAATAGCGCAGCGTGTCGCGGAAATCCTCCTTGCCCGGCACCTCGCGCGCGTAGCGGAACTGTCCACCGATCTCGTGCGCACGCTCGAACAGGGTCACGTGGTGGCCGCGTTCGGCGAGGGCCGTGGCGCAGGCCAGGCCGGCCGGACCCGCGCCCACCACCGCGACACGCTTCGGCGTGCGCGCGGGTGCGAGCATGAGCTCGGTTTCGTACGCCGCCAGCGGATTCACCAGACACGTCGCGCGCTTGCCTTCGAACACGCGGTCGAGACAGCCCTGGTTGCAGGCGATGCAGGTGTTGATCTCGGACTCACGTCCCGCGCGTGCCTTGCGCGGCAGATCGGGATCGGCGAGCAGCGGACGCGCCATGGATATGAGATCGGCCGCGCCGCTCGACAGCAACGCGTCGGCATCGATGGCGGCGTTGAAGCGGTTCGTGGCGATCACGGGCAGTCGCGTCGCGGCCTTGATGCGCGCCGACACCCAGCCGAACGCAGCGCGGGGCACTACGCCGGCGATCGTCGGCACACGTGCTTCGTGCCAACCAATGCCGGTGTTGAGCATCGTCGCGCCAGCGCCTTCCATCTGTGAGGCGACCCACTCCACCTCCGAGCCGGTGCAGCCACCTTCGACCAGGTCGAGGCCCGACAGCCGGAAGATGATGATGAAGTCGCGGCCCACCGCCGCACGCGTCTGCCGCACCACTTCGAACGCGAGCCGCGCGCGGTTCTCGAGCGCCCCGCCCCACTCGTCGTCGCGCGTATTGGTACGCGGCGCGAGGAACTCGTTGATGAAATACCCCTCGGATCCCATGATTTCGACGCCGTCATAGCCGGCTTCGCGCGCCAGCACGGCACAGTTCACGAAGTCCGCAATCTGGTCGTGCACGCCGTCCGACGATAACGCGCGCGGCGTGAACCGGTTGATAGGCGCGCGAATGCGGCTCGGGGCCACCAACAGAGGATGGTAGCCGTAGCGGCCGGTGTGCAGGATCTGCATGCATACCTTGCCACCCTCGGCATGCACGGCGTCGGTTACGAGCCGATGGCGCGCCACTTCGCGTGGTGCGGAGAGCTTGCCCGCGAACGGCTTGCTCCAGCCCGCGCGGTTCGGCGCGATGCCCCCGGTCACTAACAACCCCGCGCCGCCGCGGGCGCGCGCCGCGAAGTAGGCGGCCAACTTTGGATAATCGCGCGCGCGGTCCTCGAGGCCGGTGTGCATCGAGCCCATGACGATCCGGTTCGCAAGCGTGACGAAGCCAAGATCGAGCGGGGCAAACAAGTGCCCGTATTTCATGGCGCGATTCTAATTGTTCACGACCGATGCTTCGCCGGCATTTTCAGGTGTGGCACGCAGCGCCCGACAATTCCCGTATTTCATCGGCGTTCCGACGTGGGCGCAGCCCCTGAGAACCGCTCAGCGCGTGATCTGGGACATCAGCTTGCGGGCGAACGCGAAGTCGGGAGCAATCAGCAATGCGCGCTCGAGCGCCTCGCGCGCACCGACCACGTCGCGCTGGTCGTACAGCGCACGGCCGAGGAAGGCGTAGGCCTCCGCGGCGCCCCATTCCGGCGTCATCGAGGCGCCGGCGCGCGCCGCCTCGAACATCGCGATGACGGCGCGCAGCTTCTGCATGGCCGCAGCCTTTTCCTGCGCGTTCCTGGCGGCGCGGTCGAATGCCGCGAGTGCCTCGACGAGCCGGACGCGCGGATTCTTGGGTTCGAGTTTGACTGCCTCGTCGATGCGCGAACCGATGCGCGAGCCGAACGGCAGCGCGCTCATCTCGCGGCCCGCGAGCGTGCAGGCGGTGGCAAGTGCGTACGCCTCGGCGCGCTGACGACGCGCGTCGTCGGTTTCGTCGAGTCCCAGCGGCACCTTCGGCAGCGCGTCGACGACCCGGTCCACTTCGTCTTCGCAGTCGTCGATGGCGTCCTTTGCCTGGGACTTCTTCGTGCTCGCCAGCACCTGTGCCAACCGGTAGTGCACCAGCGCGCGGAAGTAGGAGCGTGTCGGCAGGCTGGACGCGTCCTCACTCTCGCCGTCGACCGGTTTCGGCTTGAGCGTGGCCAGCACACTGTTCAACGCGCGCGCGTCGTTGGTGTAGTACGCGTACTGAATGCGTCCCTCGACGTCGGACCAGTCCGCGGACTGCGCCGCAGCAACCGAACAGACGCCGGCGAGCGCCAGCGCCCCTAACCACTTCGAACCGCAGGCGAAGATCACAACTCGCGTAGTCCCGCCGTGATGGGCAGCCGCGCTGCCCGAATGCCCGGCAGGATACCCGCAAGCAGGCACAACAGCAGCCCATAGCCGATGCCCAGCAGCAGGAGCAGCGGCGTGACCGTGAAGGCATACGTGATTTGACTGAAGGACGCGAAGTTCAGCGTCGAGCTGGTGATGCCGTTCAAGAACACGAAGGCGCACAGGCCGCCTACCATTCCGCCCACGGCGCCGAGGATCATGGCCTCTACGAGAACCGAGAACACCACCGGTCCGGCGCTGAAACCCATGGCTCGCAGCGTGGCAATCTCGCGCACGCGACTCGCGACCGCGCTCTCGAGCGTGTTCAACGCCGCAAACAGCGCCGCCAATCCCATGATGATGGCAATCCACAAGCCGATGTTGTCGATGAGCTTCGACATCGCTTTTTGTTGATCGGCGTAGAACTGCTTCTCACTGAGTACATCCACATTGAGCTGCGGATCCTTGGTGAGCACGTCCTTGAATTTCTTGAGCGCGCCGTCCGCGGCGAGTTTGGCACGAATGGTCTGGAAGCCAGGACCGCGCCGCCACGCCTGCTGAACCACGGGCGCATCGGCCCAAACCTCGGACTCTGCGAGACCACCATTGTCCGTGAAGCGGCCGACGATGATCCAGTCCGTCGACAGCCAGCGCACCTTCTTGCCGACCTCGAGCCCCATGTACTGCTTCACCGCGCCGTCGCCCACGATGATCTGCGTGGTCCCCGGCTTGAACATCGTGCCCTGCACGATCTTGAATTCCTTGCGCAGCTGGGTCGCCATCGGCCCCACGCCGCGCAGCGGCATGTTGGCGGAAGTGTCCTTGCCGCGCAGCGGAACGCTGACCACTCCGAAGGCTTCGGGCGAGATCATCAATTCGTTCTTGGCGTTGCGCAGGATGTGAGGCGCATTGGTGACCGCGGTGACCTGGCTCGGGTCGAAGTAGCTCGACATCTCACTGGGCGAGTTGGCCCGCATGATCATCGCCACGTCCTCCGAGCCCGATCCTTCCAGCGCCGCGCGGAAGCCGGCGCCGATGGACAGCAGGGCCACGAGCACCAGCGTGACTCCGCCAATACCCATGACCGCAACCAGCGAGGAAGACCAGCGCTGTGGAATGTTGCGCAGGTTCATCGCCGTCACGGCGCCGATTTGTTCGAGAGCATTCGCCATGCGTGTACCTCTAAGCGCGCCGCAGCGCGTCCACGACCTTGAGGCGCATCGCCATGAGCGAGGGCCACAACCCGGCAATGAGTCCAAAAGCGAGCATGAGCCCCGCGCCTAACAGGAACGTGCCGCCGTCGATGACGAAACCGGGAAAATTGTCTTTCATCAACGGCGCCATGCCCGCCGACAGCAGCCACGCAAGACCCAGGCCCGTGAGCCCTGCCGACAAGGTGAGGAACAAAGACTCGAGCAGCACCAGTCCGACGATGAGCCGCCCGCCGAATCCGAGCGTTTTCAATACGCCGATCTCATTGGTACGCTCACGCACCGACTGCGCCATGCGATTGGCCGTCACCAGCAACATGGTGAAGAACACGGCCAGAGTCACCGACGTGACGATGATGGTCATGTCGCCGATCTGGTCGATCCAGTGCTTGATCCATTCGCGCTCGGTCGCTGTTTCCGTCTCGGCCTCCGAGTTCGCGAACAGCGCATCGATCTTCTTGGCGATGGCGGGTGCCTGGCTCGCATCGTTCACGCGTATGGCGGCCGATCCGATCATGTCCCGGCCGTACATCAACGATTCATTGAAGTAGTCGAAGTTCATGTAGGCACCGCCATCGAGCCACGGCGAACCCGCCGTGTAGATGCCCACGATATTGAACTGCCAGGCGTCGGTGCCATCGAGCTTGCGCCAGATCTGCGAGCGGATGGAAATCCGATCGCCGACCTTCCAGCCGAATTTTTGCGCGAGCAGACGCCCGGCGATGAGAGCCTGGCGATCCTGCGTCCACGCTTTGGCCTCCTCGGGCTTCAACTGGATCTGCGGCGTCACCTCGAGCAGCGAGCCGGGCTGTGTCGCGAACAGAGCGAAAGCTTCCTTGGGATTCTGCGGGCTGCGGTATTCGGCGCCATACCAGCTCGTGGTCGCGACGGCGCGCACGCCTTCCACCGACTTGATCTTCTCGTAGTACGCCAGCGGCATCTGCGCGGTGAGTCCGATCTTGTTGCGCAGTACCAGCCGATCCGCGCCCGCCATGTCCACTCCCGACGACATGCTGGCGCGCAGCGCCTCGAGCAGACCAAACAACATGAAGGCGATGAGGATGGACGCGAAGGTGAGGACGAGGCGCAGCTTGCGCCGCCTCAGGTTCGCCCAAACCAGCGGAAACCAGCGCGACATCAGGAAGTCTCCCGTTCCAGGCGTCCTTTTTCGAGATGCAGCGTGCGATTGGCGCGCTCGGCGGCGCGCGGATCGTGCGTGACCATCACGATGGTCTTGCCCTGTTGTTTGTTGAGCGCCTGCAGCAGATCGAGCACTTCGTCGCCCGACTTGCGGTCGAGGTCACCCGTGGGCTCGTCGCACAGCAGCAGGGTGGGATCCGTGACGATGGCACGCGCGATGCCGACCCGTTGCTCCTGGCCGCCCGACAGCTCGCGTGGCTTGTGCTTCATGCGATCGCCGAGCCCGACGAGGCTCAAAGCGGTGTGCACGCGCTTCAGCCGATCGCCCTTTCCGAGCTTGGTGAGCAACAAGGGCAACTCGACATTGCGCTCCGCCGTCAGCATCGGCAGCAAGTTGTACATCTGGAACACGAAGCCGACGTTATCGGCCCGCCAGCGGCCGAGCGCGCTGTCGGACAAGCGGTCGATGGCGAGGCCCTCGACTTCGATCGTGCCCGTCGTCGGGCGGTCGAGCCCGCCGAGCAGATTCAGCAGCGTGGTCTTGCCCGAGCCCGATGGGCCCATCAATGCGACGAAATCGCCGCGTGGCAGGTCGAGGTCGAGCTTTTCGAGCACCGGCACCACTTCGTTGCCGCGACTGTATTGTTTGGCCACGCCGCGCAGCCGCGCGACGACCGGGTCGGATTTCCCCACTTGCTGTTCCACTGCCGGCATCGTTGTGTCCTCGCTAACTAACTATTCTCTTCTTTGAGCTTGATCTTGCCGCCGTCCTCGAGACCTGGCACCAGGGGCGCCACCAGCTGCTCGCCGGATTTCACGCCGGCGAGCACTTCCATCTGGCCGTCGTTTTCGGCGCCCACCGTGATCGCGCGGCGCTCGACGCGCCCGTCGCTCACGATCCACACGAAAGCTTCGCCATCGATGCGCAGCACCGCCGCGGACGGTACGCGCACGCGCGGTCCGGCGCTGACGGCGCGCGGCAGTTGATCGTCGAGGAAGCGCACCTTGATCCCCATGTCGGGCAGGATTTGCGGCTCGAGCTTGTCGAACGCGATGCGCACCCGCACGGTGGCCTTGGTGCGATCTGCGGTGGGAACGATGTTGATCACGTGCGCGGCCAGCGGTTGGTCCGGATAGGCATCGAGCGTCGCCTCGACGCGCTGATCGTTCTTGACGCGCTTGATGTACGCCTCGTTCACGTCCACTTCGATTTCGCGCGAATCCATGTCGACGATGGTGGCGATGCCGGTGCGCGTGAACCCGCCACCGGCGGACATGGGCGAGATCATCTCGCCCGGCTGCGCATCCTTGGAGATGACCACGCCCGAGAATGGCGCGCGCACCTGCAGGTCTTCGAAGTCGATGCGGCGCATGGCGAGCGCGCTCTCCGACACCTTGACTTGCGCCTGCAAGGCGCCGAGCCGGGCCGCGAGTGCATTCGCTTCGGCGCGCGAAGCGTCGAGCGTCGTTTGACTCACGAGCTGTTGCTGGACCAGTGCCTCGTTGCGCTCCAGGTTCTTGCGCGCATCGGCGAGCCGCACTTCGATTTCGATGAGATTGCGGCGGGAGGCCTCGAGCTCGCGCTCGGACATCGTGAGCAGATTCTGCATATTCACGGGCTCGAGCCGCGCCACGACCTGCCCCTTCTCGACCGCCATGCCCTCTTCGACCAGGATCTCGGAGATCTTGCCGGTCACCTTCGAGGACACGGTCGACATGCGGCGCGCGACCACGTATCCGGCCGCGTTCAATACGGAATTTCCCAGGCTCGGGCCAGTCGACTCCGCTTCGGCCACGACCGTGGTCACTTCCGGCGCACTGCCGCCGCGCCACAGCCACGCGCCGCCCGCGAGGCCGGCCACGACGAGGACCGCGATGGCCCACATCAGAATCTTGCGTCCCCCGCCACCGGGCGAGGCCGGAGCCGAACGATCGATGCGCAGGGAATCAAGTGAATCTGTATTCAGAGCCATGTTCTATAAGATCCTGAATCTACAGGCTATTCGTTAGGCCGATGCGCGGCCGTTCGGCGAGTGGGCTGAAGAGTAAAGGAATTCAGGAAGTCAGACATCTGTGAATTGTCATGCCCGCCACGTGATGAACGGTAGAGGAATGGCGCGGCGCGAATTGGACCACGTGACCGCGCCGCAACCTGGATGCAACGCGCGGTTTGGGGGTCAGCCGCGACGTGCTGTGCGGCGCGCTGGTGGGCATCGCCTATCTACGCGGAGAACATCGCCGGCCACTGTTGTGGCGCCGGATGCCGCGTCGTCGTTGTTCGGGCTGTGCGCCCTGGCGGCGAGCTTCGCGATACTGCCGGTGTGTCACCGCAAGCGGGCACGATAGAATTCGCGCACCCATGGAGCTCATCGACATCGGCGCCAACCTCGCCCACGACAGTTTCGACGCCGACCGTGATGCCGTGCTCGGGCAGGCGCGGGCCGCCGGCGTCGCGCAGATGGTGATCACCGGCTCGAGCCTGGATTCGACGCGCAAGGCGATTGCACTCGCGCGCGCGCATTCCGGCGTGCTGTTCGCGACGGCCGGCCTGCATCCGCATCACGCGGCGGAGTGGACCGACCCGGTCGCCGCCGAGTTCGAGGCGCTGGCGCGCGTCCCCGAGGTGGTGGCGGCCGGTGAATGCGGGCTCGACTATTTTCGCGATCTCTCCCCGCGTGAGGCGCAACGCCGCGCGTTCGCCGCGCAGCTCGAGATCGGTGCGCGCACCGGCAAGCCGGTGTTCCTGCATCAGCGCGACGCGCACGAGGATTTCATCGCCATCCTGAAAGAGCACCGCGTGACGCGCGGCGTGGCCCATTGCTTCACGGCCGGCGAGAGGGAACGCGACGCGTATCTCGAGCTCGGGCTGCACATCGGCATCACGGGCTGGATAAACGACGAGCGCCGCGGCGTCGGCCTGCGCGACGTCGTCCGGGGGATTCCGGTGGACCGGCTCATGATCGAGAGCGACGCGCCCTATCTACTGCCGCGCGACATCAGGCCCATGCCGAAGGGGCGTCGCAACGAGCCGAAGTACCTGCCCTACGTGGTGCGCGCCATCGCCACCGCGCGCGGGGAGCCCCCGGAAGACGTGGCGTCCGCGAGCACCGGCTGCGCGCGCGCGTTCTTCGGCCTGTGCGTGGCTTGAGCCCTGCCTTCAGGCGACCGCGATGGGCGTGGAGCGGAAATGCGGGCTCGGCTTGGCCGCTTCCTTGATGCGCTCCCAGCCGCCGCGGTATTTCGACACCGCGACCTCGAGTTCGGCGGCGCCGAGCCTCGGAAACTCCGCCGCGACGGATTCGAGCATCACCGTGAAGCGCGGCAATCCCTTCGGAAATTTCGCGCGCCTCGTGAAGACGATACGGCCTTCGACCGGCGTATCGGTCGCTAGCGCCTTCACGCTGGCGATGCGGTCGTACAGGCCGGACTGCGGATTCGTGAACGTGCTGCGCTGCGCGCCGCTCATGAGCGTCCAGTCGGTCATCTGGTCGCCACCGAACACGTTGCCGGCGATGTCGCGCATGTCGATGATGACCACGCCGCGGCTCGTGAGCAGCAGGAAATCGAGGTGGTAGTCGCCGCCGTTGCCGTCCGGCACGAGCACGTTGCGCAGGAAGTCCGCGGCGCCCGCGGTGACGTGCGCCACGCGGCGCGAATCGCGGCGCCGCAAGACGTAAGCGCGTCCACCGAACACCGCGACGAGCGCGACCAGCACGAGGCCGAACACCAGTGCGACGAATTGGAACTGTGTGAGACCGAACGGCGGATTCAAAGCGCTGCTTCCCCGAGAGCCTCCGTGAGAGCCGCCAGCTCGGGCTTGAGCTCGGTGCACGACACGGGACGGGCAAAGAGTTTAGCAAGGCTTTCCGGAATTTCGATTTGCCGCCCTATGAGCGGCTCCACGATTTCGCGAAATTTGGCCGGATGCGCCGTGGCGACGATGACCCAGCGCGCGTTTTCGCGTGCCGCCGCGTCGAAACGCGCGGACACCTCGGCGGCCACCGCAGTATGCGGACACCAGGGCTTCCCGTACTGGCGGAAATCGTTGGCGATGCGTGCCTTGATCCGCTCGTCGGTCACCGATTCGGCGCGCACCGCGCGGCGCACCGCGTCGATGTCCGGAAAGAGTGCGCGCAGACGTTCCATGTTGCTAGGCGTACCGACATCCATCGCGGACGCGAGCGTCGGAATGCTGGCGCGCGGGGACCATTCGCCGCTCTGCAGGAAATCCGGCACGGTACGGTTGAGGTTGTGCGCCAGCACGATGCGTCCGATGGGCAGACCCACTTTTCGTGCCCACACGCAGGCGACCGAGTTGCCGAGATTGCCGCTGGGGATCACGAAGTCGGGCTTCACGCCACGCTCGCGGTACACCGCGAGGCTGGTGGCCGCGTAGTACACCGCCTGCGGCAGCAGACGCCCGAGATTGATGCTGTTGGCGGACGACAGCTCGAAACGCGCCTTGAGCGCCGGGTCCACGAACGCCTCTTTGACGAGCCGCTGGCAGTCGTCGAATGTGCCGTCGACGCGATACGAATGCACGTTGTCGCCCCAGCAGGTGAGCTGGCGCTCCTGAGTGGGCGATACCAGACCCTTCGGAAACAACACCGACACCTGGATGCCTGGCCGTTGGTGAAACGCCGCGGCGACGGCGCCACCGGTGTCGCCCGACGTGGCAACCAGGATGTTGAGCGGCCTGGCGGCATCGCCGCCGTGGTTTGATCTCAGGCGCGTCAGGGACGCGGCCAGGAATTGCGCGCCGAAATCCTTGAACGCCGCAGTCGGGCCATGGAACAGCTCGAGCACCGACAGCGAGCCGCCGGCACTCACCGGCAGCATGGGCGCCGGGAAATTGAACGCCTCACGCGCGATGGCGTCGATCTCGGAGGCGATCGGATCGCCCGCTACGAAAGGCTGCAGGAAGGCCCGCGCAATGTCGGGCAGCGCGCGCGCGCCGTCGAACGCGGACAGCGGCAGCGTCGGCCAGGATTCGGGGATGTACAAGCCGCCGTCGGGTGCCAGGCCCCGCGTCAAAGCCTCGCCAAAGCCAACGGCCGGCCCCGGGTTTTCAGACAGGTGTGCGCGCGTGCTGACGTATTTCATGACGCGAGGACGTGCGCGCCGGTCGACGTGATGGGCACGATCCAGGAATCCACTTCCATGCCGGCCGCCTTGAACGCCGCGACCATGGCGTCGCGCACCTTCGGCGCATCGGCATCGAGCGACCAGGCAAACATCGACGGGCCCGCACCCGAGATAGTGCAGCCCAGCGCGCCATTGGCGAGCGCGCCCGCTCGGACCGCATCGAAACCCGGAATGAGGCTCGCTCTCTGCTTTTCGATGACCACGTCCTCGAACGAAGCTCGGATCATGTCCAGGTCGTTCGTGTAGCAGCCGGAGATGAACCCCGCGAGGTTGGCCGTCTGCCAGATGAAATCCGACATCGGGACTTCGCGCTTGAGGATGCCGCGGGCCTGCTTGGTAGATAGAAACAGATGCGGGTGCGCGAGGATTGCCCGGATCCCGTTTGGAACGGGAATCTGCTTTACACGAGGCTGGTCGATACCCACGGTGAGCACCAGCCCGCCGAACAAGCTCGGGCTGATGTTGTCGACGTGCAGCGAACCGCTCGAGACCTTCTCGCCCTGCATGGCGAACTGGAGCAGCTCGATCTTCGGCAGCGGCGTGGGCAGCAGTGCATTCGCCGCGACCACCGCCGCCACGGCCGATGCCGCGGAGCCGCCGAGGCCCGAGCCCAGCGGAATCCCCTTGTGAATGGAAACTGAAAATCCGAAGCCGGGATTCAGCACCTGTTGCAGCGCCAACAAGGCGCGGCCAGCGGTGTTCTTCTCCGGATCCGTCGGGATGTCGGTGACGACACCGGTAGAACCGGTGATGACGACCCCAGGCTCGTCCGTGCGTTCGATGGTGACCGTGTCGCCCAACACGTCGACGGAAAATCCGAGGATGTCGAAACCGATCGCGACGTTCGCGGCCGACGCGGGGGCGAACGCCTTGGCAGTCTTCACAGGTGCGCCCCTAGATAGGAGCATATGCGCAGCAAATCGGCGAACACGCCCGCGGCCGTCACGTCCGGACCCGCGCCGGGCCCCTGCACGATCAGCGGATTCGTGTTGTAACGCGCCGTGGCATAGCGCACGACGTTGTCCGTGAGCGCGATGTTGGCGAAGGCATGCGTCTTGTCGAGCTCGGACACGCCCACCGTGGCCTTGCCGTCGGCCGTGAGGCGGCCCATGTAGCGCAGCACCTTGCCACGCGCTGCGGCCGCGTCGAATCGCTGCTTCATCCCGGCGTCGAACGCGGGTAGTTTGGCGAGGAACTCGTCGATGGTGCCCTGCTCGAGCCCGGGCGGGATCAGGCTTTCCACCTGCACGTCCTTCATCTCGATGCGCAGGCCCATCTCGCGGCCGAGGATGATGACCTTGCGCGTGAAATCGGTGCCGGACAGGTCGTCGCGCGGATCCGGCTCGGTGTAACCCTTGGCCTTCGCATCCTTGACGATGTCCGAGAACGGCGTCTTGCCGTCGTAGACGTTGAATAGATAGGCCAGCGTGCCCGAGAAGATGCCCTCGACGCTCGAAAGCTTGTCGCCCGTCTCGCGCAGGTCGCGCAGCGTGGAGATGACCGGCAGCCCCGCGCCGACGGTGGCCTCATACAGATACGAGCTGCCGCCGGCCTTGCGCGCCGCCTTGAGCGAGTCGTAGTACTCGAGCGGGCCGGAGTTCGCCTTCTTGTTGGGCGTGACGACGTGGATGCCGGCCCGGAGCCAGCCGGCGTAGTGGCGCGCCACGCTCTCCTCGGCGGTGCAGTCGATGATCACGGTGTGCGGCAGATGATCCACGTGCAGGTGTTCGACGAACTTCTGGATGTCGGCCGGCGTCTTGCTCGCCTCGAGTTCCGCTTTCCAGTTGCCGATCGGGATGCCCTGCTCCGACAACAGCATCTTCTTGCTGGTCATGATGCCGCGCACGCGCAGATCGAGCTTGAACTCGTCGCGCAGCCGATGCACCTCGGCCGCGATCTGTTCGAGCAGCACGCGACCCACGGCGCCTGGACCGATGAGACCGATGGACACCGTGTGCGGCGAAAGATAGAAGCCAGAGTGCACCGCGCGCAGCGCGCGCGTGGCTTCTTTGCCATCGACCACGACGGAGATGTTGCGCTCGGAGGCGCCCTGCGCGATGGCGTGTACGTTCACACCGGCCGAGCCGAGCGCGTTGAACACCTGGCCCGAGACGCCCGGCAGACCGGCCATGCCGTCGCCGACCACGGCGAGGATGGCGAGGTCGAGATCGATCTGGATCGACTGGATCTGGCCTTCCTTGATCTCGCGTTCGAAAGCCGCGGCGACCACGCGCTTGGCGCGCTCCGCCTCGGCGCCCGGGATCGCGCAGCAGATGGAATGCTCGGAGCTGCCCTGCGAGATGAGGATGACCGAGATGCCTTCCTCGCGCAGCGCGCCGAACAGGCGATGCGCGGTACCGGGCACGCCGATCATCCCGGCGCCCTCGACGTTCACCATCGCGATGTTCTCGATGGACGTGATGCCCTTGACGGGTAGTTTGGAGTCGGGCTTGGCACAGATCAGCGAGCCCGGCTTGTGCGGCGCGAAGGTATTGCGGATCCAGATCGGAATGCCGCGGCCGACGGCCGGCGCCATGGTCTGCGGATGAATGACCTTGGCGCCGAAGTACGCGAGCTCCATGGCCTCGTTGTACGACAGCGAGTCGATGACCTCCGCATTCGGCACGCGCCGCGGATCCGCCGACAGCACGCCGTCGACATCGGTCCAGATGTGAATCTCTTTCGCGTCGAGCAACGAGCCGAAGATCGAGCCCGAGAAGTCGCTGCCGTTGCGTCCGAGAGTAGTTTGCACGCCGCGGCGGTCCGAGGCGATGAAGCCGGTGATGATCAGGGTGCCGTGAAAAGCGCCATCCGCGGGCACGAGCTTGCGCAGGTTCGCGCGCGATTCCTCCCACAGCACGGCCGGACCGAGCGGGCCCCACTCGACCACCACGGCCTGGCGCGCGTCGATCCACAGCACCTTGCCGGGCCGCTGGGCGCGCGACTCGAAGAATTCGCGAAACAGTTTGGTGGACCAGATTTCACCGTAGCCCGCGATCAGGTCGCGCACGTTCTGCGCGGCCGAACGCGTGAGCTTGACGGTGTGGAGGATGCCTTCGATGTCGTGGCGATCGCGATCGAAAGCAGACATGAAGAGCTTGGCAGCGTCCGGATCGAGGAGCGCCTCGGCGATCGCCGCATGACGCACGCGCAGCGCATCGAGATCGCCGCGATAGGCGTCGTCCTGCGCTTCGGCGCGTGAAACCAGCCCCAACAATGCGTCCGTGACGCCCCGACAGGCCGAGAGCACCACTCCGAGTCGACCCGGTGGCAGTGTTTCGAGGATGGTGGCGACGCGCTTGAAACACTCGGCGTCCGCGACTGAAGAACCGCCGAACTTGTGTACGACCCAGGCGGAGGGGTCAGAGGCTGGCATTGCGAATGAGACCTGAGAGGTGCAAAAAAGCCCGGCAAATCTACTGGTTAACCGCCAGAGCGGCAAGCACGCAACCCGGCGAATCGCATATTCTTTCGCGGTGCACCGCCTGCTGCCGTTATTCGACCGCGCCCGTGAGGCGCGCGAGCCCCTGATCCTCGCCACCGTCATCCGCACCGGCGGCTCTACCTATGCAAAACCCGGCGCGTTGATGGTCATCGCGCGCGACGGTGAGTACGCCGGATTGCTGTCCGGCGGATGTCTCGAAGGTGACCTGCGCGAACACGCGCGCCACGTGTTGGACACCGGCGCGGCGCGCATCGTCAGCTACGACTTGCGCAGCACCACCGATCAATTGTTCGGACTCGGCGCGGGCTGCGAAGGCGCGATGGACGTGCTGCTGACGCGCGTCGCGCCCGAAGATGGCTGGCAGCCGCTCGCCTATCTCGAGACGGGATTTCGCCAGGGCATCGAGCGGCGCATGGGATTCGTCGTGACCAGCGGCGACGCATCCGTGCCGCTGGGCCTCACCTTTTCGGTCGATGACACGTCACCCGGCGATCAAACGGTCGCGCGTCTGTACGCCGCGGCGCGCGGCGCCGCAGATCAGGCCGTGGTGCGGGTGTCGGATCCCGACGCCGGGATCTTCGTCGCCCGATTCGCACCACCGCCGCGCATCCTGTTGCTGGGCGGCGGGCCCGATGCGCGCCCCGTGGCGAGACTGGCGGATTTTCTCGGCTGGCGCATCACCGTCGTGGACCATCGCTCCAACTACCTCGCGCGCGAGCGCTTTCCAGCCGCGGCCGAGCTCGTGGAGACCCGCCCCGCCGACGTGGCGCGCGCCGTGCCGCTGGCGATCCATTGCGCGGCGATCGTCATGAGCCACCATCTCGACTCCGACCTCGCCTACCTGCGCGCGCTGGCCGCGAGCGCGGTGCCCTACGTTGGGTTGTTAGGCCCGGCCGCGCGGCGCGAGAAATTGCTCGCCGACCTCGGTGCAGACGCCGGGCGGCTGCGTGCGCGGCTGCGCGCGCCCGTGGGTCTGGACATCGGCGGCCGCAGCCCGGAGTCCATCGCACTGTCGATCGTCGGCGAAGTGCACGCCACACTGGCCGGACGCGCCGGACGCCCCTTCTGCGAAACGGCGGGCTGACACATCTTGGATTTCGAATTCAGCGCGGCCGCTCTCACGGAACTGCTCCCTCTCGTTCTCATTCTCGGCATCACCGGGTTGATCGCCGGCTTCGCCGCGGGAATGCTCGGGGTGGGCGGCGGCATCGTCTCCGTGCCGGTGCTCGAATACGTGCTGCGTTTCGCCGACGTGCCGGACGAGCACCGCATGCACGTCGCCGTGGCGACCTCGCTGGCGGCCATCATCCCGACGTCGATCAGCTCGACGCGCATGCATCACCAGCGCGGCGCCGTCGACTGGGCGCTCGCGAAACAGTGGGCCGTGCCGATGCTGATCGGCGCGCTGCTCGGCAGCGTGCTCGCCGCGCACGCGCCGTTGTCCGTGCTCGCCGCCGTGTTCGGCATCGTGGCACTCGCCATTGCGGCCAAGATGCTGCTGCCGCTCGATCACCTGCGCCTCACCGACCACGTGCCCCGTGGCGCGGGCGGCGTGAGTATCGCCACCGTCATCGGCGGCATCTCCGCGATGATGGGCATCGGCGGCGGAACGCTCACCGTGCCCACTCTGAGCCTCTGCGGCTATCCCATCCATCGCGCGGTGGGCACCGCGGCGTTCTTCGGCATCTTCATCAGCGTGCCGGGCACGATCGCGTTTCTGTGCGCACGAGCGCCCGTGCCTCTGCCCTGGGCGACGGTGGGATATGTGAGCCTGGTGGGGCTCGCGTTGATCGCGCCGGGCTCGATGCTCATGGCGCCGATGGGTGCACGCGCAGCGCACGCGCTGTCGCGCCGCAGGTTGTCGCAGGCGTTCGGGGTCTTCTTGCTGGTGGTCGGAGCGCGGATGCTCTACCGCGCGGTTGTCTAGCGGTCAGATGGACGATTCGATTCGATTCGATAGCTCGAGAGTTTCCGCCTCGAACCGTGCCTCTTGGCGATCTGCATCGACCCGAATGCTACGCATTCAGCAGACACCGACGAGGCACAGATCAGCGCTGTTGAAATCGCCCGTCAAGGCAGCAAGCGCAACGCACAAGGGCCGAGCCGAGCAGCAGGACCGTTAGCCCTCGGAGTCGATCGATTCCGCGATTCCCTTCCAGTCACCGCGCGCCCACATCTCTTTGAATTGCTGCGCGTCGTCATACGCTCGGAGGAAGCGATCAGAACCGACCATTTCGCGCATCGCATCGCCAAACGGCAGATTGGAGATATCCGAGACGTTCACGCTGTTACGCCACATCTGAAAACCGAGATGACTGAATACACAGTCGGCGCCAAGCTCGCAGGCAGCGAGTGCCAGGCCGAGGCGCTTCGAATCGGTGTTCTTTGCATCCACCAGATCGAGAAATGCATTCGAGTTCAAGCCAAGAGTGAACAATGCCTGAGGATCCTTTGAAACAAGCGCGATCTGCGTCAGCCGATTTATGTGCGCGAGGGCGTCGCGACGTTCGCTTTCCGGAAGCTTCGCAAGTTTGGCGCGTTCGACGCCCACGCGGTCCGCCGCGGCCAGGGGATCATTGAGGGTCAGGCTCAGCCTGTCCCAATAGTCAGGTGAGTAACCGTCCTCTTTCATGATCGGGAGGTTCGCAAAGGCGTTTCCTTCCGCGAGGCGGTGACAGCGGGCAAACAGCGCGACTCGGTCCTCTCGAGGCTGCACCGGCGGATACACGAGCTTGCTCGAAGCGTTGATGTACTCCGCTTCCGGATCGAACTCCGGTTCCTTTTCCTTTCGTTTGAAAAGCGCAATAACCGGATTGCAGCGGTTCAATGCGTTGCGGATGTAATAGGCGGCGCGCCCATCGCCAGCGAGTGCAGCGGCGGCGGCGGTAGCCACGAAATCAGAGTAGTCGCGTGACCCCCCGAACGCCCGAGTCCAGTCGCCTTGCTTTCTCGTGCCCTGCTCCGCGACAGCCGAGTGAATCGCGACCGACTGAGCGGCCAGAGACTGCGGCTCTTGCGCCGGCGCAGATTCAATACGTTCCCGAATCGCAGCTGCCGCCTGGCCTGAATCCGCGGTCTCGCGCTGGCTGAGTAGAACGATGCAGAACACCAGAGTTGCGGCGACGAGAGTGACGGCGATCAGCACGACTTGCTTCGGATTCTTCACGCGGTCTTCCTTGCGTCGATTGATACGGGCCTTGGACGGCTCGCAGTTTAGACGATACCACCGACGCAGGAATGCCTCCCACACGCCTCGATCGAGCAGTGGGCGCGGCGGCGCACCAACTTGGCACGTCATCCGCGCACAACATTTCTCTTGGTGCATCGCGATGCGAACGCTTGTCGCGGCCGAAGCTCGGCGGCCTGTCTACCTGCATAGCTATCGCGAACACCATCAGCCATCACGCATCCGAGCGCTCAAGCAGACGTGTCACAGAATGCTATCTGGTGGCAGAGAAGTTGAATGGCTCGATCATTATCAATGCATGCCGCCTCATTCGCTGATTGACAACCTAACTTCCTTATGCGAACTGTTATGGGGGTTGAATGAATCGACCAACCGCAAGAGATTGGACAAGGAGGGTTCATCGGCAGGCAAACGAGCGACCTGTCCACCTGCAAGCCTTCAGTGCATGCGGAAATCGCGAGCGGCGCAGTCTCAATCTCAGCGTATGGTCACGACAGTCATCGTCGCGAGCTCGACGCTCGGACCGTGACGTGCCTCGATGTAGCGTCGGAGCGCCGGTTTGTGCGTGGTATCCACCCCTGCCGGCAACAACGAATTTTGTAGTGATGACGGCTTTCAAATGTATCAGGGGTATGTTGCAGCAACGGAATGGAGGGATTAGCGTGAAAAAATGGATGGTATCGATGCTGGTCGGCGTTGGATTGCTGGGCGGCGCACTGGCCATGGCCGCATTGAAATGCGAGAGAGCGCACTGCGTCACGAACGACGCTGGACATCTCATCTGCGAGCTGACCAACTGCGAATACACGCCGTAGTTAGCCGGCGCACACCGCCGGAGGAGTTCGATCACCTGTCGAAAAAGGAATCTTTATGACGAAACTGATCATGGCTGTAATCGTGGGAGCCGGTTTGCTGGGCGGCGCAGGCGCGGCCTACGCCGGAGTCCTCAAGTGTGACAAGTGCGTATGCAATTTGAGCACGGGTGTCTGCGACTGCAACGACTGCACGATCAGCCCCTAGCGCGAGACGGTTCGAAGAGTTCTGCTGACAACCACTAAGGAGGACGATCATGTCGAAATTAATCATGTCGTTGATTGTTGGATTGGGAATGCTCGGTGGCGCGAGTACTGCCTACGCGGTGATCAAGTGCGAGAAGTGCCACTGCGATCTGAATACGGGGGTCTGCGATTGCACGAATTGCGAGATCTCCTGAGTGTCTGACTGATAGGTACTCAGCCCGATTCCCGTTCTTCCAGAGTCGGAAGGACGGGAGTCGAACTACCGGTGTTTGTCGCCAACGAGGCGGTGGCCTATGAAGTTAGTGAGTTTCGTGCGAATCGGCGCCCTCATGCTCCTGGGGACTTGGGCCTTGCCCGCAGACGCGGACGAAATCGTAATCGATGTTTCCATGCCGGAAATCATTTTCTCCGGAGTCGCAAATCCATTTCCTGCCGCGTATTACTTTGCGCCGGACAGGCGCTTGTTGGCATCTGGGGTGGGAAAGGACGCAAAATTCTTTCGGGACCAAGTGGCAACATTGTCCGGAGCATCGGTCGGGACGGTCGACACAAAGGAATCGCATCGCACCTACCTGTTCCAGCATCTGGATCGACTGGATCGAAAGGCCAACTCCAGTGCCCGGTATAGAGTCTTCTTTCTGACGATTCATCCTTCCATGGGACGTTCTGCCATCTGCGAGAAGTTGCTGGCGGAACTGCGCCACGCAGTTGCACAGAGCGCGTCCGCGAAGTACATCGATCTGGTCATTCTCCAGGCCGCTGGCTGAACACAGCTCGGCCAGTTTCTCATCCACGTCGACGCGCCCGTTCCCATGCGCGCCCGGCGGAGCCGCTCACAGCAATCAGGAAGGCATCGTGATACGAAGAGTCATGCAGGGTGCGATCATCTTGGCCGCCAGCGCCTTGATCGGCTACATGGGTATGCGCTTTGGGCTGAGCGGCGGCTTCGCGCCGGCATACGAAACCGGCGACTTTCGTGCTTTTTTGCCGCAGGAAGGAAGTGGCGTCGAGGTCGCGGTTTATGGAACGTCGACCTGCCCGGCGTGCGCTGCTACCCGGGCCTACTTGATGCGCAGCCGTGTTGCGTTCAATGACTTCGATGTTCAGATGTCGCCCGACGCGCGCAAGCGGTTTGTGTCACTTGGCGGTAGTCAGGTGCCGGTCATCATCGTTCGCAATCGCAAGTTCGTTGGTTTCCGTGAATCGGTATTGCAGAGTACGTTGTCCGAGTTTAGGTTGATGCACCGGCTGGGTGATGATGCGCAAGCGAAGTGAATGTACGGGTCGTCGTCATTCCTAGCCGACTGGACACAACTACACAACTATGAACGCCGCTCGATTCAATATCGCTGCGCCGCGATCGATTGAGATTCCGCCAAAGAGACGATGGCACTTGGCGTGGAGCAATCGCCGGACGAAGCTGGCCCTTGCACTGTCCGGGACAATGGTGGTTCTGGCGATCGCCTTGTGGCCGCGCGCCGAGCCATCGATCGAATCCGCCACCATCGTCCTCGCTCCGGTCAAACGCGGTTCGCTGGATATCTCGGTTTCTGGGCAGGGAGAGTTGCAGAGCAGCGATCTCTACGCGTTGTCGGCCCCGTTCGAAGGGACGGTTCAACGGGTACACGTCCTGCCCGGTATCAGGCTTGAGAAAGGACAGAAGATCATCACGATCAATAGCAACGAAATTGATCGGCAGTTGCTCGATGCTAAGGCCGCGCTGGCGACCGAAGAGAGTCGGCACGCGGCCACGGTGTACGACCTGAATGGTCGGCAACTCGAGCAGGATGACGATCTGTCGCAGCAACGGGCTACCGTGGCAACGAATCAGCTGGAGCTTGATGCAATGGAAACGCTGCTGCCATCCCACTCCATTTCCAAACTTCAATACGAGCGACAGCGCCTCGTCACTCAGGCATCCGAAGCGCGCCTTCATGCCATGGAGGAGAGCAGCGGCAAATTCCGAAGTCTGCTTCGGCACAGCCTGCATGCGAGCAATGAGGTTTTGTCGCAGCGGCGAGAAATGCTCGCGCGCCTGCAGGAACGTGCGACGGGCATGGAGGTGCGTGCAGAATCCGGTGGCGTACTGCTCGAGTTGGCCGACGGAATCAGAGAGGGCAAGACTGTGCAGTCGGGTCAGGTTGTCGCGGAAATCGCGCGCTCGGATCGACTCGAGGCAGTCGTGCGGGTACCTGCATCGCGCGCTGGTGATGTCACGGCGGGCACAAAGGCAAGAGTCAGCGGCAACCGCGGCACGGGCGATGGGCACGTGGTGCGTATCGATCCAGAAGCTACCGCGGCGCAAGTCATAGTGACCGTCGAGATGGACAACAACACCGTCAGCGAGTTTCGCCCGGGCCTGCCGGTGTCCGTCGAGTTCCTCGTGGGTCGGGAAGATTCGATTCTCTATGTCAGCAAGCCTTCAAATGCCCGTCCCGAAGGACGGGGCATATTGTTCGTACGCGAGGGCGACATGCTGATCCGCAGGGAAGTTCAATACGGCCGCGCGACAACCGACCTGATCGCGGTTCTGTCGGGATTGTCTGAAGGAGAAGAGGTCGCGGTCTCGGGCACGGAACGATTCGCAGATGCACGACGTTTGCACATGCGCGATTCTTCGTCGGGCGCGGCGCTCACGCAGTAAGCTGCCCATGACGACGCCCATTATTCGTACCGAAAACCTCACGCGCACCTACATGACCGGCGCGCAATCGGTTCGTGCTCTGTGCGATGTAAGTATCGCCATCGACGCCGGAGAGTTCGTTGCCGTCGAGGGGCCGTCAGGTTGCGGGAAATCGACACTCATGGGCATCCTCGGTTTGTTGGACAGCCCGGACAATGGCGTGTACGAGCTTGCCGGGGCTCGCGTCAATGCACTGAATTTCGAGCAGCGGTCCCAGATTCGCAATCAGTCCATCGGGCTCGTATTCCAGGCGTTCTATCTAGTTGGACATCTGAATGTGCTCGAAAACGTGTTGATTCCGCTGCGTTACAGCCGATCGATTCCCCGTCATGAACATCAGCAACGTGCCCTGAACGCGATTCAGCGAGTGGGCCTGGCGGACAGGGTTCAACATCTTCCCCAGGAGCTGTCAGGTGGTCAGCAACAGCGGGTCGCGATTGCGCGCGCAATCGTAACCGACCCGGCGGTGCTCATCGCGGACGAGCCGACAGGGAATCTCGACTCGCATCAATCCGACGCAGTGATGAACATCCTTAAGACGCTGCATGGCGACGGCGCCACGATTCTCCTTGTCACGCACAACGAGCATCTGGCCGGCCAAGCGGGACGTCGCATCCAATTTCGCGATGGGAAGGTCATCGATGATGTAGCAGTCAACAGGCACCATGGCCAGCGTTCATAACTCGAACGCTCGCACAATCTGGAGGATGCTGGTCGGCAGAACGCCGTTTCGCAGCCTTGCCTTGCTGCTGTCGCTGTCCGTGGTGACGGCGACGCTTTTGATCGTGGTTCCAATGCTGAGCCAGTCAAGTTGGTACTGGCCAGGTGGCGTTGCGAATCGCGGCGACTATGCGACGCTCGGAATGCGCAATGCGGCCGGTCATTTCATTCCGACTACTCTGCATCAACTATCCACCCTGCGCGATACTTCCTTTGGGGGGAGCCTAGTGCTCTATTCGGAACGGCGCGTTCTGTTGCACTCGGATGATAGTGTCGCGACGTGCAGCGTCGCGTTCGTCAGCGAAAACTTCTTCAAACTTCTGGGAGTTTCCGCCGCGCGAGGAAAGACGCCGGAGGCGGATGAGCAGGCCGTGCTTTTGACCGCTGACTTTGCGAATCGTCAATTCGGGTCCATTGAGGCGGCGCTTCGTCGGAATGTGGATCTCGGCAAGCGGCGCGTCAGCTTCGCGGTCAGTGGCACTCTCGAAAAGCAATTTGTGGGCCTCGGAAGAGAGCGGCCCGACATGATCATTGGGCTCGCGCACGCACCGATGTTCGAGGACATTGACATCCCCGGATTAGACGCAACGGATCAACTGGCCGTCGCCCGCGGTGTTGCCAACGCAACACCTGCATTTGGGATCCTGCGATTGAATTCAGCGGATACGATTGCGGCGGTCGCTCGCGTGTTCAAGAAAGAAAGCGTCCAGCGATATGAATTGCGTTTCGGAAACTCGCAGCTGGCCTTGAGCTTTCCCGTTGATGCGGGCGCAGTTCCGTCGGTGATTGCCGGAATCGACCTCAATCCCGATCGCACGTTGCTGATTGGGCGCTACCTCGCGATGCTGTCCGCCCTACTCTGCATGCTGGGCCTGATCCTTGCTGCAAATTACGCCGTGCATTTGATTGCGGCGCTGCTCGAACGGTTGGACGAGATAAAGCTGCGGATCGTTTTAGGTGCTCGTTCGTGGCCACTGTTGTCGCTGGTGCTCGGTGAGCAGACTCTGTTGTTGCCGACGGCTTTCGTGTTTGCGGGAATTCTGGCGATCGGTGGACTGGATTGGATCAGCACACACAGTGCCTTGGCAGACTACTTTGCAACACGCCCGCCAACACTGAATCTCACCGCAGCGGGCCTTGCGATGCTATTGCTGTTCTTCGTCACATTGATCGCAGCGATTGTTCCGCTCGTGATGATTCGCAAATTAGTGTCGGGCGCGCACACTGTTTCCCAGTCGGCGTCGCGTCTTTGGCTCTGGAACGCTTCGAGCGTCTTGCTTTGGACGCTTTGTTTCGTTGCGCTTTCGGCGTCGGTTCTAATTTCGACGAACACATGGCGCATGCGGCGTGTCGACTACGGGGTACACGACACTTTCTACGCCTCCCTCGCGGGCGCGCGCCGCACGACGGTCGCCGAGTTCGCCGCGGACCGCGCGGATATCGCGTTCGCGGACGAGATGCCTCTGGCTGCGCTCGAGAGACAGGTTGAGTTTCAATTTCCAAACATGGACGCGAACATCACCGCATACGCTGTTCGGGTAAGCGACAATTTTTTCGATGTCGTAGGCTCAAGACTACTTGCCGGAGTCAGAATTGAGTCGCGAAATCCGCGCCGCGTTGTCATCAGCGAATCCATCTCTCAACAGCTCGGAAAGGATCCCGGAGATCTGATCGGCCAGACCCTGACGCTGTTATCGGCCGAAGGAAGAGCATCGGAACCGTACACAGTGGGTGGAGTCGTCGCGAACATTCGTTACGATTCGCTGACCGGGCCTGGTCAGGCAGTCGTCTACCGCCCGGGTGACGATCAGGGCGTCGATCGCGCGAGCGCTGGTTCCATGACATTTCGGAATCCCTGGACACCCCGTTATGCCTTTGCCAATTCGCTCGATGCCGGCCGGATCGCAAATCGGATTGCGCCCCAAGGCCGGCTGTCGGAAGTGCTGGCGGCGCGCACTAGTCTCGAAAATCTGCTCGGAAACGCCATCGCCTTCACAACCATTGGCGCCTTGCTGATCATGTCCATTGGGCTCGTTTCCGAGATCTTCACGACCGTTCAGGCGAAGAAGCGCGAGTACGCGCTATATCTGAGCTGCGGCGCGAATCGCATCCAGCTCGTAGGACGTTTGCTGGTCGCGCGCCTTCCTCTGGTCTTGTGCGGCATGTCGCTTGCCGCCATGTGCACGTGGCTCTCGAGAGAAGAGCTCGCCGTGGTATTGCCGTTCTTGGCCCACACTGACGGCCGGCTGGTTGTGCTGGTGGCTATCGCATTTTGTGGAATTCTGTTCGGTGTAATCGCCGGCATCGCCTACCGGAACATGAAGCCAAACCTCATAACGTTGCTGCGGGCGGAGCGCTAAGGAATGTTCTGAAGAACTGATGATGTCGAGCGCGCGCGTCGTTTCATCGGCACTGTCTCCACCCCAAGGTTGATGCCGACAAACAAGTGTATCGACACCGAGACCTGCAGCGCCTCGTCCACCGTCGGGCGCGCCCGGTAGAACCACAGCTGCAGAAACTAGATCCGCAGCATCTTTGGAAGCTAGATCGGCGGACAACCGCCGAGCTCACTCCACGCCAGACCGGTAATCAGAGGTTACCTAACGCGCCGCGGTGTGACTCGCGGGCCGCGCGAAGGCCGCTTCGTCGAACGTCACGTCGATCGGGATCAACGGCAGCGCGCAATCCACGATCAGACACGTGCCGCGCAGCAAATCGACCTGCGCAACCGTGAGCCGGCCGCCGACCGCAATCACGCGCGCCATGCCTTCGGAGAACGAGCGCTTGCCACTCGGATTGATCTGCGCGATCGCGGCGAGCGTCGCGTCGAGCGCGGACGTGGCGATCAGCACCTCGGGATACGGCGCCCACTTCGGTGGCGGCAGCATGCCCATGACGCCGGCGCGATACGCGTTCTGCCCCTGCTTGCCAGCACCGAAGCGGCATTGCGCCAGAGCCGCGTACAACTCGCACACCGCGGGCGCGCGATCGGGCAGCGACACGGGTGGGGATTCTTCCGCGACCTTGCCGAGCTTTTTCTCGAGCAGGCGCGTTACCGCGAACCGCAGCAGGTCGCCGGTCGCCACCGTCGGCGCGAACGCGCGCGCGACTGCGCGCAGGCGTTTGCGATGCGCAGGGTCCATCGTTTCGAACAACACCAGCAGATCCGTGAGCGCGGGTAGCCGCGCCGCGGGCGGCAACTTCGCGATGCGCGGAATCTGCACGGAAGTTTCCTTGAAGAGCTCGATGCCCAGGGCGGGTGCGAGTTTCGTGAGCTGCGTGCGCCACTTCGCGGGCTCGGATGCGAGCATCGTCGCGACGAACGCGGCCTGTACCGCGATCGTCGAAGATTCTGTTTGCGCAACGAACTGGGTGATGGCGGTCTGCGCGTCCTGGCTGAGTCGATTGCGCAGCAGGTCCGGCGGCAGTGCGCGACCGCCGACCAGGCGCACCCCCGACGGCATCGTCTCCGCCAACGTGGCCTCGGGGGCAATCGAGAATGCGCCGGTGACGCCCGTGGATTTGGACGAGGCCCGGGCTGCGGTGGCGATTCCCGTGGCCGACAGTACGGGCGCGGCATACACACCGGTGGCCGCCAGCGACAGCTCACCCGGTGCGTGCGCCGCCATGGCGGGCGTCGCGCTGGCAAGCGGCGCAACGGCGGCGGCGGCAGCAGTGCCACTGGCACTCGCGGCGTCGGTCTTGGCCGGCTCCCCGGCGCCTGCGCTCTGTCGCGCGGCGGCCTTGCGACGCTCGTCGCTGACCAGCGTGCGGAATTTGATCGGCGTGACGCGCGAGTCGATGGCGTGGACGCGCTCTTCGATCGGCGGATGCGTCGCGAACCACGAGCCGCCGACCTTGTTGGCCCAGGACGGATCGCTGGCGGCGAAGAACATGTGCGCGACGCCGGCGGCGGCGGGATGCTGCAGGCGCGAGCCATCCGTGCTCGCAGCCATCACGATGAAAGCGCCCTGGAGCGCCTGTGGGTTGCGCGTGAACTGCACCGACGAGGCATCCGCCAGATGCTCGCGACGCCGAGAGACGGCCGCCTGCAGCAGCCGTCCGGCCAGCATGCCAACGCTGCCGGCAATGAACACGCCGAGCGCCGCGATCTTGAGGCGCGCGGCGGCCTTGCCTCGGCTGCGCCCGCGCATGATGCGGCGTGCGATGTCCGTGATCACGAACAAGCCGAAAATCCAGGCGGTGAGCCGCATGTTCAGTTTCATGTCGCCGTTCAACACGTGGCTGAACTCATGGCCGACGATCGCCTGGAGTTGATCGCGGTCGAGGTTGTCGAGCGCTCCCTGCGTCACCGCGACCGCGGCTTCGTCGGGCGAATGTCCGGCCGCGAACGCGTTGATGCAGGATTCGTCGGGCAGCACGAAGATCTGCGGCTTGCGGATGCGCGCGGCGATCGCCATCTCCTCGACGACGTTCACGAGGCGCTTGCGCGCAAGGTCCGGATCGTTGCCGTTGATCTGCACGCCGCCGAGCGAGCGCGCGACGACGGCGCCGCCCTGACGCAACTGCGAGCTGCGATGCCAGGAGGCGATGAGGATGGTCGCCAGCACGACCCCGGAGATCCATAGGACCAACGAAGGTTCGTGGCGCACGACGCGAACCGGATCGCCCCCCAGACTCACGAGCACGACGAGGTTGATCACCGCGACCACCAGCAGAATGGCGGTGATGAATCCAACGATCAGCCAGCGCGTGTACTTGCGCTGGACTTCCTGGCGCTCGAAGAACTGTGTGGTCACTGATCCACTGATCCACTGATCCATTGAACAGAAGGCGCCAAACTAACGCCAAATCGAGCACTGGGGCGTGCGCTGGTGCACGGCACTGGCACGAAATCTCGCCAAATGCGACCGGCTTAACGATTGACTGCCGGAATGGGTGCGTCGCCGGGCAGGCGCGGTAAGATCGGCCGCCATGAACCTCGAGTCTGAAAAACCCTCCGAAATTCGCGCCCAAGGCGGCGTGCTCCGCGCCCTCGCGATGCTCGCCATCCTCGCGCTGGCGATCATCACGATCCTCGTGGTGCTCGACGTGATTCCTCGCAGTGCGTTCGCCGAGATGGCGACCAAGACCGCTCTCATTGCGGGCGTGATCGCGATTTCGGCCTTCGTGATCGGGCTGCTCGCTCGCCGCTGACCTGTGTCCGCCGACTCGGGCGCCGAGACGAGCCACATACACGTCGTGGTGTTGGCCGCGGGTGCGTCGTCCCGATTCGGCTCCACCAAACAACTCGTGCGCGTCAACGGACGACCGTTGATGCACACCATCGTGAGCCGCGCCGTCGAGCTCGCGGGCCATTCGGTCACCGTGGTGCTCGGCGCGCACGCTGCCGAGCTGGCGCCACTGCTCAAGCACAGTCCAGCCGCGACGGTCATCAATCGCGACTGGTCCGAAGGCATTTCGAGCTCGATCCGCGCCGGCCTGGGACAGATTCCGACCACCACCGACGGAGTGCTCATCGCGCTCGCCGACCAGGCCGCGGTAACCACCGAGGACCTGCGGCGGCTCGCGGGCGCATGGCGCCGCAATGTGACGTCGATTGCTGCCGCGCAGTACGCCGGCGCCGTGGGTGTGCCGGCGATATTCCCGCGCTGGTGCTTTCGGGAGTTGAGCGAGCTTCGTGGTGATCGCGGTGCGCAGCAGCTCCTGAAGCGCCACGTCGACCGGCTCGTGCGCCTGCCCATGCCCAGCGCCGAGATCGACATCGACCGGCCCGAAGATCTGCTGCATCTCGAAGCGAATACGACCATCAAGCGCCGCGACCTCAGCGACCGCTGATTGCTTGCTGGCGTATCGCATTTGCGAAGCTGTGAGCCCGACGAAGCGATAGCGGGGTTGCGACTGTCGAGTTCAGCGGCAGGTAACCAGATCCGCGCGGGGCGTGGGGACATTCCCCGCCCCCCTCCTAGCCACCGAAGACGTGCGCGAGCATTCGCGCCATTGGATAGGCCAGTACGACGAGTGTGCACGGCGCGAGGCACAGCACCAGCGTCGCCCAGAGCCTGAGCGGCGCCGCGCGCGCGCGCTGTTCCGCGTATGCGAAACGACTCGCGGCCGACTGACGCGCCTTCTCGCGCAACACCTGCGCCAACGGCAACCCGAGACGCTCCGCCGTGCGCAGCGCCAGGACCAGCGTGCCGAGCGGCCGAAGACGCAGGCGTTGCTCGAGACCACGGAGCGCGTCGAGCGGCTCCATGCCCTGATGTATGTCGAGGACGACGCGCGTCCATGCGCGCCGCAACGTTCCGTGGGGCGCGTGCTCGATGCAGAAGCCGAGGGCGGAACTCAGTGTGCTGCCGCTCTCCATCGCCAATGCGAGCAGATCGAGATGCAACGGCAGATCGTCGAGCACTTCACGCTCGACGCGCGCGCGCGACGACGCCACGAACCTCGGCGCCGCGCAATAGCCGAGCGCCGCGACCGCGCCCGCCGCCAACCACGCTCCGCCACCGAGCGGCGCCGTGATGACCAACACCGGCAGCGCGAGTGCCAGACCATAGAACGCGCGGGTCACAGGCCACTGCGGTGGAGCATCGAGATGGTCGAGCTCGCCCATTCGCAGCGCGGAGCGCATCTCGAGCGCGCCGCGCAGTCCGAACACGCCGACCGCGAAGGCAGCGACCGATATCGGAACGAAGACGACGAGTGGCAGGTCCACGGCTCACACCTCGATGTGCGCGACGCGCCACAGCAACCAGCACCCCAGCGTCTCGAGCGCCAGCAACGCCGCGAGACCGCTGGCCGGCACGACCACGCCCGCGGCAGACAGCGCGAACAGCGCGAGCGGTGGCACCGCGGCCGCCCATGCGCCGCGCTGCAAACCCGAGCGTGTGCGCGCGAGCATCTTGCGTTCGAAGGCCACGCGACGTTTGAGCCGCAACGCCAGCCGTTGTGCCGCATCGGCCAGCACCTCCGGCGCGAGGCGCGCGAGACCGAGCGCGACTTCGAACGAGACGACCTCTGGCACGCCACTGCGCAGCGCACGAACGCGAGCAAGCAGATCCGCATCGCAGGGCAACGCGACGTCGGCGCGCCGCACCGCGTCCGCGAATCCGAGCAGTTCGATCGCGACGGCGCTGGCCGCGCGGCTATGCCTCCGCCGGCGCCAGGCGCCGACCGCCGGCAGCGCCACGAGCCCCGCGAGCGGCGCCAGCATCAGCAGCAACAGCTCGACGGCGTTCACGCGACACCGGACAACAGCACGCCGTATGCCTGCCACAGCCCGATGGCGAGGAGCACACCCACCAGGAACACGGCGATGCGCTCCGCGCGCGCGGAGCCGACACGGGGTAGTTTGAGGGGCTTCATGCGCGTCAACGTTACGCGCGCCGCCGCGGACGACCAACGCACGAATCGCATGCGATCGCGCAGAAAGGCGAGGTCTCAGTCCGGAGGTCGGTCGCCGAACACACGCATCGAGACGCGAATCTCGCGCACCAGCGCGCGCGTTACTTCATCGTCGGCATCACGAACTCGGCACCGCCCGAGCCGGCCCCGTCTGCATCGACAACGGACCAGCGGCTCGTCACGGTCTTGAGCCGCGTGTTGAACCGCACGCCTTCCATGCCGTGCATCGCGTGATCCGTGAAGCTCGAGCGACGCCAGCCACCGAAGCTCATGAACGCCATCGGCACGGGAATCGGCACGTTGACGCCCACCATGCCCACCTCGATGGCCTGCACGAACGCGCGCGCCGCGCCGCCGTCGCGCGTGAACACCGCGGTGCCGTTGGCGAACTCGTGCGCATTCACGAGCTTCACCGCGGCCTCGAGCGTCGGCACGCGCACGACCACCAGCACCGGCCCGAAGATCTCCTCGCGGTAGATCTTCATGTCCGCGCGTACGCCGTCGAACAAACTACCGCCGAGGAAGAAACCGTTTTCGTGGCCCTTGACCACGTGCCCGCGGCCGTCGACGACCAGGCGCGCGCCCTCGGCGACGCCCGCCTCGATGTAGCCGCGCACGCGCTGGCGATGCACGGCGGTGATCAGCGGGCCCATGTCGGCCTCGCCGTTCTGCGAATGATCGATGCGCAGGCTGCGCACGCGCTCAGCCAGCGTCGCCACCAGCTGGTCCGCCGTGGCGTCGCCCACGGCCACCGCGACGGAGATGGCCATGCAGCGCTCGCCGGCCGAGCCGTACGCCGCGCCCAACAAGGCATCCGCCACCTGATTCACGTCTGCGTCGGGCAACATCACCAGATGATTCTTCGCGCCGCCCAGCGCCTGCACGCGCTTGCCATGCGCAATGCCCTCGCGCTGCACGTATTCGGCGATGGGCGTCGAGCCCACGAAGCTCACCGCGTTCACCTCGGGGTGGCGCAGCAATGCATCGACGGCGATCTTGTCGCCGTTCACCACGTTGAACACGCCCGGCGGAAGGCCCGCCTCCGACAGCCACTCGCCTAACAACAACCCGGGGCCCGGATCGCGCTCGGAGGGCTTCAGGACGAAGCAGTTTCCGCAGCTCAGCGCCACGGGGAACATCCACAGCGGCACCATCGCGGGGAAATTGAACGGTGTGATGCCGGCGGCCACGCCGAGCGGCTGGCGCAGGCTGTAGCTGTCCACGCCGGTGCCGACGTTGTCGGCGAACTCGCCCTTCAGCAGATGGGGCGCGCCGCAGGCGAACTCCACCACTTCGAGGCCGCGCGTTACTTCACCCGCGGCATCGCTGACGAGCTTGCCGTGCTCAGAGGCGATCAGGCGCGCGAGCTGCGCGCGGCGCTGCTCGATGATCTCCTTGAAACGGAACAGCACGCGGGCGCGCTTCAGCGCGGGCGTCGCGGCCCAGGCCGGAAACGCGGTGCGCGCCGCGCGCACGGCGGCATCCACTTCGCTGTCGGACGCGAACGCGACCCGCGCGGCAACGACTCCCAATGAGGGGTTGAACACATCGCCGGCGCGGCCCGAGGCGCCGGGTTGCGCGCGTCCGCTGATCCAGTGTCCGTACGTGTCGACACGCTCGTTCGTCATGGTGGCGCGAGTGTAACGCCACCTTGTACTGTGACGCGATGGACCCCACCGCGGCCGACCCACCGAAAACCCTCGAGCACATAGACCGACTGCTGGCCGAGGCGCCCGACGAGGCCACGCGCCGCGAATTGAGCGCGCTGCGGGCGCGTCTGACCTCTCCCGAGATCGTCGAGCTGGTACGGGACCCCTCGTGGCGGCGCAAACCCGAACGCGAGCTGGTGCTGGAATTTCACGATCCCGTGCTGCCCATGCTCGTGACCGCCACCGGCTCAGTGGTGGCCACTGCCATCTGCCTGTTCGCAGTGTTCACCGCCTTGGAAAATCCGGTCGCCGGTTTTCTCGGCCGGCCGGTGAATCTCTGGATCGCGGCGGCGATTGCGGCTGCGTTCTCGGTGCTGTTCACGGCGCTGTCGTTCGCGCGCGCGTTCTCCGTGCGCATCGACACGAGTGGGATGATCTCGCGCGTCAGTGGATCGCGTTGGAGCCATCTGCGCGTCGGTGCGACGGAGTGGAAGGACATCCGCTCGCTGAGGGAGCGCGAAGACCGCGTGCTCGAAGTGCATTCGGCGAGCGGCGCGGTGTTCGAGATTCCGATGCGCGTCGGAAATTATCAGGTGCTGCGCGAGCACCTCGACAACATGGTGCGGTTGTTTGGCGACCGACCGGATGCCGGCGCCGCCCCGTAGCGCGGCCGCATGACGTCACACGTGATCGGCCGGCCCCCACTTGCCGCTGCGCCGGTATTGGGACCGCGTCTTCATCCCGCCGCGGTGGTGCGCGTCCTTCTCGTTGCACGGAGTGCAGAGGATCTGCAGGTTCCACGGCTGATTGCTACCGCCTTGAGCCTGCGCGATGTTGTGGTCGCCCGCGACACCGGAGTCGTTGATGAGACATTGGCACTGACAGCAACTGAAGAACGAGTACCAGTTTCCGCTGCCGCCCGGCACCTCGCTCCAGAAGAAGTTGCTGTTCCTCAAGGCGCGATTTATGACCTGCGCCCGGAACGAGTCACCCGGGTAGTCGTTGCTGGTCTTGGTCACATTGTTCTCATCCGTATATTGCGGCACGGCGCTGCTCCCTGCGTGTGGTAGTTAGTGCAGTGTGCATGCGCAGCGGCCGCGTTCGTAGACGGTCAATGGGGCTAGGACTTTGGTCCTGGAGAAACGCTGCATCACGCGGGCGCGAGACAGCGGCTAGTGGTTCACCCTAGTGCCGACGCGCGAAACCAGCGGCACCCGCACCGTCAAGGCCGCGACACCATGAATACGCCGCAGATGGCGATCGCGCCGCCGATCAGCATGCTCTTCAGCAGCGGCTCGCCTAACAACAGCACTCCGAACGTGGCACCGAACACTGGCACGAGATTCGTGAAGATGGCCGCCACCGGCGCGCCGAGCCGCTTGATGGAGGTGTAGTACCACACGAACGCGAGCGCGGTACCCAGCACGCCGAGATAGACGAGCGCACCGACCAACGACCAGTCGAATTGCGTGACATGCACCGCACCGAAATGCGGCGCGGCGATCACACCCAGCATCACCGTGCCCCAGATGGCCGCGTAGTTGGTCGCCGCCAATGGCGACAGCCCTGCGAGCACCTTGCGGCCGATCACGGTGTACAGCGCCCACGACGTGACGGCCGTCAGCATGAACAGATCGCCGAGACCGACGTCGGCGCCGGCGATGTTCGCGAAGTCACCGTGCGAGATCACGATCCACACGCCGGTGAGCGCGATGGCCACGCCCAGCCAGCGGTGCGGCCGCAGCCGGTCGCCGAGCACGAGCGCGGAGATGGCGATGGTGATCACGGGATTGAGCGCGACGATCAACGCGGCGCGGCTGGCCGGCAGGCGCACCAGCGCGCCCATGAAGAACAGGTTGTACGCGAACACACCTAACAGCCCGAGCAACAGCGTGCCGAGCAGCTGTGCGCGCGTCAGCCGTGGCAGCCCACCCTCGAGCACGAACGCAGCCACCAGCAGCGCCACGCATGCGATGACATAGCGTGCAAACGAGCCCATCAACGGCGACAGCACCGCGACCACGTGCTTGCCCGCGACGAACGTGCCGCCCCAGATGGCAGGCACCGCGACCAGCCGCACGTAGTCCGTGGCCCGCGCCGGCACCGTGGTCATGGAGCGCGGCTGCGCATGGTGGTCATGGCGCGCAAGCGTGCGCGACTCACGGCGCGCAGCCGAGCGCGACTCACTCGGCCCGGCCCCGCGCCACGAAGTTGCCGTTCTTGAAGCCCGCCTTGCCGTAGCGAAACGTCTCGCCGGCCAGGCCGGTGACACTGCCGCCGGCCGCCACCAACACCGCGTGACCTGCGGCCGTATCCCATTCCATGGTGGTGCCGACACGCGGATACAGATCCGCCTCGCCCGCCGCGACCAGGCAGAACTTCAGCGAGGAACCGATCGAGCGGAATTCCGTGACCGGGAATCGCGCGAGGAATTCATCCGTCTCGGGCGTGCGGTGCGAGCGCGACGCAACCGCCGTGAGGCCGCGCGACGGCGCCACGCGCGCGGTGATCGACGTACCCAGTGACGGCATCGTACCGTCGGAATCCGCCTCGATGCGTCCGGCGCGTCTGGACTTCACATCGCCCCAGTACAGCTCGCGTCGCGCCGGCGCGAACACCACGCCCAGCACGGGCTCGCCCGCCTCGATCAGCGCGACGTTCACGGTGAACTCGTCGCGATGCGCGACGAACTCGCGCGTGCCGTCGAGCGGATCGACCAGGAAGAATCGATCCGCGACCACGGGGGTGTGGCCCGCCGCGGCGGATTCTTCGGCAACCACGGGTACGCCGGGCGCGATCCTGGCGAGATCCTCGAGGATGATTTTCTCGGCGGCTTCGTCGGCGGCCGTCACGGGCGAGGCATCGGCTTTGTCGCGCACGGCGAAGTCCGTGGCGTACACCGCCATGATGGCGCCGCCCGCGCGCTGCGCGGTGTAAATCAGTGATTGGATCATGGGCCCATTCTAGCGGTGCTCATCGCCGCCGCCAGCGCACGTGCGTCAGCGCGCGCGAAGATCTCGCGCGCGCTGGCCGTCATGCGCCGCGTCCAGTTCGGGTATTCGCTGCTCGTGCCGGGGATGTTGACGGGCTCCAGCATGCCGATCATGTCCTCCAACTGTACGGTGACCAGCGCCGCGCGGCTGCGCGCGAGATACACGTGCACCGCGCGACACAGCTCCGCGGAGTACGGCGGAGTCGGCGTCTCGATCGCGGGTGCGTCCGTGCGGGGCGCCTGCTCCGCGGCCCACAACTCTTCACGACGCAGGGCGGCCAGCAGCTTGCGGCGCTCGCGCGCGCGGTCGGCGCGCGCACGCTCGCCCACCGAGCCGTCGGCATAGAACCCGAGACGCTCCCACAGATCGATGTCGTGCCCCGCCCACCAGCCCCGCAGCGTCGGCAGATCGTGCGTGGTCACGACGGCGAGCGCGTGGCGTGTGTAGTCGGCCGGCGCGACGAACTCGCCGCCGCGCTGTTCGAACAGCAACACCTTGTAGTTATAGACGCCGAACTCGGGCAGTGCGCGGCGGATTTCGTCGGGCACCACGCCCAGGTCCTCGCCGACCACCAGACATCCGCCGCGCGCGCTCTCCAACGCCACGACGCCGAGCATGTCATCGAGTGGATAGTGCACGTAGCCGCCGTCCACCGACTTGAAGCCACGCGGCACCCACCATTGCCGAAACAGCGCCATGACGTGATCGAGGCGCAACGCGCCGGCCCAGCGCATGCTGGCGCGCAGCAGCGCGACGAAGGGGGCGTACGCAGTACGCCGGAGCTGACGCGGATCCTGCGGCGGAATGCCCCACTCCTGGCCCGCGACTCCGAGCGGATCCGGCGGCGCGCCGATGGCCGCGCCGGTGCAATACAGCGACTGATCCGACCAGGTCTCCGAGCCCGACGCGTTGACGCCCACCGCGTAGTCGCCGTAGAGGCCGATCTGCATCCCGAGCTCGCGCGCCAGCGCACGCACCTCGTCGAGCTGCGACGCCGCCAGCCATTGTAGATAGGCGTGGAAGTCCACCTCGCCGGCATGCCGCGTGGCGAATTGGCGCACGGCGTCGGAATCCGGCGTGTGGAATTCCTTCGGCCAGTTGTGCCAGCCCGCGCCGCTGCCGTGCTTGCGCCGCAGATGCGCATCGAGCGCGTCGAACACCGTGTGCAGGCGCAGCGCTTCGCCGCGCTCGCGCAGGAACGCGCGGAATTCCCCGGCGCGCGCGCTGTTGCGCGCCAGGTGCTCATCGCGAAATCGCTCGAACGCCGCCAGCAGCACCGGCAACTTGAGGCTGGCCACCGCGCAGTAGTCGACCTGCGAAGCACCGCGCACCTGCGTCAACTGGGCGCGAAACGACGCGTCGGCCATGTGCGCCTGCGCGCGCGGCGACTCCTTGACCTCGCTCACGCCCGCGACGTCGATGAACATCACGTTCAGCGCATGGCGGCTCGAGGCCGAATACGGCGAGTACAACGTGGGATCCGAGGGAAACAGCGCGTGCAGCGGGCTCACGCCGATGAATCCGGCGCCCGCCGTGGCGGCCAATCGCAGCAGATCGCGCAGATCGGCGAAGTCGCCGAGACCCCAGTTGTCGGCGGAGCGCAGCGTGTACAACTGCACCGCGACGCCCCAGATCTTGCCGCCGCGCGCGACGTCCGGCGGTTCGTGGCATTTGTCCGGAGCGACGATCAGCGCGCAGCCCTCGCGCCCCGCGCCCTCGAGATCGATTTCGAGGCGGTGATAGCCCGGCGGCAGATCGAGCGGCAGCGGCAGATCGCGCAGCACGTACCACCGGCCGCCGCCCTGCCACGAACCGCGCTCGGGCAGATCCCAACATCGCACCTCACCCGTGCGCCCGCCGCCCTGCTCCAGCTGCACCGACCATCTCAGCAGCGCGTTGTGCTCGATGGCCGGCGTATTCACACGGGCCGTGCGCACTCCGGCACGCAGCACGACGACGTCTCCTAACAACCCGACCGGGTGCACGGCTTCCGATTCGTCGATCTGCGCTTCGAGCTCCGCGGCGCTGCCGAGCCGGCAGTGCATCGCGGTCAGGATGGCGGCCTTGGTCGCCAACGTGAAGTGCTTGAGCTCGCCCTGGTACGAGTGGTACGCGTCGCCGATGCCGCGCGCGCGCGCCAGGCGTTCCACGAGCGGAGCCAGCGCCTCAGGCGCCACGTTGCATTGCCAGCGTCTGATAGGGACCGACCTTGGTCGGACCCGCGGGCAGCCGCGCGCCGATCAGCAAGCCGATCGGATGCGCGGTGTCGAGCACCACGTCCCAGCCGCCGTCCGACAGCGAAGGTAGTTTGAACTCGCACTCCGCCTCGGTGGGATTCAACAACAACAGCAATTCAGGCGCGGCAGCCGTCCCGCCGAAGCCCACTCCGAGGCAGCGCAGGTCCGGATCGTTCCACTCGTTGTCGGTTATCTCGTGTCCGCCGGGGTGCCACCACGACACGTCGCGAGATTGGGTATGCAGCGCTCCTTTCAGGAAGGTGTCGCGCCGCAGCTCTTGCCGTGCCCGACGCAACGCGGACAAGCCGCGCACGAACTGCAGCAGGCCGTCGTCATCCCCGAGCCCGGACCAATCTACCCAACTGAGCTCGTTGTCCTGGCAATAGGCATTGTTGTTGCCGCGCTGCGTGCGATAAAGCTCATCGCCCGCCAGCAGCATCGGCACGCCCTGAGCGAAAAACAGCGTCGTCAACAGATTGCGCACCTGCCGGCGGCGCAGCGCGATGACGTGCACGTCGTCGGTGGCGCCTTCGGCGCCGCAGTTCCAGCTGTGGTTGTTGGAGTGGCCGTCGCGGTTGTTCTCGAGATTCGCCTCGTTGTGCCGCTCGTTGTACGACACGGTGTCGCGCAGCGTGAAGCCGTCATGCGCCGCGACCAGGTTGATGCTCGCGGTGGGCTTGCGGCCGTTGCGGCGGAACAGGTCGCTCGAACCGGCGAAGCGTTCGGCGAATCCGCCGACCATGCGGCGGCCGCCGTGCCAGAACGAGCGCATCGTGTCGCGATAGCGGTCGTTCCATTCGGACCAGCCTGGCGGGAAGTTGCCCAGTTGGTAGCCTCCGAGCCCGACGTCCCAGGGCTCAGCGATGAGCTTGACGTACGCGAGTACGGGATCCGCGCGCAGCGCGGCGAAGAACGGCGAGTTCGAGTTGAACCCCGACCGGTCGCGCCCGAGAACAGTGGCCAGGTCGAAGCGGAAGCCATCGATGCGGAACTCCTCGGCGAAGTATCGCAGGCTGGAGAGGATGTCCGCCTGCACGATCGGGTGGTCGCAGGCGACGGTGTTGCCGCAACCCGTGACGTCGTCGTAGAAGCGCCGGTCGGCCGCGCGATGGAAGTAGTAAGCCCGGTTGTCGATGCTCTTGTACGACAACGTCGGTCCGAGCTCGTTGCCCTCCGCGGTGTGGTTGTAGACCACGTCGAGGATGACTTCGATGCCCGCCTTGTGCAGCGCCTTGACCGCCTGCTTGAGCTCCACCACCGGGTCCTTCACAGCGTACCGCGCGGTGGGCGCGAACCAGCCCATGGTGTTGTAGCCCCAGTAGTTGGTGAGGCCACGCTCGTGCAGGAACCCCTCGCTGGTGAACGCGTGCACGGGCATGAGCTCCACCGCCGTCACCCCCAGCGACGTCAGGTGATCGAGCACCGACGGATGCGTCAGCGCGAGATATTTGCCGCGCCATTCCGGCGGAACGTCCGGATGCAGTTGCGTGAAACCCTTGACGTGCAGCTCGTAGATGAACGTGTCGCGCCACGGCACCGCGGGCTGGCGGTCGCCGTTCCAGTCGAACTGCCCGTCGATGACGCGACATCGCGGCATGGCATTGGCACTGTCGGTGAGATCCGGCTTGAGCCCATCGGGGTCTTTGGGATCGTAACCGAGCAGCGCGGGATGCCACTTCGGCTCGCCGACGATGTCGCGCGCCCACGGATCGAGCAGTAGTTTGTTCGCGTTGAAGCGATAGCCCTCGCGCGGGTCGTACGCGCCGTGCACGCGGATGCCGTACAGGGTGCCGACGCGCGCCAGCTCGCGCTCCACGAAGCCGTGATGCACGGCGCCCGTGCGGCCCGGCAGCGTGAGCCGTGCGTTTTCACGCTGCCCGGTGGAGTCATAGAGGCACACGTCCACGCGCGTGGCCGCGCGCGACTGGATCGCAAAGTTGACGCCTTCGCCCGTGAACCTGGCGCCGAGAATGTCGGGCGAGCCCAACTCCATCAGTCAGCTCGCTTGAGAAACACTGCGGCCAGCGGCGGCAGACGCACGCGCAGCGCGTACGGATAGCCGTGCATCGCATGCGCGAACGCCTCGTAGCTGCCCGCTCCGGCGAACCCGCCGCCGCCGAAGGCCGGATGGTCGGAGTCGAAGATGACCTCGTGGCGTCCCGGGTCCGGCACACCGATCCAGTAGTCCTCGCGCGGCACCGGTGTGGCATTGAGCACGCACACCACCGGCGCGTGGCCCTGCTCCTGCCGGAGGAAGGCGAAGATGCTCTCGTCCGCATTGTGCAGGTCGCTCCAGCGGAAGCCGCCGGCGTCGCAGTCGCTGGCGTGAAACTGCGGCAGCGCGCGATACAGACGCGCCAGCTCGCGATTCAGGTCGCGCATGGCCCGATGCGCGGGCTGCGCGAGCAGCGGCCAGTCGAGCTGCTCGTGCTCGCGCCATTCGTGCCACTGACCGAACTCCTGGCCCATGAACATCAGCTTCTTGCCGGGGTGCGCCGTCATGAACGCCATGAACAGTCGGTAGTTAGCCCGCTTCTGCCACTCGTCGCCCGGCATCTTGTCGAGCAGCGAGCGCTTGCCGTGCACCACCTCGTCGTGCGAGATGGGCAGCACGAAATTCTCGGTCCAGGCATACATGAAGGAGAACGTGATCTTGTTGTGCTCATGACGCCGGTAAACCGGGTCTTTCTCGAAGTAGCTCAAGGTGTCGTTCATCCACCCCATGTTCCACTTGAACGAGAAGCCGACGCCGCCCAGGTGCACGGGCCGCGACACGCCGGGAAACGCCGTGGACTCTTCGGCAATCGTCAGCACACCCGGATGGTTGCCATGCGCCACGGCGTTGAACTCGCGCAGGAACGCGAGTGCCTCGAGATTCTCGCGCCCGCCGTAGCGGTTCGGCACCCATTCGCCCTGCTTGCGGCTGTAGTCGAGATACAGCATCGACGCCACCGCATCGACGCGCAGTCCATCGACGTGGTAGCGCTCGAGCCAGAACAGCGCGTTCGCGACCAGGAAGTTCTTCACCTCGTGGCGGCCGAAGTTGAAGATCTTCGTGCCCCAGTCCATGTGCTCGCCGAGTCGCTTGTCCTCGTGCTCGTACAGCGCCGAGCCATCGAACTCCGCCAGTCCGTGCGCGTCCTTCGGAAAGTGCGCCGGCACCCAGTCGAGAATGACGCCGATACCCACCTGGTGGCATCGATCGACGAATTCCATGAATTCTTTCGGGCCGCCGAAGCGCGAGGTGGGCGCGAAGTAACCCACCACCTGGTAGCCCCACGAGCCGTCGAACGGGTGCTCGGCCACGCCCATCAGCTCGATGTGCGTGTAGCCCATCTCGACCACATAGGGGATCAGCTGTTCCGCGGCCTCGCGCCAGGTGTAGAACGGCGGAACGCGGTCCCAGGCGTGCTTCCAGCTGCCGAGGTGCACCTCGTACACGGAGATCGGCGCGCGCCGCCAATCCGTGCGCGCGCGCCGCTCCATCCACTCGCTGTCCCGCCACTCGTAGCCATCGAGCGAGGTGACGATGGAGGCGGTCTCCGGACGCAACTGCATCTGGAAGGCGAATGGATCGGACTTGAGCAGGATGTCGCCGCGCTGCGTACGCAGCTCGTATTTATAGTGCTCACCTTCGCCGACCCCGGGCACGAACAGCTCCCACACGCCGGAGCCGCCCCGCGCCTGCATGGCGTGCTTGCGACCGTCCCAGAGGTTGAAGGTGCCGACGATGCTCACGCGCTTGGCGTTCGGCGCCCACACGGCGAAGTGCGTGCCGGCGACCCCGTCGCGCACGCGCGGATGCGCGCCGAACTTGTGGTAGAGTCCGTAGTGACGACCCTCGCCGAATAGATAGAGATCGAAGTCCGAGAGCTCGTGGGAGAAGAAATAGGCGTCGTGCTTGACGACTTCGTTGCCGCCCGGGAAGCGAATCCGCAGCCGATACGGCACCACCGGCCGGCGATGCGGGATGCCGCCCTCGAAGAGTCCGGCCTCATGGATGCGCTTGAGCACATGCGCGGTCTCCGGCTCGTCCTCCCAGAAGACGTCGACGGATTCGGCGCCGGGCTCGAGCACGCGCACCACACACAGCGGCGTGGACTCCGCGCGCGGGAACTCGTGATAGCCGAGCAGCGAGCGCGGCTCGTGATGCGTGGCGCTCACGAGCGCACCGATCTCCGCCTTGCTCAGCTTGTGTTTAATGGGGACATTCCTCATTTCGTTGTAACAATTGGACGCTCGAGTGTGATGGTCGGCTGAATGGGGAATTGTTACAACGAAATGAGGAATGTCCCCATTAAATGACCGATCGGATATTCCAGATGCGCTCCGCATACTCGCGCACGCTGCGGTCGCTGGAGAAAGGCCCCATCCCCACGGTATTCAACACCGCGCGGCGGCTCCACTCCTCCGGGGTTCGATACAGCGCATCCACCTGATCCTGCGCCGCGCAATACGCTTTGAAATCCGCGAGCACGAGAAACGGTTCGCCGTCCGAGGTCAAACGATCGACCAGATGCCGCGCGTATTCGTTGTCACCTCGCGTGAATGCGCCATTGCGGATCATCTCGAGCGTATTCGCGAGCTCCGGCTGCGCGGCGATGTACGCGCGCGGACGGTAGCCGTCTGTGCGCAACTGCGACGCCTGGTCGGCGGTCAGCCCGAAGATGAAGATGTTCTCGGGCCCCACCGAATCGCGTATTTCGATGTTGGCGCCATCCAGCGTACCGATGGTCAACGCGCCGTTCAACGCGAGCTTCATGTTGCCCGTGCCCGACGCCTCCATGCCCGCCGTGGAGATCTGCTGCGAAAGATCCGCGGCCGGCATGATGGTCTGCGCCAGCGAAACGTCGTAGTCCGGCAGGAACACGCACTTGAGCCTGGTCTGCGTTTGCGGATCCTGGTTGATCGTCGTCGACACGTTGTTGATGAGCCGGATGATGGCCTTGGCCATCACATAGCCCGGCGCGGCCTTGCCGGCGAAGAACACCGTGCGCGGCACCCAGTACTCATCCGGCTTGGTCTTGATGCGGTTGTGGCGCGTGATGACGTAGAGGATGTTCAGGAGCTGGCGCTTGTATTCGTGGATGCGCTTCACCTGCACGTCGAACAGCGAGTCCACGCTCACGTCGAGGCCGGTGCGCCTATCTACCTCCTCGGCCAGCGCCACCTTGTTGGCACGCTTGATGTCGCGGAACTGCGCGCGGAAAGCCGGGTCGTCCGCGGCCCAGCGCAGGCGCTCGATCTCCTCGAGATCGTTCTCCCACGCGGAGCCGAGCCGCTCCGTCAACAGCCGCGCCAGCCGCACGTTCGACTGCTTGAGCCAGCGCCGCACGGTGATGCCGTTCGTCACGTTCGTGAAACGCTCCGGAAACATCTGCGCGAAGCCCGAGAAAATGGTCTTGCGCATGAGGTCGGAGTGCAGCTTCGCGACGCCGTTCACCTTGTGAGAGCCCACCACGGCGAGATGCGACATGCGCACGCGCCGGCCGTGCGATTCGCCGATGATCGACAGCGTGGTTTTCGCGGCGCCGTCACCCTTGAAGCGCTTTTCCACCTCCAGGAGAAACTCCTCGTTGATCCGGTAGATGATCTCGAGGTGGCGCGGCAGGAAGCGCTCGAAGAAATTCACCGGCCAGGTTTCCAGTGCCTCGGGCAGCAGCGTGTGATTGGTATAGCCGAACACGTTGCGGCAGATGTCCCAGGCCTGGGACCAGCGCATGTCGTACTGGTCGATGAGCAGCCGCATCAGCTCCGGGATCGCGAGCGTCGGGTGGGTGTCGTTCAATTGCACGGCCAGCGCGCTCGGCAGCTCTTCGAGCGCGCGCTCCTCGGCCAGATGCGTCGCCAGGATGTCCTGGATGCTCGCACTGACGAAGAAATACTGTTGCTTGAAGCGCAGCTCTTTTCCCTGCGGCGTGGAATCGTCGGGATACAGCACGCGCGAGAGGTTCTTCGCTTCGACCTGGTCTTCGACGGCGGCCGGATAGTTGCCGGAGTTGAAGTCCTCGATGTGAAACGGCTGCAGCGCACGCGCCGACCACAGCCGCAGATGATTCACCGTCGGCGAGCGATTGCCCGCGACCAGCTGATCGAAGCCCACCGCGAGCACGTCCTGCGTCTCCACCCAGCGCGAGCGCGGACCGCCGTGTTCGTCGTGGGTCGTCAGAACCCGCCCGCCGAAACGCACGATGTAGCGCGCGTCGGAACGCGGCGTCTCCCACACGTTATGCAAACGCAGCCAGGTCGAAGCGGACTCGCGCTGCGCGCCATCGGTGTCGATGGACTGCGTGAAGATGCCGTAGTCGTAGCGGATGCCGTATCCGGTGGCGGGATATTGCAGCGTTGCGAGCGAATCGAGGAAACACGCCGCGAGACGGCCGAGGCCGCCATTGCCGAGGCCGGGATCCACTTCGAGTGCGACGACCGCATCGTAGTCGTGCCCCATGCTCGCGATGGCCGCGCGTGCCTCATCGATGAGCTCGCTGTCGAGGCTCGACAGCGCATTGACCAGAGTGCGCCCCGGCAGGAATTCCACCGACAGATAGCACAGCCGCTTCACCCGGGCGCGCGCTACACGGCGTTGAGTCGCGAGCCAGCGAGCGGACAATTCTTCTCGCACTGCGAGAGACAACGCATCGTAGATGTCTCGCGTGGTCGCGGTTTCGGGCTCTTTGCCCAAACTGCGCGTCAAACGATCGTAAATTGCGACGCGCAACGAACCGCGCCGCAGGATCGCTCCACCTACCTGCGTCGGATCATTGAGCACTCGAACTACCTTCTGCGTTTACTCTGTCACGAGACATTTTTCAGGACATTCTTCTTGACGCTGCCGACATTGCACATGAGGGCTATGGCGGAGCCTTTAGACCGGTATCATATGCAGCCTTGCGCATTTGGGCACAGGGTAAAAATTCTGCACCACAATGGCTGCGAGTTAACGCGGAATGCACCGACAAGCAATTGGTATTGATATCGGGGGATCCTCGATCAAGGCAGCCGTAGTCGACCTCTCCAAGGGTTGTCTGGTCGGCGACCGCCGGACGGTGCCGTCCCCCGCCATGTCCGCCACCTGCGAGATGATGGATGCCATGGGCAATGCACTGCCCGAAGGCGCCGGAAATTTGTCGGTCGGCGTCACTTTTCCCGGTGTGGTCGTCGGCGGCACCGTGCATACGGCGGCCAACGTCGCCAAGGGCTGGATCGGCCAGCCGCTCGCCGAGCTCGCGACGCAAAAACTCAAGCGCCAAGTCGTCGCCATCAACGATGCCGACGCCGCCGGCCTCGCCGAGATGCAATTCGGCGCCGCGCGTGACGTCAACGGCGTGGTGCTCGTGATGAGCCTGGGCACCGGCATCGGCAGCGCGCTGTTCGTCGATGGGAAACTCGTGCCGAACACCGAGTTCGGTCACATGGAGTTCGACGGCATGGAAGCCGAGGCACGCGCGTCCGGTCGCGCGCGCATCGATCGCAAGCTCGACTGGCCGGCGTACATCAGCGAGTTGAATCTCGTCATCCAGCGCATGCATGCGCTGCTGTGGTACGACCTGCTGGTCATCTGCGGCGGCATCACCGCCGACAACCCGCATCTGTGCGATGACCTGAAGAGCCCCGCGCCGTGCAAGCTCGGCGCTCTGCGCGCGGATGCCGGCATCGTCGGCGCCGCATATGCGGCCACGCTCGCGCAGGGCGTGTGGATCAAGCAGGCAAAGGTCGCGGGCAAGTAGTTAGCCTGCCGCGCCCCGCCATGCGCCCTCGCGTGGATGCTCAGCGCGCCATCGTCTCCATGCACGCGCGCCCCGCCTCGCCGAGCTCCGGCACCACCGAGCACACGCGGTACGCGCCCGCCGCCTGCTTGCCGGCGCCGCGCAGCGGCGCAACTTCCACGCTCAGGCTGGTCGGATCGTCACGCGCATCGATGCGGCCAACTTCCTGCCAGCGGAACCCCGCAGCATTCGCGCTGCCCTCACCGCGCTCCACCGTGACCATCGCGCCCGGCGCCTCCGTGTTGCGCCACGCGGCCTCGAGCGTTTGCCTGCCCATGCGCAACCCTTTCCAGCGCCGCGAGATCGAGACGCGTGCATCGGCGGGCGCTGTCGGGGCGACGGGCGGCGGCCGCACCTCGAACACCGGGCTGCAGGCGCTCTCGCCGCGCACGAAGCACATCTCGTAGCGATAGAGACGATTCGGTCGCGGCACGATATCCGTCATCGGATTCGCCATGCGGCCCTCGGCGCGCGCATCGTGGACCAGCACGCCGTCGCGCTTCAACGTGACGTTGGTGTTGCGGAAGTCCGCGTCGCCCACGAAGGCGAGCGCGATGCGCGTCGGGCCGGTGTCGAGCCGGTCGCCGTTCGGATAGCGCGCGAGGTCGAGCTGCGGCGGCTGCAGCGGCGCGAACGCCGTCATCGCGCGATAGGGCGCGGAAGACGCGCTGCACGCCGAGCCGCTGCCCACGCGCCGGCAGCCCTGGATGGTCATCTGGTGCTCGGCGCCGTCGCGCAGGCCGGCGATGTCGATGGCGCCGCCCTTGCCGCCACCGGGCGAGCGGATCTGGCGGTCGCCGCCGGCACCGGCTCGTTTCCAGCGCAGTAGATAGAAGTCGTAGTTGGACGTGGCGCGGAAGTGCAGGCGCAGACCCGTCTCCGAAGCGTCGTGGCCCAGGATCGCCGGCACCGGATTGCGCGCGTCGACCGGCAGCGGCGGCGTGCGCACATGACGTTCGTCGGAGCAGTAGCGGTCCGTGCCGTAGATCGCGCAGAGCCGCAGCGCGTGCTCCATGTTCGGCATGAGGAAGGTGACCGTGACGAGCCGCTCCTGGTCCGAATCGGGTGTGTTCGCCAGCGCCGCATCCTGCCAAGTGCCGCCGGTCAACCGCTGCGCGGCGTAAGAGGTGAGGCCGAACAGATCGTCGTGCGCGAACGTGATGGTGGCGACGCCCGGCCCCTTGGCCGTGATGTTCTTGATGGCGGGCGCTTTGTTGGCGAACGCGGCAGTGCCGGCACACAGGAGTAGAGCCGCTACGCTGGCGGCCCCGGACGTGGTCGGAAACATTGACAATCACTCCATCCGATCGAATCGATGAGCGCCCCTCCTTGGGACTGTCGCCAGAGCGACATCGATTACAGGTGTACCTCAGAAACCGCGGTCCGGCAACGGCCGCGCTTCAGACACCAGTGGACCGGGATGCGGACCCTGCTAGGCGCGGATATCGATGATGCTCTGCTGCATCTCGTCGGATGCAGCAATGATCTTCGCGGCCGCCTTCGTGTAGAGCAACTGCTGCCGCGAGTCGATCAATGCCTGCAACGTGTCGCGCGATTCAACCGCGGACGAACGGGCGATCACGTTGGCATCCTGGTCCAACGCATTCAGCGACCGATGGATGGCGCCCGTCGCGCTTTGCAGCGCGCCCGGCACGGCGGCGATCGAGGCGACGTCTTTCATGCGTCGAGCATACGAGCCGGGTGCGCCACGGTTCCGTGACCGCGTTCCGATTGAACGAGCGATGCGCGCCCGCATTTGAGCCGCTTGGACATAAGCACGGCCAGGATTCATGGGCTCTCCTAGGTCGGCACCATCGCGGCGTTGGCTGCAGTGTTTCGGCGCAAGACGGCCGTGAATCCGATTTCTGACCTGACGATCGTGTGCTCATCGCGCAGCCGCCGCACAGCACTCACAGCGGCTCCTGCGGTGCGTTCAGCTCCCGCATCAGCCAGCGGTCGTTGTGCGCGTGGCCCGTACCGCCGAGCGCCTCCGGTAGTTCGGCAAAGCCCCGGCGCGCGTAGAGCTTCAGCGCCTGATCCATCTCCGAGACGGTTTCGGCGTAGCAGCGCACGAACCAGAAGCGGCGCGCGGCGTCGAGACAGGCGTCCAGCAGACGCGTACCCACGCCCTGCCCGCGCGCTTCGGGCTTCAGGTACATGCGCTGCAACTCGCAGGTGAGCGGTTCCGCGCTCGACAGCGGGGCGACGCCCGCGCCACCGATGACTTCACCGTCTTGCAGCGCCACCAGGTACAGAGCGCGGCGGCGCTGGTACGTGTCGAAGATGGCGAGATCCGCGGGCTCGAGCAGCGATTCGACGCGCCCGGCCAAACCGTACTGCGCGCGCGCATCGCGGATGATGGCGAGCAGCGCGGGTACGTCGTGGCGTTCCAGCGGCCGGATGATGGTTTGGAGCAGAGTTCGAGTCGGCATTGCGCATCCTTTTGCTCCCGGGCGGATGCGCACAAAAAAACGCCTCCGCGAGGGAGGCTGTCTGGTCGAGAGCTTACGTCAGTTTCGTGCGCTCAATCGAAGGCCTCCGCGTGTGCGCAGGCAAAGTAATAACTGGAGATGAAATTGAGCACGGGGCGAAGGTACTGGTACCGAGGCCGGCCTGTCAAATCTGAGGCCGGCCTGTCAAATCTGACGACTTCCCGAAAGATTGCTCACCAGAACCGCCACGACTTCTTCGGTCCGAGTCCCAGCCGCTTCATCCATGCTTCGCATTCGGCAATTGTCAGGGCCCGCTCTACCACCGCGTCGGCCGGCAGCGCCTCCAGGTGCGGGCCGAGAAATCCCGCGTCCCATGTGCGCGCCCCGAGCAGCGCAGGCCACGCGAGGATCACCTGCACTCCATCGACGGACGGTATGTCGCGCGCCAGCCCTTCGCCCCAGATGGTGGTAGCTAGATTCGACTCACCCCTCATGGCGATGCCGTAGTGCCACCACGCCTCGTCGTTCACCTGCTCCGTGCCCGTGCCCCTCGCCACCCGCGCGATGGCCGCGCTGGGAGTGCGGCCGCCCGCAATGCTCGTGCCGATGGCAGTTTGCAGCAGAGAGAACAGGTGGAAGCAATTGGAGACGTTCGTGTAGCGCGCCTGCACTCCGGTGCCGCTGGGCGGATGCAGCAGGATGATGCCGCCGCTGGCCTTGAGCAGCGCCTCGCCCACCCACACGGCGCCGTACGAGAAGCGCCGGAGCTCGTCGAGTCGATCGATCAGCACGAGGTCCTTCCCCATCAGCTCGCGATGCGCCGGCAGATGCGCCAGGTGCGTGACCGTCGATTGCGCCAGATAGCGAAACAGAGTCAGGAGCGCGGTTTGCTCCGGCGTCACTTCGGGTTCGGAACTCGTTTCAACGGGAAGTTTGGGCAACCACGATCGCAGTAGATCGAAGATCGCCGGACCAGTCAGCCCGGCGGGCGCGCCGCGCTCCACGGCGGTACCACAGGTGACCGCAATCCAGATCGCCGCGCCCGGCTCATAACTACCCAGCGACGACGCCACTTCGCTGAGCAGCGCCGTGTTTTCGGCGGCGGCGGCGAGGAAGGCCCGTGTAGAGGTGAGCATCGCGCCGCTCGGCGCGTCGCCCGTCCAGCCGCGGCTTGCCGTCTCGAGCGCTGTGCACAGGTCATGAGCCATGTAAATTGGTGAGCATTGGATTGGATTGTCTGCGTCATGCAACGTATCGAGGCTCGATGGCCGGCAGCCTCGAAAGAATGGAACATCATGCCGGACGCGTGGCAAATATGCGCATCGGGCAATCGATGCGTTTGCCTGCCGACCTTCAGTGCGATCACCACGCCTCGATGACTCCCCGCAATTCGCGCCACCTCTCGAAGTTGTCGCGAGGCGGCGACGCTCACAACGCGCCAAGGACCGCGCCGATGGGACAGGGGTGCTTGTCCTACGGTACCGACCGTCGCCCCCGCCTATCGTGGCCCTAACAACGGTACGAACGAACCGAAAGAAGGAGAGCACACGATGAAGGTTTATCAAACACTGCTGCCGCTCGCCGCGGCCATGATGATCGCCGGTTGCGGGAGTCGTGGCACTGCGCAGAACGTAGTGGGCCAGGCCGATGGCATGGTCAGCAAGGTGAAAGAGGAAGCAGCACTCACCGCGCCGATGGAGCTCAAGGCCGCCGAGACCACGCTCGCGCACATGAAGCAGAACTTCGATGACCGCAACTACAAAGTGGTCACGGACGATGTAGCGCAGTTCAACACGCAGATGGACGCGCTGAAGGCTGCCATGGCCGAGAAGCAGGTGGCCGAAGCATCCGCGAGCCAGGAATGGAGCACGCTCAACGCAGAAGTGCCCAAGTCCGTGGAAGCCATCCAGGCGCGAGTGGATAGCCTGAAGCCCGAGGCGTTGCCCAAAAACGTGACCAAGGAGGAGCTCGAGGCCGCGAAGACGGAGCTCGAGTCGCTGAAGTCCACGTGGGCCGAGGCGACCGAGGCTGCCAGTGCGAGCAAGACCGTCGAGGCCGTGGACAAGGGCCACATCGTCCAGGCGAAGGCGGAAGAGCTGAAGAACTCGCTCGGGATGAACGAGACCCTCGCCAGCGCGGGTTAGTTTCCAGTTCCTGATCGAGAGGCCCGATCTGGTCAGAGCTGGATCGGGCCTCAGCTTTTTGGGGCGGCACCGCGCCACGGACGCGCGACCCGATGCGTCGGCGTCGCGGTGCGATGCGCCTGGGTGGAGCGCACCAGATGTCGGCGCAGATGCGCCAATGCGAGCTGGATCGCACGCTTCGACAGACCCGTGCGATCCGCGAGGTTAGTATCGCCCATCCACTTTCGTGCCGGAGGGCTCTTGGCGCTCGGAGCCACCATCTATACGTTCGACATCGAGCTAGCCGATGCCGATCGCGCGGTCTATCGATCGCTGAGCCTGCGCGTCGCGCAACATCCGAGCGAGACGCCGGACTATCTGTTGACGCGCGTACTCGCGTATTGCCTCGAGTTCGCCGAAGGCATCGCATTCTCGAAGGGACTCTCGGACCCCGATGAGCCAGCGATATGCGTGCGCGATCTCACCGGCGCGCTGCAGGTCTGGGTGGACATCGGCCTGCCCGAGCCCGAGCGGCTGCATCGCGCCAGCAAGTCGGCGCCGCGCGTGGCCGTGTACACGCACAAAGATCCCGCTCAGTGGGCGGTGAAGGTCGCGGACGCGAAAATCCATCGTGCGGAGAAGCTCGCGGTGTTCGCGTTCGATCGGGCGTGGCTGGCGCAACTCCTCACGCACCTCGAGCGTCGCATGCATTTTTCGCTGGCGCGTTCGGAGGCGGAGATCTACGTCACCGTCGGCGCGGACACTTTGCAGACGGTGCTCGCGCGGCCGCTGGGTTGAACGGTCGCGCATGGACAGCTCGGCCAGGTGGCAATGAGCCCGACCCAGCCCATGCCGGATCGGGCTTGATGCATGCGGATCAGTCGCCCTTGCCGCCCTTGCCGCCCTTCAGCACGAACGTCACTTTCAGGATCACGCGGAACTCGGTGATCTTGCCCTTCGACACCTCCACGCTCTGGTCCTGGACCCACGCGCCGGTGACGCCGCTGATGGTGTCCGAGGCTCGCGATACGCCCTGTTTGACCGCATCGTCGAAACTCTTGGTGCTGGTTGAGATGATCTCGATCACTTTTGCAACTGACATGCGAACCTCGATGAGAATTGGAAGTGCGGCATAGTATGCACCCACGGATCGCCCCGCGCCGACTAACTACGGCGCCGGCGACACCGCCGAGGAGCACACGCGCCCCGCGGCGCCGAGTTCCGGAACCACCGAACACACGCGGAACGAGGCGGCCTGTCGATCGGAACCGCGCGCCGGAATCTCGACCCTCAGGCTCGTCGGGTCATCCCGCGTGTCCACGCGCGCGACTTCCTTCCAGCCGACTCCGATCTCGCCCACGGCCGAACCCGACTGCACACCCGTGCCCCTTTCGGCGCGCTCCACGGTGACGAAGGCGCCCTGGATATCCGTATTGCGCCACGCGGCGTCGAGAACCGGCGGGCCCTTGCGCCACACCCGCGAGCGTCGCTTGATCGACACCTGCGCATCCGCGGGAGGGGTCGGCACGACGGGCGGCGGACGCGCCTCGAGCGGTTGGCTGCACACTTTCTCGCCGCGCATCAAGCACAGCTGATAGCGGTAGACACGGTTGGCGCGGGGCACGGTGTCCGTATGCGGATTCTGGATGCCGCCGCCGACGCGCGAGTCGAGCACCACCTTGCCGTCACGCTGCAGCATGACGTTCGTGTTCTTGAGATCCACACCGCCGATGTACACCAGGCCGATGTTCTTCGGACCGGTCTCGAGCCGCGTGCCATCGGGATAACGTGCCAGATCGAGCTGCGGCGGCTGCAGCGGAAGATAGGCCGTGGTCGCGCGATACGGTGCCGTGAAGGCGCTGCAGGTCGCGCCATCGGCCGCCTTCGCACGACAGCCCTGGACCCGGATGCGATATTCCGTGCTCTCGCTGAGGCCCGCGATGTCCACCGTGCCGGCGCGACCCCCGCTGACGGAGCGGATTTGCTTTTCCTCGCCGCGATCCGACTGCTTCCAGCGCAGTAGATAGAAGTCGTAGTCCGCCGCGGCGCGGAAATGCACTCGCAGCCCGGTTTCCAGCACTTCGTCGCCCATGATGGCGGGCGGCGGCGAGACCGCGCCCGCCGGCAAGGGCGGCGTGCGCACCTGCCGCTGTCCCGAGCAGTGCCAGTCCAGGTCGCGATCCTCCCCGTAGACCGCGCAGAGCCGCAGCCCATGCTCCGCGTCCGGCTCGAGGAATGTCACCGTGACCGACTTTTGCGCCGCAGAATCGCCGCCGACCTGCGAATGCAGCGGCACGTCCTGCCACACTTCGCCGACACGGCGCTGCGCCACGTACTGCTGCAGACCGAACAGATCGGCGTGCCTGAACTGGATCGCGGCGACTGCCGGCCCGTTGGCCGTGATGGCCGTGATCGACGGTACCTCGGCCGCGAAGCCGGTCGCCCCGATGGACAGGCACAGGGCCGCTACGCCGGCGGCCCTGGATACACGGGAAAACATTGCAGATTCTCCGGACGATTCGCTTGCCCCTACTTCGCACTGTCGCCGATCGAGAGGCGATTACGGGTCGGCTGCGAAGTATCGCCGCCGCAATCAGCGGTGGGCGAAAGTCGAGTGCTCGTTATTGTGTGTGTTCGTATTTGATTTGAGTTCGAGGAAGCCATGCATGGCGGCTTCTTCTGACACGGAGATCTGCCGCGCACTTGGTGCGACAGCCCTCGGATCTGCCCTCTATGACGGAGGCTCGAGAGCCGACTCCAGAAACTTCGGAACCGGACGACCCGCAGCCTCGAGCCACACCGCCATTGCGCCCACGACAGTGCGAACTGCAGTGCGCTCCGTCATGCGTCTTCGCCACGCGAGCAGACGCGGTGTCTGGGAAGTCAGCGGTGCGCCGAGGCGCTCGCCAAACAATGCCGCCATGTAGAACGCGATATCGGCGAACGAATAACTTCCGGCGAGCCACTCACCAGCGTGCAAGCGTTCTTCCATGGTGGCGTAGTACGCGGAGGCGGCCGCGATCGCCGCCATGGCGGCCTCGTCGCCCAGTTTGCCCTGCATGCCCATGAGCCGAATGATGTGCGGGAAGTACACCTCGTCCGACTGATGCTCCAGGCGGCGCGCACGGGCGCGATCCGCAATCGCGCGCGGCCAGAGAGGCGGCGACGGACGCAGATCTTCCAGGTACTCGAATATTTGCGTCGAGTCGAAAATCTCGAGGTCGCCGTGAACCAACACGGGCACTTGTCGCTTGGGATTGATGCGAACCACTTCGAGATGCTTCGGGTCGTAGCCGCTCACGGAGTCGTACGGCACCATGACCAGGTCGAAGTCGAGCCCCTTCTCGAGCGCGGCAATCTGTACCTTGCCGCCGAACATGCTGAGCGGGCCCGAATATAGAGTGATTTTTGCGACTGGTTGATTCATCGGGCCGACGTTCACGCCGCGGCGTCCCGGTCGTAGCGCATGCACATGCGCGAGATTGTACTGCCGCTCACTGGTCGGGACACCTCCGTGAGCATGCGTACCTTGCGCGGCGGGCAATCAATACCCGGCGGACGCACGACAGAGAGTCCGGCTGCCGCGCGCGCGCCACGCAGCGCGATCTCGATGCGACGCCGGCGCCGCCCCTGACCAGCGCCAGCGTGACGTTCGAATACGAAGACGGTGTCGCGCGGGTTGTTAGGCGCGGAACGGGTGACCCTCGTCGAGGCGCGCGGTGGGCTCTGAAGCGCGGGTCCGGCGCAGGCGGCGGAATTCCAGGAACCGCATCAGTGTTGCGTTCGCGCAGCGCCGTGTGCGTCGATCAAAGATGGACGCGGGCCCGACTCAGCGATGCTGGGTCGG
>JAYTOI010000105.1:0-9084 GCA_043747875.1 Pseudomonadota bacterium | reverse complement strand
GCTGGCGAACATCTGGCAGGAACTGCTGAACGTCGAGCGCGTCGGCCGCCGCGACAACTTCTTCGAACTCGGCGGCCACTCGCTGCTCGCCGTGCAGCTGATCACGCGACTTCGGGCAGTCCTCGGCCGCGACCTCGCGTTACGCGATCTGTTTTCGCAACCCACCATCCGGCAACTGGCGTCGCGGCTGTCCGACGGTGTGCGCGTCGAGCTCGCGCCCCTCGAGAAGGCGGATCGCTCCGAGCCGTTACCGTTGTCGCATGGGCAGCAGCGGCTGTGGTTCGTGGATCGGTTCGAGGCCGCCGGCGCGGCTTATCACATTGCCGGCGCCTTGAAGCTGGAAGGGCCACTCGACAGCCGCGCGCTGCGTTCGGCACTGAACGCGATCATCCAGCGTCATGAAATATTGCGAACGACCTTTGTGCAGCGGGACGGCAATCCGGTGCAAGTGATCTCTCCGGCGGCGCCTTTCGCGTTGAAAGAAATCGATCTGAGCACGCATACACCGTCGGCCCGCGCCGAAGCTTTCGAGGAACACGCGGCGGAGATCGCGACCACGCGCTTCGACTTGAGCATCGGTCCGCTCATCCGCGGGCGACTGCTGCAGTACGGAGATCAGGAACACGTACTCCTGATATCCATGCATCACATCGTGTCCGACGGCTGGTCGCTCGGCGTGCTCATCAAAGAACTGGGCGTGCTGTATTCAGCCGCCGTGGAAGGCAATGGCGATCCGCTGCCGCCGTTGGCGATTCAATACGCCGATTACGCGGTCTGGCAACGAAACGCGCTGCAACGCGAGGCCGAGCACACACAGCTCCAGTACTGGCGCGAACAGCTGGCTGGCGTGCCGACGTTGCTGGAGTTGCCCTCGGATCGGCACCGGCCACCGGTGCAGAGTTTCCGCGGCGGCAGCCTTCCAATCGTCATGGAGGAAACACTCACCGCGCGGCTCAACGAGCTCTCCCGGCAGCAAGACGTGACTCTGTTCATGACGCTGTATGCCGGCTACGCAGTGTTGTTGTCGCGCCTGAGCGGCCAGAGCGACGTCGTCATCGGCTCACCGCTGGCGAATCGCCCGAGAGAAGAAGTCGAACCGCTCGTCGGCTTCTTCGTGAACACGCTGCCGCTGCGCATTCGTGTCGATGATGACCCGAGCGTGCGTGAGTTACTCGCGCGTGTGAAGGAGATGACACTCGCTGCGCACAGTCATCAGCACGTGCCGTTCGAACAGATCGTTGAAGCGCTTCAGCCGCCTCGCAGTCTCAGTCACAGTCCGTTGTACCAGGTCAGTCTCACCTGGGGTAACACTCCAAACAGCCAATTCACGCTTCCAGGGCTGACGCTGTCGCGAGTGGAAGTGCCGCACGACACATCGCAGATCGACCTGTCGCTGATTCTGCGTGAGGAAGACGGCCGAATCATCGGCAATGCCCTGTATGCCGCGGATCTCCTCGACCGCAGCACCGTCGAGCGATGGATGCGGCATTTCCAGACCGTCCTCGCCGAGATGGTCAGAGATGTCGAGCAGCCCGTCAGCCGTGTCGCATTGCTCGGTGAAGCGGATCGGCGTTCCCTGCTCGCGGAGTTCAATACCTCGGCCGCGCCGGTCAGCCGGGATCTGCTGGTCCATGAATTGTTCGAACGACATGCGGACCGGGAACCGGCGGCCATCGCGCTTTCATACGAAGGTCAGCAACTGAGTTATGACGAGTTGAATCGGCGCGCCAATCAGCTGGCCCGCTATCTCAGGGAGCGCGGCGTGCGGGCGGATACTCTGATCGCCATCTGCATGGATCGCAGCGTCGAGATGATCGTGAGTCTGCTTGGAGTGCTGAAAGCCGGGGCGGCCTATGTACCGCTGGATCCGGCGTATCCGGAAGATCGGCTCGCGTACCTGCTGGAGGATGCCGGCGCGCCCGTGCTGCTGACGCTGAGCCGCATGGCCGACGAGCTTCCGGTTTGCGCCGCGCAGGTCATCGCGGTAGATAGCCTGCGGCTCGAGCTCGAGCAGCGGGAAGACACCAATCTTCCGCGCACCTTGACGGCGGAGACTCCCGCGCATCTCGCCTACGTCATCTATACATCCGGTTCGACCGGGCAGCCCAAAGGCGTCATGGTCGAGCACCGCAATCTGGTGAACCTGATCGACTGGCACTGCGCCGCATTCGATCTGCGCGCCGGAGATCGCTCGAGTTCCATCGCCGGGCTCGGCTTCGATGCGACCGTCTGGGAGATATGGACGACGCTGTGCGCGGGCGCGACCCTCGTGCTGCCGACCAGCAGCGTGACGAACAATCTCGATACTTTGCTCGAATGGTGGCGACGCCAGCGGCTCGACATCAGTTTCCTGCCCACGCCGGCCGCGGAATTCGCCTTCAATCGCGGCATAGACAACGCGGGCTTGAAAACACTGCTCGTGGGTGGCGATCAGCTTCGTTACCGCTCTCCTGCATCCAGCCCGTATCGACTGATCAACAACTATGGCCTGACGGAGACGACGGTCGTGGCGACCTCCGGTCATCTGGATGCCGCCGAACAGACCGCGCACATCGGCCGTCCGATCGCGAATACGAACATTTACATCCTGGATCCACATCTTCAGCCGGTGCCCATCGGCGTGGTCGGAGAAATCCACGTCGGCGGTGCCAGCGTGGCGCGTGGCTATCTGAATCGGGACGAGCTGACCGTGGAACGCTTTCTGCACGATCCATTCAGCGCGACGCCGGCGGCGAGGATGTACAAGACGGGCGATCTGGGCAGATGGCGCGCAGACGGAAACATCGAGTTCTGCGGACGCAGCGATCATCAGGTCAAGATTCGCGGTTACCGCGTCGAGCCCGGCGAGATCGAGGCAGGGTTGAGTCGCCATCCGCAGGTGAAAGAGGCGGTCGTCGTCGTCCGGGAGGACGAGCTCAATGAGAAGCGGCTGGTGGCATACGTGACGTACGCCGGAGAATCGCCCAGCGCCGACACGCTTCGCATTCATCTCAAATCATTCCTGCCGAGTCACATGATCCCGGCGGCGTTCGTACCGATGGCGACGTTGCCGTTGACGCCCAATGGCAAGGTGGATCGAGCCGCATTGCCCGCGCCCGATGCGACTGCCTACGCCCTGAAGCCGTACGAGTTGCCATTGGGCGGAACCGAGGTTGCGCTGGCGAGCATCTGGCAGGACCTGCTGCGTCTGGAGCGCGTGGGACGGCACGACAGCTTCTTCGAACTCGGCGGACATTCGTTGCTTGCAGTGCAAGCGACTGCGCGCATCAGTCAAATGTTTCAGATCGACGCATCGCTGGCGGAGATCTTCGACTCACCCTCGGTTGCCGCGATGGCGGAGGTGGTTGTTTCGAGGCAGCTGGCGCAATTCGATCCCGCGGATGTTGCGCGGGTATCCGCTCAAGTCGCGGTCGCGACGGTCGCGTAGAGGCGGCAAGGGAAATGCCATGAATGACGGGTCACTCAAGCGCGATCAGTTGCTACGCGAGTTGCAACGAACGGCGGTCGCGCACCGAAAGCCATTTGCGCCGATCGAGCGCGCGGGCGGCGATGAAACCTCGCCGCCGTCCTTCGCACAACAACGGTTGTGGTTCATCGATCAGCTGGAAGGCAGCGGCACTGCATACCACGTGCGCATGGCCATGCGGCTGCGCGGCGTTCTCGACGTGCAAGCACTACGGCAGGCACTGGACACCGTGGTGGAGCGTCACGAAGCGCTGCGAACCACCTTTGCCCAGGTGAGCGGCGACCTGCGGCAGGTGATCACGCACACCGCGCGCTGTGCGCTGCAAGAGATAGACCTCGGCGCACAGGACACCCAGGAGCGGGAGGCACAAATCACGCGGCACATTGCGGAGGAATCGGCGCAACGGTTTGATTTGAGCGCGGGTCCCTTGTTTCGAGGCCGCGTGCTGAAAGTGAGTGCCGAAGAGCACGTGTTGTTGCTGACGATGCATCACATCGTGTCGGATGGCTGGTCGGCCGGGATATTGTTGAGCGAGATCGCCGCGCTGTACGCGGCCTATCGAGATGGTCGCCCGAATCCCCTGCCTGCCTTGGCGATCCAGTACGCGGACTACGCTGCCTGGCAGAGAAAGTGGCTGCAGGGTGAAGTACTGCAGGAACAAGTCGACCACTGGAAGAAGCAACTGGCCGGTGCGCCGGTGTTGCTGGAACTCCCCACGGATCGGCCGCGGCCGACGATCCAGAGCTCTCGGGGAGAGAGCTTTGCGTTCAAGCTGGGTGGAAAGCTGACGGAGCAACTGAAGGATTTGTCCCGGCAACACAATGCCACGCTGATCATGACGATGTACGCGGGGCTGGCTCTGGTGTTGTCGCGGCTGAGCGGTCAGGAAGAAGTGGTGATTGGCGTACCGGTCGCGAACCGGCGGCGGACCGAGCTCGAGGGCCTCATAGGTTTCTTCGTGAACATGCTGCCGCTGCGCGTGCTGGTGCGCGCCAGCGACACACTGGGCGAGCTGTTGGACGCGGTCCGCGGACTCATGATCAAAGCGTACGCTCATCAGGAGATTCCTTTTGAGCAGGTAGTGGAGGCGCTGCAACCGCCCCGCAGTCTCAGCCACAGCCCGATATTCCAGACCAGTCTCAGCTGGCAGAACGCGCCGCTCGGGGCAGCGGCGAAACAGTGGCTGCCGGGCGTTGAAACGACAGCGCTGGCGGTGCCCAGTTCGACCTCGAAGTTCGATCTGTCGTGGGCGTTGCAGGAGGTAGACGGAGAAATCGCCGGCTCCGTGCAATTCGCGAGCGATTTGTTCGATCGGCAGACGATCGAGCGGTGGGTCGGCCATTTCCAACATGTGCTGACCGAGATGGCACGGGATGCGCGGCGGCCGGCGGGAGATATCTCTCTCATGGACCTCGCCCAGCGCGACCAGTTGTTGCATGAGTTCAACGCCACTGCGGCGCCATTGCCGCGCGAACAAGTCGTCCACGCTTTGTTCGAGACGCAGGTACGCAAGACGCCGGATGCGATTGCGGTGGAATGCGCAGACCAGCGTCTCACGTACCAAGAGTTGAATCAGAGGTCGAACCAGCTGGCGCGTTTTCTGCGCAGGCACGGAGCGGGTCCCGATCAGCTCGTGGCCCTGTACATGGAGCGCGGGCTTGAAATGATCGTGGCAATGCTCGGCATCCTGAAAGCCGGTGCCGCGTACGTGCCGCTGGAGCCGAGCCAGCCGAGAGAGCGCCTGGAATACATGCTGGCGGACACGGCGCCGCGAGTGCTGCTGACGCAGGAGCATCTCAAAAAACAACAGCCGGAGTTTGGCGGTACATGCCTCGTGCTCGATGGCGAATGGGCACAGCTCGAGCATGAATCGCGGGACGATCTCGATCCCGCTCAGGTGGGCGTGACTGCGAAACATCTCGCCTATGTGATTTACACCTCGGGCTCCACCGGCAAGCCCAAAGGGGTGATGGTCGAGCACTCGAATCTGCTCAACCTCGTGGCCTGGCATGTGCGGGCTTTCGATGTCGTAGAAGGCAATCGATCTTCTTGCATGGCCGGACTTGGATTCGACGCCTGCACTTGGGAGATCTGGCCGCCGCTGAGCACGGGCGCGTGCCTGGTGCTGCCTGTGGAGCGCATCACGAAAGATCCGGAAGCGCTGCTGAAGTGGTGGTGTGACCAACCACTCGACCAGAGTTTTCTCGCGACACCGTTGGCGGAATTCGCGCTCACCCGAGGTCTGCGCAACGCACATCTGCACACGATGCTGGTCGGAGGGGATTGTCTGCGGTATCGCCCGAGCACAGACGAGTCTTTCTCTCTCATCAACAATTACGGGCCGACAGAGTGCGCGGTGGTTGCGACTTCCGGCGTCATTCGACGTGCCGAGCCGGTGCTGCACATTGGTCGGCCGATCGCGAATGCACGCGTCTACATCCTCGACACGCAAGGCCTGCCCGTGCCCATCGGCGTCGCGGGCGAGATCCATATCGGTGGTGCGGGAGTCGCGCGTGGCTATTTGAACAACCCCGAGCTGACCGCAGATCGATTTCTGAAAGATCCCTTCGCCGCCGATGCGCACGCACGCATGTACCGGACGGGCGATGTGGGCCGCTGGCTGCGCGATGGAAACATCGAGTATCTGGGGCGCTCGGACGCTCAGGTCAAGATTCGCGGCTACCGCATCGAGCTCGGAGAGATCGAAGCGCAGCTGCGAATGCATGCGCAGGTCCGGGAAGTCGCGGTGGTTGCCCGTGAAGATGAAGGGCGTGAGAAACGTCTCGTGGCGTATGTGACGATGACGGGGCCGACGAGCGCAAAAGAGCTGCGGGAGTTCTTACGCAGCCGGATTCCGGAATACATGGTGCCGAGTGCGTACATGGTCCTGGAATCGCTGCCAATGACGCCGAACGGAAAGGTAGACCGGCGGGCGTTGCCGGCGCCGGAGCATTGTTCGATGCCGCTGCGTGAGTACGAGGCGCCGCAGGGAGAGCTCGAAGAAGGACTGGCCGGGATCTGGCGCGAGTTGCTCCGAGTGCAGCAGATCGGCCGCCACGACAATTTCTTCGAACTCGGCGGCCATTCGCTGCTCGTCATGCATCTGCTCGAACGCATGCGGCGCATCGGGTTGCAAGGCACCGTGCTCGAGGTGTTCGAGCATCCCACGCTGAGTGATCTGGTGAGCGCGGTCAGCGGTGCCCCGCAGGTCGTCGGCGATGTGCCCGCGAACCTGATTGGTCAAGCCGAAGCCCTCACCCCGGAACTGTTGACGATGATCGAGCTGCGGCAGGAGCAGATAGATCGGATCGTCGCCGCGGTTCCCGGTGGAGCGAGCAACGTTCAGGACATCTATCCGCTGGCGCCTTTCCAGGAAGGCGTCTTGTTCCATCACCTGATGAACGAGCAAGCGGACGCGTACATCTTTTCCTCGCTGCTGGAATTGCGATCGCGCCGCGAGCTGGATGAGTTGATGAAAGGCTTGCAGGCGGTGGTCGACCGGCACGATCTGCTGCGCAGCGCGGTGTTGTGGGATGGATTGCCGCGGCCGGTGCAAGTGGTCTATCGCCGGGCGCCGTTGTTGGTAGAGGAGATCCATTGCGAAACACCGGATGATCCGCTCACGGAATTGCAATCGCGCCTGTCTTCGCAGCGCCTGTGGCTGGATGTGCGCAAGGCGCCATTGGTCCGTCTGCAGATCGCACGCGCCGCGGACGGCGTGCGCTGGTATGCGTTGTTGCTCCAGCATCATCTGATCAACGATCACGTCGGCCAGGAGATTCTGCTGCGGGAGCTGATGGCGCAGATGGAGGATCGAGTCGGGCAATTGAGCCCGCCGGTGCCTTATCGCAACTTCGTCTGGCAGACGTTGTCGCAGACCGGCGACGGCGAAGCAGAAACTTTCTTTCGCGGCAAGCTGGGCGACGTCACGCAGCCGACCGCTCCATTCGGATTGCTCGATGTGCATGGTGACGGCAGGACGATTCGCCAAGCACGTCAACATGTGGAACCGGAGCTGTCATACCGGCTGCGAAGCCAGGGGCGCCGCCTCGGAGTCAGCGCGGCGACCTTGTTTCACAGCGCGTGGGCGCTGGTGGTGGCGCGGACGAGTCAGCAGGACGACGTGGTGTTCGGCAGCGTGCTGCTCGGACGCATGCGCGGTTGGCAGGACATCGACCGGGCGATGGGCATGTTCATCAACACGTTGCCGCTGCGAATAAAGCTTGCTGGGCTGAGCGCGGAACAACTGGTCAGGCACGTGCAGCGTGAGATCGTGGAGCTGCTGCAGCACGAGCAGACGTCACTGGCGGTAGCACAGCGTTGCAGCAGCATCGCCGGATCGCGGCCGCTATTCAGTGCGGTGTTGAACTACCGGCACAGTTCGCCCGCGAGATCCGCGACGCTCGAGGAAAAGGGCATTCGAGTGCTGGAAGCACAGGAACGAAGCAACTATCCATTCCTGATTGCGATCTCCGATCTCGGCGAGGCTTTCGACATCGTGGCTCAGACCGACCCGCAGGTGGATCCACACCGCCTGGCGGGTTACCTGCACGAGGCGCTGACCTCTTTGGTCGACGCACTCGAGAGTGCGCCGCAGAGCGCGGCGATCGAATTGAATATCCTGCCCCAGACAGAGCGCCGCCAGATTCTGGACGAATTCGGCGCGGCCGCCGGGCGTCACCCGAATGAGAGACTGGCGCACGAATTGTTCGAAGCGCAGGCGCGCAGAGTCCCGGACGCGGTGGCCGTCGTGTACGAGGGCCAACGTCTCACCTACGGTGAGCTCAATCGAAGAGCGAACCAGCTCGCCCACTATTTGCGCAAGCAGGGGATCGGTGCCGACGTGCCTGTTGCGCTGTATGTGGAGCGTGGGCCGGAAATGATCGTCGGGTTGATGGGGATACTGAAGGCGGGTGGGGCGTATCTGCCGCTCGATCTGAACTATCCGCAAGCGCAACTCGAATACATGCTGCGCGATGCGGCGCCTCAGGTGTTGTTGACTCAGCAACACCTGGGTGACCGCTTCCCGGATTTTGCCGGTACCAGAGTGGCGCTCGATACCGATTGGAAGCAGATCGAGAAAGAAGAAGGCTCCAACCTCGATGCGGCCAGTGCCGGCATTACGTCGTCGCAGCTGGCGTATGTGATCTATACGTCCGGATCCACCGGCACGCCGAAGGGCGTCGCTGCACCCCACGGCGGGCTGGTGAACAGGTTGAAGGCGCAGGAGTACTTCGCTCCATTCGTCGCCGGCGATATCTGCTGTCACAAGACCGCGGTCGGATTCGTCGACTCCATCGTGGAGGCCCTGGGGCCACTGTCGTACGGCTTGCCGCTGGTGATTGCTCCTGCCGCTGTCGCCAAGGACGCGGAGGCACTCGCCGCCCTCATCGCGCGCGAGGCAGTGACCTGGTTGATCACCGTGCCCTCTCTCGCGCGGTCTCTCGTCGACACCGTGGAAAACATTCAGCGTCTGGCGACGCTGCGCCACTGGACTCTCAGCGGCGAGGCGCTGACGCCAGCTCTGCTGCGGCAATTGCAGGCAGCGCTTGCCGACTGCCGCTTCGTCAATCTGTACGGGTCATCCGAAGTCGCGGCGGACGCGACGTTCTACGTGA
>JAYTOI010000104.1:0-11888 GCA_043747875.1 Pseudomonadota bacterium | reverse complement strand
CCCCACCTGCGGCAGCACGCTGTCGATGCACGAGGAAATCCTCGCCGACCGCATGCTGATCGCCGTCGGCAGTCTCGACGAGCCCAACCGCGTGCACATCGACGACCACGTGTGGACGAAGGACCGCATACCGTGGTTCGATGTCGCCGACAACCTGCCGCGCTTCCCGACCAACAGCTCGGCGGTGAAGACCAAAGCACGGACGGACCGCTGACGACCGTCGAAGTCACCTTCCTCTATCCGATCGGGAAGCAATGAGCGCGGAAGACATCAAGAACGAGATCCTCACGAAACTCGCCATCGAGCGCGAGGTTCGCGAGCAACTGGCGCGCCAGCAGGGCGAGCCCGCGCCGGCGAAGAAGAATAAGTGGGCGTGGGTGGAGACCAAGATCGGACTGCTCGTCATCGGCGCCGTCGTGTCGGGCGTGCTGGTGCCGGTGTTCCAGTACACGCAGGAGCGCGTGAAGTGGCGCCAGCAGAACAATTACAACAGCCTCGTGCTGCAGCTCACGAGCATGCGCGAGAGCCTCAAGCAGTTCATCGCCGTGCAGGCGTTGAGCGCGGAGCTCTACGAGCTGGGCCTCGACGTGTTGCAGGCGCCGGGCGTCATCGCGGCGCCGATGCTCGAGCAATGGCGCAAGGATCTGCGCGAGCTGCAGAAGCGCCGCATTGCGCAGAACGCCGCGTTCGCCGCGTCGATGTTCTACTTTCCATCGACCGCGCAGCCCAGGATCCGCGACGCCTGGAACGAGCTCATCGGCAGCTCCGAGGAAATCCAGGGACTGATCACCGAGGCGCTCGCGCAGGATGGCGCGCCCGTGTCGACGTCGAGGCGCAACGAGCTCGCGACGCAACTCGGCGAGCGGCTCAACAAGGTCAACCAGTCGTACGAGCGGCTGCTCGCGATGCTGCGGCAGGAATTGCTGACCGTCGAACGCGAGAGCTCGGAATTCAAGTAAGGGGGAGCCGATGAAAAGGATGTTGTTAGCCTTGTCGATGACCTGGGTTCTGTTGCTGGCCAGCGCCGCGACAAATGCCGAAGAAACCCAGTCGCGCGAGGCCGCGAAGAAAGATGCCGAGAGCGCGCTGCGGGTCACCGAATCGCTCGAGAAGGACCCGTTTCGCAGCGACGCCGACGCGGACCGCGAATGGCTGATGAGCTGGGTGATCGAGACGCCCGACTACATGGTGAAGATGTGCGACGTGCTCGGGCCGATCCCGGGTGACGCGCAGGTGCCGAACGGCCGCGAGCTGCTGCTGCAGCACATGTTCGGCAACGTGTCGTGGCAGATCCGCAATCCCGGAAAAAGCGACATCGTCGCGCTGCAGGTGGCCGCGATGGAGAGCCTGCTCAAAGTATATGCGGCGTTCATCGCGAAGGATGACCAGGCGCACGTCGATTACTTCGATGGACTGCTCGAGCAGCAGCGCCAGGGCACGCTCGCGAAACATCTGGCGCCGCTGGTGAAGGAACGCTGCACGGACCAGGACGAAGAATCGAAAGCGACGCGGGAGAACACATGAACCGGCGCGGCGCGTATGCGGCGTTGTTGGTCGTGCTCGGCGCGCTGAGCGGTGTCAGCGCCGACGTCGGCGGAGGCCGCGGGCACCCGGCCACGCCCTGGCGCATCGCCGGCCCGCAGGATGCCGGCGAGCTCGAGGCGGCGAAGAAGGAAGCGGAGCAATGCCAGACGTTGACGCTGACCGGCGCGCTGGTCGAAGCGCCGGACGAGGAGTTCGTGCAGATCCACGACGTGGCGATCAGCCCGCAGGTGAAGAAGGTCGGCGACGTGCCTTCGCACGAGTTCGCCGGGAAAAATGCGGCCGGCAAGAGCGTGACGGTGTCGTTCGCGAGCATCGAACGCTTCGTCGTGAAGGCAAAGGCGGATACGACCATCACGCTGACCGTGACCGTGTGGCCGGACATCACGCCGAAGGATCTGCTCAGGAAGCAACCGACGTGGAAACAGCTCGAGGGCGGCTTCCGGAGCACGGTCGACATCGTGATTCCGATCGAGACGCGCGACGGCCGCGCGCTGGAGTTTGCGGGCAGCGGGCCGGGCATCGCCATCGAGCAGTTGCCGGAGGGCACGAAAGTGGAATTCCACGGCGGCAACCCGCGCAGGGTGAACCCGCGCAGCTTCTGGTGGGCCATCCCTTCGGTCACGAAGGACCCGGACTATCCATTCAGGATGATGCCGGCGGCGTGAGCCCGGCGCGGGCTCGAGTGAGATGACGCATGTCGGCGAACGTTGAAGTAGTGGGGCGTCCGAGTCGAGCCGGGACGTTCCTGCTGAGGATCGCGCTAGGCGGTGGCATGTTCATCGTGGTGACGTTCCTCGCGTTCTCGCGCCCGATGCCGGGCGCGCCGCGCTGGGTGCACGAGCTCGCCAGTGTCTCGTTCGAGGCCGGGATGGTCATGGGCCTGATCGCGCCCGTGCTCGCCATCATCGGCGCCATCCTGTGCTTTCTCGCACGCCGGCGATTGACGGCGCTCGACTGGGTTTCGCTCGCGTTCGGACTCGTCGCCGGCCTGCTGCCGGCGATGTTCATCTACGCCTACTCGAACTGCCCGGACGGCGTCTGTTGAGAGTCTTTGCTCGGATACGCTGCGGCCATCTACCACCCGCAAGCGCTGTGGTGGCTCGCGGCTGCCGTACTCGTCGGCGCATTGCTGGCACATTCGGCGGACTGGTCCGCTGGCGTCTGCGGGTCACGCGTCGCTAGAACTTCACCATCACGTGCCGCACCGCCGTGTAATCCTCGAGCGAGTAGCTGGACAGGTCCTTGCCGTACCCCGACCGCTTCATTCCTCCATGCGGCATCTCGCTGACCAGCATGAAGTGCGTGTTGATCCACGTGCAGCCGTACTGCAGACGCGCCGCCACTTTCATCGCCTTGCTGACGTCCTTGGTCCACACCGATGACGCCAGGCCGTAATCCGAATCGTTGGCCCATTCGATCGCCTGGTCGGCATCCTTGAAGCGCGTGACGCTGACCACCGGCCCGAAGACTTCCTTCTGAACTATCTCATCGGTCTGCTTCGCCCCCGCAATGACCGTCGGCTCGTAGAAAAACCCGCTGCCGGACCGGGCTTTTCCGCCCGCGGTGACTTCGATGTGCCGCTTCTCGGACGCGCGCTGCACGAAGCCCGAGACGCGCGAACGTTGTTTGGCCGTGATCAACGGCCCCATCTCGACGCCCTCGTCTTCCTGCGCGCCGACCTTGATGCTCTGCGCGGCGGCCGACAGGTCGGCCACCAGTTTGTCGTGGATCTTCGGGCCGGCGTACACGCGGCATGCGGCGGTGCAATCCTGACCGGCATTGTAGAACGCGAACGTGCGGATGCCGCTGACCACGGACTCGAGGTCGGCGTCGTCGAACACGATGACCGGCGCCTTGCCGCCGAGCTCCAGATGCGTGCGCTTCGGCCCCTTCGCCGCCGCGGTCAGGATCTTCTCGCCCGTGGAGATGTCGCCGGTCACCGAGATCATCGCGACCTCGGGCTGGGATACCAGCGCGGCGCCGATGGTGTTGCCACGGCCGCATACGATGTTCACCACACCCGGCGGGAAGATCTCGGCGCACAGCACGCCGAGCTTGAGCGCGGTCAGCGGCGTCTGCTCGGAGGGCTTGAGCACCACGGTGTTGCCGGCGGCGAGCGCGGGCGCCATCTTCCACGCAGCCATCATGAGTGGATAGTTCCACGGCGCGATGGACGCGATGACGCCGAGCGGATCGCGCCGGACCATGCTGGTGAAGCCCGGCAGGTACTCGCCCGCGACGGAGCCCGTCAACGTGCGCGCCGCGCCCGCGAAGAAGCGGAACACGTCGGCGATGGCGGGGATCTCGTCGTTGAGCGCGGCGTTCAACGGCTTGCCACAGTTCTGCGACTCGATGCGCGCGAACTCCATGGCTTCGGCCTCGATGCGATCCGCGAGCTTCAGCAGCAGCGCGCCGCGATCCTTCGGTACGGTGGCCGCCCACGCGGGAAATGCCTTCGCGGCCGACTGCACCGCGTGCGCGACCTGCTCCTCCGAAGCCTCGTGCACGTGCGCGATGACCTTGCCGGTGGCCGGGTCGAGCACGCCGAGATCGTCGCCCTTGCCGGTGCGCAGCTTGCCGTTAACGAGCAGTTTCGTGTTCATCGTCGGGCCTCGTGAGGTAGTAAGCCAGCAGTATCGGGATGAATGTCATCGCCATCACGATGACGGCGACCACATTCGTGACAGGCCGGTCGCGCGGCCGGAACAGCTCGTTGAAGAACCAGATCGGCAGCGTGCGCTCTTTTCCCGCCGTGAAGATGGTAACGATGATTTCGTCGAACGACAGCGCGAACGCGAGCATGCCGCCGGCCAGGAACGCCGTGGCCACCTGCGGCAGCAGGACGTAACGGAACGTCTGCAGGCCGTCCGCGCCGAGGTCCATCGACGCCTCCACCCACGACGGCGGCAGCCGGCGCAGGCGCGCGATGACGTTGTTGTAGACGATGACCGTGCAGAAAGTGGCATGGCCACACACGATCGTGAGGAACGATGCCTCGACGCGCCACAGCTTCATGGCGGCGAGCAGCGCGATGCCGGTGACGATGCCCGGCAGCGCGATCGGCAGCACGAACAACAGGGTCAGCGAGTCCTTGGCGCGGAAACGCGCCTTGGCCAGCGCGAACGCCGCCAGCGTGCCGAGCACCAGCGCCACCAGCGTCGCGCAGGTCGCGACGCCGAGCGACAGCGAGAGCGACTGCCAGATGTCGCTGCGCTCGAACGCGCGTCCGAACCAGCGCAGCGTCAGCCCGGGCGGCGGGAATTGATAGTTGCCGCCCTCGGTGGTGAAGGCGTAGAGGATGATGATGAGCACCGGGATGTGCATGAAGGCCAGCCCGGCGAACGCGCCCGCGCGCAGCAGCCGCGAGGGCCGATTGGGATTGTAGTTAGGGCGCCTAAAGAGCATCGAACGCCCCGAAGCGCTTGGCGGCGCGGAGATAGACGAAGATCAGCACGATGGGCACCACAGAGAACGCGGCCGCCAGCGGAATGTTGCCCGCGGTGCCCTGCTGCACGTACACCATCATGCCGATGAAGTAACCCGGCGCGCCGACCACGCTGGGGATGATGTAGTCGCCGAGCGTCAGCGAGAACGTGAACACGGAGCCGGCGGCGATCCCCGGCACCGCGAGCGGCAGCACGATGTTGCGGAATGTCTGCGCGGGTCGCGCGCCGAGATCCGCCGACGCCGACAGCAGCGACGCGGGCACACGCTCCAGCGCCGCGGCCATCGGCAGGATCATGAACGGCAGCCACATGTAGACGAACACCAGGAACATGCCGATGTACGACGTCGACAGCGACGTGCCGCCGATGCCGGGCGCGGACAGCAGGCCGGCCAGCAGCCACGTCAGCCCCAGCTGGTCGAAGCACCACGCGATGATGCCCTCGCGCGCCAGCAGCTGGCGCCACGCGTATACCTTCACCAGGTAGCTGGTCCACATCGGCAGCATCACGCCCACGTAGAACAGCGCCTTCATGCGGCCGCTGGCGTAGCGCGCCATGTAGGTCGCGATCGGCAGCGCGATGGCGGCGCAGGCGATGGTGACCGCGAGGGCCATCGTCACCGTGCGCACCACGATGTCGACGTGCGCGGGCCGCGTGAACAGTTGTTTGTACGTCGCGAACGTGGGCTCGCGCACGATCTGCGCGGTGAAGTCGTCGATCGCGTAAAAAGACTGCCACAGCAGCGCAAACAGTGAGCCCAGATAGACGGTGCCGAACCACAGCAGCGGCGGCAGCAACAGCAGCGCGAGATACCAGTACGGGCGCCGATAGAAAAACGTCGACGCGGCGCGCATCGCTTCAGGCCCCGCGGCTTTCCAGCAGCGGTGCATCCGCGCCGGCGCCGCCCGCGAGCGGCACCGCGGCGGCACGCGGCCATGCCAGGTGCACGCGCGTGCCCACGGCCGGGCCCTCGAGCGCACGCTCTTCGGTCATCCACGCGCTCCAGACCTCGCCCGAGTCGAGCTTCACCTGCCAGCGGCTGCCTGCGCCATGAAACTGCACGGCCACCACCTCGCCCGCGACGGTCATCGCGTCGGATGCGGAGGGCGCGGTGCGATACACGGCCACGTTCTCCGCGCGCACCGCGAACGGCTGCTCCGCCCCGCCGATCCGCTTCGCCAGCGCGGCGTTCGCGACGTTGGCGCTGCCGACGAAGCGCGCGACGAACGCGGTCGCGGGCCGCGCGTACAACTCGCGCGGCGCCGCGAGCTGCTCGATGCGGCCACGATTGAAGATCGCGACACGGTCGGCCATCGACAGCGCCTCGCCCTGATCGTGCGTCACGTACACGAACGTGATGCCGAGCCGCTTCTGCAGACCCTTGAGCTCGATCTGCATCTCTTCGCGTAGTTTGAGGTCGAGCGCGCCCAGCGGCTCGTCGAGCAGCAGCACCTTCGGCTGGTTGATCAGGGCGCGCGCCAACGCCACGCGTTGCCGCTGTCCGCCCGAAAGCTGTGCGGGGCGCCGCTGTGCCAGCGCGCCGAGCTGTACCAGATCGAGCATCTCGCCTGCCCGCGCCGCGCGTTCGGTCTTCGCGACGCCGCGCACGCGCGGCCCGTACGCGACATTCTCGAGCACAGTCATGTGCGGAAACAGCGCGTAGTCCTGGAAGACCGTGTTGACGTTGCGGTCGTACGGCGGGACGCGCGACACGTCCACGCCGTCGAGCAGCACCTGGCCATGCGTCGGCGCATCGAACCCCGCGACCATGCGCAGGCAGGTGGTCTTGCCCGAGCCCGAAGGCCCGAGCATCGCGAAGAACTCACCCGGCTCGACGGCCAGCGAGACGTCGTCCACCGCCCGCACGTCCGCGTAGACGCGCGATACCGCGCGGAATTCGATCGCCGCGGTCATCGGCTTGGCGGTAGCTGCTACTGACCGCCCATGATGGCGACGTAATCCGTGACCCAGCGGCTGTATGGCACGCAGCCCTCGACGTGCGAGGCACACTTGGTCTCGGGCGTGCGCCAGAACTCGATCTTGTCGAAATTGTCGATGCCGTTGGTCTTGCAACCCTCGGCGCCTAACAACTCGTTGCCCTCGCAGGCGGCCGGCACGACAGGCACGGAACCGAACCACGAGGCCACATCGCCCTGCACTTTGCTGGAGATCGACCACTCGAGCCACTGGTAGGCGCAGTTGGGGTGCTTGGCACCGGCGGCCAACATGGTGGTATCGGCCCAGCCGGTCGCGCCCTCGGCGGGCACCGTGGAGGCGATCTTGGCCTTGTTCACGAGCGCCGTGTTCACCTGGTAGGGCCACGAGCTCGAGGCGACGATGCCCTCGTTCTGGAAATCCTGCACCTGCGCCATGGCGTCGTGCCAATACTTCGGCACCAGCGGACGCTGGCCGCGCAGCAGGGTCAGCGCCGCGGCGTACTGCGGCTCGTTGAGCTCGTACGGGTCCTTGATGCCGAGATCGGGCATCTTCGACATGAGATACAGCGCGGCATCTGCAATGTAGATAGGACCATCGTAGGCCTGGACACGGCCCTTGTTGGACTTGCCGTCCGGCAGCTTCTGCGCCTCGAATACCACCGACCACGACGTCGGCGCGGTCTTGAAGACGTCCGTCTTGTACATCAGCACGTTCGGGCCCCACTGGTAGGGCACGCCGTAGTGTTTGCCGTCGACGAAGTGCCACGGCGCCTCCTGCAGGCGCGGGTCGATCGTCGAGTAGCTAGCCACACGGGCGACGTCGATCGGCTGCACGGTGCCGCCACGGATCAGGCGCAGGGAGGCATCGCCCGAGGCGGTGACCAGGTCGTAGGGCGCGCTGCCGGCGGGCGGCCACGAGCCGTCGCCCGAGGTCGCCGCGCTGCCGCCGGCCGTCATCAAGGACACCATCTCATCCGAGGTGGCCGCGGTCTTCACGCTGACCTTGCAGCCCGTCGCACCCTCGAACGCGGAGACCCAGTCGTACGCCTTGTCGTTCTCGCCACGCTCGACGTAGCCGGGCCAGGCGACGATGTCGAGCGCGCCTTCGAGCGCGGTGGATGGCATGGGGGGTGGCGGCGCTTCTTCTTTCTTCGAGCAGGCGATGGTCAGTAACGCGCTGGCGGACAGGACTAACAGAGACCTCTGCGCGGATGTGTGAGACATGGCGAGCCCCTTTTATTCGTATGCGTCTCCCGGTGTGGGAGCACGAGCCGGCGCTATTGTAGCCCCATCTAACGCTGCATCGCGCGCTGCAGGAAGCGCATCGCCGCTTCGTTGAGGCACGTGGCCGCGGCCACACGCATCCATGTGCTCGGCAATTGCGTCGGCGAGAACAGGCTGCCCGGAGCGAGCAGGATGCCCTCGCGACTGCCCGCGGCCGCGAGCTCGCTGGTGTCGCGGCCGAAGTCCGCCCACGCATACATGCCGCCGTTCGGCGGCCCGGCCACCTTCGCGCCCATGCGCGTCAGCGCGTCCACGGTACGGCCCCGACACTCGTCGAGCCGCGCGCGCACGCGCTCGAGCATGCGTTCGTAGCGCCGCTCCACGATGATGCGCGCGACCACGCGCTCGCACAGTTCGGAGGATGCGAGGCCCGTAAGTGCCTTGATGTCGCGCAGCTCGCGCGCCAGCGACGGATGCGCGGCGACGAAACCCACCCGCAAGTTCGCGGCCAGCGTCTTCGAGAAGCCGCCGACATAGATGACGCGACGCCCGTCATCAAGGCTGGCGAGACGCAACGCGTGGCGGCCGTGCAGGTCGCCGTAAATGTCGTCCTCGAGGATCATGAATCCGTACTGCCCGGCCAGCTCGAGCAGCCGCGCAGCATTCGCGGGGCTGACGCTCGAGCCCGTGGGGTTGTGCAGCACGGAGCTCATGATGAACAGCTTGGGCTTCTCGCGCCGGAGCAGGCTCTCGAGCGCGGCCAGATCCGGACCATCTGCGGCGCGCGGCACGCCGACGATGCGCGCGCCGAATGCCGCGAAACGCGCGAACATCACGAACCAGGCCGGGTCTTCGACGAACACCAGGTCGCCGGGCGCGAGGAAGCGGCGCGCCACGATGTCCATGGCCTCGGTGGCGCCGGCGGTCGTGACGATCTGCTCCGGCAGCACCTCGACGCCCGCCTGCGCCAGCCGCGTCGACAGCGTCTCGCGCAGCGGTAGATAGCCCTCGATGGGCCCGTACTTGAGCAGCCACGAGCCGCGGCTGCGCCCGACGCCGCGCACCGCGGCGGTGACCATGTCGTGATCGAGCCAGTCCTCGGGCAACAGGCCCGCGCCGGGCTGCTCGCTGCCCGGCGACTGGCGGCGCTGCGCGCGCAGCAGCCAGCTCACGTCGAGCACGGTGCCCGGCAACGGTGGTGCCGCGGCGCGGCGCCGCGCGAGGTTGTTAGTGTGTCGCGGACGCACGTAGAAGCCCGAGCCGCGCCGCGACTCCACCAGCCCCGCGGCGATCAGCCGCTCATACGCCTCAACCACGGTCGAGCGCGACACGCGCGATTCCACCGCGCAGTTGCGGATCGACGGCAGGCGCGTGCCGGGCCGCAACGCGTGGTTTTCGATGCGCTGCGCGAGACGCGCGGCGAGCTGTGCGGGCAGGCGGTGATCCTGCTTCGGTTCGAGCGACATGTTCATGAGCGGGCCAGCGAGGCGGGTTTGGGAGAGCGACTGTACTGTAACTGTACTGCTCCTGTCGTGCACAATTCGCGCATGGGAATCTGTTGAAATGGGGCATCGTGTACGATCGCCGCGGCGCTGGCGCACCCTACGACTATCTACTCGCGCCCGGCCGCCGCGCCCCGCGACATCCATGGAGGAACGCTCTTGAAATCGACCCCGGGTTTGTTCATTGCACTGCTGCTGTCCGCGCCGGCATTGCCGGACGAAGCCCCATCTTCGTCGGGCGTGCATTTGAAATACGTGAGCGGCGGGCTCATCGAGGGAATCGACAGCCAGCAGTTCGACGTCTGCGTGCGGCTGGCGGAACACGTCTACAGCACGACGGTGTGGCGCTCCTGGTTCCTGCGCAACCTGACGCTCGGCGTCTGGCTGCGGAGCTATGACAACACGCCGCCACCGACCTATGTCGCCATCCGCGACAACGAGATCCATTCGAACGGGATCGCCGGCGCCGACGCCCTCGATACCGGGAACGCGGTGGGTTACGTGCGGGAGCCCAACGATTACACGCCTTGACAGTCGGGCCAGTAGCGCGAGCGGCGCGAAAACCGTACTGCGGCGGCCGGTCACGCGTCGGGTAGATTGGCGCGGATGAATGCATCCGCCACCGCAAGCGACCTGCTCGTCGCACCGCCACTTCCCGATCGCGCCGCGATCGAGGACGCCGCCGGGTTCCTGCGCGACCTCGTGCCGCCCACGCCCCAATACGTATGGCCGCGCGTCGCCGCGGAATTCGGCGCCGAGGTGTGGCTGAAACACGAGAACCACACGCCCATCGGCGCATTCAAGGCGCGCAGCGTGGCGGTGTATTTCCGCGAGTTGTTGCGGCGCGAGCCCGGTGTGCGCGGCGTGGTCACCGCGACGCGTGGCAATCATGGCCAGGCCGTCGCGCTGGCCGCGCGGCGCTTCAAACTACCCGCCACCGTGTATGTGCCGCTCGGCAACAGTCTCGAGAAGAACGCGGCGATGCGCGCCTTCGGCGCCACGCTGGTCGAGCACGGCGACGATTTCCAGGCATCACGCGAGGAAGCCGCGCGCTGCGCGGCGCGCGACGGGCTGCACCTGGTGCCGTCGTACCACATGGACATCGTCAAGGGCGTCGCGACGTACTGGCTCGAGCTGTTCCGCGCCGCGCCGGATCTCGACGTCGTCTACGTACCCGTCGGAATGGGCTCGGGAATCTGTGCCGCCGCGGCGGTGCGCAACCTGGTCTCGCCACGCACCAAGATCGTAGGCGTGTGCTCGGCGGAGGCGGCGATGTTCTCCAGGTCGTTCGCGGCGCGCCGTCCGGTCGAGTCGCCCGTGTCCACGGTGTTGGGCGACGGCATGGCCTGCCGCCGCGCCGATCCCGAAGCGCTGGCCATAGTCGTCGCGAACGTCGAGCGCTTCATCGAGGTGTCCGATGCGGAGCTGGCCGAGGCGATGCGCGCGTTGTTCGCCATGACCCACAACGTCGCCGAAGGCGCGGGCGCCGCCTCCTTCGCGGCGGCGTGGCGCGAGCGCCAGTCGCTTGCCGGCAAGCGCGTCGGGCTCACGCTGACGGGCGGCAATGTGGATTCGAGCACCTTCGCCGACGTACTCGCCGGCCGGCTCTGAACATGCGCATCGCGGACCTGCCGTTCGGCGTCACCGACTGGGACGCGCTCGATTTCACCAGGCATCCCGGCGCCACCGGCGAGGCACGCTGGCGCACGCGCCAGTTCGGCGACGTGCGCGCACGCATGGTCGAGTACTCCGCGGACTATCTAGCCGATCACTGGTGCACGAAGGGGCATTTCCTGCTGTGCCTGGAAGGCGAGCTCGAGACCACGCTGGCCGACGGTCGCGTCTTCACGCTGACGCCTGGCATGAGTTACCAGGTGGCCGACGGCGCCGAGCCGCACCGCTCGCGCACCGCCACGGGCGCCACGTTGTTCATCGTGGACTGAGCCGCGCACCGGGAGCCCGGCATGCCCGCTCACACCTCGGTGTCGGCGTCGGCGCCGGCGTCGTCATCCGCCAGCCTAGCCCTCGTGGCGGCCTGCGGTGCGGGCGTGCGGGCGTGGCGAGGGGGCACCGGCGCGCTCGTCGTCAACGTGCTCGTCGCCAAGCACGGCTTCACGCCCGAGAACATCTCGTTCTGGCGCTTCACGGTCGGCGCCGTGGTGTTGCTGGCGGTCTATGGCCGACCCGCCGTGTGGCCCGCACTGTGGCCAGCCCTGCGCGCACAGGGCTGGCTG
>JAYTOI010000103.1:0-36455 GCA_043747875.1 Pseudomonadota bacterium | reverse complement strand
GCAAATGAGAAGCGTTCGTATTTGAGGCCCCATGCAGTCCACCCATACAGAAGAGCCGGCCAAGCGAGTCCAGACGACGGCGCCATTGCGCCCGACGGCCGAGCGCGTCGTCACCACGAAGGACTTGCTCGGCGGTGCGCATCGCATCTGGATCGAGCACGGCGCGCAGCGTTACCTGCTGCAGGTCACGCGCAGCGGCAAGCTCATCCTGACGAAGTAAGAATCCAGAACGGATAGCAGACGACCCCATCGTCTAACTATTTCCGCGTCCTGAGCCACCTAGGTAGACTGAGCCCCCCTCAGCGACCTCTCCCCCAGGCAGCCAGTCCTCCCCGCGCATCGCGGGTTCCACGAGGTTGGCATGAATTTTCGCAATCAAATTCGCGCCGCGTGCATCACGGCCGCATCGCGGCCGCATCGCTGGCCGGTATCGCGCGGGCCGACGATTTCCCACGCCCCGTAGACGAACTTCCCGTCGACGAAGTGACCATCAGCGCGACCAAGTTCGCCACGCCGGTCATCGATGTGCCGGCGACCGTGACCATCATCATCGCCGCGGATTCCGAACGCCGCCTCGACGGCGACATCAAGGACCTGGTGCGCTACGAGCCCAATGTCTCGGTACGCAACAACATCGCGCGCTTCGGCCTGTCGGACTTCAACGTGCGCGGCATCCAGGGCAATCGCGTGCTGGTCGAGATCGACGACGTGCGCGTCCCCGACACGTTCGCGATCGGCAGCTTCTCCAACGCCGCGCGCGACGGCATCGACCTGGACCTGCTGAAGCGCGTGGAGATCGTGCGCGGCTCCGCGTCCTCGCTGTACGGCACGGATGCCATCGGCGGTGTCGTCGCGCTGACCACCAAGGATCCGGACGACCTGCTGGGCGAGGACCGCTCCCTGTATTTCGGGGCGCGCGGCACGTACGGCCAGTCGCACGACGCCGTCGGCGGGTCGGCCAGCTTCGCTGCGCGCCACGGCCGCCTCTCCGCGCTCGCGCTCTACTCGCACCAGGAAAGCGGCGACTACGAGAATCAGGGCACGAACGCGGCGCTGAACGCGAACCGCACGCGGTCGAACCCGCAAGACGGCTACGGCGACGGACTGCTGCTCAAGGGCGTGTGGGACGCGAGCGATATGCAGCGCCTGCGGCTCGTGTTCGAGACCTCGCGGCACGATCTCACCACTGACGTCATCACGAGCCGCACGGCGTCGGCGGCTCTCGACACCACCGCGCTGATCGGCGACGACGAGGACGAGCGTCGCCGCATCTCGCTAGAGCACCAGTTCGACGAGCTCGGATGGTCGTGGATGGACGGCGGTGTCTGGCGCGTCTACGACCAGAAGTCCGAGACCCGGCAGTACACGACGGAGTACCGCACCGTGCGCACGCCCGCCGCGACATCGCTGCGCGTGCGCGACCGCGTGTTCGACTTCGAGCAGGATCTCGCGGGCGGCGAGGTCACGCTGCACAAGACATGGAGTTTCGATTCCCTCAGCCACCGTGTCACGGCCGGCGTCGAGTATCTCGAGACGGACACCGTGCAGCTGCGCGGCGGTGTCGAACGCAACCTCACGACCGGTACTGTCACCTCGCAGGTGGGTCCCGATCTGTATCCGGTACGCGATTTCCCACTGTCGACCGCGCGCTCCTCGAGCGTCTATCTACAGGACGAGCTGCGCATCGGCCGCTGGATCGTGACGCCCGGCGCGCGCTTCGACCGCTACGAACTCGTGCCGCATCCGGACCCCATCTTCACGGCCGATAATCCCGGCATCACGCCGGCGGGCTCGGACCTCGATCGCGTGTCGCCGAAGCTCGGCGTCGTGTTCCGCCCGCTCGGCACACTGGCGGTGTTCGCCAGCTACAACTACGGCTTCCGCGCGCCGCCGTACGGCGACGTGAACGTCGGCTTCACGAATCTCGCCGCGGGTTATACGACGCTCCCGAACCCGGACCTGAAGCCCGAGAGCAGCGACAACCTGGAGGCCGGCGTGAAATTTTCGCGCGCGGGCCTGCGCGTCGACGCGAGCGCGTTCTACAACACGTACCACGACTTCATCCAGTCGTTCGCCACGCTGGGCGTGAATCCGTCCACGGGGCTGCTCGAGTTCCAGTCGCAGAATGTAGATTCCGCGCGCATCTACGGCGCCGAGCTGAAGGCCGTCGTGCCGCTGGGCTCCTCGGACGGGAAGCTCGAGGGCCTGACGTGGCAGAGCGCGGTGGGTTATACGCGTGGCAGCAATCGCGTCACCGGCCAGCCGCTCGACACCACCGATCCGCTGCGCATCGTGAACGGGCTCGACTACCGTCCGGCCGAGGCGCGCTGGCAGGCGGGGCTGGCCGTCACGTGGGTCGATGCCAGGGATCGCGTCGACCCCGCCACCGCGCAGTTCCTGCCGCCTGACTACTTCACAGTCGACCTGTACGGCGAGATCGCGCTGGGCGGGCACATGAAGCTCAACGCCGGCGTCTACAACGTGGCCGACGAGAAATACTGGGAATGGGCCGACGTGCGCGGCCGTCCCGCGAACGACGTGGCCATCGACCGGTACACGCGCCCGGGGCGCATGGTGTCCGCCAGCTTCAAGGTGGAGTTCTAACCATGCGCGCTCCAGCTGCATGGATCGTCGCCGCGGTGCTGCTCGGCGCGCTGCCGGCCGACGCGCGCGACACCACGAATTTCGAGCTCGATCGCACGGCCATCCTCGCGATGGCCGGTGAGTTCGAAGTGAAGTTCAAGTTCGACGAGACGGTGGGCTTTCGCCCCGACTACGAGCTCAAGCATGACACCGCGAGCGGATTCGAAACGGTGCTGGTCGTCGAGGACGCGCGTACGCGCATCGTTTTACAGCACATCCTCGTGAGCAAGGACGGCGAGCACGTCGTCAAACACTGGCGCCACGACTGGACCTACGAGGATCGCGAGCTGCGTGAGTACGCGGGCGATCGCACGTGGACGGCGCGCCGGCCGAGCGCGCGCGCGGCGCGCGGCACCTGGTCGCAGGCCGTGTACGAGATCAACGACGGGCCCCGCTACGAGAGCGTCGGCCGATGGGTGCACGACGGCGCGTACTCCGCGTGGCAGTCCGCCGCGACCTGGCGCCCGCTGCCACGGCGCGAATATTCGAGGCGTTCCGACTACGACGTGCTGCTGGCCGTGAATCGCCACGCCATCACGCCCTGGGGCTGGGTGCACGAGCAGGACAACACCAAGTGGGATCGCCACGACATCAGCCATCCGTACCTCGCGCGCGAGCTCGGTGTGAACGAATACCACCGCATCACCACGTTCGACTTCGCGCCGGCGCGCGCCTATTTCGAGCGCACGCGCGGCTATTGGGCCGCGGTGCGCGCCGAGTGGCGGCGCGGGCTCGGAGGCAGCGCCGCAGTGGAAGTGGCGGGCGGCGCGGAAGTGGCCGAGGCGCTCGACCGCGTCTATGAGATGGCCAACGAGACGACGCCCGAAGCGGGGCGCGTGCTCGAAGCGCGACAACTGATTCGCGCCGCCGTCAAACCGCACGGCACGGTCGCGAGCCGCTAACAAGGTGCGGCGCGTACGTGCATCACCGGCAGCGCGACGCGAGTGGATGGGCCCGGGCCCGGGCCCGGCGCTGCGCGACCGCGCCGGCGCGTTCATCGCGCTCAAGTACGCGCTGCGCATCGACGGTTCGCGGGCTCGCACGCATCTGGGGCTCGGCGCCGTGCTGTTCGATACCGGCCACCGCGACGACGCGTTGGAATGCTTCGAGCGCGCGCGGACGCTCGATCCCGTGCTCGCGGCCGCACGGTCACCGTCGCATCCGTGACTCGTTCCGCCGCGCGCCGTGCCTGCGCCCGGCGCGAATCCAGTAGGATCGCCGCTCCCCGCAGGAGAACGGCATGCGCGTCCGCCCGACGATCCGCTTCGCACTGGTCCCCGTTTTTTCGGCACTCGCTTTGCTCGCGCTCGCTGGCTGCAGCCGCGCACCGGCACCCGCGGAGCCAACACCCGTGCCGGCGGCGCAGGACGCCACGCCGCGCGACACCAGCTGGCCCGGATTCGTCGCGCGCGTCATCGAGGCGCGCATGAAGGCCGATCCATATTTCGCCGTGCAGTCGGGTCGCCACGAATTCGACGGCCAGATGCCCGACTGGAGTCGCGCGGCGCTCGAAGCCGATGTCGCGGGCACGCGCGCGCTGCTCGCCGAGCTCATGAAGTTCGATACGGGCGTGCTCACCGCTGCGCAGCGCTTCGAGCGCGAGTACCTGCGCTGGGTCATGGAACAGCAGCTCTTCTGGCAGGACAGCGCCGCGCAGCCGTACACGAATCCGGCCTGGTACATAGACCGGCTCGATCCGTCGATGTATCTCACGCGCGAGTACGCGCCGCTGCCCAAACGGCTCGAAGGATTTCTCGGCTACGCGCGCGCCATCCCCAAGCTGACGGCCGACATCCGCGCCAACCTGCGGGCGCCGTTGCCGAAGCCCTACATCGAGCGCGGCGCCGCCGCGTTCGCAGGCTACGCGACGTTCTTCCGAACGGAGATGCCGCCGATATTTTCGCCCTTGGAGGACGTGACACTAAAGGCCGATCTCACCAGCGCGACGGAGCTGGCTGCGAAATCCATGGCGGAGCTCGCCGCCTGGCTGGAGAGCCAGCGCGCCAGCGGCACCGACACGTTCGCGATCGGCGCGCCGAAGATCGCCGAGATGCTGCGCGCGACCGAACGGGTCGACATTCCGCTCGAGGAACTCGAGACGCTGGGACGCAAGGATCTCGAGCGCAATCGCGCTGCGCTCCAGCAGGCCTGCGCCGCGTTCGCGCCGAAGGCGACCGTCGGCGCGTGCGTCGAGAAGATGCGCGCCAACAAACCCACGGGCGGTTCTGTAGAAGGGGCACGCGCTCAGCTCGCGGAGCTGCGACAGTTCATCGTCGACCGGAAGATCGTTTCGATCCCGAATCCCGAGCATGCGCTGGTCGCGGAGTCGCCGCCGTACAATCGCGGCAACTTTGCGTACATCAGCATTCCCGGGCCGTACGAAAACCCGGCCGTCAAGGCGACCTACTACGTCGCGCCGCCCGACGCGAGCTGGAACGCGGTGCAGCGCAGCGCCTACATCCCCGGCCGCGCCTATCTACTGTTCGTGTCGGCGCACGAGGTGTGGCCCGGCCACTATCTGCAGTTCCAGTTCCTCAACAAGAATCCGTCGCGCGCTGCGGCGCTGTGGGCCAGCTACGCGTTCGCCGAAGGCTGGGCGCACTACACCGAAGAGATGATGTACGACGCCGGCCTCGGCGCCGATTCGCCGGAGATGCGCGTCGGCATGGTGACGAATGCCCTGCTGCGCGACGTGCGGTTCCTGTCCGCGATCTGTCTGCATTCGGGCTGCATGACGCTCGCAGAATCCGAGCAGATGTTTCGCGAGCAGGCGTTCGCCGACGCCGGCAACGCACGTCAGCAGGCAGTGCGCGGCACGTACGATCCGGGCTATCTCGCGTACACGCTCGGAAAGCTGATGATCCGCAGGCTGCGCGCCGACTGGCTGGCTGCGCATCCAAACGCCACGCTGCTCGAGTTCCACGACCAGTTCCTGTCGTACGGCGCCCCGCCCATTCCGCTGGTGCGGGCCGAGATGCTCGGCAGCAGCGACGGCTCGATTCTGTAAGAGCCCCGCGATCTGCCCCGATTTCGGACATAAGCCCGCCCTGCGGGGCGGGCGTCACAGCGCGCCTGCGATCCCCGGAATTATGAGAACTCCCTTCCTTTAAAGAGCTCAGGTGGAGCCCCCCACCGCCGATAGCGGCCGGGAGTGAGTGAAATCCGCATCCCGTTGTGGCCATCCGCCGGGAAAGCGTCACCGGTCCATCCGCAGGAGTCTCAGACGATGCTCAGTTCCATTGCCCGCTGGCTGATCGCCGCTTCCGTCCTCGTTCTGGGCTCGTTCGCCACCACCGCGCAGGCGCAAGCCACGTACTTCACGAACACGGACAACGAGAACAACGCGCACACGCATGTAGCGGACGGCGACATGGACATCCTCGTCGGCCGCAACGACGGCGTGCATCCGATCGAGTTCCACATCAGCGCCTCGGCACTGCCGAGCAGTTCGTCCAATCTCACCATTCGCGCGTTCGACGTCGACGAAGAATCGGGCGAGACCGACGACGTCTATGTCAACGGTCACTACCTCGGACGCCTCACGGGCGCCGATCAGACCTGGAGCGTTACCTCATTCGCCGTGAATCCGGCATGGCTGGTCCTCGGCAACAACCTGGTTGAGATCCAGGTCGACACCTCGGGCGACCCGACCCAGTGGGTGGTGAACGTCGACTGGGCCCAGCAGCTCAACGACGGCGGCGGCGCCACCGATGGCGACACGCGTGGTGTGCAGATCACCGGCTACTCACACGATGCGACCACGGTCACGGTCAACACGGCCTCCACGGTGCGCTCGATCACGGGCGGCAACTACCGCCTGCAGATCAGCCTCATCAATCCGAACGGCGACGCGGTGACCGTGCTCACGCAGGATTTCAACGTGGCCGCGGGCGTGGACTCCGTGCGCAACGTCAACGCGCAATACCCGCTGTCGAGCGTCTCCGGCACGTACACGATTCAGGCGCAGCTGTTCTGGCTCGACCCGAACCAGGGCAACTTCCCCGTGCAGCAGGACATCGCGTCCGCGCAGTTCTTCCACCAGGCCGGCTCGGGTCCGACCAGCGTCGACAACGACAGCGACGGCGACGGGCTGCTCGACAGCCAGGAAGCCACGCTCGGCACGAATCCCAACAACGCGGATACGGACGGCGACGGCACGGCCGACGGCGCGGAAGTGGGCCCGAACGTGGGCTCGCCCGTCAACAGCGACGGCGACGCCCTCAGCAACGCGCTCGAGTCGTCGATCGTGGACTCGGACAGCGACGGCGTGATGAACCAGTCCGACCCGGCTAACAACAATCCCTGTGTCCCGAACGCGAACTCCGCCGCATGTCTGGCCACCGACAGCGACGGCGACGGCCTCACCAACGGCCAGGAAGACACGCTGGGCACCAGCCGCAGCAACCCCGACACCGACGGCGACGGTGCCAACGACGGCGCGGAAGTCGGCGGCAACGTCACCGCGCCCACGAACTCCGATGGCGACGGCGTGCCGAACGTGTTCGAGTCGTCCGTGACGGACACGGACGGCGACGGCGTCCCCGACCAGGCCGACCCGGCTAACAACAATCCCTGCGTGCCGAACGCGAACTCCGCCGCATGTCTGGCCACCGACAGCGACGGCGACGGCCTCACCAACGCGCAGGAAGATACGCTCGGCACCGACCGCAACGACGCGGACACCGACGGCGACGGCGCCAACGACGGCGTCGAAGCAGGCGGCAACGTGAACTCGCCCGCCGACTCCGACCACGACGGCATCCCGAACCTGCTCGATTCATCGGCTCTCGATACCGACGGTGACGGTATCCCGAACCAGACCGACCCGGCTAACGGCAATGCCTGCATCCCGAATGCGAACAGCGCCATCTGCCTCGTCACCGATAGTGACGGCGACGGCCTCTCGAACGGCCAGGAAGACACGCTCGGCACCAGCCGCAGCAACCCGGATACGGACGGCGACGGAGTCGCCGACGGCGCGGAAGTGGGCGGCAACGTCAACCTACCGGCCGACACGGACGGCGACGGCATTCCGAACGTCATCGAGTCTTCGGCGGTCGACGGCGACGGCGATGGCGTGTCGAACCAAGCCGACTCGGCCAACAACGACCCCTGCGTGCCCAACGCCAGCAGCTCCGCGTGCCTCGCGGCCGACAGCGATGGCGACGGCCTGACGAACGGCCAGGAAGACACGCTGGGCACCGATCGCAACAACCCGGACAGCGATGGCGACGGCATCAGCGACGGCGCGGAAGTGGGCGGCAACCCGTCCGATCCGACCGACACCGACCACGACGGTATCCCGAACGTCTTCGAGTCGGGGGACAACGATAACGACGGCATTGCCGACGCGTCGGACCCCGACAGCGACAACGACGGCATGGCGGACGGCGTCGAAGTGGGCACGCCCAATGACCCGCGCGACACCGATGGTGACGGCACGCCTGACTACCTGGACCGCGATACGGACGGCGACGGCCTGCCGGACGCGCTCGAGATGGGCTCGGACCCCGCGCACCCGGTGGACAGCGACGGCGACGGTACGCCTGACTACCGCGATCTCGACAGCGACCACGACACGCTGCCGGATACGCTCGAGAGCAATGCCAGCGGCACGGATTCCGACGGCGACGGCATCGACGATGCGTTCGACGCCGATGGGCTCGGCGTGGGCGACGTGAACGGCGACGGCGTCGCCGACTCCGGCGTGCTGCGCGATACGGACGGCGATGGCCTGGCCGATCACCGCGACGTGGACACCGATAACGACGGCATCCTCGATTCTCTCGAGGGCACGCCGGCTGCATTGACCGACACGGACGGCGACGGCACCCCGGACGTGCGCGATCTCGACTCCGACAACGATTACCGGTCCGACGTCGTCGAAGCCGGGCTGATCGATGCCAACGGCGACTCGTTGATGGATGCGGGCCAGACGCGCACGGCAAATCCGCGCGACACGGACAACGACGGCACGCCGGACTTCCGCGATCTCGACTCGAACAATGACGGCACGTTCGACGTCATCGCCGCGGCTGGCGGTGCGCTCGACACGAACCACGACGGCCGCATCGACGCGGGCGCGGACAGCGACGAAGACGGCGTCCGCGACGCGGCCGACGCTGCGCCGCAGGTGTTCGGAACGTTCTCGGATGGCGATGGCGATGGCGTCACGGATTCACAGGATCTCGACCTCGACAACGACGGCGTCTCGAACCCGGCTGACGGTTCCGACGATACAGACGGCGATGGCCATCCGAATCTCGCGGACCTCGACGCCGATGGCGACGGCATCTCCGACCTCATCGAAGCCGGTGGCGTCGATGTAAACGGCGACGGCCTGGCCGACAGCTTCGTCGACACCAACGGCAACGGCCTCTCGGACCAGTTCGAGTCGTCACTGGGCGGCCGCGCGCTGCCGCTTCCGGACACGGACGGCGACGGCGTCGACAACCATCGCGACCTCGACAGCGACGGCGACGGCTTCTCGGACCTGGTCGAGAGCGGCGGCACCGATGCGAATGGCGACGGCCGCGCCGACGGCAGTGATGTCAACGGGGACGGCATGGCCAACGCTCAGCAGGCCGGCGGCATGGGTGGTCATGCGCTGCCGCGTCCAGACACGGACGGTGACGGCATCGTCGACTCGCTCGACACCGACAGTGACAACGACGGCGTGAGCGATCAGCGCGAAGGCCGAGGCGACTCCGACGGCGACGGCGTCCCGGATGCGCTCGACTCGCCCGGCAAGCTCGAGACCGCGGTGCGCGGCACGGGCGCGATGGATCCGATCACGATCCTTGGCCTGCTCGCGGTGCTGGCGCTGGCGATGTGGCGCGGCCGGGCGACTGGGGTGCGCGCCGTGCCCTTGGCGCTGGTGGCCTGCGTGACGCTCGCGCCGCGTCCGTCCGCAGCGGCGGATACGGTGAAGGAGGGCATGTACGCGGGCGTGGACTTCGGCCTGTCGATGCTCGACCCGCGCAACCGCGATGGCGGCTACCTGATCGACGACGATCAGAGCACCGGATGGCGCGTGACGCTGGGCTACGCGTGGAGCGAGCACTGGAGCGCGGAAGGCTTCTTCGCCGACGGCGGTTCGGCGGGTGTGTCATCCGACAACCCGGCCGTGGGACACCTCGGTGACATCGACTACCGCATGGTGGGCGTCGGCGCCGAGTGGTTGCCGTTCGGCAAGGGACGCGCGGCGAAATTCTTCCCGCTGCTGAAGTTTGGCTTCGTGCAGATCACCAACAGCACGGACAGCGACCAGATCGTCTACGAGAAGCTCAACGACGCGGGTCTGTACCTGGGCGGCGGCGCCGGCATGCGCATGGGCAAGAGCTGGCTCGTGCAGACCGAGGTGGTGAGCTATGACGTGGATGAGTTGTTCTTCACGATCGGCCTGCGGAAACATTTTTGATCAAGCACTTCTGATTCGGGAGTGAGAGCCGGACCGGGGCGGAGACGATACCGCCCCGGCCTTTTTTGCCGCTTCTTTGGCTAACAAAGATCAGGAATGGTGCACATCTCGTCTTTTTGTGTGCAAATTCGTGCGATTCGGTGCTCAGGCGGTCGAAGCGGCGTGTCAGCATTCGCCGACAGCATGCAGAACGATCCACCTAGGGAACTTCCCGTGCCATAGGTGTTCCCATACACCCATGCGCACTTCGTTACTGTTCGGTGCCGCCTGCGTGGCGGTGGTGGGAGTTGCGCTCGCCCAGGTCGAGGCGAGCAGCAGCACGTATTTCCTCGATGTCGATCCGGCGCGCTACGCCGGTCCGGCCACGCAGCGCCTCACGGTGCGCGTCGACGACGAGCCGCGTCACGTGCGGCTCAGTCCGCAGGACGAGATTTGCGTGCAGCTGCAGCGCTCGTCCAACGACGGCAAGGTCATCAGCGCGCGGGTGCGCGTCTTGACGCCCGAGCCGCACGAAGCGGTGGTGGTGCGCGTGGTGGCGCCGGATATCGCGCCCGGAACGTTTCGCAGCACGCCCTGGGGCATGTTGCTGCGCGTGCTTCCCGAGAAGCCCGCAACCATCGAGAACGTCCGCACGGTCGGCATCACCGACGCGCCGGTCTGCGCTATCTAACTACTTCGCGCGAACCGCGTCGATGATGTGGCTCTCGTTGTCGCGCGCGTGGCCCAGCTCGCACAGACGCCGATAGAGACCGGCCGCCACTTCACCGAATTCGCTCGACACCCCGAGCTTGCGCGCGAGGCGCAGCGCGTATTCGATATCCTTGAGACGCAACGCGGGCGTGAAGCCGGCCGGGCCACCGTGATCGTCCGCGACGAAACGACGCACGTTCCGCACCACCTGCGGACTGGCCGCCTGGCCGCTGGAGATCGCGTCGGCAACCAGTCTCAGATCGAGCCCGGCGCGATTGGCCAGCGCGACGCCTTCCGCGGCGGAGGCGATCTGCACGGCGCCCATCAGGTTGACCATGAGCTTGTACACCGTACCCTGGCCTACGCCGCCGAAATGCAACACGCGCGTCGCGAGCGAGGCGAAGACCGGACGCGCGGCGTCGAGATCGGCGGGCGCGGCTCCGACCAGCAGCGTCAGCGTGCCGGCCGCGGCGGCGTCGGGCAGGCCGGTGACGGGCGCGTCCACGTAGCGGAAGCCGCGAGCGCGCACGCGTTGCGCGAGCTCGAGCACGAAGTCGTGCGACAGCGTGGAGCATTCGATGGCCAGCGCATCGGGTGCGTTCTCCGCCGCGAGCGCGCCGTCGTCGCCTAACCACACGGCGCGCGCGGACTCGTCGTCCGCCGTCATGCCGACGATGACGTCGGCGTTTTGCGCGGCCTCACGCGGGGTGGCGGCCACGCGGGCGCCCCGCTTGGCGAGTGGCGCGGCGCGATCCGCGGTGCGGTTGTAGACGATGAGCGTGTGACCGGCGGCGGCGACCCGTGCCGCCATGCCTGCGCCCATGTTGCCGAGACCGAGAAATGCGATTCGCACCGCAGCAATCTAGCATGCGCGCGGAGCTCATGCCCGGCGTCGCAGTTCGAAATCTGCGCGCGGCTCGGGGTTCGCCCTAACTACGCTGGATCCAGCAGCGCACGTTTTCGGCGCGCAGGAACTCTTCGGCGCCGGGCCCGCGCAGCATGGCGAGCGTGGTGAGCATTCCAGCCTGGGTGCAGGTCGCAGCGGCGGCGGTCACCGAGCGGGGCGCGCCCTCGATGGGCCGGCCCGTCCTTGGATTGAGGATGTGCGGCAACCGAACGCCATTGGCTTCCACGAATCGGTACGTATCGCCGCTGGTGGCGATCGCGCCCTGGTAAAGATCGACGCACGACGCGGCGGTCTGCGGCTGCGAGGCATGTGTCGACTCGATTCCGACGCGCCATGGAGCGCCGTCGAGGCGTGGCGCGGTTGCCGCGAGGTCGCCGGCGAAATTCACGAGCGCGGGCAGCTCACAACCGGCAACGCACGTGCGCAACGCCTGATCGACGGCGTATTCCTTTCCCAGTCCGCCGAAATCGAGTTGCATCCCGGGCTGCAACAGCAAGTGCGGCCGCTGCCAGGTCACGCGATTCCAGCCGATCAGCGGCAACAGCGCGGCGATGTCGGCGTCCGATGGCACGCGCGCGCGTCCATCGAACACCCACGCGCGTCGCAGAACGCCCGACGTCACGTCGAACATCCCGTCGGACAGGGAATGCACCAGCGCGGCGAAGTCCAGGAGATTCGCCGTTTCGGTGTCGACCACGACCGGCGTTCCGGCGCTTTGATTGATCGTGCCGATGACACTGTCGGCACGATAGCGGCTGAACTTCTGCTCGATGCGCCAGGCTTCGTCCGCGATGCGCGTCGCGGCGGCCAGCGCCGAGCCTTCGGGACCGCCATCGACGAGCACTTCACACGGTCCGCCGAGTGCGCGGAAGCGCGCACTCCACACGGCATCGACGCGATCGAGTGTGATCGCAATGCTGTGTGGGCTCGCGTTCACAGCCGGAAGCGATATCCGAACTGCAGGATGATGGCGTCGAAATCCGGCAATGCGGCGTTCGTGGGCTGCGCGCCGATGAGCTGGCCGCGCTCGAGATGGCCGGTCTGCTGGTAGAGCTCGAGCCGCGCGCTCCACTCGTTTCCGTTGGCGCGTCGATGACCGAACTTGAGCCCTATCGTCTGCGCATCGAGATCGCCGAGTCGCGCATCCGCGGATGCAAACTGCGGCAGCGTGCCGCCGTCCGGGAGGCTGTAGCGATAGAAAGATGCGACCGTCTGACGGTAGTACCGCAGGTGCGGTTCGAGATAGCTGGATTCTCCGATGGGGAAGCGCATCCGTGCTTCGAGCGTGTGGGAATCGATCTCCCAGTCGTCCGTGGAATAACGGTAGCCGACGTTCAGGACGCGCCCCGAGAAATCATGGCGCAGCTCGGCATACAGCCCTTGCTTGCGACGTGAATCGGGCCGGCTCTCGAAGCGGTATACGCCCGCGGGTCCGGTGCCTCCGGGAGCCGCAGTTCGCGGCACGAGCATGCCCGTCAGCGGATCGACCACGCTCAGGATTTTGTACGGGTCTGTGAGATAGCCGCTCGAATCGCTGTACGAGAGATTCACGCGCAGCAGCGTGTGGCGACCCAGCACCTGCGTGACGCCGAGGAGCACGTCGAAGAGAGTCTTCGAGTCGCTGCCGTCGGCGCGATTGTCGGGCTGTTGATCTTCGTCCACCGCGTCCGTCATCGCCGCGAGAGCGATCGGGATGCCGCCCACGGGCTTTATCGTGTCCTGCCCATACGCGATGGCCGCGCTCACGGTGGTGTTGCGGCGGTCGAAATCGCGCGCGATGCCGAGGTTCGCGCCAATGTGCTGATAGTCGAACTCGCTCGAAAAAGACACACCGCTGCTGAGCTTGTAGAGACGAGCGAGCGGCTGGCTCCAGGAGGCATCGATCGCGAAGCGGGTGTCGTGGAAAGTTTCATCGAGGGGAATGTCCCCGCCGGGCGTCGAATAGGTGTCACGCCCCGAGGGACTCGTGAACGTCTGCACCCCAGGCTGCGCGATGGCGCCGCTCGGCGAGGCGCCGGTCAGCGTATCGAGATGCAATCCGAGACCGAGCGTACGTTCGTCAGCGAAGTCGCGCCTGGCATCGATCGCGAGACTGGCGTCTTTTACGCGCCCATCGCCCTCGCCGTAGTAAAGAGCGGCGGAATCGATGTCCCAGCGCGCCTGCGGCTCGGCCGCGCCACTCTCGCTTGGCGCAGCGGTGCCGAGCAGGCCACAGGTTGCCGCGGCCAGCGCGGCACTGATGCGTGAATCTTTTGCCATATCAGTTGCAGCCGCAGCCGCCGCCGCCGAATCCGCGGCCGCCGCTCGTGGCTTCCTTGCTGAAGTAGATGTGATCGTCGAGCGACGCTTCGAGCGCGTTCGAGTCCGGTTGCATGTCTTCTCGCGCGAGGACTTCACGTTCCCACGGTTCGACACCGAGATGCGCGCAACCGGCGCAGGCCGTGATCGCCGCGAGCGCAAACCAGCGGCCGCAGAAATTGAGTGGCTTCACTTTTCCTCCGATGAAATGAATAGAAGTTTGCGCAGGTCCGATTCGCGCGCGGCGCCATCGCGGCTGCGAAAGCCGATGTGACGCGCGGCGAGAGTGCCGTCGCGCGCAAATACCAATGATGTGGGCATGCCCATGAGCTGGTACTCGCGGGCGATCTTGCCGGCCGGATCGAAGAGCACCGGGAAATCGACTGGCACGTCGCGCAAGAAGCGCTCAGCGTCCGTGCGCTCGGCGTCGACGTTCACGCCGATGACAGTGAGGCCGCGTTCCCCATAGCGGTTGCGCATTTCATTGAGCCACGGAATGGACTGCCGGCACGGTTTGCACCACGAGGCCCAGAAGTCGACGATGACCACGCGGCCGCGATGGTGCTGCAAGTCGAGTTGCGCAGGGTAGGCGACCTGCGGGGGCGTGTCGGCGCGCGCCAGGGCGAACCACGCGAGCACGCACAGGAACACGCACGTCTGGCGCAGGAACAGGGCACGCGTGCGCATCGGGCATGCCGGTGCGGCAACGAGATTCGACAAGAGGGACTTCCTTTCCGCGGCAGTGCCACAGCGATCAATCCGGTATGGACTGGCAGTTGGACTGGTTCGCCGGGGAAAATCAATCGCGAGGTGGGTCAGTCCGGGCCCGTGCGGTCACCGTGGCGACCGTACGGAATGCGGGGAATCAGCGCGCGAGCCAGCCGCCGTCGACCGGGAGCGTGATGCCTTGCACGTAATTGGCCGCGCTCGAGGACAGGAACACCGCCGCGCCGCCGAGATCGGCCGGGTTACCCCAGCGGCCCGCGGGAATGCGCCCCAGGATCTCGGCGTTCCGCTTGACGTCCGCCTGCAGCGCGGCCGTGTTGTTGGTCGCGAAATAGCCCGGCGCGATCGCATTGACGTTGATTCCGCTGCCGGCCCATTCGTTCGCGAGGATCTTGGTGAGACCGGCGACACCGCTCTTGCTCGCCGTGTACGAGGGCACGCGAATGCCACCCTGGAACGACAGCATCGAGGCGATGTTGATGATCTTGCCGCCACCGGAGGGAATCATGTGGCGCGCCGCGGCCTGCGACAGGAAGAACACCGCCTTGATATTCACGTCCATGACGGCGTCCCAGTCGGCCTCGGTGAAGTCGATGGAATTGCAGCGGCGGATGATGCCCGCGTTGTTTACGAGGATGTGCAGCCCGCCGAGCTGCTTCACGATGCTCGCGACGATGTCCGAATAGTCGGGTTTCGCGCCCAGATCGGCAGGCACCCACACGCCGCGCCGGCCCAGCGATTTGACCGTGGCCAGCGTGTCGGCCGGATCGCTGCGCCCGATGCACGCGATATCGGCGCCCGCGCCCGCGAGTGCCTCGGCTATGCCGCGGCCGATGCCGGTGTTCGCGCCGGTGACCGCGGCCGTCGAGCCACTCAGGTCGAATTGGCTTTTCATCGCAATACGTTCATCGGGACCCAGGCGACGTCCTTGTATTCCTGATTCTCTCCGCCCATCGCCCAGATGAAGCTGTAGTTAGTCGTGCCGCAACCGGTGTGGATGCCCCACGGCGGCGAGATGACGGCTTCCTCGTTGGCGACGAAGATGTGCCGGGTCTCGTGCGGCTCACCCATGATGTGTACGACGCGCGCATCGGGCTTGAGGTCAAAATAGAAATACGTCTCCGCGCGGCGCTCGTGCAGATGGCAGGGCATGGTGTTCCACACGCTGCCTTCCTTGAGCGACGTGAGGCCCATCAGCAGCTGGGCCGACTTGACGATGTCCGGATTGATGTACTGATAGATGACGCGTTCGTTGGCCGTCGCGGCGGCGCCGACCGGCATCGGGTTCGCCTTGGCGATGTCGATCTTCACGAGCTCGAAGCGCGCGTGCGCCGGCGTGCTGGCGAGATAAAACTTCGCGGGCGCGTCCTTCGAATCCGAGCTGAACGACAGCGCGTTCGTGCCCATGGGCACGTAGAGACCCTCGCGCACCGCCAGCGCCGTGGTCTGACCGTCGACCATCACCTTGCCCGGACCGCCGACGTTGATGATGCCGAGCTCGCGACGCGCGAGGAACGGACCTTTGCTGAGCGCCGGCACTTCATCGAGCTCGATGGTCTTCGTCACCGGCATCACGCCGCCGTTGATCATGCGCTCGACGTGGCTGAACGTGAGGTTCACGTCGTCCGCCGTGAACATGGCGGGGATGTGATACAGCTCGCGCAGTTTCGCGGTGTCCGCGGTCGGGATGATGCTCGGATGGCTCGCGTGTCTCGTGTCGAACTTCATGGCTGGCCTTCGGTCTGGGGTCGTAATTCGGGAGCGGGATTCTACCCGGTCACTGCCGACGCGGAAACCGGTGTCATTGGGAAATTTCGCCGTGATTTCGCGACCATGCGCACGCTGCGACGCCGGAACTTCCATGTCCGCTCTGCGCGGCACTCACGAGGAGCTTTGGGTAGAGCGCGCCGGGCCGCGCTTCGCCAACGAAACCTACGACTGACGAGACGGCGGCTGGCAGGAGTCGCGGATGACGAGATGCGGTTCGAGTGGCGTCACCATCGCGTGCGTGCCGCCTGCCGTTTCCGGATGCAGGATCTTGTTGGCCGCGATGCGGCCGAGCTCGCGAATCGGCAGCTTGATGGTGGTCAGTGAGGGCAGCAGACGCGCGGCCAACGGGCCATCGTCGAAGCCGACGATGGATAGATCGCCCGGAATCGACAGCCCGAGCTTGTGCGCGACGCGATACACGCCGGCGGCCATTTCATCGTTGCTGGCGAAGATCGCGGTGGGACGCGGAGTGAGCGCGAGCAGTTTCTCCGCGCCGGCGACGCCGGAGTCGTAGGTGTACCCGCCCTCGACGATGAGCTCATTCGTAAGGGGAATCTGCCGCTGCGTCAGCGCATCGCGGAAGCCCGCGAGGCGTTCGACTGCGGAGCGGAACCCGGGCGGGCCGGCTATGTAGCCGATGCGCTTGTGGCCCAGTGACACGAGATAGTTCGCGACTTCGGCGACGGCGAGCCGGTCGTTGGAGATGACTATGCGCGCCGGATCGTCGAGCTGCGCGTACGTGATGCGCACGTAGGCGCACTCGGCCGCGGTCAGCGCGCGCGTGAGCTCGTCGTTCTCGGAGATCGGCGGCGTGAGGATGACGCCGCGCAGCTTCTGCCGCTCGACGAACCGCCGCACGCCGGAGATGAAGTCCGGCTTCTTGCGATCGCAGGGATGCACGACCACTTCGTATTCGGTGTTGCGCACGGCCTCGAGCGCGCCTTCCATGCAGTTCACTATGTATTGCGCGTTCGGGTTGTCGTACACGAGACCGATGAGGAAGGCCTTGCGGAAGGCGAGTCCGCGCGCCTGCGGATCGGGCACGTAGCCGAACTTGTCGATGACGGCCTGGATGCGCGCACGCGTCGCCTCCTGCACGAGCGGCGACTGATTGATGACGCGCGAGACGGTTTTCTTGGAGACGCTCGCCAGCCGCGCAATGTCGTTAATGGTCGCGTTGCGACCGGGCTTGATGCCGGTCACCTTGACGGGAGGGGGCGCCTTGGGCACCGCGCGACTAACCGCCGCTTTTTTCCGAACGCGTGTCATTGGGGGGGATTGTACGGATTAGAGGGTGCGGCGTGCAGGGATGTCCCGCATGTCCTCTAACAATCATCGAGGTCCAGCCGGTGTCATCGGCGCGGTCAGGCACCGCAGACTGCCGAGGCCGGTGAAGATGGCTTCCGCCGCCTGTCCGGCGCGAATGGAGTGCACGCCCGTGGCGGCACCGGTCGATATGTAGTCGCCAGCGCGCAGCGGGCGTCCGCGGCGCGCGTTGCAGCGGAGCGCGAACGCCAGCGCCGACAGCGGGCCGCCGCTCACGGCCGCCGCATTGCCGCGCCCGACGACGGCGCCGTCGATACGCGTCTCGCAGTTCATCGACTCGAGCGTGCGCGTCTGCCAGTCCGGCACCTCGGCGCCGAGCAACAGGCCGGCATTGTTGCCGAAATCGCTGGCGACGACCGCCGGGCCGAAATCGTTGATGTTCTGCAGCGGGCTGCTCGCAATCTCGATGCCGATGAACATTGTCTTCACGAAGCGCCGCGCTGTCTCCGTTGTCCACTCGGCGACATTCGCGGGTGCGTCCTTCGCGAGCTGGAAGACGAACTCCGCTTCGATGGCGGCGAAGCCGTTGGCGTAAACGGGAGCCGTCACTTCCTCGTTGCCGTTCGTGCGTTGCATGCAGCGACGAAAAATGGGACCGACGAGGCGTTGTGCGCCGAACTTGGCGCTCAGCGGCTCGGGAATCCAGCCGACTTTCCAGCCGGCGACGTCGTCCTCCCACAGGGAGATGGCCTCATCCTGACAACGATATGCCGAGTCGAGGTCCGGAGGCAGGACGCCGGGGTATGACGCGAACGAACCGGCAGTGCGGCGCGCCTTGACGAATTCGGAGGCCATCCCCTTGGCGTCGAACGCGAGGTCAGAAACAACGGAAGCCAAAATTGTGAGCCTTCTTTAACGAGCGCTTTGTATTGGGCGGTGTTATATAGGGAAACCGGTGTCATTTTCAACGTGTTCTGAGGGACATTGCTTGTCAATTCGCAGTTTTGTGTTCGGATTCTTGCTTCTGACTGAGAGCGCCCTCGCAGCGGAGGCTCGGCTCGCGTTTCCAGGGGCCATGGGTGTCGCCGCAACAACCCCTGGCGGACGGGGGGGTGAGATCGTCCGTGTGACGACTTTGGCCGCCACGGGCCCCGGTTCGTTCCTCGAGGCCGTGAAAAAGAAGGGCCCGCGCATCGTCGTGTTCGAAGTCGGCGGCATCATCGATCTGGCCGAAAGCACCGTTCGCATCACGGAACCGAATCTAACTATCGCGGGCCAGACCGCGCCCGCTCCGGGCATAACGTTGATCCGCGGCGGCATCGACATCACCACGCACGACGTGGTCGTTCGACATATCCGCGTGCGACCCGGCGATGGCGGCCGCGCGCGCCTTTCGGGCAACGACTACGACGCGATCTCGACCATTGGCGCGCACGACGTGATCGTCGACCACTGTTCGCTCACCTGGGCCACGGATGAGAACCTGTCCGCATCGGGTCCGCGCTTCACCGGCAAGACGCCCGATGAGTGGCGCGCGGGCACGTCGCACCGGATCACGTTCAGCAACAACATCATTGCGGAAGGGCTCGCGGAATCCGTGCACGTCAAGGGCGAGCACTCGAAGGGCTCGCTGATCCACGACAACGTCTCCGACATCCTCATCATCAACAACCTGTACGCGCATGAGCACGAGCGCTCGCCGCTGTTCAAGGGCGGCGTGCGCGGCGCCATCGTCAACAACCTCATCTACAACCCCGGCCACCGCGCGATCCACTACAACCTCATCGCGGAGGAGTGGAAGGATCACGCGTACCAGACCGGTGAGATGACGGTGATCGGCAACGTGCTGCGCGGCGGACAATCGACGGTGGGCAAGCTGCCGCTCGTGACGGTCGGCGGATCGGGCGACCTGGCGCTGTATGAGCGCGACAACATCGCGGTGGATCTGTTCGGCAGTGCGCTGCCCATGCGTGGCTCGTACACCAATGCGCCGGTGAAATTATTGAAGCTCGCGCCGCCGGTGCTTCCCGGCGTGGCGCCGATGCCGGCGGTCCAGGTACAGGATTACGTCATCAAGAACGCTGGCGCTCGCAATTGGGAGCGCGATTTCCACGATGCGCGCGTCGTCGCCGACACCATCGAGGGGCGCGGGTTCATCATCGACAGCCAGTCGGTATGGGGTGGCTATCCCAAGGATGCCCTGACGACCCAGTCTTTCGATCCGGCGAAGTGGGATTTGGAGACGATGACCGCGAAGTAGGCGAGTGGTGCCGGAGCGAGTGGTGCCGGGGAGGGAATCTCGGGAGAACGCGCGCCGAGCGGCACGAGCACGCGAACGTCGCGCGCGTTCTCCCGAGATTCCCTCCCCGGCACCACTCGCTCCTACGTCCCCTGCTGGATGAACGGCACCTTCGAAAACAACCTTCGCTCGGCGCCGCGCGGGTCGTCCACCAGCCGTGGCTCGGTGTCGAACAACATGGTGGCGCGTCGCGGCAGCGTATACGGCTCCCACCGCGCCATGCCGGGGTAGTTAGGATCTCCGGTGCGCGCGAACGCCAGCAGCGCGCGCTGCATCGTTCCGCAGACCTTCCGCGCCTCCTGCTCCGCGCCGGTAAGCGACCCTTCGGCCGACAGCGTGCCGAACATGAGCGGGATGTCGAGCGTGTGGTGCGCGCCCCATTTGCCGCCGTCCACGGGCGAACCCCAGTCGAGTTGATAGGCGTATGCGGGCGAGCCCTGCTCCGCGCGCAGCTCCGCCTCCACGACCGCCGCACGCCACGAGCGGCCCGCGGTGGTCGCGGCGAAGAACACGTCGCTGGGGGAATACTGCGGATACAGCCGCCGGTATTCCGCGACGACGAGGCTGCCCGAGATGTCCACGCGCAGATCCGCCTCGAGTCGCCGCGGCAACTCTTCCCACGTCAGCGAGAACGTGCTCGGGTCCCCGCGGCCGATCAGCGAGCGCGTCTCGTCGTGCGTGTTGCCGATCATCATCGGAATGCCCGCCGACAGCGGCGGCGCGTCCGGGTAAAAAGGGTGTCGCGTGAGCGTGCGCTCATCGAGCACCGGTCCCAGGTACGAGCTGCCGCGCCCGATGTACGGATCGACGGTGGCCGCGTGCGCGCGCTTCAGTTCGTCGAACGGCAGGCGCGCGAGCTCTGCGGCCTTCCCGGGCGCGATCCCGAGCACGTCCAGCAGCGTCTTCGCGCGCGCTGCGGCGTGCAGCGGACCGGAGGCGGTCAATTGCTGTCCGCTCATGGTCGCCGCGCGGTGGAATAACCCGGACGCGGCCGGCATGGCCATGAGCGTCGCGATCTTCGCGCCGCCACCCGACTGGCCTAACAACGTGACGCAGCCTGGATTTCCCCCGAAGCGCTCGATGTTCGCGTGCACCCATTGCAGCGCGAGCACCAGGTCGAGCATGCCGGCGTTGCCCGAATCGGGAAAATGCTCAGGTAGATAGAGATAGCCCGCCAGGCCCAGGCGGTGATTGACCGTTACGACCACGGCATCGCCGGCGCGGCACAGCCGCGTGCCGTCGTACAGCGGACTCGAGCCGGAACCGGAGGCGTACGCGCCGCCGTGGATGTAGAAGACGACGGGCCGCGGATGCGCAGGCTTGGCGAGCGGCGCGGTCACGTTCAAGAACAGGCAATCTTCGGACTGGTTGGGTTCGGACCCGGCTTGCGGACTCGCCGGGCCGAAGGTCTTCGTATCGACGATCCCGCGCCAGGGCGTCGGCGCCACGGGCGGCATGAAGCGGCCGCGCGCGGTATCCGCGCCGTATCGGACGCCGCGAAACACCTGCAGATCGCCGTCGACGACGCCGCGCACGCGGCCGGCCATCGTACGTACGATCGGACCGCCCGACGCGGAACGGGCGAACGGCGCCACGCTGAGCGCCGCGATCGATCCCATGCCGGCCTCGATCACGCGGCGACGAGACAGGCTGCGAATCCCAGTCATTTCGTCCTGCCATCGCGAAGCGCCCAATTCTCGACGAGCGTAGGCCACGCCTCGACGTCCTTGCCGGCGATGCTGCGCAGTCCGAAGCCGTGCCCGCCCGTTGCGAACACGTGCAGCTCGGCGGGCACCTTCGCCGTTCGCAGCGCCTCGTACATCAGCAGCGAGTTTTCCACGGGCACCGTCGCGTCGTCCGCGGCGTGAATCAGCAAGGTGGGTGGCGTGTCGGCGCGCACGTTGCGATCTGCGGAGTAACGCTTCAGCGCCTGCTCGGACACGCCCGCGGCGCGCAATTGCGTGGACGATCCGCCGTGCGCGCCGGGCAGGCCCATGACGATGACGGGATACATGAGCACCGCGAAATCCGGTCGTGCGGACAATTGCTCCGCTGTGTCCTGGTGTGGATACGCGAGCGTCGGTTCGGTGATGAGCCGCGCAACCATGTGTCCGCCCGCGGAGAAGCCGATGACACCGACGCGCGTGGGCGGGGCGCCGGCCGGCAGTGGCTGCTGGCGCAGCAGGCGCATCGCGCGCATCACGTCGTGTGCCGGCGCGTCGGCGCCCGCCGCCCAGCCATCGGCCGGCTGGCGATAGCGCAGCACTGCCGCGGCGAAGCCGCGCTGCGAGAACCATTCCGCGGCTTCGAATCCTTCCTTGTCGATGACGACGCGCACGTAGCCGCCGCCCGGGACGATGAGCAGCGTGATGCCGTTGTAGGTGCCCTTCGGCGCAAACAGCGTGAGCAGCGGCTTCGTCACGTGCTCCGCGTAGCGATCGCGCATCGGACCGTCCGGCAGGCGTTCGATCAGCGCCTCGTGTACGTGGACTCGCTCCGCGCCGGGCGCGCCGTCGGGCCACAGGAGCAGCGTCTGCCCGCCAGGCTCGGCGTCGGGGACCGCGGCGGCGAATGCCGCGGACTTGAGGGTGACCATGGCGGCCACCAGTACGAGGCGCCGGAGTGCGGGCAACTGCATGAGCGCAGTATGCCGAAAAGAAAAAGGGGGCGGAAAATGCTTTCCGCCCCCCGCTCTTCAGTCTAACTACGCCGAGATCAGTACTTGAACCGACCGCCCAGGTAGAACTGGCGACCCTGGTGGTGGTAGTACGACAGGCGGTTGCCGGTCTCATCCACCCATTGGTCCTGCACTTCGTCGGTGAGGTTCAGGGCTTCCAGTGAGACCGAGAAGTGGTCGTTGATGTTGTACGTCGTCGAGAAGTCGATGTTCATCGTCGACGCGGTGCCTTCCACGTCGTTGCCGTCGCGGCCCGGTACCGTCGTCAGGTAATCCGAACGATAGGCCGCCGATACGCGCGCGCTGAACGTCTTGTTGTCGAAGTACAGCGTGGCGTTGAAGGCGTCCTTGGAAAGGCCGGTGAGGTCGTTCTTGACCGGCGCCGCGGTGGTGGACAGGTACGTGATCTCCGACTCGACACCCGTGTAGTTCAGGATGGTGCCGAAGTTGGACCACACGCCTGGCAGGAACGTGAACGGCTGCTGGTAGCTGATCTCGAAGCCTTTGAGCGGGCCGCCCGGGGTGTTCAGCGGGAACGTAAAGGTGAACGTATCCGCCGCCGAACACTGCGTACCGCAAGCCGCATTGGCAAGGCTGTCCGGCAGGCCGAACGGATTGCCCGTGAACGGCAGAGTCTCGCGCGATGTCTGAACGAACGTGCTGATGTCCTTGTAGAACAGCGCCAGTGACAGCAGCGATTCGGGCGCGAAGTACCACTCCACGCCGATGTCATAGGCCTTCGCGCGGAACGGCTCGAGGGCGGGGTTGCCCACCGTGACCGTGCGAATCGTGTTCGAGGCAGAGATCGAGGCCCCCGGCGTGATCTGTCCGAGGTTCGGACGGGTCATCACCTTCGACGCGCCCAGGCGCAACAGCAGCGAATCGCTGATGTCGTACACGAGGTTGAGCGAAGGCAGCACGTCGTCATACTTGTTCTCGACCGTGACGAACGCAGGGATTCCCGCGACGAACGTGTAGCCGCTCGATTCCTGCGAGGTCTCGACGTAGCGCACACCGAGATTGCCGCGCAGACCGAAATCGAAGCTGAAATTACCTTGCAGGTATCCACCGAGGTCGTCTTCCTCGACCTCGTTGTTATTGCCGAGCGCGGGCTGGATGCCGGTCGGTAGATCGTTCAGCCCCAGCAAGGACACGGCGGCCCTCACGTCCGGCGTGAGCCAGCGCGTGTCGGTGCCGGCCGGCACATCGAGGCTGTTGCCGAAGCTAGTAATGAAGCTGTAGTTCGCGATCGGCACGGCCATCGCGTTAGCCGGGATCGTGGTCTCGATGTTGGCCGTCGTGCCGTTCGAGCGGCGTGCTTCGGTCGTCTTGAAGATGTAGTTCTTCCACTCAGGGCCGAACTTCAGCTGGAAGGTGTCCGACTGCTTCCACTCGAAATTGAGGCCGGCCGTCTGGAAGCTATTGAGCGTACTTTGCGGACGCAGGCGAATCTGCGTGAGCTGCCAGGTGGCCGCCGCCGTGGGGTCGCGGTAGCCGACGTCCGTCGGGTCACCGTAGCTGATGACCGGCAGACGTTTGTTGCCGCGGAAGTCATAGGAATAATTGTCGATGTCAAACGCATCGAACAGCAGCGTCGTCTGCACGGGATTGTCGTGGTTCGCTTCCGCGAAGCCCACGGTGCCATCCATCGAAAACGTCTCGCTGAAGGTGTGTTTGCCTTCGATGGTTGCTTGGTAGAAGCGAGTGGTGAGTTCGTCGAAGCGCGCTTCGGAACGCATGTCCACGTCATTGAACACGCCGTAGACCAGTGTGTTCGTGTCGTCGATGACTGCCGCAACCGGGTTCACGTCGTTGATGTTGATGGCAGTGGTGGGCGCCATGCCATTGCCGGCGCTGCTGAAGACCGGCGTCTCGAGGAAGATTTCCTCGCGCTCGGCCTCGAACTTCGCGTACAGCACGTCGAAGGCGAACGAAGTGCTGTCGGAGGGCGCGAATTGCAGAGACGTCGTGACGCCCAGGCGCTCCTGTTCGTGGAAATATTTGTCGTAGCGCGGAATACGCGGACGGAACGCATCATTGATCTGGTTCAGCGTCGGAACGCCCGCACCCGCCGTCGGGTAACTGGCGTCCAGCGACAGGAAGCAGTTGTTGTTGACGGCGGTCGGAGTGGCGGAGATGCAGTTCGTGCGCGTGGCACCCGGCAGATTGCCCGAGCTCACCCATCGAACGGTGCTCGAACCTTCATCGGTGAGCTGGCGTTTGGTGTAAGCGACCGAAAGCAGCGCGCCCAACTTGCCATCAGCGAACGTGTTGCTGATGAGGAAGGTGCCGCGCGGGTCCATGTCCTCGTTGAGGTCGTTGTATCCGAGCTGTCCTCCGCCGGCGATGGTCAGGCCGTCGTAATCGAACGGCCGGCCGGTGCGCAGGTCGACGGTGGCACCGAGTGAGCCTTCCTCGATCTCAGCGGCCGCGGTCTTGCGCACGGTGATGTTGTTGAACAGCTCCGAGGCGAACGTATTGAAGTCGAAGTTGCGGGCGCGGTTCGTGCCGCCCTGCGCGTCGGTTCCGCCGTTGGCGCTCATGGCTTCGATGCCGTTGATGCGCACGCGCGTGAACTGCGGGCCGAGGCCGCGTACCGAGATCTGACGGCCTTCGCCGGCATCGCGCGCGATGACCACGCCGGGGACGCGTTGCAGCGACTCGGCAAGATTGAGATCCGGGAAATCGGCAATGTCTTCCGCGACGATCATGTCGATCGCGCCGACCTGTGCCTGTTTGGCATCGAGAGCCTTGTCGAGCGATGCGCGGAAGCCGGTAACGACGACTTCCTCGATCGACTCCGCGCCCTCGGGCATGGTAGGGCTGGGTGTGTTGTCTTGCGCGGCGGCGCCAGTGGCGAAGCCGAGCAGGACGGTTGCGGATGTGAATACGGTCGTGCGCGACATGAGCGCTCTCTTGACCGCAAATTTGATTGAATCGGACATCTTGGCCCCTCCGACGTTCGCCGGACTTGGGGCGAACGCAAACTGATGAAAGAAATAGAAACGGCGACGCATCAGGTCACGTCGGCGCGCTTTATCCCACAAAAATGACACCGGTATCAACAGGTCAGCACATTTATTAACGAACTTGCTGTTTTCACTCGATTAACCAGTGCAAGTGGTAAAGACTGTGCACCTCTCTCCAGATAACTGTGTGTGTTTTATGCGACGGTTTTGCGACAGACGTCACAGGGCCGGCATGTCAACTCGCGCCTAGTGGAAAGACTCGTCATGGGACGCACCAAAGTAGGCCGCCTCCGACTAACAATCTTCCGAATTTGTCGCGTGTCGACAACGCGATTGCGCTGGCGTCCATCGACGCGAACGTGCAGATTTCCGTCATGAAAACGAGCAACTGGATGACGTACACGGCGGCTGCCGTGCTGGTGTTCACCGCGGGCTGTGAAAGCGTGCGCACGACCAGCGCGGGCGCGGTCGGAGTCGACCGCAAACAGCAGATGCTGGTGTCGAGCGCGGAGATCGAGCAGGGCGCCGCGCAGGCTTACGAGGCCGAGCTCAAGGCGGCCCGCGACAAGGGCGTACTCAACTCGGATCGCGCGCAACTCGCGCGCGTCACCGGCATCTCAAAACGACTGGTTGCCGCGACGCCGACGTTTCGCGCCGACGCCACCGGCTGGAATTGGCAGTTCAATGTGCAGAATACGAAGGAACTCAACGCGTACTGCATGCCGGGCGGACGCATCATGGTGTACTCGGGCCTCATCGAGACGCTCGACCTCAACGATGCCGAGCTCGCGACGGTACTCGCGCACGAAGTGGCGCACGCGCTGCGCGAACACACGCGCGAACGCGTTTCGCGTGCGTATGCGCAGCAGCTGGTGCTGAGCGGCGCAGCCGCGGTCACGGGCGCCAGCGAAGGCGCCGCCAACATCGCCAACATGATCGGCACGGTGACCTTCCAACTACCGTTCAGTCGCGACCAGGAATCCGAGGCGGACCAGATCGGACTCGAGCTCATGGCGCGTGCCGGCTACGATCCGCGCTCCGCGCTGTCGCTGTGGCGCAAGATGGCGGGCGCCGAGAGTGCCGGCGGAACGCCGAAGTTCCTGAGCACGCATCCCGAGCCCAAGGAACGCATGAAGGACATCGAGAAGAATCTGCCGCGCGTGCTGCCGCTGTTCGGGAAATAGACGCGCTAGCGGCGGGGCAGTGCGGCGACTGCACGCCGGAACGTCACCAGCGAGGGCAGCGCCGCGAGCAGCGTCTCGGGTGCGAGCGGCTTGCGCGCGATCCACACCGGAGCGTCCGCCAGCCACGGCACCTCGGCGTTCGCCGGGTCGCCCGTGAGGATCACCGTCGGCACCGCGTGGCCTAGCAACCTGGCGAACTCCTCCGCCACTTCCGTGCCGGTCATATCGCGTCCGAGGTGGTAGTCGACGATCAGGACGTCGAGCCGGTCGCGCAGCGACTCCACCTGTGCCAGCGCCTGTTCGCCGCACGTCGCCTCGCGCGTTTCATAGCCGGCCGCGCGCATCAGCAGCGCGGTCGAGCGGCGCACGGCATCGTCGTCGTCTACGTGTAGGACGAGCCCGCGGGACGCGGTGTCGGGAATTGTCAGCGGAACGACATTCGCGAGCTGGGCAGACATGAGGCGCTCCGCGGGAGGTTTTGCGTTCTGGTGTCGGACGAGTCTTTGCTCCGGACCATCGAGGGTCAATCCGGATGCGTCCTACGCGTGTGTCAGCAAACAGGTAAACCTTATGCTCGCGTCTCCATGTGAACTGTATGTGTCGTCACTGCGGCGTTCTCATTGCATCGCGCGCGAAACTTCTTCGCGCAGCGCCGCATACGACGGCGGAATCTCGATGACCGCCGTGGCACCGTGCTGCATCGCGGAGACGGCCTCGGCGACGTCGTCGGGATCGGTGATGACGAAGATCGGCAGGTTGCGGTGCAATTCGCGTGCTTCCTGCAGGAACTCGTCGATGGGTTCTTCGCGCAGGTCGTCCGCGATCACGAGGCAGCCGGCGTCCGCGGATCGCGTTTGCTCCAACGCGGACTCGAGGGATGTGGGCCAGATGACATTGGTAAAGCCGCGCAGCGCGCGCAGCACTTCGCGGGTACGGCGGGAAGACTGACCGGCAACGATAATCGTGCGCCCACGGCCAGGATCGTCTTGCGCCTCCGCGCTGTCCTTGTCATCTGAGGCGATCATCGGGCGGCGAGCATTGCACTCGCGGGCTCTCCAAAGAATACGTATTTTCTCGTGTCCCTTGGAAGCGACCGGGCGTGCGAATCAGGGCCCCGGCGCGACCGACATCATCATGCGAACGAGCTCCGCGAGCGAGCCGGCCTCCATTTTCTGCATGACGTGGGCGCGGTGGATTTCGACCGTGCGCTGGCTGACCCCCAGATCGCCCGCCACCATCTTGTTCGCCTTGCCCTGCGTCACGAGCTCGAGCACTTCGCGTTCGCGCGGACTCAGCGACGCGAGCCGTTCGCGGATCCGATCCGTATGTCGCAACCGCGTGCGATTCTGCGCGTCGCGCTCGAGCGCGCGCTGCACGCGTTCGAGCAGGTCGGAATCGCGAAACGGCTTCTGCAGGAAATCGAATGCGCCGTGTTGCATCGCCTCGACGGCCATCGGGATGTCGCCGTGCCCGGTGATGAAGATGACGGGGAGCGTGGCCCCGCGCATGTTCAGCTCGTGCTGCATCTCCAGCCCGCTCATGCCCGGCATGCGCACGTCGAGCACCAGACACCCGGGATGCGCGGCATCGTAGGCCGCGAGGAATTCCGGCGCGGACCCGGCTACTTCGGCTGCGAGGCCGGCGGACTTGAGCAGTAGTCGGAGCGAGTTGCGTACCGCATCGTCGTCGTCCACCACGAACACGGTCTGAGGAAGCTCTTTCATCGCGGTGTCTCCTGAGTCGCGGCCGGCAGCACGAAATAGAAACACGCGCCGCGCGGCTGGTTGGCACGATAGCCCAGCTTCGCTTCATGTGCCTTGATGATGGAGCGGCTGATCGCGAGTCCGAGACCCGTGCCGGTCGCCTTGGTCGTGAAAAAGGGTTCGAAGATGCGGTGCTCCACGTCGCCCTCGAGTCCGGGGCCGAGGTCGCTTACCGACACTTCTATGTCGCCCTCGTCGGTGAGTCGGGTCGCGATGCGCACTTCAAATGCCGCGCGCGTCAGGTCGGTGCCGCGTGCATCGTTGGTTTGCGCCTCGAAGGCGTTGTGCACGAGATTGATGAGCACCTGCTGGATCTGCACGCCGTCGACGGTCACTGCCGGCAGCGTGATCCCGAGATCCAGCGCCAGCCGCCCGTCGTGCACGCGTGCATCGCTCGCGAGTAACGCATGCACTTCGCGGATCAGGTCGTTGATGTGGTGCGCTTCGCGCCGCACGTCCTCGTTGCGTACCAGCGAACGGATGCGGCGGATGATCTCCCCGGCGCGCAACGCCTGGGATGCGACCTGCTCGAGCGCCCCCGCGATCTCGGGCGTGTCCGGCGCGGGCATGCGCATCATGCGCACGCAGGCCTGCGCGTAGTTGGCGATGGCGGCCAGCGGCTGGTTGAGTTCGTGCGAGATGCCCGCCGCCAGTTCGCCCATGGTGGCGAGCCGCGCCACGCTGTTCATGCGTTCGAGCGCCTTGTGCGCCTCGCTTTCGGCGCGGCGCTGGTCGGTGATGTCCTCGCCCGACAGCATGATGCCCGTGGCGACGTTGTCCGCATCGCGCAGCGCGACGGCGCGCCAGGTGATGAACCGGTCCTCCCCGTCTGCGGCGGACACGTGATACTCGCAACTCTGCGTCTCGTCGCCGCCGCTCATGAGCAGCGCGCGAAAGGCCGCGCGGGCCGTGGCGCGGTCCTGTGGCGCGACGCAGCTCTCCACCCAATTGTGACCGACGATTTCCTCGCTGGGCCTGCCGACCACGCGGGTGGCGCGCTGATTCACCAATTGCACGGTGCCGCCGCGATCGGTGGCGACCAGCATCACCTGCGCGAGATCTAGATAGAGCCGATTGAGCTGACGTTCCTTTTCGAGCGTAGCGAGCGCCTTGCGGCGCAGGCTGGTGTCGTGCAGGAACCCGACGAACTGCGGCGGCTGGGTATTGGGGATGCGGCCCACGGACAGGAACACGGAAAACTCGCTGCCGTCGCGATGGCGCACGCGCACGTCGCGCCCCTTGCCGAGCACGCGGGCCTCGCCGCCCGCCAGATAGCGCCGCAGGTGTTCGTCGTGCTCGAGACGATCGACGGACGTCATGAGCATCGACACATTGCGCCCCAGCGTGTCGGCGGCGCGATAGCCGAACATCACTTCCGCGGACGCGTTGAAGGCCAGGATACGACCGCGATCGTCCATGATCACGACCGCGTCGAAGGTGGCCTCCAGCAGTGCGAGTACTTCCGGAGCCGGCGTGGTCATGTCACGCCAAAGATACTATGGTTCGACGAGGTTGCTAGACCCGCGGCACGGACTTCATCCCCCGCAGCAGCTTCGCATCCACTTCGGACTCGGCGGCCAGCCAGTCCTGCACCTCTTCGCCGCCCGAGAAACCGCGCTTTTCTGCGCGCAAATATGCTGCTTCGGCGATCAGCGCCATGCGCTGCTCGGGGTCGACGAAGCCGCCGAACTCGGCCGACGCCTTTGCCTCGGCGGCGGCGCTCTTGCGCGGAGCGCGCTTCTTGACGGTCACGGCAGTCGGAGCTTTTTCTCGCGGGGCCACGGGTTCCTCCTCGGGGATTGGATGAGTGCAGACCTAACGACTCGCATCGATGGTGAATTATCCCTATTGAAAATGTTCAATCGGCGCCGTCTTATTGACTTCACGCTGAAATTATTTCATGCAGAAGAAGATCGAGAAGAAAGGGAGCGGCGATGACCGTCTACGAAATCTGCCAGCGGCACGTGGTGACTATTCGCAAGCACGAAGAAGTTGCAACCGCCGCGCGGATGATGCGCGAAAGAAATGTCGGATGCCTGGTGGTCGTGGAGGCTGCGGGTGTAATGGGAGGAGAGCGCCCTATCGGCATGCTCACCGACCGCGACATTGTCACCGCCGTCATTGCCTGCGACGGCGATCCGCGCACCGCCAACGTCGGTGACGTCATGACGCGCCACCCGGTATCCGTCTGGTCCAGCGCCTCCATCGAAGATGCCATGCAGCGCATGCTCGGCGCCTGCGTGCGGCGCGTGCCCATCGTCGACGATCGCGGAAGGCTCGCCGGCATCCTCGCGCTGGATGACATCTTCGAGCACATGGCGCAGCGTGTTCCCCCCGCGCCGACGCCGATCCGCCGCGAGAACCGGGCCGAGCAGGCCGCCACGCTTTGAGCGCCGGCTCATCCGCTCAGGATGGGCATGGACAGGATCTGCACGCCGCGCCCCGCGCGCGGTACGCGGGAATCGGGTCCTGCACCGCGACGAGGATTCTGCGGATCGGTTGCATCCGCGCGAGGGTCGCGCATGGCGCGGATCAGTTCATCGGTAGGACTACCTAAATTCGAGTCGGCGCGCGCCTATTCTCGTGATTTTCGCGGTGCGCTGGCCGCGGACTCCTCGAGAAAGTGACGCAGCTCGGGCGACTCCTCGACCAGCGTGTGTGCGGCGCGGCGCAACCGGATGATCTGCTCCGACGACAGCGTGAATGCGGTCGGCACGCGGTCCAGGTACAGCCGATTGTCCGGCTCCTTCACGCGATCGAAGCTCAGCTCGACGAGATCGACGTCGAACCTGTCGCACTCCGGAATCGGGAGCGAAGTCTTGCAGCGCGTCGCGCGCACTTCTTTTTCCCAGCGGCCGACGCGCGCCCGCAGCAGATTCATGGTCTCGAAGCTGTAGCGGTTGAAGGTGGCGCTGACCACCGCGTCCATGACCTTGCTGATGCCGAGCGGTTCGGGCCGTTTTGCGTAGCGGCGGTCGAAGCCGGTGCGCGCGTCGACCACGATGAAGAGCATGCGTCGCGCGCGCGCGTAGCCGTTGCGGCGCAGCGCGTCGGTGACGCTGCCGTCGAGCGCCACCTCGTCGAGGATGGCACGCGCGCCGAGATTGTCCGCGAACGCGCCGTCGGCGAGGTGCAGGTACGGGAACTGCTCGCTGTCGAGGAACGAGTGCAGACGCTCGGAGCGCTCCCGACGATACGCGTCGTCCTCGCTGATCGTGCCGGGCGCCAGGGTTGCCGGGGGCACGTAGCCGCAGCTGCCCGCGAAGCTGCGCATGACCAGCGGCGCAAAGTAGATAGGCGTCGCCGCGGACGCGAACACCGCGCGCGCCACGGGTACGCTCCTCGGGTCGACGCAGATGCCGTTGAGCTGTTCGCGCGTGAATGCGAACGGCTTGGCGCCCACGAGGTCGGTGGCGGTGACGATGACGCGCGGCGAGCGCGTCATCATGTCGTGCACCGTCGCGCCGCCGAACAGCTCCTGGTCGAGGTACTCGACTTCGAGGTCGCTGCGGCTCACGAGCGGATTCGCGAGGCGGGGCCAGCTCGAGGGCTTGAGCACCTTGCGCCACAGGTCCTTCTCGGTGTCGTGATTGAGGAAACGTGGCGCGTAGCTGTCGAAGATCTCGTGACCGTACACGGCGTAATAGGCGGCCGTGAACGCACCGCCCGACACCGCGGAAATCACGTCGATCTCGTCGAGCAGGCTGCGCGTTTCGCCGCCGGGCGTCGTCACCTTCACGTCGCGCAGCGCCTCGAGCACGCCGTAGGAGAATGCCGCGGCGCGTTTGCCGCCACCCGAGAACGTGACGACGACGAATAGTTTGTCGGAGTTCCCGGTGACCCCGGGGGCGAGCACCGGCGCGGTGAGCGGCAACACTTCCTTCAGCGCCGTTTCGCGGGTGGGCGCCACGGCGCACGCCGCGAGGGTCAGGAATGCGAGGACTGCGACAGAAATTTGCGTTGCGGCACGGGACGGGATCACGCGCACTAGTATACGGGGGCGCGGCTGCACAACGTAAAACGGGGAGGATCGAATGGAACAGGGAAGGAACAAACGCTCGCGCGTCGTACTGGCGTTCGCATTCGGCGTCCTCCTGCTCGCGGGCGCATTGGGCGCCGCGATGTGGCGTTCGTCCGCCGGTGCATACGCAGCATCTTCCGCCGCGACCGGGTTCCTGGCCGCGATCGACGCCTATCGCGGGGACGCCGCGAAGCTCGCGCCCGAAGCCGCGGCCCGGCGCTGGCTCGAACTCTACGATCAGGCGGCGAAACTGGAGCACGAGCGTCTCGACGACCTATCGAATTCCCTCGACCCGAATACGGGCGATATCGTGAGCCGGCGCTCGCTGTTCGCCGCGCTGCCGCCCGTCGCGGTCTGGCCTGCGCTGCGCGCCGAAGTCGAGCGCCGCGCCGCCAGCGGTGCACCGGGACGCGACGCACTCGGGCTGCGTTATTTCACGGCGCTGCTGACGAACGATCGCGACGCCGCCACGCAGACGCTCGCGGTGCTCGAGAAGCTGTCTGCGAGTCCTGCTGTCGGGGAGGACGACGATCTGCGTGCTGCCGTTCTCGAGGCGCGCACGTTGCTCGCGGATATCTACGGCACGACCGAGGAACGCATCGCCGCGTTGCTGCAATCGCTGCGCACGCCCGAGGAATATCGGTGGGTCCCGATTCCGGATCTGGTCGGGATGGTGGGCGAGGCGCGTGCCGCCAAGCTTCTCGAAGACGTCATCGCGTCCCCGCGACAGCTTTATGTCCACGGTGGGGGCGCCACGCAGGCGTTACTGCGCCGGCTCGCGCTGGCAAAGCTCGACAGCATGAGGATTCCACAATGGGGGCTCGCGCAATCCATCGATGGCGCCGCCTTGTACGAAGCGCTCGAGGCGCGCTTCCAGACCGCAGATCCCCCAGGCAGGATCAGCGGCGACGACTACGCCAAGCAGCGCGCGACGGCTTACTACTTCCTCGCGATGGTCAAAGCCGGCCGGCACGCGCAGGCCGAAAAAGCGCTGCGTGAGATGTCACAGAAGGACGATGTCTCGATCCCACGCGAAGCGGTGACCGCCTTGCAGCGCGCGGGTCTCAACGAGCCGCTGTATCGCTTTCTCGAAGATCTCCTCGCCAACCAACCCGCGATCAAGGCCTGGGACGTGTATATCGAGCAGGCCGCGTACACCGGGCACAGCGCCGATGCGCTCGCGCTCGTCGAGCGCGTGCTCGAGCGCGCCGATCTAAGTGCGCCGCTCGCGGCCGATCTGCGCATACGGCGCATCGCCGCGCTGCTGGCGGCCGATCGCGTCGATGCGGCAGCCGAAACGTGGCGCGTCGTGCTGGCCTCACCGCCCGCACCTGCCGAAGCAGGCCTCGAACGACGTTTCGCGGCCGCGGTGCGTGCCGCGACCGTCGGGCGCCTCGCCGCACGCGAAGACCTGCGTTCGGCAGGCGTCGACTTCGCGCTGCGCGCAGCGCGAATCCGTATCGAGCAGGGCGATTCGATCAGTGAACTGCAAGGGCTCATCGCCGAGTTGCGGCGGCAGGGACTGGGGCGGGAGGCGCAGGCACTCGTGGAACAGATCCTGGCACGCGCGCCGTCGTTCACCGACGCGCTGGCGGCGCGCAGCAAGGGCGTCGCCGGCAACCAGAACGCGGCGGCGCTCACGGAGCTCGTCTCTATCTACTCGCATGCGGACCGGCATGGCGAGGCGTTGAAGCTGCTGGCCGAGTCCCCGCGCTGGGGCGCGGACGACCTCGGCGCTCTGCTGGCGCAAGAGGATTCGCAGGGCGAGCCGCTCGGCGCAATCGTGGCGCGCTCACTGGCCGCCACCGGCGATACCCAGGGCGCGTTGCGGGTCGCTCGCGCCACCGTCGCGGCGCTGCCGGGACGCGACGCGGCGTACGAAGTCGTCGCGAAGCTCGAACCCGATGCGGCCGCGACCTTCGGCTCCTGGTACGAACGCGACCAATTCGAGGAGCGGCCGCTGATCTGGCAGGCGGGCGCATTGCTCGAAAAGCGCAACCTGGACGAAGCGGAGGCAGTAGTGCGGCGCGCGATCGCGGTCGACCCTTCCGACGGCGAGGAGGGGCCCAATGACCGCATGCGCGCCTACGCGATCCTCGCCGAAATCCTCAAACGCAAGGGCGATGCCGACGATGCGCGGACGTTCACGGGCGCGGTGGCCGCAATCCGCATGTCCGAGCACGCGGACCAGTTGTTCCACGCCGGGCTCTATCAGCGCGCCTTCCAGGAATATCGCGATGCCCTCGGGAAATTCTCGGATGCGTATTGCATCCAGTCGCGGCTCGCCGTGCAGTTGAGCAGGCAGGGCCGGCAGCGCGAGGCGCTCGAGCACTATCGGCGCGCGTACGAGCTCATGCCCGACAGCTTCGGGCGTGTGGAAAGCCACTGCTTCGGGTGCGAGAGCGTGTTCGCGAACGCCGAGTCCCAGACGCTCGCGGAGCGCGTGTTCACCGAGGTGATTCGCAAGACACCGGGCAAGGCGCAAGCTCATTACCTGCTGGCCTACCTGCGCGAGCAGCAGGGCAACTACGCCGGCGCCGTCCAGCCGCTGCGCGTCGCGGTCGGCATCGACGGGAGCTATCTAAACGCCTGGAAACGGCTCAACGAGATCGGCGACAAGACCTACCTCGACGCCGGCGAGCGCGACATCGCGCGGCTCAAACTACTGGAGCTGGATCCGCTGCGGCGCCATTCCTCGTACGAGCTCAAGGAAGTCGGTCATCTCGCGCAGCTGTGGCTCGGGGCCGCGCGCGCCTGGGACAAGTGGACCGCCGACGCTCCGCCGCGCACGGGGGTGTTGCCGCTCACCGCCAGCGCCGCAGTGCGTCGGGGGACGCGCGCCGCCGCCTCGCCCGCGACCAGGCAGCAGGAGATGTTCATGGAGAACCTCGAGCGCCGATATGGGGTGCCCGCCAGCGCACAGCTGCCGCAGAGCGTGCTGTTCGAGCACGTGCTCGTCGACAATACGATGAAGCTGCTGGGAGCCGGCGCGCCGTTGGACGACTACTGATCGGCAGACTCGCGATAAGGGTCTGGCCGCACGATCTCCATGAGATTCGTGTTGCGGACCACGTCCGTGAAGCCGAAATGCCGGTACAGGCCGTGCGCGTCACGCGTCGCCAGCATCGCGCGGCGCGCGCCGGCCAGCGCGGGATGCGCCATCACTTCGCGCATCATTTCCCGTGCCAGCCCGCGGCCGCGATGCTCCTCGAGCACGTACACGTCGCATAGATAGGCGAAGGTGGCGTGATCGGTGACCACGCGCGCCAAACCTACCTGTGCGCCGCCGGCCGTCTCGTACAGGCCGAAGCACAGCGAGCTGCGCGCCGCGCGCTCGACGACGTCGCGTGGAATGCCGGGCGACCAGTACGAGCGCGTGAGATAGGCGTGCATCGCCGCCATGTCGAGACGCGCGGGGTCCGTGGAGATTTCATAGCCTTGCATGGTGTGTCCCTGCGCCAGTCAATCGGAATCGCGCTTCGAGCGCGTCAATCGACAATGAACAGGCGCGCGCCGCCGCGCGTGCGCGAGCGGTGCGGCTCGGCGTCATCTGCCACCTGGTAACTCATGCCTGCCGTGAGCGTGAACTCGCGGCCATCCGCGAGAGTGGTCAGGAGCTCGCCGTCGAGGCAGAGCAGGAAATGTCCCTTCGTGCACCAGTGATCGGCGCTGTAGCCCGCCGAGTACTCGACCATGCGAACGCGTATGTCGCCGAAGTGTCGCGTGCGCCACCATGCGGTGCCGGTCTGGCCCTTGTGTTCAGTGCGCTCGACGGTCAACCAGTCGGTGGTGCAGAAGGGGATGTTCGACATTTTCATCGGG
>JAYTOI010000102.1:0-28291 GCA_043747875.1 Pseudomonadota bacterium | reverse complement strand
TCGTGTTCATCGAGGACCGGAAGAAGGACATGATTCTCGTGTCCGGATTCAATGTGTATCCGAATGAGGTTGAGAGCGTGGTGGTGACGCACCCGGCGGTGCTCGAAGTTGCGGCAGTTGCGCAGCCGGATGAACGCGCGGGAGAAGTGGTCGCGCTATTTGTGGTGTTGAAGAAGGATCAGAGTGCGACGGCGCAGGAGATCATCGATCACTGCAGGAAGGAATTGACGGGATACAAGGTGCCGAAGCATGTGTATTTCAAGACTGAACTGCCGAAGACGAACGTCGGGAAGATTTTGCGACGGGCGTTGAGGGATGAGTTGCCTAATAGATAAGCCGTATAGCCTTTGCCTTTCGGCTTCGGACTTGCGAAGCTCTGGTCTTCAATGATTCATCTATAAATGCGAACGCGTGAACTCCCGCGGTACACGCACCTGCGCGTGTGCGTTTTCCTTCTGCGGCGCGACTTTCCAGCCAATCGTCAACTGTAGTGATGAACGCCGCTGCTTGCTTTTCCACATACTCGCGAAACGAACTCGCGTCTTTGGCGGGAAGACTTTCCACTTTGGCTGCACGTTCAAATAGAAGACTACGTTTGTTGGTGGAAGAGATGTTTTTAGTGACAGTCTCCGCCAGCCGCGCTATCCCCTCACCAAAATGAGCAAGCAGTTCAGCCGTTGGCTTTGGAATTCGAGCGTAACTTTCATTAGGCATCCAATAGCCATTTCGCTGTCTTCTTATGAGCCCATTCTCCTTCAGCGTCGCGATTACGCTCGCGAATGGCCGACTTGGGAAGTGATTGGTGATGAGCTGTCGGAGACCGAACTTTCCCTCGGTCCGCAACGGTCTAGGCTTTCCGGTTGTCGTCAAGAATTCCGTATCCAAATGCCAAGTCCTTAAAATACTTCCCATCTCGTTCACATCAATACCGCTCCACGGACTGGACTTGGAGTGATCGTTGATCGCGCTCTCCATGCAACTGGTTACGAACTTCCGAAGCTCGCCTGCGCTGCAGCCGGTGCTAAGTCTGAAACTCAGTAAGGTGGTTAGTGCTTTCTGAAAGCTAAGTTCGGCATTTCTTCGAAGACTATTTCGCACAGTCATCTCCGTGGTTGTTGTTTCTTTCCATGAATCGGCTTCGTGGGTTTGGTTGCGGCAATTGCAATTGTTATTCGAACTTCATGTTTGGGGGACTTAACACGTCCGGCACCGAGTTCAGCGACGCTTCGCACGAAGGCCTTTTTTCTGGTGTCAAACTCTCGAAGTGCCGCCATTACCTGCGGAAGAGAATCAAAGTTCAGCTTTAGTTGATGAGTTGTAGAGCGAAGGTCAGAGCCGTCTTCTGCTCGAACGAAGCTCCACAGCGAATCGACCCAGGGAGAGATTGCTCGCATCGCCGTCACGGTCTGGCACGAGATCCTTGCGGCTGTGCGCAGGAGCCTAACCGCCCCAGTTTCGTCTTGAACCACGAGTCCGAGTCGTAGCATTTCTCGCAAAAGCGCTCGGGCGGGAATATCGCCGCTGTACCGCTTCGCGAGGTCGAAAAAGCTTCGGTGACCGCGATCAAATTTCAGATTGCGGGGCCTACCTCGGACATCGGTAAACTGTTTGTCGGAGGCCCACCCTTCTGCAACACGCATCGCACGATTCTGGGCGTGCGGTGGCCGCTGCGCCCCCTCGCTCATCGCTAATAGCTTTGCGACTTCAAGTCGAGTTAGTCCCGTAGATGCGGCAATTCGAGCAATATTCGCTTTCTTGCGTGCATTCCGATCGAAGTCCGCAGCTGCATCTACAAACGCAAGCTTCAAGAGTGTTCCTGCGCTGCTGTAAGAGAAACCAGATGCGACTAAGAGGCTCGCCATGCTCGAAAGAATCGAGCGTAGGCTTTCTTCCAGGCTGGCGCTCGATAGCGATTGCGAGGCCCCAAACGTCGTGCCTCGCTGTTTCAACAGCAATTTCGATATTTTTCGGCTCCGCATTGATGAGATAAGACATCGCAGCGTGCAGGAATTCTAGTTTTTTGCGCCTTCCATGCTTGGTGAAAGGCAGATCGCCAAATTTGGTGTGTTTTTATAGAAATGCGCATTGCAAGAGCGCGACTAATTCGATATCGGTCAAGCTCCCCGTTCGTGCTAAGTCGGTATACGAAATAGCGAGCGGATACTCGCCATGCTGTAAAGAGCAACACGCGAGTGCACGCGTACGGCATGCGTGCCCGTGCGAGCAACAGCGAATCAGCTTAGGACTTTTCCGACTTAACGCCCGGTTCCTACGATCGCCTGCGTGCTGCGACCGGTCCCAGCTATCGCTTGCCTATTGACGCCAGTGCCGACGATCGCCTGAGTGCTGGCACCAGTCCCAACGACAGCGTGCGCGCTGATGCCCGTTCCTACGATTGCCGCTGTGCTGCGACCAGTCGCAACGATAGCCTGCGCGGTGACGCCAGTTCCTACGATCGCCTCCGAGCTGCGATCAGTCCCAACGATAGCTTGCACGGTAACGCCAGTTCCCACGATCGCTTCCGAGCTGCGACCAGTCCCGATGATTGCTTGCGCATTAACCCCAATTTTAGCAACCGATTGACGACGCAAAAGTCCCGAGCCCGATCTGGTCTGTTTCAAGATTGTTGACGCGATCAGCAGGCCACCTGGTTGAGGCTGCCGTCCGACGATTTCGACAGACTCGCCGGCAACGAACTGAACATTCGGATCGCGCAAAGCATCCACGACATAAACGAGCAAATCGTTGATAGTTAGATAGCCTTGCGAAGCGTCGTACGTTGAAACAATCCCAGTGAGCGCGACGTCAGTCGCGCCTGGAACGTACTGAATAGGAAAAAATTGAAGCGTGGATACGTCGAGTTCCGCAATCCCGCCTCCTTTTGCGTCGACAACCACGAAAGCACCGACTTCAAGTTCCTTTGGAACTTGCCCCTCGCCAAATTTAAGCGACTGCCCAAGCACCGCGATCGAATTCTTCGAGATTCGGTCAACTGGGCCCAAAACGAACACGTCCTCGGCTTTTGCAAGAAAGCTGCTTAAAAGAAATGCGACGCCGGCAAGAAAGAGTCTGTTTTTACTTATATTCATGCGTGCCTCCCGCGCCCGATCCATGGATGGACGACACTTAACATAAGAATTGTAATGAAAGTGACCTAGGTCACAGAAGGTACTTCTTAAGGGTTAGTTAAGTCAAAGACGACTTGTGCAGTCTGCGTTGCACTTAGCACCGGGTAGGGTCGCGGCTACGTCAACTCTTGAGCAACGAGCTCGCGCAATGACGCGGTATCGGCTGGAGGCTCCACGAACTGAAAGACCGCGAGACCAACTTTCTCGAAATCCCCCGACGTGCCCACTTTTTCCGAATACGGACTCAGCCAATTGTCCAGATCGACTAAGAGCTCGCCCACACGTTCTCTAACGTGCTTCTCGAATATCGGGACAACTTCCGTCGGAATTCCGCGGTTTGTAGTTACGGACCGCTCTAGTCGCTTTTGAATATTTTTTTGATCGAGGTTGAACTGGAGGGTATTGGCCAATCGCGTGAGCGTATTGCCAAAAAACTCGAGCTGAGCGGGCGACATCTCCTCCATCGGTATAAAAACTCTAGAGACAGTACGAACGTGCGTACCTCCAGACCAAACAACAGTGCGCAACCGAATAAGCTCTTCAAGCACGTCATGAACATTTTCGGAAGGGTTTACCGTGTTGAGAAGTTCTGCGAACGACCGGCTCTTTTGGCCTCTTACTTCGAGTTCAAGTGGAATGCCATACGGTCCGACAAATTGCGGATCCGTATGCCAGCGATTCAAAACTTCACCCAGTGTTTTCGCGAGCGTCTTAGGCTCAACAGGAAGTGCCCCATCATTGTCGATGAATCGATCAACATCTCGACGAGGAACACCTGTAGACAATGTCACTTTCGCGCGGGTTGACCGTGCGCTGTCTCCGAGGCCATCTCTAATTGCAGATTCAACGTACACACCGCGCACGAGCTCTAAGAACTCATCGTAGCGAACACCTGCTCTGATCAAAATTCGGATAAGAGGTCTGAGCACTCTTCGGAATGCGTACAGCAGGTGATCACGCGAAGTCTTAGGCATTCGAATTCCTGGTGGGCCTAGCTAGGCCTTTCAGCAGCCACCACTATGTTTGTTGAGTTGCGCAATTCGAGACCTTTCGTTGTACGCAAAACGATCCGTCATCCCCGCCACATAGTCCGCGACCACGCGTGCGCGTGCGATGTTTCCGCCTTCCTCATCTGCTCTCTTCACGAGTGCCTGATGTTCCGCCGGCAAGCGCGACGGCTCGTCGAAATATGCCTCAAACAAAGCCTTCAGTGTTACACGCGCTTCATCCATCACTTCCTGCACTCGCGGGTGATTGTAAAGCTTCGTGCGCAGAAAGCGCTTGAGCTCTTGATGCTCTTCGAGCACCGATGGGCTGAGTGAAACCAGCGGCTTCGGCTGCTTGCGTACCGCATCGATGCTGTCCACGTTTGCCGCAGCGATGCTCCTCTGCGACTCCACGATCGCATCGCTGACGAGATAGTCGACCATGCGCCGAATGGTCTCGTAGAGCTGCCGCCGCGGCGATGCATTCGGGTATTGCGCAACCACTGCCGCGTGGAAGCGCGCGAACACGCGCACGTCGCGCAAATCCTCGACGAGAATGAGTCCGGCGCGCACGCCATCGTCCACGTCGTGGTTGTTGTACGCGATCGCATCGGCGATGTTCGCGAGCTGGGCCTCCAGTCCGGGCTGGGTGCGATTCAGGAACCGCTCGCCCACGTCACCGAGCAGTCGTGCGTTCTGCGCGGAGCAATGCTTCAGCACGCCCTCACGGCACTCGAAGGTGAGATTCAACCCGGAGAAATCCGCGTACCGCTCCTCGAGCTCGTCGACCACGCGCAGCGACTGCAGGTTGTGCTCGAAGCCGCCGTACTCGCGCATGCACTCATTGAGCGCATCCTGTCCGGCATGGCCGAACGGAGTGTGGCCGAGATCGTGCGCCAGGCAGATTGCCTCGGTCAGTGTCTCGTTGATCTGCAACGCGCGCGCCACGGTCCGGCCGATCTGCGCAACCTCGAGCGAATGGGTGATCCGGGTACGATACAGATCGCCCTCGTGATTCACGAACACCTGTGTTTTATAGACGAGCCGGCGAAACGCATTCGAATGGATGATGCGGTCGCGGTCGCGCTGAAACTCGCTGCGAAACCGCGGCGGCGGCTCGGGAAACCGGCGCCCGCGACTGCGCTCATCGGACGCGGCGTACGGCGCGAGCGTCTCGCTCATGGATCACCCGCAACGCGCGCGCAGTGTCTCCCGCAGCGCCGCGTCGTCGTAGTCGCCGGTCACGACGGACCTGCCGATGGCCTTCAGCAGCACGAGGCGGATCCGCCCGGCGGCCACCTTCTTGTCGATCTTCATGTTCTCGGCGATGGTGCCGGCCGCGAGCGAGCGCACGTCGGTACGCAGGCCGAAACGGCGCAGCACGGCTTCGATGCGCTCGACGTCATGGCCGCTCACCCATCCGAGCCGCTGCGACACGTCGGCCGCGAGCAGCATGCCGGCACCGACGGCTTCGCCATGCAGCCAGGTCGAGTAGTTAGTAGCGCTCTCGATGGCGTGTCCAAACGTGTGCCCAAGATTGAGCAGAGCGCGGTCGCCCTGCTCGCGCTCGTCGCGGGTCACGATCTCGGCCTTGATCTCGCACGACCGCTTGATGGCATGCATCAGCGCCGGGGTATCCCGCGCCAGCAGCTTCTCGGCGTTCGAGTCGAGCCACTCGAAGAACTCACGATCTACGATGAGTCCGTATTTGATTACTTCCGCGAGTCCGGCGCGCAGCTCGCGATCGGGGAGGGTGCCCAGCGTATCGGTGTCGGCGAACACGGCGGCGGGCTGATGAAACGCGCCGATGAGATTCTTGCCGCCCGGATGGTTCACGCCGGTTTTGCCGCCCACCGACGAATCGACCTGCGCGAGCAGCGTGGTGGGCACCTGCACGAACGCGATGCCGCGCTGGTAACACGCCGCCGCGAAGCCGGCCATGTCGCCGACAACGCCTCCTCCGAGCGCGACGACACACGCATCGCGCGCAAATCGATTCGCGATGAGCACGTCGAGCATGCGCGAGATGTTCGCGAGGGTCTTGTGCACCTCGCCATCGGGCAACGTCACCTCGACGACGCGACGCGGCGCGAGCGCGGCGGTGAGCTTCGCGGCGTAGAGCGGACCTACGGTGGTATTCGTCACCAACAGGACGTCGCGCGCGCGAACGGCACGGTCGAGTTCGGCCTTCAGCCCGATGGCGCCGGCACCGATGAAGATCGGATAGCTGCGGAGGCCCAGGTTTACGTCGATGCGCTGCACGCCATGTCCATTCGTCCGGCGATGAATCCGCCAGCTACGAGTATATGCGGCCGGCACCCGAACCTTCAGGCCTCGGCCGCCTTGAGTGCGGCGATGATCGCGTCCGCCACCACGTGCACCTTGCGTCCGTCGGTGCCGATGGTGAAGTCCGCAAGCGATTCGTAAAGCGGTTCCCGAAACGCCATGAGCTCGGTGAGCTTGGTCAGCGGATCCACGTTGTGGAGCAGCGGTCGGTTGCGGCCCTGGCGCACGCGCTCCGCCTGCTGCTCGAGCGAAGTCTTCAGATAGACGACGAAGCCCCGTTCCTTGAGCGCGACGCGATTCTCGGGCAGCAGGATCGCGCCGCCACCCGTCGCGAGCACGATGGGCCGCTCGTGCGTCACGTCCTCTATGACCTCGCGCTCGCGCTGACGAAAGCCGTCCTCGCCTTCGCGCGAGAAAATGTAGGAGATGTCCACGCCAGTCCGCGATTCGATTTCGGCGTCGCTGTCGCGAAACGGGGCGCGCATCAGGCGCGCGAGGTGTTTGCCCACGGCCGTCTTGCCGGAGCCCATGGGGCCGATGAGGAATACATTGACGGTTCGTGACGACATGCCGTCAACGAGCATAGCGGAAATGAAGCGGCCGCCTTCGTCATGAAACGGGGGCGGCCGCTGGATCGACTGGACAGCCTGCTAGGCAGGCGCAGCGTTAGTAGACGCTGACGCCCTCGCGCAGGATCTTCGGCGTGACGAAGATCAACAACTCGTCCTTGTTCTGGATCTTGCCCGTGGTCTTGAACAGGCGGCCGAGCACGGGCACGTCGCCCAGGTACGGCACCTTCTTCTCGGTCTCGCGGCGCTCGGTTTCGAGGATGCCGCCGAGGACTACGGTCTGGCCGTCGTTCACGAGCACCTGCGTGGTGATCTCGCGCGTATCGATCGACGGGATCTGCGCGCCGCCCGCGCCGACGATGATTTGTCCGATGCTGTCCTTCTTGACGTTCAGGTCGAGAATGATGCGATTGTCGGGGGTGACCTGCGGCGTGACCTTGAGCGACAGCACGGCCTTCTTGAAGGAGACCGTGGTGGCGCCGGACGACGCGGATTCCTGATACGGAATTTCCGTACCCTGTTCGATGATCGCCTCGCGCTGGTTAGCCGTGATCACGCGCGGCGTGGAGATGACTTCGCCGCGGCCTTCGGCCTGCGCGGCCGACAGCTCGAGGTCCACGAGATAGTCGTTGCCCAGCAGCATGTAGCCGATGCTGCCAGCCGGGCTCGCGACCGGCAGGTTGACGTTGTAGCGACGCGGCGCGACGCCGGGCGACGCGGAGAACACGAATGGCACGCCGTCGTTGGTCAAGTCGTTGTCGTTGGCGCGTTCGAGGTAGTCGCTGATGGCCTCGTCGTTCGTGAGCGCGGAACCGCTCGTGTAGCCGAGATTGTCGTTGCCGAAGAAGTCGAAGTTCGAGAAGCCGACGCGGGCACCGAGCTCGCGCGTGAAGTCGTCGCTGACGATCACGATGCGCGCTTCGATCTGCACCTGCCGAATCGGAATGTCGAGCGTGCCGACCAAGCGGCGGATGTCGTCGAGCTTCTCAGCGGAGTCCTGCAGCAGCAGTGTGTTCGTGCGCTCGTCGACCGAGACGCTGCCGCGCTTCGACATCAGGCCGCCTTCCGCACCCTGCGACTTGATGAGGGTCGCGAGCTCGGCGGCCTTCGCGTAGTTGACCTGCAGATACTCGGAGCGCAGCGGCGCGAGCTCCTGCACGTCCTGACGCGCGGCGAGCTCGGCCTTCTCACGGGCCGCCAGCTCTTCCGTCGGCGCGACGATGATGACGTTGTCGTTGCGGCGCTTGTCGAGACCCTTCGTGCGCAGGACGATGTCGAGGGCTTGATCCCAAGGCACGTTCTGCAGGCGCAGCGTGACGCTGCCCGAGACGGAGTCGGAGACGACGATGTTCTGTCCGCTGGCGTCGGCCAGCAGCTGGAGCACGGCGCGCGTTTCGATGTCCTGGAAATTCAACGTGAGACGCTCGCCCGTGTAGACGCGCTTCTCGTCGAGCTTGGCCGCGGCCTTGCGGGCCGGCTGCACCTCGACGACGTACTGATCGTCGGACTGATAGGCGAGCTGTTCGAAATCGCCCGCGGCGGTGATGGAGAGGCGGACACCGTCGCCCACGCGAACGACATCGAAGCCCGACACCGGCGTGGCGAAATCGGCCGCGTCATAGCGACGCGCAAGATTGCTGGCCACTTCCGCGCCGGCGAAATCGACGACAATCTGGTTGCCGAGCTGACGCAGGCTGGCGGGCGTGCGCGGGTCGGACAGGCGCACGATGACGCGGCCCGTGCCGCCGGCACCGCGGCGGAAATCGATGCCGCGAATGGCACGCGGGCCCGAGGGCGCGGCGGTTGCGCGCATCGGCGAACCGGCGGCACCCGACGAGGCGGCTGCGGCTGCGGCCGGCGAAGCGGCGGCACCACCGATCAAGAGGACGATGTCGTTGCCGGAAACGCGCGTCTGGTACGGCAACACGCGATCGAGGTTGAGCACGAGGCGCGTACGACCCGCAGCCTCCGCGGCCAGGATCGAGTCGACGCCGGCCGAGCGCACGTCGATGCGACGCGAGGGCAGCGCGAGCGCGGTGTTCGCGAGGTCGAGCGAGATGCGCGCGGGGTTGTCGATGGTGAACGCGACCGGCTCTGCGGGCGGCGCAGAGTGATGCAGCGTCAGCTGCAACTGCTGACCGGAGAGGTTCTGCACGTCGATGGATTCGAGCTTGTTAGGCGTGCCCTGCGCATGCGCTGCGTTGCTCACGAAGCCGACGAGGACGCATGCGGCGAGCCACAACAGGGTCGAGGTGGCCAGCTGGCGGGTGTTGGTCTTGTTCATTCGCATCTACTCCCTGGCGTGGAATTTCAATTGTTCAAAGCGAGCGAGGCTGGTCGTTCCATATAACCGCCCAGTCCGTCCGGAATGATTTCCACGACATTGATCTTCGAAGGCGTAATCTCGGTCACGTGTCCATCGTTCTGGCCCAGGTAATTGCCGGGCAGCACGCGGTGCACAAGGCCGTCTTTGGTCTTGACCAATCCATACGTACGGTCGGCCATCCTCAAGGTGCCGACCATGCGCAAGGTATCGAGCGAGAATTGTTCGAGGAATTCGCGGTTGCGGCGAATGTCCGGCCGTAGCCCGGCAGCGGAGCCCGCGCCCGAGCCACCCGGCATGAACGGCGAGCGCAGCGACATCGATTCGTACGCGTACGACTCGTATGGCTTGAGCTCCGGCAGGGCGTCGACCGGCCCGCCGGGTTCCTGCTTGGTGGCGACGATGAACTGCTCGAGCTCAGTATCCTTGCTCGAGCACCCAGTGAGCGCGCTCATCGCGACGCACAGAGTGGCCAGGAAGAGCCAATTGCTTTTCTGTTTCGAAAGCATACCCATACTCGTGTGTTCGCCGTGCATTAGCCGGCCGGCTTGCCTTTCTCAGCGGCGGAAACCTCGGAGTCGTCCAGATAGCGGAACGTCTTCGCGGTCAGCTCGAACGTGAGCTGGTCGTACGTGGTGTTGTTAGTCGGCTTGATGGTGATCTCATGCAGCGTAACGATGCGCGGCAGCGCGGCGATGCCGCTGACGAACTCGCCCATCTGATGATATGAGCCGGTGAGCCGGATCTTGATCGGCAACTCCGCGTAAAAATCTTTCTTCACTTCAGGCGACGGCTGGAAGAGCTTCTCTTCGAGGCCGGCGCCAACACCCACCTGCGAGATGTCGACCAGCAGATTCGGAACTTCAGTGCGGCCCGGCAGTTGACGCAGCAAGGCGCCAAACGAGCGCTCGATGTCCGCGAGCTGCTGCTGGTACACGGCGAGGTTCACGGCCTTCGAGTGCTTGGCCTTGAAAGTGTTGCGCAGATCGCCTTCCTCGACCACGGCCTGGTCGAGCAGCGGCTTCTGATCGGTCCACACGAAGTACCAGAACAGACCGGCCGCGAGCAGAACGAAGCACAGCGCCACGGCCCCCGCGCGGACGGGCAGCGGCCAGCGACCCGGATCGTTCGGATCTAGGGTCTTGAGATCGTCGAGAAGGCTCATTTAATTCACCCCCGCCGTGGTCGTCGTGCGCCGCTTCGGCTTCTGCTGCACATCGGCCTCGGCCGACGCGCCCGTCTGGTCGGCATACAGCACGAAGGCCGCGCCCACCACGTTGGCGGTGGCGCTGGTCTGCACGATATCGAGCTCGGGTTTCTTGAGGTAGCTAGAGTTGTCGATGTTGCGCATGAAGGCCGCGACGCGCGTCGACGACTGGGCGACGCCCTCGAACTTCAGGCGCGTGCCGGTCTGGGTGATGCCTGTGAGATACACGCCGTCCGGGAGCTGCCGCGCGATCTCGTCGAAGATGTGGACGATTTCCGGACGCGAGCGTTGCAGCTTCTCAATGACGTCCATGCGCGCGATGAAACGCGCCTTGTCGGCCTCGAGGCTGTTGATCTTCTCGATCTGTTTATCGAGCTCCGCGATTTCTTCCTTGAGGCGGTCGTTGCGCGTGCGCTGTGCGCTGACCATCGAATCCATCATGAGGAAGCCGACGAAGGCCGTGACGACTGCGCCGATGGCCGCGCCGCCGAGCCACACGAGGAATCGGAGCTTGCGCTCTTTGCGTTGTTCGTCGCGCCAGGGTAATAGGTTTATGCGAGGCATTAGTTGTCAAAGCTCCGCAGTGCGAGTCCGCAGGCCGTGAGCAGCGCCGTGGCATCGCGTGCCACTGCCTGCGCCTTGGCGCGCGACGAGAGTTTCATCTGACCCAACGGGTCGCCCTTTTCCGCCGAGATACCGACTCGGCTTGAAATCACCTCCGATACGCCGGAAATGTTCGCGCAGCCACCGCAGACCAGAATTTTCTCGGGCTGATCGCGGCCGGAACCGGAGGCGAGATAGAACTGCAGCGAGCGGCTGACCTGCTGCGTCATGTCGTCGATGAAGGGATCGAGCACTTCCGCCTGGAAATTGCCCGGCAAACCGCCTTCTTTCTTGGCGCGGCCGGCCTCTTCCATCGAGAGTCCGTACGTGCGCATGATTTCTTCGGTGAGCTGCTGGCCACCGAACGCGAAGTCGCGCGTGTACACGACCTTGAGATTGCGCAGCACGCTGAAGGTGGTGCTGCTCGCGCCGAAGTCGACGACCGCGATGGTGCGGTCGATGCCGCCATCGGGCATCTGGTGCGTCATGAGACGGCAGGCGTTCTCGAGCGCGAATGCTTCGACGTCGACGATCTTGGCCGTGAGTCCCGCGGCGTTCACCGCCGCCTGGCGCTGCTCGACGTTTTCCATACGCGTCGCGACTAACAACACGTCGTTCGTCTCGGGATCCTTCTCCGACGGGCCTAACACTTCGAAGTCGTAGCTGACTTCGTCCATCGGGAAGGGGATGTATTGATCGGCCTGCATCTCGACTTGCGCTTCGAGATCGCGCTCGCGCAACGAGCGCGGCATCTGAATGACCTTGGTGATCGCAGCATCGCCGGAGATCGCGATCGCGACTTCCTTGGCGCCGGCGCCGGAGCGTTTCACGGCGCGACGGATCGCCTCGCCGACCGCTTCCGCGTCGACGATGGCCTTTTCGTTCATCGCATTCTGCGGTGTCGGCTCGGCCGCATAAGATTCGACGCGATAGGTGCCGCCGCTCATGACGAGCTCGATCAACTTCACCGAAGAAGTCGTTATGTCAAGTCCGAGTAACGGACGATGCTTGCGCGTTAGGAACAGCACTTTGGCAGTCCTTTCATAGGTTTAGAGCGAGAACGTGCGACCAGTCTTAATCCCGAGACACTATATATCAGCGTGAAGTTAAATTGAACGAGACGCTGCTCACGAAACTGGCGGATTTCTCGGGTTGCCGCCCGAGGCATCACGGGAGAGGACGGAGGTGCCGGCGAAGGTGCATTGGAACTACGCGGCGGTTATCCGTATCAACTCAGACTGAGAGTCCGAGCCGGCAACCCCGCTGTCGTAGACCAATGCAGGCCCTTAGACCGGAAGCTTTGCGTCCCCACCTTTCGGTGAGTATGCATATCGACGGCGGTTACTATGCATAGGCTCGTACACACGCGCAACTGACGAGACCCGCATTCTGTGAAGCCAAACTACTTTCGATTGTTCGTGCAGTTCTTGATGGGTGTGACGGGATTCACACTCGTTGCGGCATATGCGTTCGCGTCCAGCTACGTTTATCTCGAGCCGACGCTGCCGGCGGTCGAAGCGATGAAGAACAACGAGCTCGCGGTGCCGTTGCGCATCTACTCGTCGAGCGGTGAATTGATCGCGCAGATCGGCGAGCAGCGGCGCAACCCCGTGCGCTACGAGCAGATCCCAGAGATCGTGAAGAACGCGTTCATCGCCGCGGAGGACGATCAATTCTTCGAGCATCACGGCTTCGACTGGAAGGGCGTCCTGCGCGCGCTGTTCGTGAACGTGACCTCCGGTCAGCGTCAAGGCGGCAGCACGATCACCATGCAGGCCGCGCGCAGCGCGTTCATCACGCAGGAACAGACCATCCGACGCAAGCTGCAGGAGGTCTTCGTCACGCAGCGGCTCGAGAACAATTTCACGAAGCAGGAAATCCTCGCGTTGTATCTCAACGTGATCTTCTTCGGACATCGCTCGTACGGCGTGGCGGCCGCGTCGGAGACCTACTTCGGCAAGAAACTCGACCAGCTGACGCTGGGGGAAGCCGCGACACTGGCGCGCGTGCCGCAATGGCCGTCCAAGTACAACCCGATCTCCGATCCGGCCGGCTCCACCGAGCGCCGCGCTTACGTGCTGCGCCGCATGCGCGAGCTCGGTTTCGTCGACGAAACGGCGGCCGCGGCGGCCTCGCGCGAGATAGTTAGGGCACGGTCCACCTACCGCGCGCTGTCGGACGTCGAGGCCCCATACGTCGCCGAGATGGCGCGCCAGTACATCAAGGACACCTTCGGCGACAAGGCCCTCGAAGCCGGATACAAGGTGTACACGACCATCGACGGCCGCTTGCAGACCGCCGCCAACCACGCGGTGCGCATGGGCCTCGTCGACTACGACCGCCGCCACGGCTGGCGCGGCACCACCAGCACCGTGGAGCTGACGGGCAACGAGACCCCCGAGCAGCTCGAAGGACAGCTCGACGAGTACACGCGCATCGGCGACCTCACGCCCGCCATCGTGATCTCCGTGGGCGAAAAACAGGCGCAGGTGTTTCTCAAGGGCAATGGCATCGCAGTGCTCGAATGGGCCGGCATGTCGTGGGCCAAGCGCCGTGTGAACGAGCTCACGCTCGGCCCGGACCCGAAGAGCGCTGGCGAAATCATGGCGCGCGGCGACGTCGTGTACGTGGTGCGCGACAAGGCAGACGGTCCGTACGAGCTCGCGCAGATTCCGCAGGTGGAAAGCGCGCTCATTGCGCTCGATCCGAACAATGGCGCCATCGTCTCACTGGTCGGCGGCTTCGATTTCTTCTCGGCAAATCAGTACAACCGCGTGACGCAGGCGATGCGCCAGCCGGGATCGGGCTTCAAGCCGTTCCTGTACTCGGCCGCGCTGGCCGGCGAATTCACGCCCGCATCGGTGATCCTCGACGCGCCGATCATCGTCGACGACCCGAGCAGCGAGGAAGTGTGGCGGCCGAAGAATTCCGGCGGTGGTCTCGCGGGTCCGACGCGCCTGCGCGAGGCGCTGGTGCAGTCGCGCAATCTCGTTTCGATCCGGCTGTTGCGCCAGATGGGAATCAAGCCCGCCATCGACTACGTGCAGAACTTCGGCTTTACGAAGCAGCAGCTCATGCGCGCCAACAATCTCACGCTGGCGCTGGGCAGCATGGGCGCGACACCGCTCGAGGTCGCGACGGGCTTCTCGGTGTTCGCCAACGGCGGCTTCCGTGTCGCGCCGTTCTACATCGACCGCATCGAGGGGCCAGGTGGGCAGGTCATCTTCACCGCCAAGCCGCACACCGTCTGCCCCGAATGCGTCTCGCCGATCGTCGGCATTTCCGCAGCCGAGCGCGCGAAGGCGCCCGTCAGCCCGACCTACGTGCCACCGACACCGCTGACCGATGGTTCGCGTCGCGCGCAGCCGGCCGAACGCGCGATCTCGCCGGAGGTGAACTTCCTGATCAACGACATGATGAGGGACGTGATCACGCGCGGCACCGGACGTCGCGCGCTGGCGCTCGGGCGTGCCGACCTGCGTGGCAAGACCGGCACGACCGACTATGCGGTGGACACTTGGTTCAACGGCTTCAACGACAGTCTCGTCGCCAGCGTCTGGGTGGGCGACGACAAGAATCGTCCACTGGGTGAAGGCGAGGAAGGTGCGCGCACCGCGGTGCCGATCTGGGTCGACTACATGCGCGAGGCGCTGCGCGGTGTGCCCGAAAAACCGCGCTCAATGCCCGAGGGCGTCGTCGAGATGAAGATCAACGCGCAGACTGGCGGAACTGCCAACGCGGATATCGATCCACTGTTCGAGTATTTTCGTGCCGACAAGCTGCCACCAGAGGACGGTTACCGCGTGGATGACAGTGTGGGTACGCACGATCTCGATCCCGCATCTCCCGATGCGCCGCAGCCCGGTGCCGACCCGATCTTCTGAACCATGAAAAAACTGCCACCTCGCGTCGAGAATCTCCGACGCGCGCTCGCGCAGGAAGCCGCGCGCATCATGTCCGAGCACGGCATTCGCGACTTTCTGACCGCGAAGCGCAAGGCCGCCGAGCGGTTCGGGGTGGTGGATGGCTCGGTTTTGCCGCGGAACACGGAGATCGAGGACGCGCTCGCCGAGTATCAACGCCTGTTCGGCGGTAACCGGCACGTACAGACCATCGCGGGTCAACGTAACGCGGCGCTGTCCGCGATGCAGATGCTCAAGGAATTCGAGCCGCGGTTGGTGGGCTCCGTACTCACCGGCACGGCAACCGAGCACAACGACATTCAGCTGCACTTGTTCGCCGAGCGCGCTGAGTCCATCACGTTCCGCCTCATGGATCTCGGCATCGAACACGAAGTGGTCGAGCGCCGCGTGCGTTTCGGCAGCGACCGCGTCGTAGCCTTTCCGGGCGTGCACTTCGAATTCGAAGATCACGCCGTCGACGCGACGGTGTTTCCGGTGGACGGCATCCGCCAGGCGCCGGTGAGTCCGGTGGACGGAAAGCCGATGCGCCGCATCGACATCGACGAGCTCGAGGTGTTGTTGGAGTCCGAAACCGCGCCGATGGCGCAGTGACGGAGCGCTGCTTCAGCTGCGCGCTTCTATCGATTGATAGTCGCGGCGTGTCGGGCCGGTGTAGAGCTGGCGCGGACGGCCGATGCGCATGGCCGGATCGGAGATCATCTCCTGCCAGTGCGCCACCCAACCGACCGTGCGCGCGATCGCGAACATCACGGTGAACATCGAGCGCGGAATGCCCAACGCCGAGTAGATGATGCCGGAATAGAAATCGACGTTCGGATACAGCTTGCGCGCGACGAAATACTCGTCCTTGAGTGCGGCCTCTTCGAGGCGCTGCGCCAGCTCAAGCAACGGATTGTCCTGCTTGCCTAACTTCTGCAGCACCTTGTGGCACATGTCGCGGATGATCTTCGCGCGCGGATCGAAGTTCTTGTAGACGCGATGGCCGAAGCCCATGAGCCGGAAGTGACTGGACTTGTCCTTCGCCATCGCAAGGTATTTCGGAATCTGGTCCGCGGTGCCGATTTCCTCGAGCATCTCGAGCACCGCCTCGTTGGCGCCGCCATGCGCCGGGCCCCACAGAGCGGAGACGCCCGCGGAAATGGCCGCATACGGATTCGCTCCGGTCGAGCCCGCCAGGCGCACCGTCGAGGTACTCGCGTTCTGCTCGTGGTCGGCGTGCAGGATGAACAGCAGGTCGAGCGCCTCGGCGGCGACCGGATCCACCTTGTATGCCTCGCAAGGCACGGCGAAGAACATGTGCAGCATGTTCGCGCAATAGTTGAGGTCGTTGCGCGGATAGACGAACGGCTGGCCGAGGGAATGTTTGTAGGCCGCAGCGGCTATGGTTGGCAGTTTTGCGACGATGCGGTGCGCGAAGATCTCGCGATGCCGCGGGTTATGGATGTCCATCGAATCGTGATAGAAAGCCGACATCGACGCCACCACCGCGGACACCATCGCCATGGGGTGCGCGTTGTGATGGAAGCCGCCGAAGAAGCGCAGCAGCGACTCGTTGATCATCGTGTGATTGCGGATGCTGTGCTCGAACTCGTCGAGCTCACCCTTCGTCGGCAAATTGCCGTTCAGAAGTAGATAGGCAACCTCGATGAACGAGCTATTTTCTGCCAGCTGCTCGATGGGATAGCCGCGATGCATCAGCACGCCGGCCTCGCCGTCGATGTAGGTGATCTTGCTCTCGACCGCCGCGGTGGCGCCGTAGCCTGGGTCGAAGGTGAACGCGCCAAACTCCTTCGCTAGCGGCGCAATATCCACTACGGACGGGCCGATGGTTCCGGAACGTACTGGGAGCGAGGCTTTTTTGCCTGTGGAGTCGGAGATAACGAGAATGTCGGCCATGGAAAGGAGTCCTGGAGCGCGCGGCGCGGATGCGTCGCGAAAACTCCGCGAGACTTACATGGTCCGGCATCGGAATCAAGGCAACTACGGCGCGCGCGCCAGCGCGCGGATCACTCGACTACTTTGAACAGTTGCCCGGCCTGCGGTGCCTTGTTCGGATACATCGCGTTGATGAGCTCGAGCGTTTCCTTCTTGAAGCGATCCTCGGGCATGTCGGCGGAGTAGTCCGACAATCTCGTCTTGTCGGTGGCCTTCACCACTTTGATGCGGTACGGCTCCGCGAGCGGAAACTCCGACGGCTTGAGTCCGCGCAAAGTCTGTGCAACGGAGAGGATCAAGCCGTCGACCTCCGGCACGCCATTCATCGCGGAACGGCTCGCGCCTGCGAAGACGAACGCACTCTCGCCGCGATATACGACAGCCCAGCGCACCGGTCCGAGACCGTTGTCGATGGGCGATCCACTGCGCGTGACGATCGTGTAACCGTCGCTGCCATCGCCGCCGGTCAGCGGCTCACCCTTGAACACGGGCGCGCCGCGCAGTTTGCTCAGCAGGAATTCGCGCGGCGCCTGCTTCTCGGGCTTCGCGTCGATGGTGATCTGCATCAGCGCATCTTTCTTGGGCGTGAATGCGAGTACTCGGGCGCGCTGATTCTCGATGGTCCAGCCGCGCGGAAATGCGACGGTGATGCCCATGTCGGCGTGATAGAAGCGGTTGTCGCGGACGATGCCCTGCGCCTTGCTGGTGCTGTACGCAATGCCATTGATCATTGTCAGGTATTCGTCGTGCCGCTCGATCCATCCTCCGGCGGGGGCGTCCTTGACGTTGGCAGCGCCCTTCGCGGCCTGCACTTCACGTTCGTCGGGACTCGGATGGCTCGAGAACACGCCGTGATAGAGGCGCGGTTCGCGCCCTTCCGCTGCGGCGCGCTGGCGCTCGAACTTCTCGCCCGCCTGGAACATGTTGAAGACCTTGCCGATCGAATTCGGGTTGTATCCGGCCTTCACCATGTATTTCATGCCGAGACGATCGGCTTCCATTTCATTTTCGCGGCCGTAACCCTGCATCCACGCCGACGCGCCGATGTTCGCGAGCTGGCCGATGGCGTTCGAACCGGTGAGGATGGCCGCCGCCATCGCGCCGAGCGACGCGGCGACGCCGCGCGTCTGGCGCCGCGCCGGATGACGCGCCGTGACGTGGCCGACCTCGTGTCCGAGCACGCCCGCCAGCTCCGCTTCGGAGTTGATGTTCACCAGCAGGCCGCGATTGATGTAGACGTTGCAGCAGCCGGTCGTGAATGCGTTGATACCCTCGTCGTCGATGACGAAGAATTTGAATTCCTCGTTCGGCAGATCGCTGACGCGCGCCACGCGCTGGCCGACGATGTTGACGTATTCCTGCGTCGCCTGGTCGTCGTATAGCCCGAGTGCCTTCACGATCTCCTGGTGATTCTTCTGGACGGTTTTCTTCTCACCGTCCATCGACCCGAGCACGACGTTCTTACCACCGGTGGCGGGGTTACTCGCGCAGCCAGCCGCGAACGCGATCGTTGCCGCGGTGAGGAGGAGGAGGAGGATTCGATTGCGCTTCATGGATGAGGTCTCCGCGGCGGGGCGAGCGCGTATTTAACTACGATACGGCGCCGCCAGAACAAGTTCCGCCACGGGCTCGCCCGTATGTCCAGAACGCACAAAGGCGCCTGACGGCGCCCAATGCTCCAATGAACAAAGGCGCCTGACGGCGCCTTTGTAAGTAACCGCGACAGTCGAAAGGGTTCAGCGGCCGGTGGCGGCAGCGTACTTCTTGCGGAATTTGTCGACGCGGCCGGCCGTGTCGACGATCTTTTGTTTACCGGTGTAGAACGGGTGGCAATTCGCGCAGACTTCGACCTGCAGATCGTGTCCCAGAGTCGACTTCGTCTTGAACGCATTACCGCATGTGCAGGTCACGCTGATTTCTTTGTAGTCGGGATGGGTATCGGCTTTCATGGGTCGCTCTCGGTGGCCGCTCGCCGGCCGGTCTCAAGAAAAAGGGCGCGCAGTCTAGCGGGCCAATCCCAGCATCTCAAGGCCCAAAACCAACGCGGGTTTATCCACAGAATGTGTGGATAACTCTGTGGGTAGCAAGCGCTGCGGAACGCGAAAACGCTCAGAACATCGCAAAAACGTTAGCTTGGTCAAATAATGACCATCTCATTAACATGTTTTAAATCAATAATTTATGAGCACTTTGTAGTGCAATGTAATTGAAACCTGCCGTAATGCCCTTGTTTACCCGCCCCGAGACGGCCATCTGTGCATAAAACTGCTCAACCAGAGGGCATGCCCGGCGACCGTGGTTCGGCGAAATCGCTGTCCGGCAGCAGCTCGACCAGTATCTCGTTGAGAAATCGGAAGCCTTTCGGGGTCGCGCGCCAGCCATTCGGCAACCGCTCGACGAGCTCCCGAGCCACTAAGGGCGCCAGCGCGCGCTCGAGAATCGCAACACTGAGGCCGGTGGTCGCCTCGAACTGCGTGTCCACGAAACCTTCGCGCAGGCGAAACGCGTTCATCGCGAATTCGAACGGCAGTTCCGATACCGCGATGGGTTTGCGCGCGAACGCGCCGGGCTCTGCGGCGAGATAGCGGCGCGGCTCGCGCGTCTGCTGGGTGCGCGTGATGAGTCCGGTGTCGGGCGCGGAAATCTTGCCGTGCGCGCCCGCGCCGATGCCTAGATAGTCGCCGAAGCTCCAGTAGTTGAGGTTGTGGGCACAGCGCGCGCGCGCGCGCGCGTAGCCGGACACTTCGTACTGGTCGAATCCTGCTTCCGACAACACGTGCAGCGAGCGGTCGAGCATGTCGTCGACGACGTCGTCCACGGGCTGAATCGGCGGCGCGGCGGCGAACACGGTGCCGGGCTCGATCGTCAGGTGATATTGCGACAGATGCGCGGGCTGCAGTGCCAGCGCCGCGCGCAGATCCGCCTCCGCGCCCGCGGGCGTCTGCTCAGGCAGCGCGTACATGAGATCGAGATTGAAATTCGCGAGACCGGCGGCGTGCAGCTCCTCGGCCGCGCGACGCGTCTCGTCTGCGGAATGAATGCGGCCGAGACGCTTCAATTGCGCGGCGTCGAAACTCTGCGCGCCCAGCGAAACGCGCGTGACGCCGGCGGCGCGATATTCCGCGAACCGGCCGCGCTCGATGGTGCCCGGATTGGCTTCGAGCGTTATCTCGGCGTCCGCGGCCAAGCCGGCGCCGCGGCGGACGTGATCGAGCAGCCGCCCGATCGCCGCCGGTGAGAACAAGCTGGGCGTGCCACCACCCAAGAACACACTGATTAAAGGACGCCCTTCAACATCCGGAAGCTGCGCGTCGAAATCGCGCAGCAGCGCGTCGAGGTAACGCGTCTCCGGCAACTCGTCGCGCAACGTGTACGAGTTGAAATCGCAGTACGGGCATTTCTGCACGCACCAGGGAAAGTGCGCGTACAGAGCGAGCGGCGGCGGGTTCATCACGAACGGGACCACAACTCGAGGAAGGCGCGCGTCGCCTGTCCGCGATGGCTGAGCGGATTGCGCACCTCCGCCGGCAGCTCTGCCGCGGTGAGCGACTCGCCGTGCGGCAGGAAGATGGGGTCATAGCCGAAGCCGCCCGCGCCGCGCGGCGCCTCGGCGATAGCGCCTTCCCACACTCCCTCCCCGATCAACGGCGACGCATCGTCGGCATCGGCCAGGTACACGATGACGCTGCGGTAGCGCGCGGTTCGCCGTTCCACCGGCACGTCCGCGAGCTCGCTCAACATCTTGCGCAGGTTCTCATCGTCGCTGGCGTGCTCGCCCGCGTAGCGCGCCGAGTACAACCCCGGCCGGCCGCCGAGCGCGTCGACTTCGATGCCGGAGTCGTCGGCGATCGCGGGCAGCCCCGTGCGTCGCGCGGCATTGCGCGCCTTGATCAACGAATTTTCGAGAAATGTGTGGCCCGTCTCGGGCGGCGGCTCGACGCCGAAGTCCGATTGGCGCACGAGCGCGAGGCCCCGGGGACCCAGCACCGGATCTAACAACTCGGAGAATTGTCGGAGCTTGCCCGGATTGCCGGTGGCGAGCACCACGCGTTGCACGCGCATGACGGGCGTCGGCCGCATCACGCGGCCGTGCGCACCCCGGTCTGCAACGTGAACAGCTTCGTCACGCCCGTGGCCGCGAGGTCGAGCAGCGCATCGAGCTCGTGGCGCCGGAATGCGTGGCCCTCGGCCGTGCCCTGCACTTCGATGAATCCGCCACCGTTGTTCATGACGATGTTCATGTCGGTTTCCGCGGTGGAGTCCTCGGCGTAATCGAGATCGAGCACCGGGACGCCGTTGCAGATGCCCACCGACACCGCGGCCACTTGGCCGTGAAGCGGCGACGCGGCGATGAGGCGCTTCGCGAGCAGCGCGTCGCAGGCATCCGCCAACGCGACGAAGCCCCCGGTAATAGCCGCGGTGCGCGTGCCTCCGTCCGCCTGCAGGACGTCGCAGTCGATGGTGATCGTGCGCTCGCCAAGCGCGGCGAGATTGATGACCGCCCGCAGACTGCGGCCGATGAGGCGCTGGATCTCCTGGGTGCGCCCGCTCTGCTTGCCCTTGGCCGCTTCACGCGCGGTGCGCGTGTGCGTCGCGCGCGGCAGCATGCCGTACTCCGCCGTGCACCAGCCCTGACCTTTGCCGCGCAGGAATCCCGGCACGCCTTCTTCGACGCTGGCCGTGCACAACACGTGCGTATGGCCAAACTCGACCAGCACCGAGCCTTCGGCATGGCGCGTGAAATTGCGAGTGAAGCGCACGGCGCGCAGCTCGTCCGGCGCGCGACCACTGGGACGCGTCGCCATCAGGCGTTCCCGATCCAGCGCACGACGGCAGCCGACGTGTTGTCGCTGCCGGCGCCGACGATATTCACCGAGCGTTCCGCGAGCCTGACGAGCTCGTCCTTGAGCGGCGCGCGCGCCGGCGGAAATGCCGCGCCGATCTCCAGGTCGTCGAGCCCGCCCCACAGGCCGTCTGAGCAGACTAACAAGATGTCGTTGGCCTCGAGCGGCTCGCGCAGGCTCAGTGACATCTCGGGCAGGAACGCTTCGCCGCCGACGCAGCATTCCACGAAGTTGCGCATTGGATGCGAGAGCGCCTGTTCCGCAGTGATGACGCCCTCGCGCAGCAGGAACTCGACGTGGCTGTGATCGCGCGTGCGCTTGAACACCTTGCCGCGGCGCAGAAGATAGACGCGGCTGTCGCCGATGTGCGCCCAGTACGCGCTGCCCTGCTGCACCAGGCACACGGCGCAGGTCGCGCGCGGCCGCGCTTCGAGCGGCAGGCTGGCGCCGAGCTTCGCCACTTCCTCGTGAGCACGTCCGAGTGTCAGGTGCAGGAACCCGAGCGGATCGAGGATGGGCTGCGGCGTGTGCCAGAAGGCTTCCATGAGTGCCTTGATGGCCGTTTCCGCGGCCTTCGCGCCGTCGGAATGTCCTCCCATGCCATCGATGACGACGAGCAAGGCCGAGTGTTCCGAAACTGCAACCGAGACCCGATCCTGGTTGTCGGTCCGATTGCCCAGCAGGCTGACTTCGGCGTATTCGATGCGCAAGGGGCGGTGGGGAGGTCTGATAGACTGCCGCGCACTTTACCGCACCCCGCGTTAAGCAGAAGAACTTCAGAGCGCCCAATGATCGCCAGCATGACGGGATTCGCACGGCGCGAGCTCTCGGGCAGCTTCGGGACCCTCACCTGCGAGCTTCGCAGCGTGAACCACCGCTATCTCGAGCCCGGTTTTCGCCTGCCCGAAGAACTGCGTCCGCTCGAATCGGAGCTGAGGCAGTCGCTCGCGAAGAATTTGAAGCGCGGCAAGATCGACTGCACCGTGCACCTGCGCGGCGCCCAGGCCGCCGAGCGCGAGCTGCGCATCGATGCAATAGCGCTCGAACGCGTCGCGACGGCCTTGCGCGACGTCCTCAACGCGCTGCCCAAGGCCACGGTGGACGCGGTCGAAGTCCTGCGCTGGCCGGGGGTCGTGGAGGCGGCAATGCAGGACTCCGAAGCCTTGTTAGGCGCGGGCCGCGCCGTGTTTCAGCAGACGCTCGACGATCTCGCGGCGATGCGCGCGCGCGAAGGTAAACGCCTCGGCGAGCTCATCGAGCAGCGCTGCGCCACACTCGGCGCGCTGGTCGTCCAGGTCCGCACGCGACTGCCGGAGATCCAGGCGCGCGTGCGCACGCGACTCAGTGAGCGCGTCGCGGAACTGCTCGCTACGGTGGATCGCGACCGGCTCGAACAGGAAATCGTCCTGCAGATGCAGCGGCTGGACGTAGCCGAGGAGCTCGATCGGCTCACGGGTCACATCGAGGAAACACGTCGCGTCATGGGCAGCGGCGAAGCCGCGGGCCGGCGTCTCGATTTCCTGATGCAGGAGCTCAACCGCGAGGCCAACACGCTCGCGTCGAAGTCACAAGACCTCGACACCACGCGTATCACCGTCGACATGAAAGTGTTGATCGAGCAGATGCGCGAGCAGGTGCAGAACATCGAATGAGCCCGGAGGCTGGAAATCGGCGCGGCTCGCTGTTCGTCATCGCCGCCCCCTCGGGCGCCGGCAAGACTTCTCTCGTGAAGGCCGTGCTCGATCGTGATCCTTCCCTGCGCGTCTCCGTCTCGCACACCACGCGCAAGCAGCGCGAGAACGAAGTGCCCGGGCGCGACTACAACTTCGTCTCGATCGATGAATTCAAACACCTGATCTCGCAGAACGCGTTCCTCGAGCACGCGCAGGTGTTCGACAACTTCTACGGCACTGGCCGCGCGCAGGTGGAAGCCCTGCGTGACGCCGGCCACGACGTCATCCTCGAGATCGATTGGCAGGGTGCGCGCCAGGTGCGCGACGCCGCGCCCGACTGCGAATCCGTGTTCATCCTGCCGCCCTCGCGTCAGGCACTCGAAACCCGGCTCCGCAATCGCAAGACGGACAGTGCCGAGGTGATCGCGCGGCGGCTGCGCGACTCGATCACGGACATGGCGCATTACGACGAATTCGACTGCGTGATCGTCAACGAGGATTTTGAGCGCGCTGTCGCCGATCTGCTCGACATCCTGCGCGGTGGCGCCGCGCGGCACGCCGCCGGCCGCCCCGATCTCGCGCCCCTGGTCGCGGACCTGCTGCGCTGATCGCCCGTGCTCAGTACGGCCGCAGCGGCGCAAACGCGAAACTCTGCACTCCGCGCGATGGCGTCCTCACGCTGACATCGAACCCGGTCCATTTACGCGTTGGCGTGAGCTCCGCGTAGTTCGCGACGCGCAGGCGCCGCACCGCGAGTGATGCGTCCACCGCATCGAGGAACGCGAGCACGCGGCCACCCTCCGAGAATCTCGGCTCGAACGCGCGCTGCGCCGAGGCTTCGAGATTACGGCGCTGGTAAGGCGTGGACTGCAGGTAGATGAGCTGCACGATGCTTTCTGTGGTCACGGCCGCATGCTGCCCGCCCGGCGCCAGCGCGGAGCCGCTGATGATGTCGGTCTGCGTGAGGTAGCTCATCGCACCATTCGAGCTCAAATCGACCAGTCCGATCTGGAAACCCTGCGAGACGACACCTACGCGCAGCAGCATGCGCTGCGTGTTCGGCGCCATGAGGAACGATCCGACCTGGCTTACGTCAACGGTGGGATTGAGCCGCCGCGCGGAACCGGGCTGCGACAGGAAGGAGACGAACGAATCCTGCCGGTCCGCGTTGACGATGTGCGGAACCTGATTGCCATCCGAGGCAATCGCGAACTGAACCACGCTGCGCACTTCGCCGGGCGCAGGCGTCGTCGTGAAGGGTTCGTTGACGACCGCCTCGCTGCCGGGCACGCCGAAATCGACGCGCAGCAGCTGGGGCCCATTCGCGGTATTGCCGCGGTAGACGAGCCCGACATCGAGCGGCCGCAACACGAACTCGCCGATGGAAAGCGGGTCCTGCACGATGCCGGTCATCGGTTCGATGGACGTCGGCGCCGCTCCCCGTGCGCGGTAGATCGCGGATTGCCACACACCACCAACTCGCCGCTGCATCGTGAAGTACAGGTCAGATTCGTCGCCGCCGAACGTGATGCTGTAGATCTGATCGTTGGCCGCCGTGGCGATTGGAACCGCCGCCACGCTCACGGGCGTGCCTAGCGCGGCGACGTGCAACTGCGGGATGTTGTCCGTATCGCGTGTCACGAACGCGACGCGCATGCCGCTCGGCGACAGCCGCCAGGAATGGATGTCCGCGCCCGCTGGCAGCGGATTGCTCACCCGCACGGCATCCGGCGCGTTGTCGGCGAGGCCGCGCAGGTGCAGTGCATGCGGGTGCGTCGTGCCGGTGGAATACACCGCCACCGGCCGCGCGGCTGTCACCTGGAAATCGAGGACTTGCTCGCCCGCGGCGAGCACGTGCGAGATTCGGCGTCGCGCGACCACGTCGCCGAGGTACAGCGCGAACACGTTCGCGGCATCCTCATCCGCGACGTAGAGCAGCGGACGCTTCAGGGCCACGGACAGACGCACGCTGCCCGTCGCGGTCAAGCCGCCGGCGTCTGTGAGAGTGTATGTGAGCGGATAATCGCTCCCGAGCACCTCGTCGGTGGGCGTGATGGTTATGGTGCCACCCGCGTTGACTACACCGGTGCCGAAATCCGCAGGCACCGAAACGGACACCGTGAGCACGTCGCCCTCCGGATCGCTGTCGTTGGCCAGCACGTTGACGGTGACCGGCTGACCTTCCAAGGTCGTGGCACTGTCCGGTCCGGCGACGGGCGGGCGATTCTGCGTGGGACCGTCTCCTTCTTCGCCGCCTCCACCGCCGCAGGCAGTCAACGCCAGCAGGATGAGCCCAGCGGCTACGATTTGGCGGACGGCTGGCAGGTCGGGGCTTCGCATGACGTGAGAAATTAACATGACAAATCCTGGTGAAACTGGCTCAAACCCTCGTGTCTCCAGTAGAATTCGCCGTCCGCGGCCACACGGCTTGGCGGCAACCCCCAGACGATCGAGACACTACATGGCCCGTATTACCGTCGAAGACTGCCTCCCGAACGTCGAGAATATCTTTCAGCTCGTGTTGCTGGCGGCAGCGCGCGCGCGCCGCCTCGCGAATGGCGCCGAACCCACGGTTCCGTGGGAGAACGACAAGCCGACTGTGGTCGCGCTGCGCGAAATCGCCGAGGGCAACATCACGCCCGAGATGCTGCGCGAGCCGGAGCCGCCGCCACCGGAGGCGCCGCTGCCCGACGCGGACAACCAATCCCTGTTCCGTGCGCCCCAGTTCGGCCTGCAAGGCGATCGTGACGTACAGGAATAAACCCGCCGCCTAACCTCTTCACAGGAGCGCTCGCGCGCCATGGACTACGCGTCGACGCTCCTTCAGCTCCTGCCCAGTTCCCGGCGCCTGCCGGGACTGCGCGAGCTCATCAACAGCATCGAGACGTATCTCCCCACCGACCAGGTGGAGCGCGTGCGCGCGGCCGCCGAGTTCGGCGCCTCGGCGCACGAGGGACAGAAACGGCTGTCGGGCGAGCCGTACATCGCGCACCCGCTCGCCGCTGCGCAGATCCTCGCGGACCTGCACCTCGATCCCGACACCATCATCGCGGCCATCCTGCACGACGTCATCGAGGACACTCCGATCTCGAAGGAAGAACTCGCCGGTAAGTTCGGCGCGCCCGTGGCCGAGATCGTTGACGGTGTCACGAAGCTCGACCAGATCCAGTTCAAGTCGCGCGCGGAGGCTCAGGCGGAGTCGTTCCGCAAGATGGTGCTGGCGATGGTCCGTGACCTGCGCGTGATCCTCGTGAAGCTCGCGGACCGCACGCACAACATGCGCACGCTGGACGCGATGGCGCCGGCACGGCGACGCGCCGTGGCGCGCGAGACGCTCGACATCTACGCCCCGATCGCCGGGCGGCTCGGGCTGTACAACATGAAGCTCGAGCTCGAGGACCTGGGATTCGAGGCCGCCTATCCACATCGCTATCGCGTGCTGGATCGCGCGCTCAAGAAGGCTCGCGGCAACCAGAAGCAGTTCCTCACCAAGATCGCCGACACCATGCGCGTCGCGCTCGCGAAGGCCGACGTGAAGGCCGACGTGTCGACGCGCGAAAAACATCTCTACAGCATCTACAGCAAGATGCTGCGCAAGGGCGCGCCGCTGTCCGAAATCGTCGATGTGTTCGGCCTGCGCGTCGTCGTGGACCGGGCCGACACCTGCTATCGCGCGCTCGGCGTGGTGCACGCGGCGTACAAGCCCATGCCCGGCCGCTTCAAGGACTACATCGCGATTCCGCGCGTCAACGGCTATCAATCGTTGCACACCACGCTGTTCGGCCCGAATGGCATCCCGATCGAAGTGCAGATCCGCACCGAGGACATGCACCGCGTCGCCGAGGCGGGCATCGCCGCGCACTGGAAATACAAGGCCAGCGAATCCGAAGGCGACCAGGATGCGCGCGCGCGCGAATGGCTCGCTAACCTGGTCGACATGCAGGAAGGCGGCAGCTCCGAGGACTTCCTCGAGAGCGTCAAGATCGATCTGTTCCCCGACAAGGTGTACGTATTCACGCCCAAGGGCGAGATCCTGCGTCTGCCGCGCGGCGCCACCGTCGTCGATTTCGCGTACGCCGTGCACACCGACGTGGGCAATCGCTGCGTGGCGGCGAAAGTAGATAGGCGGCTGACTCCGTTGCGCACGCCGCTGCGCAACGGACAGACGGTCGAGATCATCACCGCCAAAGGCGCGATGCCGAACCCTTCGTGGGTGAACTTCGTCGTCACCGCCAAGGCCAGGGCCGCCGTGCGTCACTATCTAAAAGGCCTGCGGCGGCAGGAGGCCATCGAGCTCGGCGCGCGGCTCATCAACCAGGCGCTGGGCGAGTTCAAGCTCTCGCTCGATGAAGTGCCCGCCGATACCTTGAATTCCGCCGTGGTCGAGCTCGGCATGCACGACCGGGACGAGCTCTACGAGAAGGTGGGCCTGGGCGAGCGTCTCGCGCCGCTGTTGGCACGCCGGTTGCTGCCGAGCAAGTCAAGCGAGGAATCCTTCTCGGGCGCGCCGCTGCCGCTGGCCATAGCGGGCACGGAGGGGTTGCTGGTCGCGTACGCACGCTGCTGCTTCCCGATTCCGGACGATCCGATCTTCGCGTTCCTCTCCACCGGCCGCGGCGTCGTCGTGCATCGCGAGAACTGCGTGAATGTCGATGATTACCGCAAGCATCCCGAGAACTGGCTGCCCGTGGCGTGGCAGGCGACAACGGACAAGGTGTTCAGCTCCGAGATCCGCGTCGACGTCGAGAACAAGATGGGCGTGCTCGCCGCCGTGGCCGCGGCCATTTCCGCGGGCGATACGAACATCGAGCGCG
>JAYTOI010000101.1:0-2701 GCA_043747875.1 Pseudomonadota bacterium | reverse complement strand
CCGCTGCTCTCCATCCCGCACCGCCAGCGCCTCCGGCGCCGCCTCAACCTGCTCCTCGAACAACTCGTGGATCAGCTTCCCGCTCGGCCACGAAACCTCGGTGGCGTTGAACTCGCGCAGCACTCGCGCGCTTTCCACCGAGTCCAGCAGCGACAGCTCACCTACCGGTTGCCGCGCATCCCGCGCCATCTCGCCGAGCACGGCCTTGAAGTGTCCGACCCATCGCTCCATCGTCTCCCGATCGAACAAATCGCTGGCGTACTGCACCGAGCCGGCAATCTCCCCGCCGACCACCTGCAATGCCCAGGACAGATCGAACTTCGAGGCCGCACTCGAGGTCGGCAGCGGCCTCATCCTCAGCCCGGGCAGCCACTCCTCACGCGACTCCGCCTGCAATGGGTTCTGCCAGATCAAACAAACCTGGAACACCGGGCTGTGGCTCAGACTGCGCGGCGGCTGGAGAGTCTCCACCACCTGCTCGAAAGGAATTTCCTGGTGTGCGTATCCTCCGAGCATCTTCTCCTGCACGCGACCCAACAGCTCACGCACGCTCTCGGCAGCGTCCACCTGCACGCGCACTGCGAGCATGTTCACGAAGAAGCCAACCAGCCCCTCCAGCTCCACCCGCGGCCGGTTCGCCACGGGCATTCCAATCACCACATCTTCCTGACCACTCAGCCGCGCCAGCAACACGGCAAGCGCCGCGTACACCACCATGAACAATGTGACGTCGTGCTGTCTGGACAAGACGTTCAGCTGCTCGCACAGCTCGCGGTCCAGCGTGAATGCAACGCTCTCGCCCCGATAGCTTTGGATCGCCGGTCGCGGCCGATCCAGCGGCAGCTCGAGAAGTGCGGGAGCACCTGTCAGCTGTTGCTTCCAGTAGTCGACCTGGTTTTGCAGCACTTCGCCCTGCAGCCACTTTCTCTGCCAGATGGCGTAGTCCGCGAATTGGATTGGCAGCGCGGCCAATGGATCCGGCCGACCCTCCCGATACGCCGTGTACAGCGTCCGGATCTCATTGAGCAATATTCCGACCGACCAACCATCCGACGAGATGTGATGCATCGTCAGCAACAGCACGTGCTCTTCGGCACTCACTCGAAGCAGACGACCTCGGATCAAAGGACCTGCGCTCAGATCGAAGCGATCGGCTGCTTCCTGCGCGATGTGAGCTGCAATCTGCGCTTCTCGCCCGGAAGAGTCGCCGCCGCTGAGATCTGCTTCCTGCAGTGCGAAGCGCATGTGGTCCGCAATCGACTGCTGCACCTCGCCATTCACCTGCGTGAAGGTCGTTCGCAACGCCTCGTGCCGCGTGGTGAGCGTGTTCAGCGATCTGCGCAGCGCTTCGCAATCCAGTACTCCATACAGCCGGATCGCTCCGCGAACCAGATACGCGGCTGATCCTGCCTCCAACTGGTCCATGAACCACAAACGTTGTTGGGCGAGCGACGCCGGCACCGGGCCATCGCGCGTGGTGCGCTCGACCGGAGGAACGTTGCGCCCTTGATCACGCGACTGATTCGCGCTCAGCCATTCCAGCAGTGGTTGCTTGTGCTCACGGAGCATCTGGCGAATGGACTCGTCGAGCGCTCCTTTCGCCGCGCGCACTTTGAGCTGATTGGCTTCGACCCCGAGGACGATGCCGCGCCGCGCGCACAGATCCAGTAGTTCTTCCCTGTTCAAAGCAGCATCTCTTCGTGCTCGCCCCGGTCGAAGGCGACATTGCTTCGCCCGATCTCCACCGCTTCATAGCGCTTCAAGTCGGCCAGCGCTTCGACAATGAGCCCGGCCACTCCGCCCAGCGTCGGCCGCGCGAAGATTTTCGGGAGCGCCAGCTTCACCTCATAGCGGCTGCGAATTCTGATCACGAGCCGCAGCACCAGCAGAGAATTGCCACCGAGCTCGAAGAAATCATCGTCACGGCCCACTTGCTCCACACGCAACAGTTCGCGCCAGATTTCAGCCAATGCCTGTTCTTCGTCGCCCTGCGGCGCCTGGTACTCACGCAGTGCCAGCACGGTCGCTTTCGTCGCCGCCAGCGCCCGCCGATCCACTTTTCCGCTGGGCGTCATGGGCAACGAATCGAGTACCTCATAGGCGCTCGGCACCATGTATTCCGGCAGCCGCGCGACCAGGAACTCCCGCAGTTCCCTCGCGCCGGTCGCTTTCTTCAACGTCACGTACGCCACGAGACGTTTCTGTCCGTCTTCCTCCTCGCGACAAATGACCGCCGCTGCCGCGACCTGCTCGAACAACGCCAGCTGTGCTTCGATCCCGCCGAGTTCGATCCGGTAGCCGCGGATCTTGATCTGGCTGTCGTTGCGGCCCAGGCATTCGATGTTTCCATCGCTCAGCCAGCGACCCAGATCGCCGGTCTTGTACATGCGTGCATCTGCATCGGCCGTGAATGGATCCTTCACGAACCGCTCCGCTGTCAGCTGTGGCTGGTTGAGATAACCACGGGCGACGGCAACGCCGCCCACATGGATCTCACCGGCGATTCCAACCGGCACCGGTTCGCCGCGTTCGTCCAGTAGGTAGACGCGCGTGCCCGGCAGCGGCCGGCCGATCGGCACCGTGTTTTCAGAAAATCTCTTGCTCACGTAGAACGTCGCGTCCGCCGCGACTTCGGATGACCCGTACAGATTGACGAAGCGGCAGTCGGCAAGCGCTGCCTGCAATTGCCGCAGCAGAGCTG
>JAYTOI010000100.1:0-83211 GCA_043747875.1 Pseudomonadota bacterium | reverse complement strand
ACCGCACTGTTCAGGTTGATCGCGCAGTTGCGCGTCGGACTGCGGCCCGGGCGAATCGAGCCGCGCGCTCGAAAACGGCGGCCAAAGCCATACCCTTGGCTGAAGATACCTCGTGCCTTGGCGCGCCAGCGGATACGGCTCCATGGTCATTCCTAGCGGCTTATGTAAGTGCCATTCGGGTGAACACCTCTTCTGCCAGTACCCGAGCGGCGATTGCCACGAGCGAGCACGCTTCGTTCATGTCTGGCGCCACGACCAAGAAGCGTGGCGCGTCACTCGAGTTGTTAGCTACGATCATCGCCGATTGCAGCCGCGTGACCCGATGATCTCGGCTGCCACTGCACGCAAGCAAGTCGTTGATAGCAAGATGCCGGGATGGCAACGGCAAGCACGCTATATAACGTCGCTTCCCTCACAAAGCCGATCGCAGCAGAAGTCATTTTGCGTCTTGCATCCGAGGGCAAACTCTCGCTCGACGAGCCGGTCGCCAACTCATGGATCGATCCCGATCTCAGTGCCGATCCGCGCCATCGCTCGCTGACGCCGAAGCTGTGCTTGCAACATCGCACCGGTCTGCCGAACTGGCGATGGGGTGGCGACAACAAGCTGCGATTTCAGAGCGATCCTGATGAACGCTTCGGATATTCCGGCGAGGGCTATGACTATGCTGCGAGATTCGCGCAGGCCAAGCTGGGCGAATCGTTTGTCGAGCTTGCGAATCGCTATGTGTTCCAGCCCATTGGGATGCAAGACGCATCGTTTGTTCGGCGTCCGTGGTTCGCGGGCCGCGTAGCAATGCCCAGCGGCCCCGCTGGGTTGTTTGGTGATCCGCAGATGTTTGACACCTGGTCGGCTGCGGACAACTTGTACGCCACGACCGCAGACTTTGCGTTGTTCCTGGTCAGCGTCATGAAGTCGGAGGGTCTAACTCCTCAGCTCGCTCGCGCGCGACTCACTCCGGAAAGCAACGTGCCGAACATGGGGTGTGCAGATGACGGTGATCGGACAACCTGCCCGCGAAGTGCCGGAAGTGGACTCGGATGGATGGTGTTCGACTATGGGAACGCAGCGGTCGTCATGCACACCGAACGCGATTGGGGCGAGAACGCTGTCGCGTTCTTTGTGCCGAAGCGAAATCTCGGCGTTGTCATCTTGACCAATGGCGCAAAGGGCATGCGCGTCATCCGTGAAGTCGTCTCAGTGCTGTAGACGATCCTCGTTTCGCGCACTTCATCGGATCGATGGCGGAATGATTGACGAGTGGCAATGCTCGTCGCCGCCCATCGTTCACACGTTTGAGGCGCACTACAAGATCTCATCTGCGGTGTCTTGAGCCTAAGATGACCGGGCTTTCAGGCGCCGTGCGGGCTCCAGGGATACTTTCTGAAACTCCAGGACAAAGCTGCAGAGACCCTACAAATCCGGTCAGATGTCGAGATTGGCGACGGACAGCGCGTTTTTCTCGATGAACTCGCGACGCGGCTCGACCTGATCGCCCATCAGCGTGGTGAAGATCTCGTCCGAAGCCAGGATGTCTTCGATGCGCACCTGCATGAGACGGCGCGTCTCGGGATTGATGGTGGTGTCCCAGAGCTGTTCTGGATTCATTTCGCCGAGGCCCTTGTAGCGCTGGATTGACTGGCCCTTGCGCGCCTGATCGATGAGCCAGGTCATCGCCTGTTTGAACGCACCGATTTCCTCGCGCGCTTCTCCTCGCGTGACGAACGCACCATCGCCAACCATTCCGCCTAGTGTCTTGCCCAGCTCGACGATGCGCTTGTACTCGGCGGACTCGAAAAACTCCCTCGGTAACGTCTTTTCCGTGACAGAACCGTGTTCTGTCTTACTTACTGTTACGCGGGTGGGATGACCATCGGCTTTTCGGAAATCGATCTGATAACTGCGGGGGCTATCTGAGAGGCCATTCAGGTTCCGCGCGAGGTCGCGGCACCAGTCGCGCATCCAGTCGGCCCGGTCGAACTCCGTAGCCGTAACCGCAGGTACGTAGATCAGTTGTTCGAGCAGGCGCTCGTCATAGCGACGTGCCCAACGCCGGATGATTGCCTGAACCTCCATGTACTGACGTGCGAGTGCTTCGAGCCCCGGCCCGGAGAGCGCCGGCGCCGCGCTGTTCACATGCAATCCGGCGTCATCGAGTGCGGACGCGAGCAGCATTGCGTTCAGCTCGTTGTCGTCTTTCACGTAGATCTCGGACTTGCCGCGTTTCACTTTGTACAGCGGCGGCTGCGCGATGTAGATATGCCCGCACTTGATGAGATCGGGAATCTGTCTATAGAAGAACGTCAGCAGCAGTGTGCGGATGTGTGAGCCGTCGACGTCGGCGTCGGTCATGATGATGATGCGGTGATAGCGCAACTTCGCGATATCAAAGTCGTCCTTGCCAATGCCGCAGCCGAGAGCTGTGATCAGCGTGCCGACCTCCGCCGATGACAGCATCTTGTCGAAGCGCGCGCGTTCAACGTTCAGGATTTTCCCTTTGAGCGGCAGGATAGCCTGGGTGCGCCGGTCACGGCCTTGCTTCGCGGAGCCACCGGCTGAATCACCCTCGACTATGAAAATCTCGCACAGCGCGGGATCTTTCTCCTGGCAGTCGGCGAGCTTGCCAGGCAGGCCGGCGATGTCGAGCGCACCCTTGCGACGGGTCATCTCGCGCGCCTTGCGCGCGGCCTCGCGGGCACGCGCGGCCTCGATGATCTTTCCGACGATGGCTTTCGCTTCTTGCGGATGCTCGAGCAGGAACTCGGAAAGTTTTCCCGCAACCGCGGCTTCGACCACGCCTTTCACCTCGGAAGAGACTAGTTTGTCCTTTGTCTGCGAGGAAAACTTCGGATCGGGTAGCTTGACGGAGAGAATCGCGGTGAGACCTTCACGCGAGTCGTCGCCGGTAGTCGGGACCTTCTCCTTCTTCGCCGCCATCTCTTTTTCGATGTAGTCGTTCAGCGTGCGCGTGAGCGCGGCGCGGAAACCGGCGAGATGCGTGCCGCCATCCTTCTGCGGGATGTTGTTCGTGTAGCAGAACATCGATTCGGTATACGAGTCGTTCCACTGCATCGCCACTTCGACGCCCGTGGTGCCCTCCTGGGAGCGAAACCAAAATACGGACGGATGAATACCCGTGCGGGTGCGGTTCAGATGCTTCACGAACTCCTGCAGACCGCCTTGATGTTCGAACACGTCCGACTTGGTTTCGCGCTCATCGACGAGTTCGATGCGCACACCGGAATTCAGGAATGAAAGCTCGCGCAGCCGTTTAGCGAGGATCTCGTAGTCGTAAGTGATGTTGGTGAAGATCGTCGAACTGGCTTTGAAGCGGACGACGGTTCCGCGCTCCGTCGTGTCACCGGTGATTGCCAGCGGCGCCACGGGGTCACCAAGCCTGAACTCCATTTTGTGAGCTTTGCCATCGCGATTGACGGTCAACCATAGGTTGTCCGAGAGCGCATTGACGACCGAGACACCGACGCCGTGCAGACCGCCCGAGACCTTGTACGAGCTGTCGTCGAACTTACCGCCGGCATGCAGCACGGTCATGATGACCTCGGCTGCAGAACGCCCTTCCTCGGGATGAATGTCGGTGGGAATGCCGCGGCCGTTGTCCGTGACGGTGACGGACTCGTCCGCATGAATGGTCACGACGATGCGATCGCAATGGCCCGCGAGGGCCTCATCGATGGCGTTATCCACAACCTCGAAAACCATGTGATGCAAGCCCGTGCCGTCATCGGTATCACCGATGTACATGCCGGGCCTTTTACGCACCGCGTCAAGGCCTTTTAAGACTTTGATTTTACTTGAGTCGTAGACGTCGTCGTTGGCCATGAGTGACTCGAAAAATTGGTGCGGAATTATACCCGGATCACACGTCCTTGTTCCACGTGAAACGTGGCGTTAGGTGCTTGAAAAAGCGCGGTTTCTGCCGTTAAAGACGTCGCGATCATCTGGCAGCGAAGAGCCGCCAATTCCGCGAACAAGCGATGCAAGTTTTTGTGGTCTAACTCCGCCGCGGGATCGTCGAGCAGCAACAAGGCACGAATGCCGAACTCGGCGTCGAGTAGCTGGAGTTGGGAAACAATCATGGCAATTGCAGTGAGCTTCTGCTGACCGCGGGAAAGCGTTTCACGCGCAGAACGTTGACCCTGTCGTAGTACGACGTCAGCTCGATGCGGACCAGCGGTTGTCGTGCCCCGTGTTCGATCCCTGTCCAAATGCTCTCGGAGCGCCTGTTCGAGCGGGATACTAGAAAGCCACCCGGGGCTGAAGCTCACGGACACGCTGAGTTCTCCGAACTGAGAGAACATTCGCTGCAGGCGGGGCTTCAGGCGCGCCAGTGTGCGTTCACGTGCGTCAGTGATCGCTTCACCATTTCGGATGAGCTCAGAATCCCATCCACCGATTTCAGAAACAGATGCTCTTAGGGCCGCATTCCGCTGTTTGAGCGCGCGATTGTACCGACCCCAGTGCAACCCAAAATTCGGTTCCACGTGGAACACCAACCAGTCCAACCAACGACGGCGACGCTCGGGACCTTGATCCACCAACTTGTGAATCTCTGGATCAATGGCTTGGACGGGAAGGAATCCCGACAACTCCAACAATGATTGCGCTGGCTGTCCATCAACTCGGGCGCGGGTACCACCCTCAATGCTGACTTCGACACCGGCTTGACGCGTAGGCGTGTGGTGGGTGCGGCCGAATACCGTGAGACTGCCTTGATGATGACGTATAAGGCGTTCGTTGCTTCGGGTTCGGAACGACCGACCGCGTCCCAGCAAGAAGATGGCCTCAAGCACAGAAGTCTTGCCGGCACCATTTTCGCCCGCAATCAAATTGAGCTCAGGAGCAAGCTCGACTTCTGCCGACTCGATGCAGCGAACGTTCGAGATCCGCAGCTCGGCCAGAGACATTGGAGCTGCTAACGAAGCGGCTATAGCCGCATCGGCATGACGACGTATTTGGAACTCGTAGCACCCGCGGCTCGCACCAAGCAACTACTGTTGCCGTCGGTAAGCCCAAGCACCACCTTCTCGGAATCAACGGCCGCCAGGGCATCGAGCAGATACGTCACGTTGAAACCGATTTCGACCTCGTCGCCCTGGTACACAACTTCGACTTGGTCTTCGGCTTCTTCCTGCTCAGGGTTATGTGCCTGGATCATCACGAGATCTGTCTTCAAACTGATCCGAACACCGCGGTATTTTTCATTTGAAAGAATCGCCGTCCGCTGCAGTGCCTGGCGAAGACTTTCGCGATCGGCTTCAACCTGTTTCGAAGGTGCCGCCGGAATCACACGTCCATATTCGGGGAATCTGCCGTCAATAAGCTTGGAAGTGAAGCGTATATCGCCAATCTGGGCCCGAACATGGCTTGATCCAATTGCCAGGTCGACATTGCCGTCGCCCCCCAAAATTCGCTGGAGCTCGAGTACGCCCTTTCGCGGCAAAATCACCTGTTGATTGTTCTTTGCCTTTATTTCCAACTCAACTTCGCACAATGCTAGACGATGACCGTCAGTCGCGACCGCACGAAGGGTTTTACCGTCAGTTTCCAGTAAAAGCCCGTTGAGGTAGTAGCGAACGTCCTGTTGAGCCATCGAAAAATGAGTCTTGTCGATCAGGCGTCTGAATTCGCCTTGCGGCAATGTGAGCGTTTGCTGCGCGTTGATCTCTTCGACCACCGGAAACTCCGTGGCTGGAAGCGTCGAAAGCGTAAACCGCGATTTTCCCGCCTTGATCGATACGCGTTCGCCGTCAGTCGCAACTGTTACCGCAGTTTTTTCCGGTAACGATTTGAAAATATCGAACAGCTTGCGGCCTGGGACCGTCACGTCACCTGGCTGCTGAACTTGTACCTCGCTAGTGGCGACCAGTTCTACTTCCAGGTCAGTCCCGGTAACGCTCAGCCGATTGTTTCTCGCGGCGAGCAACACATTCGACAGCACCGGCATCGTTTGCCGACGTTCGACTACACCGATGACGCTTTGGAGCGGAGCGAGAATTTGCTCGCGCGTGGCGGAGAGCTTCATGCGATTGCCTTCTGTTCTTAAAGATTTAAAGCCAGTAGTAGCAGTTATAGAGCCTGTGGATCACGGGCATAACTAAAAAACGTTTCTCCGCTCAGCCCCTTACGTGCGCTATTTCGTCGAATCAAGTTACCCACAGACTCTGTGTCCCCTGTGTGCGACCTGTGGATTATTTTGTCCACAAAACTATCCACAGGCATCACACAGTCATCCGGTCAGGGTTCTCAACAGGTTTTGATAATCCTCACCGACACGCTGTTCCGCTGTGCGCAATTCGCGAATACGGCCGCAGGCGTGGATGACCGTCGTGTGGTCGCGTCCGCCGAACGCATCACCGATCTCCGGCAGACTGTGCGTGGTCAATTCTTTCGCGAGAGCCATCGCAATCTGGCGTGGCCGCGCGATGGAACGACTGCGGCGTTTGGAAAGCAAATCCGCCACGCGCATTTTGTAGTAGTCAGCCACTGTCTTTTGAATATTTTCGATAGTGATCAATTTCGCCTGCAGTGTCAGCAGGTCTTTCAATGCTTCCTTCGTGAACTCCAGCGTAATCGGACGCCCCGTGAAGCGCGAATTTGCAACCAGGCGCTTCAACGCTCCCTCGAGCTCACGCACGTTCGAGCGAATGCGCTTCGCGACGAAGAACGCGACTTCCTCCGGCAGCATCACATTCGCCGCCTGCGCTTTGCCGATGAGAATCGCCACACAGGTCTCGAGTTCCGGTGGCTCGATTGCTACGGTGAGGCCCCATCCGAAGCGGGATTTCAAGCGTTCTTCGAGTCCCGACACTTCCTTCGGATAACGATCCGCGGTGACGATGACTTGTTGCTGCCCTTCGAGCAGCGCGTTGAACGTGTGAAAAAACTCTTCCTGCGAGCGATCCTTGTTCGCGAAAAACTGAATGTCGTCGATCAGAAGCGCGTCAAGTGAGCGATATGCCGTCTTGAACTCGTTCATCTTGTTGTGCTGAAGAGCGATCACCATGTCGCTCACGAATCGTTCGGAATGGATGTACGCGATGCGCGCTTCGGGATCGCGCGCTTTGATCGCGTGACCCACCGCCTGCATCAAGTGCGTCTTGCCGAGACCGACGCCACCATAGATGAACAACGGGTTGTACGCCCGCCCGGGATTTTCGGCGACCTGCACTGCCGCGGCTTTCGCGAGCTGATTGCTCTTTCCTTCGACGAAGCCCGTGAACGTGAAGTCAGGATTCAGTCGTACGCCGACGACGATGCCTTCACTGCGGCGCGGTCGGGGCGGAGGAAGACCCTCTCGTTCGCCGACCCGTGCGATCTCGAGAGTTCGAGAGCCGACCTCGACTGTGACGATGGGCGCGTCGCCTTCGACGAAGCGCCGTACGATTTCGCCGAGACGTGACAATAAGTGAGTGTTGACCCAATCGACGGCAAAGCGGTTCGGGGCAAGCAGCTTGATCGAACCGTTGCTTTCGACCGCCTGCAGTGGCCTTACCCAGGTGTTGAAGTGCTCGCCTGGCATCTCGTCTTCCAGGGCGCGCATGCAGCGCGACCAGAGCGAGCTATCGACCGTGGCATTGTCGCGGGGCACTGCTGTCACGGCCGGGTGGGGGTCCACGGGAAAAAGGGCTGCGAAGTCTAGCCGTTCCGAACCGGATTGTATTGACACTCGGAGTACTCGCTGCGTAACCTTCCCGCCCTTTTTTGCGAGAGATCAGGCGGAAGGGCCGATCATCATGAAACGCACTTATCAGCCCAGTAAGCTTCGCCGCAAACGCGCCACGGGATTCCGTGCGCGCATGAAAAGCGTCGGTGGTCAGAAGGTTCTTGCGCGACGTCGCGCCAAGGGTCGTAAAAAGATCGTTCCCTGACGCGGACGTTGGTTCGGCGCGGGCCGCCCATGCAGCCCACCTCTCGTCGACTTCGATTCGGAGCCGAGCTGCGTCTGCGCAGCAAACTCCAGTTCGATGCGATCTACGCTGGCGGCCGGCGAATCGACGATCGATTCTTCGGGTTGCGTGTGATTCCCAACGGATTGCAGCATCCGCGCATTGGGCTCGCGGTCGCGATCAAGACCGCGGGGAATGCGGTTCTGCGCAATCGTGTACGACGACTCGTGCGCGAGTCTTTCCGTCTTGCGCAGCACGATCTGCCCGCGGTGGACATCGTCGTCGCCGCAAAATTTCCCACGCGCGAAGCACCACTGCCGACGCTGCATGCTAGCCTCGCCACCCTTTGGCAACGCGTCGCGAGTACATGCGCTTCGTCCTGAAATTCTTGATCCGCGCGTACCAGCTGCTCGTGAGTCCTCTGCTCGGACCGCGCTGCCGCTTCTACCCGTCGTGCTCGCACTACGCGATGGAAGCGATCGAGGTCCACGGCGCTCTCCAAGGGATCTGGCTCACTATCAAACGCATCGGGCGCTGTCATCCCTGGAACGAAGGTGGGTTCGATCCGGTCCCATGCCATCCGATGAAACATTCGCATGACTAACAACATTCGTGTCTTCCTCTGGTTGGGTCTCGGACTGGCCCTGTACGTCAACTACTCGCAATGGCAGCTCGACCACAGCCTGAAGGCCACGCCGACCGCCGCCGCTTCGTCCAATACCGGTGTCGACGCACCAAAGATCTCAACCCCGGACGATATTGTTCCGCAGGCGGCGCAACTAGCCTCAGGTTCTGCCGACGGCGCCGGATCACCGCCTGTAGCAGCCGCGCCCGAGGGCACCTCGCCACCCGTAGAGCCGCCATCCGAAGCGCGCCAGCCCGTGCGCGTCACGACCGACGTCCTGGTGCTCGACATCGATCTCAAGGGCGGCACGCTTGTCTACGCCGAGCTGCCGGGCTATCCCATCGTCAAAGGAGAATCGAAGCCGGTTGTTCTACTCAATCAAGATTCGGCGGCGACGAGTTACGTGCTGCGGTCAGGACTCGCGGGCTCGAAGCCCGGCGATGTGCGGCCGACGCATCTCGTGAACTACGCGAGCGCGGCGCCAAGCTACTCGCTCGCCGCGGGTCAGCAGGAGTTGCGCGTACCGCTGACGTGGACCGACGGACAGGGTGTCTCGGTGACGAAGACCTACATCTTTCACCGCAGCATGTTCACCATCGGGCTCGAGTATTCCATCGACAACGAATCCGCTGCGCCGTGGCTGGCCGCGTCGTACATGCAGATCTCGCGCGTGGATGCGAAGGTCGAGCGCTCGATGTTCAAAGTCGAGACGCTGGCAAATCGTGGTCCCGTAATCTGGGGCCCGAAGAGTGCCACTGAGACGAAGAACATCTTTCGGCGTTTCGACATCGAGGAACCCGATGAGCAGAATTTTTCCCAGAACGTCACCGATGGCTGGCTCGCAGGAATGCAGCATCACTTCGTCACCGCGGTGGTGCCCGATCGCACGAAGCCTTACGCGTACGAGCTGCGGTCGCAGGGCCGGCAATATTGGCTGACAGCCGCAGGGCCCGCCCTGTCGGTCGCCCCCGGTAGCACCGCTTCGATTGAGGAACATCTCTATGTGGGACCGAAGCTTCAGAAGCAGATGGTCACCCTGCACAACGAGCTCGATCGCGTTGCCGACTACAGCTGGCTCTATTTGATCGCCAAGCCGCTGTTCTGGATCCTCCAGCAGGCGCACGGCATCGTCCACAACTGGGGCCTCGCGATCATCATTGCGACGCTGCTGCTCAAGCTCTGCTTCTATCCATTGTCCGAGAAAGCCGGTCGCTCGATGGCGCGCATGCGCGCGCTCACGCCGCGGCTCAAGCAGCTGCAGGAAACGTACAAGGAAGATCGCAGCCAGCTCGGCAAGGCCACCATGGAGCTGTACCGCAGCGAGAAAGTAAATCCAGTGGCGGGCTGTCTACCGATGCTCATCCAGGCGCCGGTGTTCCTTGCTTTCTACTGGGTGCTACTCGAAAGCGCCGAGATGCGGCAGGCTCCGTTCTTGGGCTGGATCAACGATCTTTCGTCGCGTGATCCCTATTTCGTCCTGCCGGTGCTCAACGGCATCGCGATGTGGTTCCAGCAGAAGTTGAATCCGCCGCCGCCGGATCCGATGCAGGCCAAGCTGTTTCAGTTCATGCCCGTCATTTTCACGGTGATGTTCGCGCTGTTCCCCGCGGGTCTCGTGCTGTATTGGGTGACGAACACCGGCCTCACGATCCTTCAGCAGTGGAACATCAATCGGAAGATCGAGGGCGAAGAGAAGCTGCGGAAACGCTAAGGGAGAGTCCCGAGGCGCAACGGGGCTCGCCCGGCGTACACTCGGACGCGGCGGCATGCGCCGCCCTTTGCTTGTATGAGTCATCCAGACACCATCGTGGCAGCGGCGACACCGCCCGGACGCGGCGGCATTGGCGTCGTGCGCGTATCCGGCTCGAAGGTGCCGCAAATCGCGGCGACGCTGGTGGGCGAACTGCCGGTCGCGCGCCACGCGACGCTGACGCATTTCCTCGACGGCGTGGGCGAACCCATCGACATCGGCATCGCACTGTTCTTCCCGGAGCCGCATTCGTACACGGGCGAGCACGTGCTCGAACTCCAGGGCCACGGCGGGCCGGTCATCCTCGAATCCATCGTCGCGCGCTGCATCGAGCTCGGCGCGCGGCGCGCGCGTCCCGGCGAGTTCACCGAGCGGGCGTTTCACAACGACAAAGTCGATCTCACACAGGCTGAAGCCGTCGCCGATCTCATCGAAGCGGGTTCGCGCGAAGCCGCGCGCGCCGCGATGCGCTCGCTGCAGGGCGAGTTCTCGTCCATGGTGCAGGGGCTCACGGATGCGTTGATAGATCTGCGCACCTACGTCGAAGCGGCCATCGATTTTCCCGAGGAAGAGGTGGATTTTCTCGCAGACGCAGAGCTGTCCGGTCGCCTAACTACCGTGCGGCAGCATTTCGACGCTGTCGCACAAGCTGCCGGCCAGGGCCGGCTGCTGCGCGACGGCATGACGGTCGTCATCGCGGGCCGGCCGAACGCGGGCAAGTCGAGCCTGCTGAACCGGCTCGCAGGCTACGACGCCGCAATCGTCACCGAGATCCCCGGTACCACACGCGATATCCTGCGCGAGCGCATCGATATCGACGGCCTGCCGCTCCACGTGCTCGACACCGCCGGCCTGCGCGACACGGAGGACATCGTCGAGCGTGAGGGCATGCGTCGCGCCGCCGCCGAGATGTCGCGCGCCGATCGTGTGCTGTTCGTCATCGACAGTTCCAACGATCCGTCGGGCCAGGCGTTCAGCGAGGAACACGGGCGCTTGCCGCCAGACGTTCCCGTGACGCTGATATTCAACAAGATCGATCTCGGGGCCGGCCTGCCCGTGGCCGATACCATTTCCGGGCCGCCGCGTATTCACGTGTCGGCAACCAGCGGTGCCGGCCTCGACCTGCTGCGGACCCATCTCAAGGAATGCGTTCATTTTCAGAACGCAGGTAGCGGAACTGTCTCCGCGCGGCGTCGTCATCTGGAGGCACTCGCACGAGCGCGCGAATGCATCGAGACAGCCGCCCGCGAGCTCGGGGAACGGCGGGCCGGCGAACTGGTGGCCGAAGAACTGCGTGCCGCGCAGCGCGCCTTGGAAGAAATAACCGGAGAATTCACGGCGGACGATCTATTAGGCCGCATCTTCGGGTCGTTCTGCATAGGAAAGTGATGGACGTGTGGATCGGTAATCGCGTTTATCCACCGCGAGACGTGCAACGGGCACTCGAGAGCCTGTTTGGCGAATCCGTGGGCGACATCAAAGTCATTCAATATTCGATCTATGTGCGCTTCCACTGGCGCGCCATCGCCACGACGCGCCCGAATCGCATCTATCTACGCGGCAGCGCCAAGGAGTTCTTCACCGACGCGCCGTTGGTGCTCCACGAGTATTTCCACGTCATCCGCCAGTGGCACACGGGCGATCTCACGATCTCTCGCTATGTCACGGAATGTTTCCGCCGCGGCTACTGGGACAATCGTTACGAGGTCGAGGCGCGCGAATACGCGGCCACGGAGATCTTCCGCTATCGCGCGCTGCTGACCCAGCATCGCAACGACACCCTCCCGCCGAACGTGCTGTCGATCCGCGCCCGCTCGGCGTGAGATCAGCCTAACAATCTTTCGCGGCGATACAGCCGACCCGCGACATACGCGAGGAACAGCCCGTACACGATGGTGCTCGTCGCCGAGATCGTCACGAACATGGGCAGCAGTTCCTCACCGCGCACCACGGTCGTCAGCAGCAAGTGCTGGCTCAGGAAGGGCACGAACATGAAGGCCGCCTTCGCCTGCAGGCCGAGCAATCCCGCGAACATCAGCGGCATCGTCGGAATCGTGATCAACAGGCCGATGTACGTCTGCGCTTCGCGGTAGCTCTTCGCGAAAGCCGAGACGATGGTGAGATAGGCGGCGCCGAACAGCACCAGAGGCGCGCAGCAGGCCACCATTTGCGACGCGGCACCGGCGCCGAGATTTGCGGTGAAGCCGAACTCCTCCAGGCCCACGAAGCTCATCGAGATCGCGAACGTGGTCACGGTGAGCATCAGCGAGATCAGCATGTATGCCGCGGCTGCGCCGATCTTGCCGTAGATGAGATTCTCGCGCGGCACCGGCGCGGTGAGCAGCACCTCGAGCGAGCCGCGCTCGCGCTCGCCGGCCGTGGCGTCGATGGCGAGATAGAGGCCGCCGAGCATCATCGACAGCAGCACCAGATACGACATCATGTTCAGCACGAGCACCGAGCGGCTCGTGGGCGTCGACACGTCGATCTCCTGCACGGAGACCGGCACCACCGAAATCGGATCGATGCCCCGCGCGAGAAACCGCAGCTGCGCGATCTCGAGCCCGTACTGCAACACCAGTGCGCGTACGCGCCCGACGCCGCGCCGCTCGAAGGCGCGGGAGCCATCCGAGAACAGGATCACCGGTGCGGGCTGGCCCACCTGCAAGCGCGCGCCGAAATCCACGGGGATGTCGAGGATGATCTTGTGCGTCTGCGCGGTTACCGCGGCGCGCGCGCCACCTTCGTCGAGCACGACCTTTTCGACGTCGATGCCGCGCGCGTTCAGATACGCCAGCAAATTCGGTGCGCGTTCCGAGTGCGATACCGCGATCTCGATGTTCTCCTCAGACTGCGATTCCGCGTGCGAGAGGGTGAACTGCACCAGCAGCGCCACCGCGACGGGACCGAACACCGGACCGAACACCAGCGCCGACAGTAGCGTGCGGCGATCGCGCAGGTTCTCGCGGAATTCCTTGCGGAACACCGCCCAGATGCCGCTCAGATTCATGGCGCCGCCTCGCCGTTGCCGTCCATGAGCGAGACGAAAGCATCTTCGAGATGCAGATTGCCGGCGCGCGCGCGTATGTCCGCGAGGGCGCCCGCCGCCGCCACCTGGCCATTCGCAATCACGACCACCTCATCGCAAAGCTGCTCGACCTCCTGCATGACGTGGCTCGAGAACAGCACGCAATGGCCCGCGTCCCGCAGCTGCGCGAGCAGCTTGCGCAGGCTGCGCACGGCCATCACATCGAGCCCGTTCGTCGGTTCGTCCAGCAAAACATTGCGCGGGCGGTGCACCAGCGCGCGCGCCAGCGCGGTCTTGAGGCGCTGACCTTGCGAGAAGCCTTTGGCATGGCGATCCGCGAAGGACTGCATTTCCAACAGCTCAATGAGCTCAGCGGCGCGCGCTGCCCGCTCGGGCTTCGCGAGGCCGTGCAGCTCACCGAAGTAGGCGATGTTCTCGCGCGCGGTGAGATGGTTGTAGACGCCCGCGCCATGCGACAAGACGCCGATGGCGCGCCGCGCGGCCAATGGATCCGTGAGCACACTGGTGCCGTCGATCAACGCGTCACCCGAATCCGGCCGCAGCACCGTGTACAACATGCGCAATGTGGTCGACTTTCCCGCGCCGTTCGGTCCTAACAACCCGGTGATCTGTCCGTCGCGTGCCGCGAACGACACGCCACGCACCGCCGCGACGGCGCCGAAGGACTTCACGAGGTTGCGTGCTTCGAGCATGGAAGTTAGGGCGCGGGTCCGGACAACGTGGTGAAGAACGGCATCGGCGTGAGCTTCGCGACGCATTTCGTGTCGAGATCCTTCGCGCTGCCCTTGGCCACGAACGCCGCCATGATGCGATCGACGCAGGGTGTGCCGATCTGCCCGTGTCCGTGGCCCGCGACGATGACGTGCTTGCTGTCGGCAAAAGCACGCTGCGCAATCGCCGCGTACCCGGGGGGCGTCACCGGATCGTCGGCGCCCGACAACAGCAACGCTGCCGCCCTGCTCTGGAACGCCTGATGCAAGTCCTGGTCGACCACGCCCTTGGGCCAGTCGCGACAGGCTTCGAGCAGCTGCTGCACGGCATCGGCACCCATGTGGGTGGCGATCAGCGCGGGGCGATCGAGCTTCGCCGCGACGATGAGCGGCGTGTCCTCGCTGCACGCGACACTGTTGTGCATGCCGTATGCGGACGCCTCGTTGAGCGCGCGCGCGAACACGCGGAACTGATTCGCGAGTGGCGTCCAATTGCCTTCGTGCGCCGCCAGGTGCAGCGACAACGGCAGCAACGCAGCCTGGGCATCGTTGTAGCTCGCCAGGCGCAGCACCGCAGACAGATGGCGCGCGGTGAAATCCAAGCTCACTTGTTTGCCGCCTGAATCGTCGATGGTCACTTTCACGGGCGTCGCGGCCAGCTTTGCGCGCAGCCCGCGATAGTCCCCGAACGGATCGGGAAATGCGCGTGTGCAGTCGCTACTGGCGGCACAGCGCTTCAGAATGCGTTCGAGCGCGCGCTCCGCGTCGATGGCGATCGCGGGGCCAAGCACAGTCGCAGGATCGATGACGCCGTCGAGGATCAGCGTGCGCGTCGCCTGTGGATAGCGCCGTGCGTAGTGCTGTGCGACGCGCGTGCCGTATGAGCTGCCATAAAGATTGATGCGCTCATAGTCCAGCCAACGGCGCACGTACTCGAGATCGCGGACCGCGATGCTGGTGGTGTAGAAGCGCAGGTCCGACGTCGCCGCCAGCTCATCGCGACACTTGACGTTCGCGGGGCCGATGTCGGTGTCGTCGAAGCGTGTGAGCAAGTCCTCATTCGCATACTTGCAGTCGAGTCGGTTCGAGCGGCCCGTCCCGCGCTGATCGACCAGGATGATGTCGCGGTCGCGGCGAATCCGGTCGAATGGTCCGGCGGACGACGTGTACAGATCGACTGCCGATGTGCCCGGCCCGCCAGCGATGAGAAACAGCGGATCCGGTTGTTTCTTGAGGCTGATGGCCGGCACGCGCGCGACGAACAACTCGATCATGCGGCTCTTCGGATCGTCGGGGTTCTCCGCCACAGAAATGCGCGCGCACTCCGCGGGCAGCGCCAGCATGCGTGCCGGATGCTCGAGACGACACGGCTTGAGATTGACGGTATCCGTGCGGGGCGCTTTGGCGGACGCGACGGCCGCGAGGCTTCCGAGTCCTGCCAGAACGATGAGTCGCATCATGCGGCGCGCAGGATACACGAGGGCCACGCGTCACAACTGCGCGCGGGTCGCGCGAAATGAAGGAGGGCGCGTTCTGAGCGGAACGCGCCCTCCATCCTCCGATGGTTCGAAGCTAGTTGAGATCCTGCGCGTCGTGCTTCTGGCGGTAGATCCGGCGCGACTGCTGATTGGCCTCGTGCTGCAGACGCGCACGCTCGCGCCCCGTCACCACGCCATCAGCCTGCGCGCGATTTTCGGCGCGGTTCAGGTGGACTTGGCCGGCGGCGAGTCGACGCGTCTCACGCATCGTGAGCTCGCCATTGTTCACGCCATTCACGATGCGCTCGCGCTGGTGGTGCTGGCGCGCGTCGTAATGCGGCGTGCCGGCGGAGGCGGCGCCCGCGACGGCGAGCGAGATGGCCAGACCGAGACCGGCCACGATTGTGGATTTCTGGGTGGACTTCTTCATAACTTGTTCCTGTCACTCGTGCGGGCCGGAAATTCGGCTGCTTGTCACTAACAACGGACCTTGGCAGGTGGCGTTGACACACCGGGCGAGCTACGATCTGCAGCCTTTTTGGGCCGCCTGGGGTGGCCTCAACCCTTTGATCTACCGGAATTTCCTTGGGCACTGCGGACACATTTGACGTAATAGTCATCGGCGGCGGCCATGCCGGCACCGAGGCGGCGCTCGCGGCCGCACGTGCGGGCGCACGGACGCTGCTCCTCACGCAGTCCGTCGAGACGCTCGGGCAGATGAGCTGCAACCCTGCCATCGGCGGTATCGGCAAGGGCCACCTGGTCAAAGAGATCGACGCGTTGGGTGGATTGATGGCGCGCGCGGCCGATGCGGCGGCGATCCAGTCGCGCACTTTGAACGCGAGCAAGGGTCCGGCGGTGCGCGCGACGCGCGTGCAGGCGGACCGCCAGCTCTACAAGGCGTTCGTGCGGCGCGCGCTCGAGAACCAGCCCCACCTCGCACTCTTCCAGCAGGAATGTGGCGATCTCATCGTGAAGGACGATCGCGTACTCGGCGTTGTCACGGTCACGGGCATTCGGTTCCTCGCGCCGGCCGTGGTGCTCACGGTGGGCACTTTCCTCGCGGGCCGCATCCACGTCGGGCTCGACAACTACGCCGGCGGCCGCGCGGGCGACCCTCCCTCAAACAAACTAGCCGAGCGGCTGCGCGCGCTGCCCTTCCGCACCGCGCGGCTCAAGACGGGCACACCGCCGCGCATCGACGGCCGAACCATCGACTATTCGCAGCTTGCCACTCAACACAGCGATGACCCGCGCCCGGTGTTCAGCTACCTGGGTCGCGCGAGCGATCATCCGCGCCAGCTCCCGTGCCACATCACCGCGACCACGGAGCGCACGCACGAAATCATCCGCGCCGCGACCGACCGCTCGCCGATGTTCACGGGCAAGATCCAGGGTGTCGGCCCGCGCTACTGCCCCAGCATCGAGGACAAGGTAGTCAGGTTCGCAGACAAAACCTCGCATCAGATCTTCATAGAGCCCGAGGGTCTCGAGACGCACGAGATTTACCCGAACGGCATTTCGACCTCGCTGCCCTACGACGTTCAGATCGAATTCGTACGCACGATCCCCGGACTTGGGAATGCGCACATCACGCGGCCCGGCTACGCCATCGAATACGACTTCTTCGATCCCCGCGATCTGCACAGCTCGCTCGAGACGAAGGTGCTCGCGGGGCTGTTTTTCGCGGGGCAGATCAACGGCACCACGGGATACGAAGAGGCGGCCGCGCAGGGCCTCATTGCCGGCGTCAATGCGGCGCGGCGCGCGCGCGACCTCCCTGCCTTCGTGCCCAAGCGCAGCGAGAGCTACGCGGGGGTGCTCATCGACGATCTCGTCACCCGCGGCACGCGCGAGCCCTACCGGATGTTCACGAGTCGTGCAGAGCATCGCCTGCTGCTGCGCGAGGACAACGCAGACTTCCGTCTCACGCCGATCGGACGCGAGCTCGGCCTCGTCGATGACCAGCGATGGGCGTTCTTCGAAGCGAAGCACGCGGGCACGGCGCGCGAGCGCGCGCGTTTCGACGGCACACGCATCAAGGCGGCAGAAATTCCCGCCGAGTGGTCCGCACGCGTGCTCGGCAGCTCGAGCCTGCGTGACGTCGTCAGCGCCTTCGACTTGCTGCGACGGCCTGAGGTCACGTACGACCACATCGTCGAGCTCATTGGTCCGATGGCGCCCGGCGCGACGGCGGGGGCCGCCGACCAGCGGCTCGGGCCGCAGATTCGCGCGCAACTCGAAGTGGCGGCCAAGTACGCCGGCTACATCGAGCGGCAGGAAGAAGAAATCGCCCGCCAGCGCCGCAACGAAGAAACGAGCCTGCCCGCCGATCTCGACTATGCGCGGGTCACGGGACTGTCCAACGAAGTGCGCCAGAAGCTTGCCGACATCCGTCCCGCCACGGTCGGCCAGGCCGCGCGCGTACCCGGTGTCACACCCGCGGCGGTGTCGATCTTGTTGGTGCATCTCAAGAAGATCAGTCGCGCCGCCTGATGGCATTCACGCGCCGCGAATTGCTGCTCACCGCTCCCGCCGCCCTCATCGCCGGATGCGGTAGACGCGATGATCCCGCCGGCACGACCTCGATGTTCGTGCGCGGCAACGGACCGGACCCCGATTCGCTCGATCCGCACAAGGCGCGGTCGTACGAGGCGATGCAGGTATTGCACGACCTGTTCGAAGGGCTCACGCGACTCGATCGCGACGCCGCGCCGGCACCCGGCGCCGCCGAGAGCTGGACGGTGAGCGCGGACGGCCTGCTCTGGGCATTCACCCTGCGCGCCGGCCTGTCCTGGTCGAACGGGGATCCGCTCGTCGCCGAGGATTTCGCCGCCGGATTGCGACGGCTCGTGGATCCGGCGACGGCCTCGCAGTATGCGCAGGTGGTCGACGTCATCGTCAACGCCTCGAACATCGTCGCCGGCAAACAACCCACGTCGGCGCTTGGCGTGGCCGCGCCCGACGCGCGGACGCTGATCGTCACGCTCGCGAATCCCGCGCCCTATCTACCGGGTCTCATGGCGCATCCGTCGACGGCGCCGTTGCATCGGCCGTCGTTCGAGAAGCTCGGCGAGCGCTTCGCACGGCCGGGCGAGCAGGTGTCGAACGGGGCGTTCGTGCTCGCGGAATGGCTGCAGGGCAGCTACATAGTCGCCAAGCGCAACCGCCGCTACTGGAACGACGCCGCGACCAGGCTCGACGCCGTCAAATACATGCAGCTCGCGGACGAGAACGCGGAGCTGCGCGCCTATCGCGCCGGCGAGCTGCACTCGACCATGGTCGTGCCGCGCGGGCAGTTCGACTGGATCAGGGAAAATCTCGGCGGCGAGCTGCACGTCTCGCCGCAACTGGGCACGTACTACTTCGGGTTCAATCTCGATCGGCCGCTGTTCCAGAATCCGAAAGTACGCGCGGCGCTGTCGATGGTCGTCGATCGCGAGCGGCTGGCGAGCTCGGTGCTGCGCGTCGGCGAGTTGCCGGCGAACGGCTGGGTGCCGCCGGGCGTACACAACTACGGCTCGCAGTCGTTCGAGTATGCGAACACACCGATGGTCGATCGCATCGCGAAAGCGCGCGTGCTGCTCGCCGAGGCGGGCTTTACTCGAGAAAAGGCGCTGGCGTTCGAGCTGCGTTACAACACCGGCGAGGTGCATGCGAAGGTGGCCGTGGCCGTCGCGTCCATGTGGAAAGAAGCATTGGGAATCGATGCGCGTCTTTCGGCGGTCGAATTCAAGTCGCTGATGCAGGACATAGATCGGCGCGACGTCGACATGTTCCGGCTGTCGTGGCTCGGCGATTACAACGATCCGTACACCTTCCTGCAGTACCTCAAGGGCGATTTCGGCATCAACCTGCCGCGCTACCGGAGCCTCGAGTACGACGCACTGCTGACCGAGGCGTCCCGGCAGACGGATACGGCCCGCCGCCGCGCACTGCTCGAGCAGGCCGAACGGCAGGCGCTCGCGGATCATCCGCTGATTCCGTTGTATTTCTACGTGAACAAGCACCTGGTCAAGCCGGCGGTCGAGGGCTGGCACGACAACGTCATGAACATCGTGCATTCGAAGGATCTGGCGCTGCGGTAATGGCGCCCGGCGCTTTGTCAGCGCGGGTCCGACACGCCGTTCATTCGCGGCTCCGACATCGATCCTTCACGCCACTGACATCCGGCGCACATCGCGCCCGCAGATGATCTCTCCACGCGACACCCCAACTGCCGCGCACAAGGAGAGGTCGTGAGAGAGTCTCAGAATCCGCCGGCGTACGCCCGCTCGTACATTCCGTCCGAGTTTCAGGAAGCGATCGACGTCGCCGGCTGCGCGCTGGACGAGCAACTCGAACAACTGCATCGCAGTTACGCCGCCGCGAGCCGCGCCGCGTCGAAATCGCGATTCGAGCTCGAGCTGCTCGAAAGCCGCGACGACGTGCAGGCGCACGTGATCACGCATTCCAAACGCCAGAACGCGGCCGCCGAAACACGCGCCGCGCAACTGCTGCGTCAGATCGACGCGTTGGAAGACCGGCTGGAGGACGCGTGATGCGCCGCCAGGCCGACGACTACCGCCGCGCGCTCTGTGCCGCGATCCAGGCCCGGGTCTCCGCCTCCAGCACGGACAGGGGTAACGCCCCCATGCCGAGTATCTGGTCGTGGAAGGCGCGGATATCGAAGCGCTCGCCCAACGCCTTCTCGGCCTCGGTGCGCAGCGCCTGGATCTTGAGCTGACCCAGCTTGTACGCGAGCGCCTGGCCCGGCCAGGATATGTATCGATCGATCTCGTTCGTGATGTCGAGCTCGTTCTTGCCGGTGTTCTGCTTGAAGTAGTAGATAGCCTGATCGCGCGTCCAGTGTGCGGAGTGTATGCCGGTGTCGACCACCAGGCGTACCGCACGCCACATGTCGTAGTTGAGCTGGCCGAACTTCGAGAAGTCGTCCTTGTACAGGCCGAGCTCGTAGCCTAACTTCTCCGAATACAACGCCCATCCCTCGATGAACGCGGTGTAACCCGCATTGCGGCGGAATTGGGGCAGACCCGTGAGCTCGAACTGCAGGGCGATCTGCAGATGATGTCCGGGCACGGACTCATGCGCCGTCAGCGCCTCCACTTCCCACATCGGACGCGTCTCGGGCCGGTACAGATTCACGTAGTAGTTGCCCTGGCGCGTGCCGTCCAGCGACGGCGGCTGGTAGTACGCCGTAGTCGAGCTGGGCGCGCTGGCCGCCGGAATCGCGCGGATGCCGAAGCCGGTCTTCGGCAGCTTGCCGAACAACTTCGGCAACTGCGGCTCGATGCCACGCGCGGCTTTCTCATAGGCCGCGAGCAGTTCTTCGGACGTCTTGTAGTAGAAGCGCGGGTTGATGCGCAGCTCGTTGAGGAACTGATCGAGCGTGCCGAGGAAGTTGATGCCCTCGAGCGTCTTTTCCATTTCACCACGGATGCGCTTCACTTCCTCGAGGCCGAGGTTGTGGATGGCCACGGGCGTCATGTTCTCGATGGTGGTGAAATACTTGATGCGATTGCGGTAGTAGATGTCGCCGTTGTTCGCGGCCCAGATGCCGACGTGGTCCGCGTCGCGTGCGGCCGGCAGATAGGTATCGCGCAGGAATTTTTCCAGGCGCTGGAACGCGGGGATGGCCACTGTCTGTACGGCCGCATGGCCGGCCGCGACGAGGCGGGTCTTCTCGGGCGCCGGAAGGCCCGCTGGGACGTTCTTGAAAGGGGCGTAGAACGGACTCGCCTCCACATCGGTGACGATCTGTGCCTTGACGGCGTCCAGCGCCTTTTCGATGGTGACCTTGGGCTGGGTGCGATTCTCGGTGATGCCCTGGCCTAACAACAAAATCCACTGGTCGATGTAGATGCCGCTCGCGTTGATGCGCGCGATCCAGTTGTCGTAGTCCTTCACCGTCTTGAACGGCAGTACTTCAGTGACCTCCGGCAGCAGTTGCGGCCCTTCGTTGCTGCGCACCGCGAACATGTACGGATGGAACTGCAGCTCGTCGATGCGGTTTCTGACTTCACGCTCGAACAAATCGAAATTGAGCTGATCGGATTTTTCGAGCTTCTCGCGCTGGATCTTGCGCAGACCCGCCAGACGCAGGTAGTAGCGGCGCGCGCGATCGTCGATCGCCTTCTGCGACATGTCCGGCAGCCGGTCGTCGAAGCGGTTGTCGCCGAGCTGTGAAGCCGAGAGCGGATCGTCCGCGAGGTCTTCCTGCCAGCTTTGTTCGAACAGCTTCAGCAGCGGCCCGTTAGCGGGCTTCTTCGCCGCATACGCGGCGTCGACGGTGAGTACTCCCAAAATGGGGGCCATTAAACAGATCAGGGTGTTGCGGCGCATCGCCGCATTTTCAGCTACCTAAGCGGGGAGCGGCAAGTGGCTCGCTGCGAACATGCCCCATTGCGGGACGGAACCGCAGCAACTGTACGAGGTCCACATGCGTATCCACCGAAACCAGCTTCACTTTCGTGTCGTGCAGGAAGGCCGAAAGGAAACTGCGCACGCCGTCGAAACGTTCGCGCGCGCCCGGCAGGTTTTGGACTTGGCCGACCACTTTTGCCTGCCAATGCTGGGCGCGCGGCTCCACCTTGCGCAGCTCAGCGAAACAGCGGTCGAGCAGCAACAGGTCGGTAGACAGCGAGGTATCCGTGAGCTCGGGGTCCTGGACGCGTCCGGGTGGCCCGACGCGCAGATGCACCAGCGCACCGGACTCGAGCACGGCGTCGTACAAACATAACGCGAACGTCGATTCGAGCTGCGCAACGAGCACGACGTCCGTGGTAACGACGTCGAAATGATCCGGCTCGACTCTGACTTCGGGAATGGGAGCTTCTGACACGGCGGACCTGATCCTGAGGCGTTATCCCCGGCGTGCGCCCGCCTCTCGGCGGCAGGCGTCCTCGCTGGCTTCCCCGGCGGCGCGCATCATCTCAGAGTCGGCCGCTTATTCCCATGTCGCGGGGCAGCTACGTGTGGATTTGGCGACCGTAAGCGTATGATCTTGCGCGGCGCGTGGATACGTCGAGGCCGCATGTTCGAGAATGGCATCCGCAGGGGAAGTAGCAATCGCCAGCCGGTGGAAGCGTCCAGTCCGCGGCGCGGTCTGTTCGACCGTCGGATTGTCCCCGGCCGTCCACCCGGCCGCGCCAGACTGATGGATCGCTCCTGTAGCTAGACGGCGCATCACGCCGCCGGAGGTCGCCATGCTGTCCGTGCAACAGTTGCTGGATCAGAAGCCGAAGGGCATCTACTCGGTCGGACCCGATGATGCGGTGCTCGCGGCCATCAAGAAAATGGCCGAACACCACGTCGGTGCGCTGCTGGTGATGACCGGCGACAAGCTCGTCGGCATCGTCTCGGAGCGTGACTACGCACGCAAGGTGGTGTTGTTAGGCCGCTCGGACACCGCGACGAAGGTCAGCGACATCATGACGGCCAAGGTGATATCCGTCACTCCCAAGCAGGACGCGCACGATTGCATGCGTCTCATGACGGACAAGCGCATCCGGCACCTGCCCGTGGTCTTGGGTGAGCGCGTGGTGGGCGTTCTGTCCATCGGCGATCTGGTGCGCGCGGTCATCGAGGAGCAGGAGCGCACGATTGCGGACCTGGAAAGCTACATTCGCAGTTAGCCTCCTGGTTGGTCTGGCGCTCGGCGCGGCGGGCTGCGGCCTCCCGCTGGGCAACGTGCGCATTCCGCTGGAGCAGACACCGCTGCCGATCGTTCTCGGCGATTCGCTGGTTCAGCCACGCGGATCTCGATCGCAGGGACCAGTCCGTCGACCGCAATCCGCTGTACCACGAACGCGTGCGTGGCCTGCTGGCTCGCTGCGCGGATCAGATCGTCGCAGTGGCGTTTCCGGCGCCGAAGCCGGACTAGCAGCGCCGCTACTTGCGCCAGAACGTGGCGGTGAACAGCACCAGCACGCTGAAGATCTCCAGGCGGCCTACGAGCATGGCGAGCGTGCTGATCCAGGTCTGCGTATCCGTCAGGCCGGCGAAATTCGTCGATGGGCCCACCGCACCCAGACCCGGGCCGACGTTGTTGACGGATCCCACGACCGCGGAGAAGGACGAGACGAGGTCGAGCCCGGTCGCGAGCATCGCGAACGTCAGCACGAGCACGGTGCCGAAGTACAGGAAGATGAACGCCAGCACCGAGTAGACCACGCGTTCGGGGATGGTGTGACCACCGATGCGGATCGGGATCACGGCGCTCGGATGGATGAGTAGTTTGAGCTCGCGGCGCGCCTGGCGTACCAGCAGCAGCGTGCGAAACATCTTGATGCCGCCGCCCGTCGAGCCCGTGCTGCAGGTGATGCAGCTCAGGAACAGCAGCCACACGGGCAGGAACGCCGGCCACTTCTCGTAGTCCTCGGTCACGAAGCCCGTGGTGGTCGCGATCGACACCACGTTGAACATCGAATGCCGCAGGCCCTCCCCGAACGACGGATACGTGCCATCGACCCACAGCAGCGTCGACACGAGGAGTACCGAACCGCCGAGCACGATGAGCACGGCCTTGCCTTCGGAGTCGGACTTGTAAGGCGCTAACGACAACGATCGGAAGGCGAGGAAGTGGCGTGAAAAATTGAACGCGGCGACGATCATGATCACGATGAGTACGCCTTCGACGACATGCGAGTCGAAGTAGCCGATGCTCGCGTCGTGCGTCGAGAACCCGCCGAGCCCGATCGCCGAGAATGAATGGCAAATGGAGTCGAACCAGGACATGCCCGCGATGCGCAGCGCGATCACGCCCAGCGCGGTGATCGCGAGGTACGTGAACCACAGCGCCTTGGCTGTCTCGGTGATGCGCGGCGTGAGCTTCTCGTCCTTCACGGGCCCGGGCGCTTCGGCCTTGTAGAGCTGCATGCCGCCGACGCCTAACAAAGGCAGCACGGCGACCGCGAGCACGATGATGCCGATGCCGCCGATCCAGTGCAGCGTATGCCGCCACAGGTTGATCGACTGCGGGAGATCGTCGAGGTGGCTCAAGACCGTCGAGCCCGTGGTCGTCAGGCCGGACATCGCCTCGAAATACGCGTCGGTGAAGGTCAGTCCCGGAATCGCGATCATCAGCGGGATCGCGGCGGACGCCGACATCAGCACCCACGATGCGGACACGAGCACGAATCCGTCGCGCGGCTTGAGCTCGCGTCGCCAGCCGCGCGTAGCGAGGGCGACGCCGAGGCCGACCACGGCATTGATGCCCGCGGCGGCCACGAAATCGAGGGCAGCGCCGTCGCGCGCGCCCAGCGACCATGCGATCGGCAGCAGGTAGAGCAGGCCGAAAAACGCCATCATGAGGCCGAGGACGTGGGCGACGGCGAACATCGGCGGTCAGCGGCCGCCGGGTCCGGAGAACAGACGCTCGACCTGCTCGACGTGACGGCGGTCGGAGAGGAACACGATGACGTGATCGTCATTGTGGATCATCGTGTCGTGATGCGCGATCGTCACCTGGTCGCCGCGCACCACCGCGCCGATGGAGGCGCCGTCGGGCAGCGGAATCTCGCCGACCCGCCGGCCGACCACGCGCGAGGTCTTGTCGGTACCGTGCACGACGGCCTCGAGTGCCTCCGCGGCGCCGCGTCGCAGCGAATGCACGCGGACCACGTCGCCGCGCCGCACGTGCGCGAGCAGCGAGCCGATGGTGATGGTCTGCGGAGAGATGGCGATGTCTATGTTGCCGCTCTCCATGAGCTCGGCATACGACGGCTTGTTGATCAGCGCCATGACCTTCCGCGCGCCCAGGCGCTTGGCCAGCATGGCCGAGAGAATGTTCGCCTCTTCGGAATTCGTCAGCGAGGCGAACACGTCGCAGCTGTCGATGTTCTCCTCGATCAGCAGCTCTTCGTCGGCGGCATCGCCATTCAGCACGATGGTATTGAGCAGCAGCTCGGAGATGCGCCGCGCGCGCTTCGGGTCGCGTTCGATGAGCTTCACGTGATGCTGTTCTTCGAGCTTGCGCGCCAGCGACAAGCCGATGTTGCCGCCGCCCGCGATCACCACGCGCCGCGCGGGGGCTTCCTCCTTGCGGATCTCGCTCATGAACTTGCGGATGTCGTCGCGCGCGGCGATGAAGAATACCTCGTCGCCTTCCTCCACGACGGTCTCGCCGTCCGGCATGATGCTCCGTCCCGCGCGGTAGATAGCCACGACGCGCGCCTCGGTGTTCGGGTGATGTTCCTTCAGCTTGGCCAGCTTCTGGCTCACCAGCAGGCCGCCCTTGCGGGCCCGAATTCCCACCAGCCGCACGCGGCCGTCGGCGAAGTCCAGGACCTGCAATGCGCCCGGAAACTTGATGAGCTCCCCGATGTATTCGGTGACCAGCTGCTCGGGACTGATCCACACGTCCACCGACAGCGCCTCCTCGGCAAACAACTTCGGATGCTTCGTGTATTCGGAAGAGCGGATGCGCGCGATCTTCGTGCGCGTGCGATACAGCGTGTAGGCCACTTCGCAGGCCATCATGTTCACTTCGTCGCTCGAGGTCAGCGCGACGACGATGTCCGCGGACGCGCAGCCCGCCGCTTCGAGTACGGATGGATAGGCGGCGTTGCCGGCAACGGTGCGGATGTCGAGGCGATCCTGCAGGTCGCGCAACACTTCTTCGTTGGTGTCGACGACCGTGACTTCGTTGGATTCCTCCCGCGACAGGTGGTACGCCGCCGTGCGTCCGACCTGGCCGGCGCCGAGTATCACGATCTTCATGGGGGGCGTATTGTACGGCCAGCGAATTGCTGGAGATGGAAACTTCGGCCAGCGCGCAGGGTCGCATCTCCAGAACGAGGGTGCTGTCATGACGAAGTTTGCCCTGGGGATCGCACTGGTGATGTCCGCCGCCACACAGGCGGCAGATCGGCCCGCGCCGGCACCCAAACCAGCCGCATCCAAGCCCGCGATGCCGCCGGCCCAGGCAGCGCCGGTCAAACCCGCGGTGCGCAAACCGCTCGACCTGCGGATCCGCGACGTACGCGAGTACATGACGCCTGAACGGCTCAACGCGCTCATCAACGCACCCGACCCCGACTCGAACACCATCGTGGTCGAAGGCACGAGGTTGCTGCCGATGGAGCATATCGAGGACGTGCCGCCGGGCCTGGTGAGCCTGTGGTACGCGGCGAAACACCCGGCCAATGCGTGGCGCATATTCGCGCCGGTCGTGAACGCACCCGAGTTCAAGAACGACAACAAGGTGCCGCCGCCGATCTTCCGCTGGGGTCCCTGACTAATGGCGCGCGTTTCGACAGCCGGCGCGCGCGTGGCGCGTCTTCCTGCCGGACGCGAACGCGCCATCACCCGGTCCGGCCCTCACGAGAGGGCCACCGCCGGTGTTCCGCCCCGCACCCTAACTACCGAAAAATGCGGCAGTCCGCGCTGTGCGTCGGGCTCGCGCCTACCGGTGCGAGTTGATCGAATCGCGCAGCTCCGTCGCTGCCTTGCGCGCGGCTTCGGCGAAATCCTCGCCCGAGCTCGCGTACAGGATCGCGCGCGATGAGCTGATGATCAGACCGGTGCCGGCCGCGGTCTTGCCCGCCGCCATCACCTTCGCGACGTCGCCGCCCTGTGCGCCCACTCCGGGCACGAGAAACGGCAGATCGCCGGTGCGCTTGCGGATATCCGCCAGCTCCTCCGGGTAAGTGGCCCCAACGACGAGCATGCAATTGCGCGCGGTGTTCCATTCCTTCGCGACGCTCTCCGCGACGTGCTGGAACAGCTTCTTCCCCGGCCCGACGTTCAGATCCTGGAAATCCTTCGCGCCCGGATTGCTGGTGCGGCAGAGGATGATGACGCCCTTGTCGGCGTGCTTGAGGAACGGCTCCACCGAGTCGCGCCCCAGATACGGGTTCACCGTCACTGCATCCGCGCCGTAGCGCTCGAACGCCTCGTGCGCGTACTGCTCCGCGGTCGAACCGATGTCGCCGCGCTTGGAATCGAGGATGACGATGGCGTTCCGCGCGGTGGCCTTGATGTAGTCGATGGTGTGCTCGAGCTGGTTCTCGGCAGCGTGCGCCGCGTAGTGCGCAAACTGCGGCTTGTACGCGCAAACGAGATCGCGCGTAGCGTCGACAATTGCCTTGTTGAACGCAAAGATGGCGCCCGGCGCGTCGCGAAACCCGTCGGGAAACTTCTTCGGCTCCGGGTCGAGCCCGACGCACACCAGCGAGTTCGTCGCCTTCCAGGCGGCCGTGAGTTTGTCGGAGAAGTTCACCGGACTACCTCCAGATACTCCAGCATCATGATCTTCACCCCGAGCGAGGCGAAGTTGACCTGGATGTTTGCCTGCGCGCCCTGACCTTCGACCTTCAGGATGACGCCTTCGCCGAACTTCTTGTGTCGCACGCGCGCACCGAGTCTCACGCCGGGCGCGAGTTCTTCGGCGGGCGCTCGGAAGCGGCCTGCCGCCACCGGCCGGGCGACCTGGATGCGCGGCCGCACTTCTTCGACCAATTCTTCGGGAATCTCCGCGATGAAGCGCGACGGTGTGCCGAAGCTGTCCATGCCGTGCAAACGGCGCTGTTCGGCATACGTGATGAACAGCTGCCGCATCGCGCGCGTCGCGCCGACATAGCAGAGGCGGCGTTCTTCCTCGAGACCCTCGGCGTCGTTCAACGAGCGCTGATGCGGGAACAGTCCGTCTTCCATGCCGCTCAGGAAGACCAGCGGAAACTCGAGGCCCTTCGCGGTGTGCAGCGTCATCATCTGGATGCAGTCTTCCCAGGCGTCCGCCTGGCCTTCACCCGATTCGAGCACGGCGTGCGCCAAAAACGACTCGAGCGGCGGCATCTTCTCTTCGTCGGACGGACCGGTGCTGTCCGGCTCGAAGCCGCGTGCCGCCGATACCAATTCGTTCAAGTTCTCGAGACGCGCCTCGCCGCGGTCGGCTTTTTCTTTCTTGTGGTGCTCGATGAGGCCGGAATTGTTGATGGCGTGATCCACCTGCTCGTGCAGCTCGAGGCCCGCGATGTCCGCGCCCAACTGCTCGATCAGCTTCAGGAAGCCGTTCACCGCCGTTTCGGCCTTCGGACCGAGCACGCCGTTCGCGATGCAGTGCGCGGCGGCGGTCCACATCGACGTGCCCGCGGCCTTTGCCTGCGCGCGGATCAAGTCGAGCGAACGCGCCCCTATTCCACGCGTCGGCAGGTTCACCACACGCTCGAACGATGCGTCATCGGCGCGATTCGTGATGAGTCGCAGATACGCGAGCGCATCCTTGATCTCCGCGCGCTCGAAGAACCGCAGGCCGCCGTAGACGCGGTATGGAATGCGGGCGGCCATGAATATTTCTTCGAACACGCGCGACTGCGCGTTGCTGCGATAGAGGATTGCGACGTCGCGCCGCGCGCCGCCCTGGTTCTGCCAATCGCGGATGCGGCTCAGCACGAACTCGGCCTCGTCGCGCTCGTTGAACGCGGCGTACAGCTTGATGCGCTCGCCATCCACGCCCTGCGTCCAGAGATTCTTGCCGAGACGGCTGGTGTTGTTCGCGATGAGCGCGTTCGCCGCCTTGAGGATGTTGCCCGTCGAGCGGTAGTTCTGCTCGAGGCGGTACATCCTGGCGGCCGGAAAATCCTTGGTGAAGCGCGTGAGATTCTCGACGCGTGCGCCACGCCAGCGGTAGATGGACTGATCGTCGTCGCCGACCACGAACGGCGCGCCTTCTGGCCCCGCGATCATCAGCGCCCAGGCGTACTGGATCGCATTCGTGTCCTGGAACTCGTCGATGAGCACGTGGCGGAAGCGGTGGCGATAGTGCTTGAGGATCTCCGGCCGATCGCGCCACAGCTCGTATGCGCGCAACAGGAGTTCGGCGAAGTCGACCACGCCCGTCTTCTGGCACTGCGCCTCGTATTCGGCGTAGATGCGGATGAGCTGGCGGCGCGTCGGGTCGCCGGCGTCCTTGAGCGTGCCTGGCCGCAGGCCTTCATCCTTGTTGTGGTTGATGAACCACTGGATTTCCTTCGGCACCCAGCGCGCTTCGTCGAGCTCCATCGCCTTCACGATCTTTTTCACGAGCCGCAGTTGATCCTCGCCGTCGAGGATCTGAAAACCCTGCGGCAGGTTGGCGTCGCGCCAGTGCAGGCGCAGCAGGCGGTGCGCGATGCCGTGGAACGTGCCCACCCACATGGCGTTGCCGGGCACGCCTAACAACTTCTCGATGCGCTGACGCATCTCGGCCGCGGCCTTGTTCGTGAAGGTCACCGCGAGGATGGAATATGGCGATGCACCCTCGGTGACGATGGCCCAGGCTATGCGGTGAATGAGCACGCGCGTCTTGCCCGAGCCCGCGCCGGCGAGCACCAGCACGGGACCTACGGGAGCGGAAACGGCCGCGCGCTGCGCGTCGTTCAGCGGATCGAGAATCGTGGAGGCGTCCATCGGGGGCGGCGATGATACCCGACACTTCGCGGCCGATGGTGGCGCATGCACCGGCGCGCCGACGCGAGACAGCCGCCGAATCTGCGGCGCCGACTGCTGCTCTTTACGCTACAGCCCGGAAGTCGGCGGTGGCTCGTCCGCCTGCGCCTCGATCTTCGGCACGTTCGGCGCAATCACTTTCTCGTCGAAGTATTCGAGGATGGCCGCGACCAGCGCCAGGAACACGGGCCCCACCACGATGCCAATGGTGCCGAAGGCCGCGATGCCACCCACCACGCCGACGAACACGATGAACGCCGACACCGGCGCGTACCGCGACACGAGGACCGGACGCAGGAAATTGTCCGACGTCGATACGACGACACCCCATACCAACAGGAATATTGCCATGCCCCACTGACCGGCCAGTGCAAGGAACAGCACGCCCGGAATCCACACGATCGCCGCGCCGCCCGCGGGCAGGAGCGCGAGGATGGCCGCGAGCACGCCGAACACCACGGGCGACGGCAGTCCGGCGATCGCGAAGCCGATGGCGACGAGCACGCCCTGGCAGATGGCCGTGAGCCCGATGCCGTAGAACACGCCGCGCGTGACGCTCGCGAGGTGGTCGAAGAGTTGCTCGCGATGCTCCGACGGCACCGGGATCAGCCGTTGCAGCGTGTTGAACATGCCGCGGCCGTCCCGCAGGAAAAAGAAGAGCAGGAACAGCATGAAGAAGAAACCGACCAGCGTGCCGAGCGCGGACAAAACGAAACCACCGCTGAACGTCGCCACGGTCTTGAGGATGGTCTGCGCGCTGTTCGTGAGCCACTCCTGCATGTCGGCGCCGGAGATGGACATCTGCTCGCGCGCCATGCGCGCCACGGGTCCGATGACCGGATACTGCTCCAGGTGTGACAGCGTGGTGCCGTCGATTCGCAGCTCGCTCTTTTGAATGTATGCGACCAGCGCGCGCGCCTGGTTTGCGAAAACGCTGCCGAGGAAGGTGAGCGGCGTCAGCAGCGCAAACGGGGTCAGGCCGGTGATGATGCCCGCCGACCAGCCTGCCCGGCCACGCAGCTTGAGCGTGAGCCAGGTGTGCACGGGAAGGAGGATGAAGGCGAGGAAGATGGCCCAGGCCATCGAGCCCGCGAAGGGCTGCACGACCAGCAGCAGCCCGTATCCGATCAGCAGCGCCAGCGCGACGAAAAAGGCCTTTTGGTAAAACTCCATTGCGCGGCGTCCGTTGTAGAAGCTGGCGTCACTTATATAGTTGTGGCAATACCAGGTCCAGCGGACGCCGCGAGCACAACGGAACCCTGCGCATGAACAGACTCCTTCAGTCGAGGTTTACCGGCATCGTCGTGGCCGGAATTGTTGTTTGGTCGCGGTGGTTTGCGGTCCGGGACCGTTGGCGAACCCGGGGCTGGAGATCCCGCGGTCCGGCAGGTCGACCCGGGCTGCTGCTGTCTAACAACACCAGGGACGCCTCGCGGCACCCACGACATGAGTAAGTCACATCCGACGCGCAAACGCGCTCTGGCGCCAGCGGCCATTCTCTTCCTGACCTGCGCCGCGGTCGTGCGCGCGGCCGATCCGGCTGCGAGCGCCGACGCGGCCGTGGAACCGATCCGGCTGAATGTCACGCCCATCGCCGCAAGGAAAGTCACGGAGCTGCCGAAGGGCGACCTGTTCTGGCGTGTCGAGAATTTCGACTCGATCGAGGCGGCCAAAGCCGCCGCCAGTCACTGGTCGCTGGCCGCGGAGGCGGATGGCAAGGCGTGGCTGTTCACGCTCGGAGCGAAGGGCGGCGCCACGCCCGGTGGCACCGGGCGCGCCGAGATTGGACCCATCCAGGTCGTGCCCGCTACTAACTACCTGCTGCGCATCAACCGCGCCAGCGGCGTGCGCGGTGCCATCACGCCGGTTCATTCGCACCCTGGGTCGGAGGCGTTCTTCGTACTCGCGGGAGAGCAGAGCATTCGCACGCCGCACGGCACACAGGTCGTCAAAGCGGGCGAGCCGGAGGCCGGACACCGGCCCGGCATGCCGATGCAGGTCTCTAGCAGTGGCGAGGCCGACCTGCTGTCGCTGGTGATGTTCGTCGTCGATGCCGACCAACCGTTCGCGCCGCCGGCTTCCTTCTAGCCCGGCAGGGATGCGCGGCCCATGTGCAATCGGGCCGGCCGAACCGGGTCCATCCAGTTCGGTCAGCCCGACGCATTCTCACTTGCCCCTGGCGGGCTTTCCCTAACTACTCAATTCCGTTGGAAGCGATTCGCGAACACGTAGTTCGCCACGGCGCGTCCCTGGGCAATACCCGCGGTCTTGTCGAAAGACCAGTGGATGCCGAGGTAGATGCGGCTCTGGCCGTTCTCCTCTTCCGCCTGCGTGAACGAGTTGAAGCTGCGCGACACCAACGGCCGCACGTTGCCCTCGTTGTCGCGGGTGATGCCGTTGAACTCGTCCGACACGAACGTGAAGGGCCGGTTGTCGGTGCCGAAGTAGTTACGCAGCGTCTGGAACAGCGCACCGCCAAAAGTCGCGTGGCCCGAGGGATACGCGGGGAATGGTGGCGTGAAGTTCGGGCCGTTGAGGTTGGAGGCCGGAGCGCCGAGCGGTGAGAAGCTCGCGTCACCGATCGTAGCCGGATTGCCATCGCCCAGCCTCGAGGGACCGGTGCCCGAATCCGCTTCGCGGACGCCGGTGACCGGGCGCCAGATGTCCCAGAAGTACTTCGACTCCCAGCTCGAGAGGCCGGCATCCATCATCGCCACGTTCAACAGGCCGTACAGACGCGCGAGTTCGATCGGCCTGGTCTCGTTGAGGCTGACCGTCGTGGCGATCTGGTTATAGAGCCGCGGCGGTGCGCACAGGCTGGGGGTGCCGTCGTAGGCCCAGTAGATGCCGGCAATCGTCTGGTCGGCGCTGCGCTCGGTGGGTGTGACCTCTCCGTCGCCGCCGAGGCGCTTCACTTCGTTGAACGCCGTCGTATACGCGGCACTGTTCAGCGCAGGGAATGGCGGAGTGCGGAACTGCGATGCCGATTGGATCGCGAAGGGCCTGACCCGGCTCCACCGTGCGCCCAGGGCAATTGGCACCTGGCTGATCGGATCCTGGCGCCATCGGCCGGGATTGTTGCTGGTGAACCAGTCGACGCCGAGGCGCGGTTCCGCGAACTGGGAGCCGTCATTCGTGCGCATGCCCAGTATGCGCGTGGCCGAACGCTGGCCAATGGCGATGCCCAGGTTCTTGCGGTCCTGATTGTCGGTGATGCGCGCGATTTCCGCGTTGTATAGCGAGTTGAATTGACGGGCCTGGGACGGAAACATCTGCACCAGCGTGTCGAGCGCCGCCCTGGCGATCGCTGCGTCGACCGATGCGGGCCGCGTCTCGCGCGCAAGGCCCGTGTGGCTGCGGTAGGTGTTGCCAGTGAGCGCGTTCACCGCATCGAACACCGCAATCTGCACGATGGCGATTGCGCGCACCGAGCGCACCGGACCCAGCTGCTCGCCGAACACGCGGCTTCCAGGCTCCACCGGACCGGGCTCGACGGGTGTGTGGTCGAGGCCCGACGCGTCGATGGCGACCTGGTTCCAGTAGCGGATGCTGTCCGCGGTGGAATTCGAGCGACGCGGTGGATTGACTACGAGCGAGGCGAACGCCGTCGTTTGCTGCGCACTGACTCGCGGACCGAATGCCTCGCTGGGTGTGGCAACTCCGGCGGAAAAAGTGGGCACGGCTACTGCTGCAAGCAGCGCCGCGCCCACTCGCGCGGTCCATCTTCCTGATGTCTCGAACATGAGCGACCTCCATGGTCTTAATCTCGACTGCGGGGTGCGGATCCTGAACTGGTGATAGCCGTTTGCCGACGGGGAAACTCAAAATTGCCTGCGCGAATCATGTGTCGCCAAACACAGAATCCACCGCGATACACGTGGTTATGTCGGCTTCGGCACAATTGGGCCGGCGCAGTGCCGGATGATTCCTACGCGAGCCACGGAAACGAGCATGACCGCAACTCACAACCACAGTTTTTCCGGCGCGCCGACGCCGGAGCTGGCGGTGGCCGACATCTATTCCACGGGCGGCGGGCAGCAGGAAACCGGCGCGCGCATCGGCTCCGTCGCTGCCGCGACTAACTACCGGGACACGGCTGCATGCGATACGCGCTCATAGTCCTGCTCCTGCTGCTCGCGCTGCCTGCGGCGGCCCAGACGTCGTCGCAGGCGATGTTCGTGAAGCTCGACATCCCGCGCCGCGAGCCGCTGCTGGTCACCGTCACGTACGAGGAAGCGCTGCGCCTCACGAAGAGCACGCAGACCTTCACGATCGGATTCTGGATCGAAGCGGCGCTGCGCAAGTCGAAATTGCCGCATCGCATAGGCCGGCGCAACGGCCGCGACTGGGTGGCGGAGATCGCCGGCGTGCGCGAGAACGCCAAAGCCAGGTGGGTGGTGTTCGTCGACGGCGAACGGCTCGAGATACACATGAACACGCAGCCCGCGCAGGGCGCGCATTCAATCAAGCTGGTGTACGAGTCTCCGTGACCCGCCACCGTTCCAGGTAGCTAGGCGGGCTCGGCCGCCGGCGTCGGCGCCGTCCCGCGCGCGCGCGAGGTGCCGAGCATCGCGCCCACGATCACGAGCGGAAAGCCGATCGTCATGCCGATGGTCAACGGCTCTTTCAGCACCAGCGCGCCGAGGACGATTGCCACCGCCGGATTGAGGTAGGTGATGACCGTCGCGCGCGCCGGGCCAACTTCCGCTATGAGCGCGAAGAACACCATGAATGCCGCGGTGGTGCACAACACCCCGAGTCCCGCCACCGATACAACGGCATCCAGCGGATATGACTCCGGCCAGAGCGCGGGCGCGAATGGCAGGTAGATGAGCGTGGCGACGACCAGCGATGCGGTGATGACGCCGATGGGAGGCACGTCCGCGAGCTTGCGATTCACGATGATCGGGCCGATGGCGTAGCACAGCGCCACGATCACGGTGGCGCCAACGGCATACAAGTCGCCCAAGTGGATGTCGAGACCGACGAGCAGTGCCACGCCCGCGAAGCCGAGCGCCAATCCGACGATGCGGCGCGGCTCGAGCTTCTCGTGCCCCAGCTTCGAAACGATGATGGCCGCGAACAGCGGCACGATCGCAATCAACAAGCCGGCCGTGGAGCTGTTGAGACGGGTCTCGGCATGGCCGAGCAGCAGCCACGGCACGCTGATCTCGATGAGCGTGAAAGCCAGCAGCCATTTCCACTTCGCGAACGCCGGCGCGAGCGCCTTGCGATGCAGCGCGACCGGCAGCAGCAGCAGCGAGCCGATCAACGTGCGCGCGCCCGCTACGATCAGCGGATCGAACGCGGTGACCGATATGCGGATCAGCAGATACGGCATGCCCCAGAGGACGCCCAGTGAAAGAAAAAGAATCCAGCCGCGCTTTGACATGCGAATCCAGCCCGAGGGGAAGGCGGGCATCGTCACAGGTTGGTGCCGGTACGGTGTGAATATTTACTTATGGCGGTGTCAGCAACGTTGTTGGCTCTGCCGCGCGCGAATGCCGAGGAAAGCCTCTCACCGGCAGTCACGCGCCAGCAAAGTGCGTTTGTACGGCGGCGCGCCCTCATCTGCGGCACGCTCGGTCATGCAGCGCACCTGCTTTTCGGCGGCCAGACTCGATGGCAAGCCCGTGCGCTCCTGCTTCTCAATCCGCGTCGTTTTCAAAATCGTGAGTGAAAGAGCGCAGATTTCGGGTTGACGAGCGCAATCGCGGCACCGGCGCTAGAGTCGCCTCATGAGCGCATCGGAATTGCGCGCGCGGCGCGCCGACATCACGACCTTGCACGTCGACGCCATCGTCAACGCGGCCAATTCCTCGCTGTTGGGTGGTGGTGGAGTGGACGGCGCCATCCATCGCGCCGCGGGACCGGCGCTCGTGAACGAATGCCGCTTGCTAGGCGGCTGCAAAACCGGCGACGCGAAGGTGACCAGGGGCTATCGGCTGCCAGCTAACTACGTCATCCATGCCGTCGGGCCCGTGTGGCAGGGCGGCCAGGCCGGTGAAGCCGGGCTGCTCGCGTCCTGCTATCGGCGCGCGCTCGAGGTGGCGGTGCAACACGGCATCCAGACGGTCGCATTTCCCAGCATCAGCACGGGGATCTATGGTTACCCGATCGACCTCGCGGCCGGCGTGGCGGTGGGCGCGGTCCGGCAGTTCCTGCGCTCCTCCCCGTCGCTGCGCGAAGTGATCTTCTGCTGCTTTTCCGCGCAGGATCTCGCGCAATACGAGCGCGGACTTGACGGCGCGTAGACGCCGAAGTATTTGAACGTCGCCATGACTCCGGACACCCAACACCAGGCCATCCGCTTCGCCACGCAGGCGGATGCCGCGGACATCGCGGCGATGTCGCGCGACGACATCGAGCATGGACTGCAATGGACGTGGACCGAGAGCCGCATCGCGTACGCCATCGCCACGGCGGACACGAACGTCATCGTGGTCGGCGAGCCCAAGTCCATCCTCGGCTTCGGCATCATGTCGTACCCGAACGACGACGCGCACCTGCTGCTATTCGCCGTTCGCCGCGCGCATCGCCGTCGCGGCCTCGGCACGCGCATGCTGAACTGGCTCGAGCAAGTCGCGCGCACCACGGGCGCGCGCCACATCCGTGTCGAGTGTCGTCGCGAGAACGACGCCGCGCGCAACTTCTACTGCGAGCATGGCTATCACGAGCTCGCGATCCGGCCCAAGCGCTATCGCGGAGTGGTGGACGGCATCCTGCTCGAAAAGCACCTCGCCGTCGGCGCACCGGAGTGAAGTTCACCGGCGCGGCGATCCACCGCTGCCCGTTGCCCGCTCACGCGCTGTCCGCGCGCTATGCGTCCGATGGGTACGCAGATTGCTACGTCACGCGAGTGCCGCAAGCGGTCGCGCACGCGCAGTTCGTCGAAGCCTTTTACACCACATGGTTGTTCAAACTGGAGCGCGCAATCCTGCGCTGGCTGGTGCGGATGCCCTCGACGGACCTGGAAGCACGCGAGCTCGCGCACGGCAATCGCAACGTCTTCGCAGCGTGGAAGGTCGAAGCGCGCGCACCGGATCAACTGCTCATGTGCGACTTTCGCGGCGCGACGCGTTCATGGCTGATGGTCGAATCCGCCAGCGCCGACGCCGGCGGTGGAACGCATTTGTACTTCGGCTCGGTGGTCGTCCCGGTACGCACCAGTAACGGCAAAAAAGCCATGAGCTTCGGATTCCGTGCGCTGCTCGGCTTCCACAAGCTCTACTCCCGGGCGCTGCTGCGCGCGGCGCGCGCGCGTCTCACGCGCGCCTGATCAGACCGGCGCGCGCGCCTCCTCCAGCACCCAGTCCACGAACGCGCGCACCAGCGGCCGGCGAAAGTGCGCCGCCGGCGCGGTGAGGAAATAGCTCCACGGCGCCTCCCAGGTCTCCTGCGTCACGCGCACCAGCTGCCCGCGGGCAAGTAGCGTGGCGACATGCGGGGCGCGGCCGATCGCGATGCCGAGGCCAGCAAGGGCGGCGCCGATGAGCACGACGGAATCGCTGAACTGGGGTCCGCGGCCGACCTCGGCGGTAGATAGGCCGGCGCGCTCGAACCAGCCGCGCCAGCCCAGCCACGGCTGTTCGGTGCCGGCGTCGGTGTCGTGCAGCAGTGGGTAGTCGGCCAGCGCCGCCAGCGTATCGGGCATGCGGCCGCCGCCGAACAACTGCGGACTCGCCACCGGAAACAGCTCCTCGCGAAACAGCAGCTCGCCGTGCAATCCCCGCCCGATCGATGGCGCGAAGCGGATCGCGAGGTCGAGCGCGTCGCGCCGGAAATCCAGCACCTGGCGCGACGTGCGCAGCACGATGTCGATGCGCGGGGCGCGTTCGCGGAAGCGATGCAGGCGCGGCAGCAGCCAGCCGTTCGCGAACGCGGCCAGCGTGGTCAGCGTCAGCACGCCGTCGGCGCGCTTCGCGCGCACGCGCGCCGTGGATTCGCCCAGCAGATCGAAACCTGCCGAGAGCTCCGGAAGATAGTCGCGGCCCTGGTCGGTCAGCACCAGCCCGCGGGCCAGCCGCTGGAACAGCGTCGTGTCGAGATACTGCTCGAGCCGCCGGACCTGCTGACTGACCGCGGCGGCGGATACGCGCAGCTCGGTGGCTGCCGCGACGAAGCTGCCGAGGCGCGCGGACGCCTCGAAGGCGCGCAGTGCATTGAGGGGTGGAAGTCTTCGCGCCATGTACTCACTCCGGCAGCGCCCGCGGTGGCGCGTACTCCAGAGCAAGAATATCTTAGCCTCAGGGAAAAGCCTTCCTGCTCGCCGGCGGAGCCTCATCCGCCCGATACTTCCGCGGCAAACCGACTCGTTCTCACACCCGAGGCAGCCATGCACCTCTTCGACTATCTCGACTCCGGCAACGGCTACAAGGTACGACTCCTGTTGTCGCAACTGGGCCAACGATACGACTGGACCAACGTGGACATCAACCAGGGCGAGAGCCGCACGCCGGCCTTCCTCGAGCGCAATCCGAACGGCCGCATCCCGACGCTCGAGCTCGACGACGGCACCAACCTGTTCGAATCGAACGCCATCCTCTGGTATCTCGCAGAGGGCTCGCGCTTCGTGCCCGCCACGCAGCTCGGCCGGGCGCAGGTGTTGCAGTGGATGTTCTTCGAGCAATACAGCCACGAGCCGTACGTCGCGACGCCGCGCTACATCGTGCGCCACCTGCCGGCCGACAGTCCGCGCCGCGCGGAGCTGCCGGGCCGCATCGAGAAGGGCCATGCCGCGCTTCGGGTCATGGAGGGGCACCTTGCGACGCGCTCCTTCTTCGTGAACGACCGCTACGGCATCGCCGACATCGCGCTGTATGCGTACACGCACGTCGCGCCCGACGGCGGCCTCGACCTCGGAGCCTATCCGAAGGTACGCGAGTGGTTAGCCCGCGTCGCCGCGCAGCCGAACTACATTGCCTTGCTCGCCCAGCCGAACGCGGCGGCTGCCTGAGCGGATCCGCGAAAACACCCATGCAAGAACAACAGCCGCCGTATTACGCCGTGATCTTCACGTCGCGGCGCACCGCGGTCGAAGACGGCTACGGCGCGGTCAGCGACCGCATGGTCGAGCTCGCATCCCAACAGCCGGGCTTCCTGGGTGTCGAACACGCGCGCGACCCAAATGGCCTCGGCATCACGGTGTCGTACTGGACCTCGCTGGAGGCCATCGCGGCGTGGAAGGCGAATGCGGAGCACCGCGTTGCGCAAATGATGGGGCGCCAGAAGTGGTACGCGGAGTTCGAGACGCGCATTTGCCGCGTCGAGCGCGCGTATCGTTTTCCCTGACCCCGCATCTCCGGGACAGCCCAACGGGGCGTCGCCACTTCGCGACGTTTGTCGGGCATGGATGAAGACGACAACCATGCGTTGTCGCGCCCCACCGACCGCAGTTAGTCTCACGGGTTCGTCGGCGATATCCCGAGGGATCACATGCGGAAACTGCTGTTCCTGAGCTCTGCCCAGCAATTCGGCGACTTCGCGCTGCTGCTGCTGCGCGTGTTCGTCGGGTTTTTCCTGATCTGGAGCGTGTGGGACAACATCTCGGACGCGGCGCGCATGGCCGAATTCGCGGATTTCCTCGCCAAACATCGTTTCACGCAGCCGAAGCTGCTTGCGCCGCTGTCGGTCTATGCCCAGCTCGCCATTGGAATCGGGTTCGTGCTTGGCCTGTTCACGCGGTGGGCCGGTATCCTCTGCACCGTCATATTCATCGTCGCCATCGTCATGGTCGATCGCGAGGGCGGCATGCGCGGAATTTTCCCGTCGGGCTGCCTGGTCGCCATCGGTTTGTATCTGGCCACCCACGGCGCCGGACGTTTCTCGGTGGATGCGGGGCTCAAGGCCAACGAGCTGCCGCGCGCAAGTGGCGGAGTACGGCTCAAGAAGTAACCCTTCTATGGGGAAATCATCACGGAGCGGCACACATGGCGCGGAACATCGAGATCAAAGCGCGCATTGAAAATGTCGCTGCGCTGACACCGCTAGTGGCCCAGCTCGCGAGCGAAGGACCGCTCGAAATCGCGCAGGACGACACTTTCTTCCACTGCGTCACCGGTCGGCTCAAGCTGCGCGCGCTGGCGAACGATTCCGGCGAGCTCATTTTCTATCGCCGAGTGAACCAGACCGGCCCGAAAGAGTCGTTCTATCTACGCTCCCCAACTTCCTCACCCGAGACGCTTCGTGAATCGCTTTCGTTGGCCTACGGACAAGTCGGCCGCATCCGCAAATACCGCACTCTCTTCCTGGTTGGACGTACCCGCGTGCACCTCGACCGAGTGGAAGGCCTGGGCCATTTCCTCGAGCTCGAAGTCATGCTGGTGGACGATGAGCCCGCGGAACAGGGAATTCGCGAGGCAAGCGAGCTCATGGATCAGCTCGGCATTCAGCCCGCCCAGCTGATCGAAGGGGCGTACCTCGACCTGATGCTCGCGCACGCGGTGGGCTGAGCCCAAAATCCCGCGCTTGCGGTACGCTATTACCGCGGCCTCGCCGGCCATCACCATCACTTCCACGTCTACCTCAGGCCACCCGACCGCCTAGCCATCGACTCGCCCTTCCACAATCCGTTGACGGCCGACGAGCCGGCTGTCCCGGATGCGACCGGAGACTGCCGTGTTTGTATTCGATCTACCTGATATCCAGGCTCCCATCCAGGGGATGGTGGTGGCTGCGCAAGCTGCCGCCCAGGTCGTCAAGACCTTGCGCACGAGTGCCGTCGTCTACCGGAGTGTCGTGCCCACGCTCAGTTGGGCCCCGGCCGACGTTTGCAGTCACCTCATGCAGGAAGGCTTTTTCGGCAGGCCCGGCGGCGGCATGATGGATGTGGGCGACTTCAAATGCGTGCTGCTGAACGTGGAGCTCCAACCGGCCCACGGCACCTTGGCCCGCCAGCCCGACGGCTCCACGATCTACACCCCCGCGAAGGGATTCACCGGCAAGGACCGCATCATCTACATCGTCGACGCGGAAGGCCGCAAGGTCCGCATCGTGCAGGACGTGACGGTGGAAGACGCCGAGCCGAAGGAGATCGAGAACGAGAGCGAGAGCGACAAGGAGACGGGGCAGGTGCAAGGCGTTTCCGGCTCGCTGGCGTGGTTGGCGGCGGTGTCGCCGCAAGGGAGAACACCCTGAAAGCGACCATCATCGGGCTCGTAGTCTCCACCGCCGCGTTCGGCGCTACCACGGTCTATTTCTGGCAGCAGTTCTCCGAAGCGAGCGTCCAGGCAGAGGAAGTGGCCGAAGCCAATCGGCGCCTGAACGCGCGCGTCGCGGAATTGGAGCAGATCCGCGAACAGTTCATGAGCCGCCGATCCGGCGGCGACCATCCTTTCAATGCCGGCGTGATCGCCCACCACCCGACGGGCGCCGTCGCTGCCGTGTCCTCGGAATCGGTGAACAAGGAAGGGGTCCCAACAAGGGACGGAGCGGCATTTGCCACTACCAATCGCGCGCCAATGCCGCCCTCGATGATCAAGACCCTGCGCAACCAGATGCGCGCGCAGAACGCGAAGACCTACTTCGACCTCAAGAGCCGGCTGGGGCTCAGCCAGGAGGACGCGGACAAATTGCTCGACCTCATCACCGAGCAACAGACCGCATCGTTCAATCAGCCACGCGAAGTCACGGACTCCAACAACCAGGAAGCGATGCGCAACGACTGGCAGCGCATCGACGGCCAGATCAACGACCTGCTCGGTTCGGCCAAGGCCGCTGAATACGGTGATTACAAGAAGGAGATGCCGGCGCGCATGGAAGTGGCGATGCTCGCGCAGCAGTTCGACAGCTCGGAGGCACCGCTCAACGATCAGCAGCGCGCGCGCCTCGTCACCGCTCTCTCGGAAGAGCGTGACAGCGTGCCGATGCCGAGTTTCTCGAACGCCACCAAGCCGGAGCAGTACACCCAGGAATACGAAGCCTGGCAGGCCGACTACGAGCACCGCGTGACCGAGCGTGCGCGCACCATCCTCAGCTCCGCGCAGCTCACCGTGTACGACGAGTACCAGCAGTTCCAGAAAGACATGCGCGCACAGATGGCCGCGCAGGGACGCACGATGCCCCGGCCTGGAATGATGCTGGGCGGACCGAGCGTGCGCATGCGCGCCGCCGCGCCGCCCGCGGATTCGCCGCCCCGGACGAACTAACTACATGACGGCCGATGAGCGCCTCCCGGCGGCCGTAGTCGTGGACCGATTCCTGTATATGTGCGCCGGTGCCGCCGGCTTCCTGGGCGTGGCCTTCGGCGCGTTCGGCGCGCATGCGCTGCGCGGGCGATTGAGCTCTGCCATGCTGGCCGTGTTCGAAACCGGCGTGCGTTATCAGATGTATCACGCGTTCGCGCTGTGCGCCTGCGCGTGGGGATGGGCCCGCTGGCAGCGCCAGTCGTTCGTGGTGGCGGGCTGGGCGTTCATCGCCGGCATCCTCTTTTTCTCGGGCAGCCTCTACATGCTCGCGCTCACGGGCGAGAAGTGGCTGGGCGCGGTGACTCCGTTCGGCGGCCTGGCATTCCTCGCCGGCTGGGCGTGCCTCCTCTTCGGAGCGCTGCGTGCGCAGCACTAGCGTACTGGCCGTTTCCGCCGCGCTGGCCCTGTCTGGCTGCGGCGTGCTGCGGCAGGATGCTCTCGACGAATCATGGACCGAGACGAAGCTGTCTCCACGCGAAATGCGCGCAGCGAAGCTGGCCGTGGCGGATGTCGCCGAAACACACGTGTTCGACTGGAATATGGTCGCCGCACAGCGCAACGGCAAGGCGCTCCATGTCTGGCTCGACGCGTTGCCGGAGCCGCACGCGGATGGTTCGATCGCCGAGCCGGTGGTTCACTGCCTGGGCGCGGTGACGGAATTGGAGTGCGCGGTGACGATCGAACGCGCGCTGTACACGCAGGTCGACGTGCGCGGCAGATCGCAACGCGTCGCGGCGGTCATCGCGGATGACATCGAGACCGCAGAGGCGGTGGCGCTCGTCGAGCAGGCGCTCGAAGTCGCTGCGTCGGTGACGCGAGAGGATCAATGTCCCGTGCCGCGGCGCGCCGACGCGTGGAGGTTCGCGGAGCTGCGCGATTCCTTCATGTCGAACGGAACGGAGCTGCCGTTGAACATCGGCCGTGATGGCACCCAGCTTCATGTGCGCCGGCACCTGCCCGCGGGTGCCGGCGATTTCATATTTCATTTCGAGCGTAGCGATGGCTCACACAAACATCTATTCCTCTGCTGGGACCGCGAAGAGACCGTGGTGACCCCATGATCTTCTACGACTACTACGCCGACATTCCCGAGGACGTGCTGCGCGAATTCGTCACCAAACAAGACTTGGGACGCCTCGTCACCGCCGGCGCGGAAAGCCAGCCCCACATCGGGTTGTACCCCTTCGTGTTCCTCGGCCCGACCATCGAAATCCACCTGCACCGCTCCGACGAACAGCTCGCGGATCTGCGCACCAACAAGAAGTGCGCGTTCGAGGTGGACGAGATCCACGGCACGATTCCGTCGCACTGGGTGCATCCCACGAACGCGATGTTCGCCACGGCGTTTCATCGCTGCGTCATCTTCGAGTGCGAAGCGGAAATGTCGGAAGACGCGGAAGTGCTGGCCGCACAGCAGCAGCGGCTCATGGCGCACTACCAGCCGGATGGCGGACACCAGCCCGTTGCCACCGGGCAGGCCATGTACCGCGGGGCGTTCAAGGAGATCGCGGCGCTCACGCTCACGGTGCGCGCCCGCAAGGTGAAGTGGAAGCTGGCGCAGAATCGCGATCGCCCGCGTCGCGAGAGTCTCATCGCCGAGCTGCGCAGGCGTGGCCGTCCGACGGATGCGGGCGCCGCGGACGCACTGCAATGGGCGCTGGATCACGAGGCGGCGCGGTGATCACGCATTCGGGCGGCTGTCATTGCGGGCGCGTGCGCTTCGAAGTCGACGCGCCGCCGGAGCTCGAGATCGACGAGTGCAACTGCTCCATGTGCAGTCGCTTCGCGTATCAACACCTCATCGTTCCCGCGAGCCGCTTCCGCATCACGAAGGGCAGCGATGCCCTGACTACCTACACGTTCAACACCGGCACGGCGAAGCACACGTTCTGCTCCACCTGCGGTGTCAAGCCGTTCTACGTGCCGCGCTCGCATCCCGACGGCTGGAGCGTGAACGCGCGCTGCATCGACTCGCCGACCATCAAGGGCATGAAGATCAGTTTCGTGAATGGTCGGGAGTGGGAGACGCAGTACCCGGAAGGGCACGGGGAATACCGCGCCTGAAAAAGCAGACAGATCCATTTTCCGGAAAATGGATCTGTCCCCTTCTTCTACCAGCGGTTGCGCAACTCGCGTAGTTTGATGAACACCGTGCGCGCATCCGGCTTCTCCCCGATCTCGGGAAATTTCTCGCGCAGCCGCGCGACGATCTCGGGATTCTGCAATCGCAGGAATGCGTTGATCCGTTTCTCCTCCCCGAGCGTGGTGACACGCGCGGCGGCCGGCTCATGGGCGCGCGCCGACGCCAGCGCTTTTGTGGCATCGGCATTGCCCGGCTCGCGGTCGAGCGTGAACGCGAGATTGCGCGCCATGTATTCGTGGCCGGGATAGACGCGCGTCGTCTCGGGCAGCCTGGCGAGCTGGTTCACGAAGGTTTCGTACAGCAGGCCCGGCTCGCCGCCGTGATGGCAATTGCCCGCACCGGCGTTGAACATCGTGTCGCCGCAGAACAGCCCGGACGAGTCGCCGTGCGCCAGCAGGCAGACGTGCGCCAGCGTGTGACCCGGGGTGTCCAGGGCCTCGAGCTCCACCGTGCGCCCGACCTTGATGACGTCGCCGCGCGCCAGACCCCTATCTACTCCGCCGATCTGGCTGGCCGCGCCCGCATGCGCCAGCACCTTCGCGCCGGTCGCCTGCACCACCTGCTCGTTGCCCGCGGTGTGATCGCGATGTTCGTGTGTATTGAGGATCTGCGTAATGCTCAGCCCGTGCTCGCGCGCCGCCGCGAGCACCTGGCGCGCGTCGAGCGGATCGACCGCCAGTGCCTCGCCGCTCTGCGAGCAGGCGATGAGGTACTGAAAGTTGCGCAGATCGTTTGCCGCCCAGATCCTTTGGACTAACATTTTTCGTCAGGCCCTCAGTGCTTCGTCGAACAGTCCATGCTGAGGCTTCAGCGGTACGCGAATGCGCACCGTGGTGCCTTCACCCACGATGGAGTGGATTTCGATCGTACCGCCCAGGAGCTTCAGGCGCTCGCGGATGTTGAACAGACCGAACCCACCATGGCGGGTCGGCAGCCGATCGATGGCGTGCACTTCGAAGCCGACGCCCGGATCGATGACGTCGAGCATGAATGCATCCTCGAGCATCGAGCAGCGCACGGTTGCGCGCTTCGAGCGCGCATGCTTGATCACGTTCTGCAGCAGCTCGCGCACGGTCTGGAACAGCAGCACCGTGACCTGGTCCTCGAGCGGCTTCTGCGCGCCGTCATCCTCGACGGTCACGATGATGCGCTGCTGTTTGGCCACGCGATCGGCCAGCCAGCGCAGCGCTTCGATCAGCCCGGTGTCGTGCAGGCCCGGCGGCGCCAGCTCCAGCATCAGTGTGCGCGTCTGCAGCATCGTATCGGCCAGCACCTGCTCGGCCTCATCGAGCAGCTGCATCTGGTCGCGGTCGCGCATCTTGCTTCTGATCCCCGCGAGCTGCATCGCCAGGCCGGCGAGATTCTGCGCGGGGCCATCGTGCAGCTCGCCCGCGAGCTTGCGCCGGGCACGTTCCTCGGCCAGCGTGATCTCGGTCGCCAGCGCGCGCAGCTGCAAGTCGTGCTGGGCCAGCGCCGTCTCGGCCTCCCGCATCGCGGTGACGTCGCGTCCTGTGCCCCAGAAACGCAGCACCATGCCGCTCTCGACGATGCCCACCATCGAAATCAGCAGCACGCGGTCGAGGCCATAGGGCCCGTGCACCACGTGCTCGATGTTGCGCACCTGATAGCTGTTGCGGATCGCCTCGCGGATGCGCTCTAGATAGATGCGCGACCAGGTGGGGTGATCGCCGAGGCGTGTGCCGACGATCGGGCTCTCGGCCTCCTTGACACCGAGCGCCACCATGAACGCGGTATTGCACTCGGCTACGAAACCGTGTTTGCGTACCCATGCGATCTGATCGTCCGGCGACAGCGTGACCGGCATGGGCTCGGCGAGCTCGGTGCGGAAGATGGCCTCGGAGCTGTTTGCGATGAACGCGCGGTAGCGCTCGTCGCTGGCGCGCGCGAGGCCGATGGCCGAATCGCGCTCGGCCATCACGGCCTGCAACAGCAGCACTGGCAGTACGCACAGCGCGAGAAAGGTCTGCAGCTCATACGGGCCCTCGAATGGGCCGAAGCCGCGCGTCGTGGCCAGCGACGCGACCGCCACCGTCAACGTGGCCGCGAGCGCGGTGCGACGCGGTCCGCCCAACATCGCGATCCACACCAGCACTGGATAGACGAGATAGGGCACGTCGAGCGGCGAGGTGGGCGAACCGTCCGGGCGCAGGAACACCGTGCCGAGCAGCGCCGCCAGCACACCGAACGCAGCCAGCGACTCGGCCGTTCCACCGCGCGCGTGCGTGGCGAGCGCGAATCCCGAAAAGCCGATGGTCAGCAGCAACGGAGTGACCACCAGCGCGCCGAGGAAGTCGCCTATCCACCAGTTCTGCACGCCGAGCCAGAAAATATTGCTCGAGAGGGCGGCATCCTGGCGGATGGCCTGAGCGATGAACGCGCACACCAGTGTCGACACCAACGCCGCGGCCGCGAAGCACAGCACGTGCCGCAGGCGCGCGAACGAGATCGGGCCGCGCACGATGACCTGCATGAGCCACGCGCCGAGCAATGCCGTGAGGAACTTCACGCCGTAGAGAACGATCGATTCCCCAGAGGGCGGCTGCGGCGCGAACAACGCATGCGCGCTGAGCTCGCCCACGAGTCCGCCGACGGCCACGGCGCCCCAGTACCGCGGCGGGTAGAGCAGCAGGAATGCCAGCAGCGTACCCGTCGCGGGCCAGAAAACGGCCGCGCCGCGTGGCGCCAGCAGCAGCGTGAGGCCGATGCCTACCGCGAGGAAATGCAAAGGAAAGTACACGGCCCCCGTGAGCAAGGGACCTAACTTCAGTCCGAACGGTCGAAGATGACGATTCATGACTGCTGGGATCATAGAACGAGACTTGAGCCGTAGCTCGTCAGCGACGCTTTGTTGTTTGCTCGCCAACGTGCATATTGGCGGGGCTGGGACGGAAGGACGCGAACCTGTCAGGGGGTCTGGGTGAAAAGTCGTTATAAATTCAGTGTGTTGCTGATGCCGATGCTGTTCTCGCTGGCCTCCTGCGGTGGGGGCGGCGGTGGCGGCAGCGCCGGCACCCTCACGCCTCCGAGCGGTAACTGGCAGGCAGGCACGTTCCTGCCGTCTGCCAGTTTCGCGGATCGCTGCGTCATCCCGCGCCTGGGCACGTCGGACCGCCAGGGGACGGTGCTCGATCAGAACAACTGGCTGCGCTCGTGGAGCAACGAGCTCTACCTCTGGTACAGCGAAATCACCGATCGCAATCCTGCCGGCTACGCCACCAGCCTCGACTACTTTGACGTCCTCCTGACCACCGCCACCACGCCGTCGGGCCAGGACAAGGACAAGTTCCACTTCACATACGACACCGACGATTGGGAGCAGCTCTCGCAAGGCGGTGTCGAAGCGGGCTACGGCGCGGAGTTCGCGCTGCTCGCGTCACGCCCGCCGCGCCGCATCGTGGTCGCGTTCACCGAGCCGAACACCACCGCCGCGACGAACCTGATGCGCGGGGACGAGGTGCTGCAGGTGGACGGCGTCGACGCGGTCAACGGAAATACCCAGGCGATAGTCGACGTGTTGAATGCCGGCCTGTTTCCCGGCGCTATCAACCAGAATCACACCTTCGTCGTGCGCAATACGGCGGGCCAGCAGCGCACCGTGACGATGACCTCGTCGAACATCACCCACATCCCGGTGCCCATCGTGACGTCGTTCCTGTCGCAAGGCTCGATGGTCGGCTACATCCAGTTCAACGACCACATCTCGACGGCGCAGACGCCGCTCATCAACGCCATCACCACGCTCGACAACCAGAATGTCACGGACCTGATCCTGGACCTGCGCTACAACGGCGGCGGCTATCTGGATCTCGCCAGCCAGCTCTCGTACATGATCGGCAACCGCACGCTGACGAGCGGCCACACGTTCGAGCGCATCGTGTTCAACGACAAGAACCCCAACCGCAATCCGGTGACGGGCGAGACGCTGGCGCCGACGCCGTTCCATTCCACGACACTGCAATATCCGTGTCCGCCGAACACGCCTTCGTGTCAGCCGGCGGCGGGTCCATTGCCGTCGCTGGACCTCAACAACGTGTACGTCATCACCGGTCCCGGCACGTGCTCGGCCAGCGAATCCATCATCAACAGCCTGCGCGGAGTCGGGGTGAACGTGTACCTCATCGGCTCGACCACCTGCGGCAAGCCGTATGGGTTCTATCCCACCGACAACTGCGGTACTACCTACTTCACCATCCAGTTCCGCGGCGAGAACGACGCGGACTTCGGCGACTACACCGACGGCTTCTCGCCGGCCAACCAGCCCGCCTCCACGCGTGGCACTTCCGTGCCGGGCTGCTCGGTGGCCGACGATTTCACGCACGCGATGGGCGTTGTGGACGAAGGCCGCATCGCCGCGGCGCTGGCTTTCCGTGCGAGCAACAACCAGACCTGTCCGACCCCGAGCGGCTTCGCAGCGCCCGGCGTGTCGAAGGCGACGTTGTTCTCGAAGGGTGATCTGGGCGGGCTCGAGGTGAGCAAGCCCGCGGCGCGGTTGAATCGCATCATCCGCAGAGGGTCGTAGCGGCCGCGGGCCATCGCGCCGCCGCAACAGACTTCATAGGGCGCCAACCTCTCTGACGCCCATCAATCCTGGGTACTAGCTAGGGCGGAATAATTCTTATCCGCCTTTTTCATCTATTCCAGATCGGTCTGACGTCCGTCGAGAGCCGATTCCGGAAGATCGATACTCACTCCAAGCTCCACGAGCGCCGAATACGCAGTTGCTTGCTGTCAACGCGGACTCCTGATTGGCATCACGCGGCGAATGCCCGCGCGCCGAGTTTCGCCGCGCTCCGATCGCAGTGCGTTGATAGAGTAGATAGAAAATATTTCAAACAGTAGTGAGAGATTGATCCGACTCGCGACAGTATGTAAAGCGGTCTCACTACTTCTACGTCCTCACTGTCCTTCCAGGGCAGTCGTCACACCCCAATCGTTCCCCAAGCGCTCTTCAGTGCGGCACGCCCGCGCCCCCGTCATCTCAGGGAGTTCACATGGCTCGCAAAGTTCTTGCTCAGCTCTTTTTCATCTGCGCAAGCTTTTTGCTGGCACATCAAGTTGCAAACGCAGCGGTTGGACGAACACCAGGGCAATTCGATGTCAGCCAAGCGGGGACTGCGCAATACAATATCCCCCTTTGGACCCCGTCTGGCGTCGGCGGAATGCGTCCGAGCCTTGCGATCACCTACAGCCACGTCCGCGAGAATGGTCTTCTCGGGATGGGCTTCGAGGTCGCGGGGTTTTCTGCGATCACGCGCTGCCCCAAAACCATTGTCCAGGACGGAGCCAATGGCGGCGTGATGCTGGATGCGACGGATGTGTACTGCCTGGATGGCGCGCGCCTGCGTCTGGAAGCTGGCACATATGGGGCGACTGGCAGCACCTATCGCACCGAGATCGAATCCTTTTCCAAGGTGACCGCGAACGGCACGGCGGGTTTCGGCCCAGCGTGGTTCGAAGTACGCAAGCGCGATGGGCTGATTTATGAGTACGGCGCGACTACCGATTCCCGCGTCGACTTCGGCGGCGGCACACCGCGTGCGTGGGCGTTGAACGCTATACGCGACCGCGCAAACAACCGTGTGGAGTTCATCTACATCGAAGACGCCGCAAACGGAAGTCTTCGGCCCAGCGCCGTCAACTATGCGACGAACACTGCCGCGGGCGTGACCGTTGCCCCCTATCAAATTCTGTTCGTCTACGAAGCGGCAAACCGACCAGATCCCATTGTTGGCTATTCCCCCATCGGTGGCGCAGCGAATGAGTACAAGCGCCTGCAGCAGATAGAAGTTCGCTACTCTGGCTCGCCGGTCAAGATCTACAAGCTCAACTATGAGCCCGCTGGCGGCGCCGGCAGCCGCTCGCGGCTAGCTAGTCTGCAGGAATGTTCGACGAGCACCTCGGATTGCCTCGCCGCTACGCAATTCACGTGGACCAATGGAGTGGCCGCATTTCAGGCCGAGCAGAACCCGTCACAGACGGGTTACCCCTACTTGATGGATGTCGATGGCGACGGACGAGACGATCTCGTCTACACCTCGAGCACGACTGCGGGTGCGGGCACTTGGCGCATCCGCAAGGCCAACGCCTCGGGAACCTTTGACGCCGAGATAAACACCGGTATCAGCAATGCCGGCCAGCAGGGAGCGATGCCGCTCGAATGGGATGGTGACGGCATGGCGGACCTTCTCGTACCGTACGCGAGCAATCAGTGGTATGTATTGCGTTCGACAGGCTCTGGCTTCGCCACACCTTTCAACACTGGTATTGCCGTCGCGGGCCGTCAGATTGCCGCGGACTTCAATGGCGACGGCCGCGACGACTTGGTGCGCATGACGCTGACCGGAGCAGCCTCGCTCTATGTGCGCTATCGCGAGGTCAGCAACTTCGGCACCGAGTCGCTCCTATGGAGTACCTGGGACGCGAACTTTAAGTTCTCGAGCTTCTTTATCGATGATCTTTATAACAATCGAAACCACATTCGAAAGCCGGATTTCGATGGCGACACCAACCGGGACTTTCTATGCTGGATGGAGTACTTCGATTTCGAATCCAAACAGACCGCCGAGTATGTGGCACGGTGTTTTGCGGCCGGATTCGAAATCTTTGCTGAGAGCATTGGCGGCAGCACCGAACTCGGCGGCAGCCACACATATGGCGATTTCAATGACGATGGGCTCACAGATGTGTTCTGGACTTACTCGTCTGGCGCATCGGCCGTGCTCTATGGCGGATCGTATACGCCAGTCGCTGGGCCAAACACAGGGGGTGCCCTGTTCACCTCGCTCGACTATGACGGCGACGGCCGCGACGACATTCTCGCTCAGGTTGGTGGCGCGCCGCTGAGGCTCTACCGCAGCAATGGCAGCGGCTTCGACGCGTACATCAACACACCGTACACATATCCGGTGGGAACGCCGTTGCGTGTTGGCGATCTCAACGGCGATCTCTACAGCGATCTCATCTCCTCGGGGAGCACGCTCAAGTATCGCCTCCACGAGCCTGCTCCAGCGGATTTGTTGGCGAGCGCCACGGATGGATTCGGCGTTTCCGCCGTCTTCACATACGCACAGATGACCGATGCGACGGTGTACACGAAAGGCACCGGCGCAATCTATCCGCAGGTGGATTTCAAAGGCGGACGGCCGCTCGTCAGGCAAGTTACCGCCACTGACGGCACCGGCTTCGATACCACCTACACGCTGAACTATACCTACGAAGCCGCGCGCCGCGACTTCCATGGGCGTGGCTTTCTCGGCTTCGCTAAACGCACCGAGGTAGATAGCCGGCTCGGCTACAACCTGAAGACCGAAGAGTTCTATCTACGGGATTGGCCTTACACGGGAATGCCTTCAAGCCTGACCGTCAAGCAATCGAATGGCAATATCATCAGTGACACGACCAATCTGTGGAATGTGCTTACTTACGACGCCGGGAACCGGCAGCGAAAGTATCCGTATATCTACTCGAGCGCCACGCAGCAGCGCGAGCTCGACAACGTAGCGTTCAGCACTACCACTCGCGTGCTGGCCGGAGCGCTCGGGACGAGCGGTATAGACCCGGTTTCTGGATTGATCACCGACGTCACGACGACCACCACGGAAAATGGCTCGACGGGTCTGTTTTCGACGGACTATAAAACCGAGCGTACGGTCAACACAGTTTTCAACGACACCGCGAATTGGTGTATTGCAAGACCGGATACGTCATCGCGGGAGAACGACCTCAGTCTGAGCGAAGTAGATCCCAAGACACGCGTGCTCGACCGCACATGGGACGGGCTCTATTGCCGGCTGACTTCGCAGGTCATCGAGCCGTCGCAGCCCGCGTGGTCTGTCACCACGTCGTATCTCTACGACGCCTTTGGCAACGTGAGCAGCGAAACGGTTACTGGCGCGGGCATGGCCGGACGAACGACGGGCATCAGTTGGGGAACACCGGGCCGCTTTCCCGTGACGATTACAAATCCGCTCCTGCAGGTGGCCACGTTTGGCTACGACTATGCCTTGGGACTTCGCACCTCGACACAGGATGCAGACGGCGTACAGACCAGCTGGAGCTACGATGCGTTCGGCCGGCTAACGATAGAGACGCGTCCGGCAAGCTCGACACTCTTTGAGCTCACGTCGACAGGTGGGTGGGACATACCGAGGGCCAAGTACTTTTCGAATATGACGCTGCGCGCGGCGGATGGCATCACCGTGCTGCACACGTCCGGAGCCTCCCACGATCGATTCGATCGCGGGTACTACACCTTCTCCCAAAAGCCGTCCGGATCCACGTATTCATGGTGGGCACGGTGGTTTGGCTTCGATGCAGCCGGTCGAATGAATCTGAGTTACACGCCGTGGGATGGCGCGTCGCCAAGCGGGTGCTGGAGGGTTGAGCGCGACGCACTCGACCGTGTCTTGGCACAGCGACTATACGGCGGGTGCACCGGGTCTTCGGTTCAATCGCAGACCTACGCATACAACGGTCTTGCAAGCACGACCACAAACTTTCGCGGCTACCAGACCACCGACTATCGCACCGCCTGGGGAGATGTGGCGCGTGTCACCGATGCTGCCGGCGGAAATACTAACTACAGCTACGACGGCTTCGGTCAGTTGACGCAGATCAAAGACGCTTTCAACACAATTACAACATCTATCGGTTACAACGTGCGGGGCATGAAAACCAGCGCGACGGATGTCGACTCCGGGGCGTGGACCTATGTGCCCAACGCGCTCGGCGAGCTCGTTTCGCAAACGAGTGCCAACGAGCTGCCCGCGACTACGTTTACGTATGATCTGTTAGGGCGTCCTAAGAAGCGCATGGAGCCGGAAGGCGACACCGACTGGACGTGGGATAGCTACGCCGGCAACACCCGCGTTGGCTATCTGATGCGAGTGACGAGCCCTGGGTACGCCGAACAGCTCAGCTACGACACGCAGTCTCGGGTCACGCAGCGCAAGATAACGGTCGACGCGATCGACCACTTCGTTAATTACGCATACAACACCAACAGCGGATACCTCGATACCCTCGAGTATCCGACGAGCACGGCTGGCTATCGATTCAAACTCAAGTACAGCTATGGCTACGGCTCTCTGACGAAAATCAGCCGCTCCGATGCGCCGAATACCGAGTACTGGAAGTTGAACCAACTGGACGCGCGGGGGAATTCGCTCGACGTCGTCTTGGGCAACAGCACGCAGATCCAGAGCACTTTCGATCCTCTCGTCGGGACGTTGGAGACACGCACCTCAGGTCCTGGCGCGTCGCTGCAGAACCTCGAATACGACTGGGATGTGAATGGCAATCTGACGCGCCGCAAAGATGCGCGGCAGAACCTGACTGAGACGTTCGCCTACGACAGCCTCGATCGGTTGACCGGGGTATCCGGACCGACGAATCAAACGGTGTACTACGACCTCATCGGCAACATCACCTCGAAGTCTGATGTCGGCGGCTACACGTATCACGCGAACAAGAAGCACGCGGTGATCACCGCTGGAGGCAACAGCTACGGCTATGACGCTAACGGCAACATGACCAGTCGCGGCGGCAACAGCATCAGTTGGTACTCGTACGATCTGCCCGCGACGATCAATGGGAGCGGTGGCGTCTCTTCGCAGTTCTTCTACGGTCCCGATCGCGCGCGCTACAAGCAGATCGGGAACTACTCAGGCGGCACTGAAACGACGCTCTACATCGGCGGAGTCCTGGAGAAGCTTACGACTTCGTCGCACGCGCACTTCAGGCACCAGATCTCCAGCCCGGACGGTCTCGTTGCGACATACATACGCAGAGACGACTTGACGGAGCACACGTCATATTTCACGAAGGACCACCTCGGCAGCGTCAATTCGATCAGCAATGATTCAGGTACTACCTACCTATCGTATGACGCGTTTGGAAAACGGCGTAACGCGGCCACTTGGTCAGGCGCGCCACCGTTCGCTGACATGACGAACGTAGCGAACTACTCGCGCCGGGGATTCACGGAACACGAGACGCTCGACAACCTCGGACTCATTCACATGAACGGACGCGTGCAGGATCCACTCTTGGGAAGGTTCATCTCCGCGGATCCGTTTGTATCTGACCCGTACAACGGGCAAACGCTGAATCGATACAGCTACGTGAACAACAATCCACTTTCCTTTACCGATCCGAGCGGCTTCGTCCCACGCAGAGAAGACTGTGACTGCAACCCGAGCGTGCCTACTTCTTCGAATGATGATGCGTTCTGGTTGAGCTTCTTATCGGCCGTACACCTCTCATTTGCGGGTCCGCCGGGAGCGCAGAACCGCATTTCACCGGAGGTGACTTCGGTGAACGGAGAAATGAGCGCATATGATAAGCAGACCAAGTCAATCGATGGGCCCAATACGCAAGATGGGCTCTGTGAAATTGGGATCGCGGGCTGCACCGAAAGGCGGCGAGAAACACAGCAGCTCGATCTTTACGCAAAAGGGCACTATTGGTGTTCCGACGATTCTCAGGCCTGCAGAGAAAACAACGCGATACTCCGCGAACAATGCGAACGCAATTTTTCCTGCGGAAATGTTGAGAATGTCTACCCGGAAACGTGGCTCTTGAGTGGTTCGGCGCTCCGGATGATGAGGGCGGTCCCGAGTAAAGCAAAAGAACTTTCATTCGAGCGCAAGCTCGATTTTCTTTTCAACAAAAATATTAATCAGTCGAATAAATACAATGCCAAACGCGCGGCCGCGAACCATCAGCGCATCGGAATCGCTGACACCCCTGGGAACCGTGCGGAAGTGACGCGGCGATTTAATGAAGCCTACCGGGATCCGAGTACCATTGTCGGGCCAGGCGCAACTCCGGGTAGCAATATGCGAGAGTTCTTCTTACCTGGAATTACGAGTAGAGGCTCAATAATCCAGTTCGTTGAATTGGATGGCAAAGTAATCACGATCATTGCTAAGTGAGATGACGAACATGCAAATCGCCTCCCCGCCTTGGCGACCGGTAGAGTCAAGAAGTGCTCTTGTTAGCGCCCTGGGTACGGATCTGGCAGTGCCTAAGCTACTCACGGCTGATGCGAATACATGGGGATGGTTTGAACTTCAGAGCGGTAAGAAGCTCGTTGTAGGTTATGCGAATATCGGCCTTCAGCCCGCAGCCGCGATACTTGGCGACCAACTTTTTGTTGGCATATGCGAGTTACTCGTTGGGCTGGAAACGAACTCGCTGCGAGTCCTATTTCAGTACCGCATGCCATCGGTTTTCCATGAATTTGTTTCGCTCGCTAATTCAATCGTTGTTCGTGACGAAGTCGGCTTCGTGTGTGTCTCGAAAGAGGGCGAAGAAGTGTGGAGGCGGATAACCGCAGGGCCGATAGCAAGCTTCTCTGTATCGGGAACTCGAATTTCTGGTAGGACGATCGACGACGAGTCGTTTGAATTCGCCACTCCACGATGATTTTCCCGCGGCGAGCACGTAGCTACTGACTTTCTTATCGATTTGACTTAGACCGCAGCAGAAATACACATCAAGCGCCGCCGCTTCACCTTGCGATGAAGCGGCGGCCGGTTCTCGATCAGATCGCTCTCGTCAGAACTTCACACCTACCGTCATGAACGCGCGGCGACCCAGCACGTCATATGTGCTCGGATCGGTATTCGACTGAATACCAGTTTGCGCATCCGTCGTGTAGGCAGGCGGCGCCTTGTCCGCGATGTTGTTGATGCCCAGCGTCACTTCCCACCTCTCGCCCGGCGACCACTTCGCCGTGATGTCATGGTAAAAGTAGTTAGGCACGTGCGGCTTGACGCCCACCGTCGGTGTGCTCAGGATGGCATCGTTGTTCACCGCCCGCATGGCGTCGATCCAGCGCAGGTTGTAGCGGAACAAGAAGTCCTTGACGGACAGGCTCGTCGTCGCGACAGCCTTCCATTCGGGGAACGCGCTCGCCACGGTCTGCGAGATCGTGCCCTCCCTTGCAATGAACGGATCGATCGCCGTTTCCTGCTGGTCCACCGAAAGCGTGCGCGTCGCGAGCAGTTTGACGCCGATGGCCCCGGACTCATCGCCGAAGAGACTCATCGGCATCTTCCAGTCCACCTGTAGGTCCACGCCACGCAGCTTGAGCGCCGACAGGTTACGAGTGATGACGTCGACGCCAGTCACATCGAAATTGAGGGGATTGCGCGTGAACAGCGCGCAAAACTGGTTGGCGGGATCGAAGGTGGGATTGGAGTCCAACTGGTTGAAGCAGCGCCCGACAACCGAATTCGTCGTCAACGAAGATATGACGTCCGAGATGTCGTACCTGAAGTAGTCGGCGGACACCTGCAGGTTACTGGCCCATTCATTGGTGAGATTGGAATCCCACACCACACCGAATGTGTACGTGTCCGCCGTTTCGGGCTCGAGATCCAGGCTGCCGCCAACGATCGCGCGCCCCTGCGCGTTCGCCTGCCTGAATGTACCGTTGTTGTTATTGGCAACCGGTCCTCCAACAAGTCTATCCGCAGGAATGCCCTGTGTGATGCACAGCTCTCTCACCTGCGCGGCGTTCGCGGCGGTTGGAGCACGGAACGCGCTATTGAAATTACAGGGATCGCTGTATTGCGCAAAGTTTTCCTGCCGCGGCAAGTACAGCTCGAGGATATTCGGCGCGCGGGTGGCACGGTTGTACGAGGCACGCACTGAAAGCGACTCGACAGGATCCCATTTCAAAGCTGCTTTGTAGGTGTCTACGGCGCCGACGAGGTTGTAGTCTGACATGCGGTACCCGAGCTCGAGGCCGAGGTAGTTCACCGCAGTCTTCCCGGCGAGCAGCGGCACGGACAGCTCACCGAAGTATTCTTTGCTGGTGATCTCGCCCTCTACCGGCTGCGACGCATTGAAGCCGACGACGTCGCCGCTCGCGAGAAACGAGTCCGGACGGAAATTCGCCGTGTTGCTCCGATACTCCGTGCCCACTGCGAACTGCAGCGACCCAGCGGGTAATTCCATGATGCCGCCGGTGAGCGACGCAACGAAATTGCGCTGCTCGGTCTCGAGTACGTTCGTGGTCTTGATCGCGATCGCCGCCGCGCAGGCTGGCGACATGTTGCCCACGCCGAATGGATCGAACAGCGGGCAGCCTTGAGCGGCATAGACGGCCGCATTGTTGTATGCGGCCTGCAGTCTGGCGCGCGACACGTTGCCACCTTGCAGCTGCAGACCTTCGCCCTGACCCCAGCTGCCGTAGATGTCCCAGTGCCAGTCGTTAGGCAGCTTCCCGCGCAGACCAATGAGGCCCTGAGTGACGTTGTAGCTGTTCTCCTGCTGACGCTCGCCGACGTCCGTCGTGCGGATCGTGAAGCCGAGGGGCAAATCCGGTCCAGTGGTACCAGGCGGCGCCATGGGATTCACGACGCGGGATGCGAGCAGCGTGCGCAGATCGGCGGGAATGGCCGTATTGCTGACCGGAATTGAGCAACCGAGTGCCCCGGCCGCGCAGGTCACCGGCGTCGCCGCGAGCTGCTGATCCGAGTGATAGGTCGTGTAGCTCACGCGTGTGTAGAACTCGGCGAGCTCCGGGACCATCTCATAGCGAGCGAAGCCCGAGATCTGCCGCCGCGATAGCGGCAACTGTAGATAGTTCAGCGGACCGAAGTTGTACGTGTAGTTCTCCGGGTTGTAACCCGGATCCGACGTGTCGCCGAGGAAATGCTGCACCACCTGTCCGGCGCCGCCATTGCCCAGCGAAAATAGCGAATGATCGGAGTTGAAACCGATTGCACGTGCGGGTGCCACCGCACCCGCTGCAACGCCGTAGGCACCGAACACGGTGTTGAGCGCGGCTTGCGATGGCCCATTTGCGCCCCAGTCGACGCGTCCTTCCGGAATCGTCCCGGATCCCGAGGGAGCGAAATTCACGCCCCTCGCGTAAATGCCGAAATCGCGCTCGCCTGCGAGCAGCGCATCGCGACGGTCATACGAGAACGACACCACGGCATTGCCACGGTCGTCGGCGAAATTGCCGCCGATGAGGCCATCGAACACCGTGTATTTGCCATCGCTCTCGGCCGTCATGCCCTGTTGCGCCGTGAGCTGCACGCCGCTGAAATCACGCTTCAGCTTCACGTTCACGACACCTGCGATGGCATCGGAGCCGTACGTGGCCGAGGAGCCACCGGTGAGAATCTCGATGCTGTCGATCAATGCCGCGGGAATGGTGTTGAGGTCGACCACGCCATTCACGTTCGAGGGCGTGGTGCGCGCGCCATCAACGAGCACCAGCGTGCGCACCGTGCCGAGGCCGCGCAGATCGACGTTCGCCTGCCCACCGTTCGACGGGTTGTTAGACGTGGTCGTGATCGACGGTACGAGCTGCGGCAGCGTATTGAGCACGGTCTCGATCTGCGGCTCGCCGGAAAGCTTCAATGTGTCGGCGCCGACGGTGACCACGGGACTGGTCGCCGTGTAATCCTGTCGGATGATGCGCGACCCAACTACAGTGACTTCTTCGAGCTTCTCAGCCGTTTGATCCTGCGCGAACGCAGGTAAAGAGGCCGAGGTGGCGGCCGCCGCAATCGCAAAGCGGACGGCCTGCCGAATGAGGCAGTTACGATTCATAGATTCCTCCTGCAATAGAGTTTTGTTTGTTCGTCTGAGAGCGCGCTTTCGCGTTGCTCCCGTGCAACGACGCTCGTCCTACGGTTCCCCTCCCGTTCCACGTGCTTCGGGTCTAGGCCCGCTTCATCTCACGTGTTCCGTCACCGTCACAGGCGTCGTTTCATGCCCATACACTAGGCTCGCGGACGGCGTCGTACAAGCGCCACATCCGGACGGATAGATGTTAGGAATCGGACATTTCGCCGCAAGCAACATTGTTGGTGCAATGCGGCCGTCGTTGATCCGGAAACGGGCACAGGCAGCGGCGAGCCGCCTAGTCGAACTTGAGATTGATCTCGATCTCGGGCAGCAGCGGCGACGGATCGAAATATGACGCATCGTCATTCGACGCGAACACCTCGCCGGCGATCACGTAGTGCGGCACGCGGTCGATCTCGACCCGGAACACCTTGCGCGACTGCGCCTTGCCGCGGTGGCTGGGCGGGATCCGCTCGATGATTTCATCGATGAGGCATTGCTCGATGGTGAAGTCGCTGCACCACGCCGGCAGCGACATCCATACCACGCCGCGAAACAGCAGGTCGACGCGCTTCGGTCCGCCATCGTCGCGATCGCCCGAGCGCAGCAGCAGCACGCCGCGATGCTGGTGGAAGAGCACCAGGCCGAACGATCCAGTGAACCGGGTCGGAAGCTGCAGTGGAGGATGCATGGTCAGAGGGAGAGTATCCCGCCGGCGGGCAGCGCGCCCTGCGTCGTCGGTAGATAGTGGTCGACGAGCAGCGCTGCAAACAGCCACATGAGATAGGTGATCGAGAAGCGGAACACCTTCATCGGCAGATGCGCGCGCTCGGAATTCTTCAACTGGAACGCGTGGAACAGGAACATGCCATCGAGCACCAGCGCGACGCCCAGATAGATGAGGCCGCTCATGCCGGTGACGAACGGCATCAGCGTCACGGCCACCAGCAACACCGTATAGAGCAACACCTGCAGGCGCGTGAAGGCGACGCCGTGTGTGACGGGTAACATGGGAATGCCCACTTTCGCGTATTCGTCCTTGCGTGCGATCGCGAGCGCCCAGAAATGCGGCGGCGTCCACACGAACACGATGAGGAACAGCAACAGTGCGTTCGAGTCGATGCTGTTGGTGACGGCCGCCCAGCCGAGCACGGGGGGCGCGGCACCGGCGGCGCCGCCGATGACGATGTTCTGTGAGGTCGCGCGCTTCAGCCAGACGGTGTAGACGACGGCGTAGCCGATGAGCGAGGCGAACGTGAGCAGCGCGGTCAGCGTGTTCACGAACAACACGAGGATGGCCATCGAAGCCACGCACAGCAGCAGCGCGAACATGAGCGCGGCGCGCGCGGACAACTTCCCGGTGGGAAGCGGCCGCCCCCGCGTGCGCGACATCTGCGAGTCGATGCGCTCGTCGAGCACATGATTGATGACGGCGGCGCTGGCGGCGGCCAGACCGATGCCCAGATTGCCGAGCAACAGTGCATCCACCGGTGGCATGCCGGGAGAGGCGAGCAACGTGCCCACGATGGACGTGAACACGATGAGCATGACGACGCGTGGCTTCGTCAGCTCATAGAAACTGCGCCAACGACTCGCGCTCGCAGTTGCGACGATGTGATCGGGGGTGGCCAAGGAGCTTCCGTTGGGCAGCAGGGCGCGGGAGTTTAGCGGAAATTCACCGAAAATCCGGCACCGGCCGCAGGGTGCGGTTCAGCAACACCGTGGCCGCCACCAGCAGCGCGGCGCCCGCGTTATGTGCGGCCGCCAGCTCCAGCGGAAAGGCGCGGATCACCATGAAATAGGCGATGCAAAGCTGCGTCGCGAGCGCCGCGGCCACCGCGAGACCGGCCCAGCGGGGAGCGGCACCGAGGCCGCGCAGCGCGGCAAACACCGCGAACATCAGCAGCAGCGCGGTCACCACGGCACCGACGCGATGCGCGAAATGTATGGCCACGCGCGCCGGATGGTCGAGCACGCCGCCCGCGTAGTTGATGCCGAGCCCGCGCCACAACACAAAAGCCTCGCCGTAGTTCGCAGCGGGAATCCACTGGTCCTGGCACTTGGGCAGGTCGGGGCAGGCGACCGCGGCGTAATTGCTGCTGGTCCAGCCGCCGAGAGCCACCTGCACGGCGAGCGCGGCGAGCGCGAGGCCAGCCGCGACCCGCGCGCGGCCGCCGGACTCGGCGATGGTGTTGCCCGCCCGCACGCTGAGCGCGTCGACCGGCCGTACCCGGGCGCGCAGCGACAGCCACGACCACAGCAGCAGCGCGAAGGTAGTTAGTCCACCGACCAGGTGACCGGTGACGATCAGCGGCTTCAGCAGCCAGGTCACCGTGAGCATGCCCAGCATGCCCTGCGCGACCACCAGCGCGAGCAGCACCAGCGCAAACACCACGCTCACGCCGCGCTCGCGCCGCGCGCGGATCGACAGGGCGGCGATGACGACGACGATCAGTCCCAACGTGCTCGCGCCATAACGATGGATCATCTCGACCCACGCCTTGCGCACGTCCGCATCGCTGGCGTAGTGCTCCGCCGCGCCCGTCGGGGCGATGTGTCCGAAACATCCGGGCCAGTCCGGACAGCCGAGCCCCGAATCCGACAGCCGGGTATAGCCGCCCAGCACCACGACGGCGAAGCACAGCAACGCGCCCGCGAAAGCCAGACGCCGGATCCAGGTCACTTCGGGCATGTTAGTCAGGTGACCGGTCAGCCGATGTGCGAGAGCTTGAGCAGCTTCTTGAGGTCGGTGAGCAGATCCTTGGTCATCGTCGTCGCGTCGTGCCGCATCATGAGATTGCCGAGCGGATCGACGACGAACAGCGCACCCGAGCGCTCCGCCGGAAACTGCGCCAGCAGCGCGGTCGCTTCGGGCGAGGAGGCATCGAGCGCGACGAGGCCGGCCTGCTCCGCGGCGAAATAGTCGCCGGCGCAGCAGTTGTCCGTGGCCAGGAACACGCGCTGGACGCGCTTCATTTCGTTGTTGAGCGCCAGGCGCGATTGGCGTCCGATCACCAGCGCCGCGCTGCACGCCGCATCGCAGGCGCCGTCGCCGACGTACACGACCGACCACTTGTCCAGGAACACGTTGGCGCCCGCGGGTTGGCCGTCGGGCAGGCGCAGTCCCTGCACCACCAGCGTCCGCGGCGGGTCGATCAATTGACCTTTGTTAGACGAATTCGCCGGCCGCCACAGCTGGCCGTAGTAGAGCGCGAACGCGACCGCAAGCGGCAGCAGGAAAACCGCCGCGACGGTCAGCAGAGTGCGGCGGCCGCGCCGGCGAGCATCATCCATCACGACACCTTGCGAAAATTGAGGCCGAAGTAGATCACGAGCAGTACGGCGGCAAAACCCCACCACTGGATGGCGTACGAGAAATGTCGCACGGGCGCGAGACCCGGCGGCGACCACTCGCGCACGTAGCCGTTGTCGGGCGGACTCGGATCGAGCAGCACCACGCGGCGCACCAGCTTCTCGCCGAGCGACGCTTCGAGTTCCGCGTGCGTGGGGAAGCTCGTCACCTTGGGCCAGCCCGCTGCAGATTCCGGCGCGGCATGGCCGGCCGCCAATCCCCCCACGGGCAGCTCTTCCATGCGCCCGGACACCGAGCCGCTCGAGCCTGCGATGGACACATCCGGCAGTCGATCGCGGCGGCCGGTGAATGGCACCCAACCGCGATTGACGAGGATGTGGCGACCGTCCGGCAACGCGCACGGTGTGAGCACTTCGTATCCCGGTCGGCCCGCGTGCGGCCGGTTGTCGAGCAGGAACTGGCGCTGGCCAAGGTACGTGCAGGAAAACGCGACGCGTCGGTAGCGCGGCATCGCATCGAAATCGGTAACGCCAGACACCGCGGCCCCTTCGTTCTCGAACGCCGCCCACGACGCCTCTTTCGCCACGCCGCGTTGCCACTGCCACTGGCCCAGGCCCACGAAAACGGCGAGCAAGACGAGCGTGGTGAGTGTCATTTGCCACGATGGCGCAAACACCCTTCCGAAGGCTGAAAGACGGGGCGGCATGGGGGCGGGGAGTATAAAGTCAGCCTCTCATGGACGCGGTCAAAATCCTGGTCATCGTGGTTTTCTTCGGCATCGTCTTCAGCCTCGGCAGCGCGCTGTTCCACATGGCGCGCAACAAGGGTGAGGACGCCGAGCACTCCCGCAAGATGGCCCGCTCGCTCACCATCCGGGTCGGGCTTTCGGTGGTGCTTTTCATCCTGTTGATGCTCGCCTGGTACAACGGCCTGATTGCGCCGCACGGCCTTGCCGGCCGCTAACCGGTGGGATAAGGTTCGCGCCCCATGATTCGCACGACCACGAAAAAAGGCACGAAGACCAAGCCCGGCAGGGCCTGGGTTTCTGGCCCGTAGTCAGACTGAAAATAGTCGATTCACGAACAGGAATACCAAGGCCTCGCAGGGAAACCAGCGGGGCCTTTTCATTTGGGAGCAAGAAGCATGTCATCGAACGCCGAAACAACTCGTAAAAAGAATCCCGTCGTCGCCATCGCGGGCGCGACCGGCGCCGTGGGCGTCGAGCTCATGCAGTGTCTCGAGCAGCGCAAATTCCCGCTGTCCGAGTTGCGCCTCCTGGCGTCGGCCCGCTCCGCCGGCAAAACCATGAAATTCCGCGGCGCGGACGTCGCGGTGCAGGAACTCACCGACGAGAGCCTGAAGGGCGTCGACATCGCGCTGTTCTCGGCGGGTGGCGCGCAGTCGAAGCGTTTCGCGCCCGCGGCCGTGAAGGCCGGTGCCGTTGTCGTAGACAACTCGTCGGCGTTTCGCATGGATCCCGACACTCCGCTCGTGGTGCCCGAGATCAACGCGGGCGCGATGGCCCGGCATAACGGCATCATCGCGAATCCGAACTGCGTGGCCATTGTCGCTGCCACTCCTCTGTGGCCTATCCACCAGAGGGCGCGCATCAAGCGCCTGGTGATGAGCACCTATCAAGCCGCCTCGGGCGCGGGTGCCGCGGCGATGGAAGAGCTCAGCGAATCGACCCGGGCATTTCTCGAAGGCCGCCCGTTCACGCCGAAGGTGCTGCCGCATCCGTACGCCTTCAACGTGTTCTCGCACAACACCAGGGTGGATCCGGAAACCGGCTACAACGAAGAAGAGACCAAGGTGATGCAGGAGACGCGCAAGATCTTCGGCGAGCCGGACCTGCGCGTGACCGCGACCTGCGTGCGCGTTCCGGTGTTACGCGCGCACTGCATCGCGCTCAACATCGAGCTCGAGAAGCCGCTGACGCCCGCCGAGGCGCGTGCCATTCTCAGCGTAGCGCCGGGGGTGCGCGTGGTCGATGACCTCGAGCGCAACTACTTTCCGATGCCCGTGGATGCGAGCGGCAAGGACGAGGTGCTCGTCGGGCGCATCCGCACGGACGTCAGCGATCCGAGCGGTCACTCGCTGTCGCTGTTCGTCGCGGGCGATCAGCTCCGCAAGGGCGCGGCGTTGAACGCCGTGCAGATCGCGGAACGTCTGCTGGGTTGAACCCGCGGCGGAGTGCCGGAAAGTGAACAATTTCACAGGGAAGGAGTCCATGGAACGTTGCCCGGACTTCCCGTTTAGCGAGGCCTGCCGATGAAACACGAACTGTCGCAAGTCGATCGTGAATTTCGCATGGCATTTGAAGCGGGTGCGTACGCGCCCGCTGATTTTTCGCATCGCGCGCACATACGCCTGGCGTACGTCTATCTCGTCGACTGCGACGTAAACCTCGCCCTCGAGCGGATGCGTGCCGCGCTCGTGACATTTCTATGTCGCAACGACATTCCAGCCTCGAAGTACCACGAGACTCTGACGCGCGCCTGGGTGCTCGCGGTGGATCACTTCATGCATCGTGGATCCGCCACGAGCGCGGACGACTTCATCGATCGCAACCCCGTGCTGCTCGACAGCAAGATCATGCTGACGCATTACAGCGCGGGGCTGCTGTTCTCCGATGCGGCGCGCGGCGAGTTCGTCGAGCCCGATCTCGATCCGATCCCGCGCCATCACGCCGCGTAGGCGCTATAGAAGCAAGCGCGGGGAAAAAGCCCGTGCCTCTGCGATCTGCTCGGCGAGCTGCACCGCCTGCGCGAGGTTTCGGTCCGCGCTCGCCGGTCCGCACGCATCACACATGGCGACGTACAGGTCGTTGACGAGCGCGCGCCACTGCGATTCGGGCACGAGCACGGCGAGCGACCGGCTGTCGGTGAGCCGGCGCTCGATCCACTCCATGCGTTGCCGCGCCACGTCCTCGCGAAACTCCACGTCATTGAGCGTCAGCGCCTCGATCAGGTCGTCGAGCTTCTTCTCGCGCGCGACATTGTCGGTCATCGAATCGACGAGTTTCGCGAATACCGCCGCGCGCGGATTTTGAGTCGCCGGCGCGGACACCTTCTCGAGCTTCGGCTGCGTTCCGGTCGCCGTTGCACCATGGACGTTGAACGCGGGCGGCAGACGCGGCAGGCGGTTTTCGGTCATCGTCATGGACGCGTAGAGATTCGAAGCCAGGTCGCGGATTTCGATGTCGCTCAGGCCGAGCTCGGCCGCGACCGCGGTCGCGTACAGGCTGATGCGAAAGCCCGCCTGCTCCGCGAATTGCTTTTCCCACACGGACATCGCGCCGGCAATCATCTCGGGCGCGGCGAAGGTGTTGCTCAATGCGTGGTACACGGCTCGCCGATTGCGCTCGAGTATTGCCGGATTGGCCGGCTTCACGCCTTCTCCTCCGCCTGTGGCAACTGCGTGCTCGTCAAATCGCGATAACCGACCTCGAAATGCTCGGCGTAGTCGAGGCCGCGCTGTTCGTCCTGCGCACTCACGCGCAGCCGGGCGACGACATTGATGATCTTGAACATCACGTAGCCGGTGCTCAGCCCCCAGACCAACGCGGCCGCGCAACCGACCAACTGCACTGTCATGCGGTGTCCGTCGAACAGGTCGCCCGAGTAGAATGCGCCGGCCGCCATCGTCCCCCACACGCCGCAGAAGCCGTGCACGGGAATGGCCCCGACCACATCGTCGATCTGGAATCGCAGCAACAGGTTTTCGGCGAGGGGAATCAGCATGCCGGCGACCAGGCCGGCGAGCGCGGCAAACGCCGGGTCCATGGTCTTGCAGCCGGCGGTGATCGCGACGAGCCCGCCGAGCGCGCCGTTGACCGTGCGCGTCATGAGGATCGGCGACCCGGAGATCTTCATGGCGAGCAACGCGCCGATCAGGCCCGCCGCCGCGCCGAGATTGGTATTCACGAGAATCTTCGCGAGATCGGCGAAGTCGCGATTGGCCGATCCGCCGTTGAACCCCATCCAGCCGAACCAGAGGATGAATGCGCCGAGCGCGAACATCGGCAGATTATGGCCGGGGATTTCGCGAGCCTCACCTTTGCGACTGAATCTGCCGAGGCGCGGGCCCAACGCGAGCACCGCGCCGAGCGCAACCCAACCGCCGATCGAGTGAACGACGGCCGAGCCGGCGGCATCGATGAAGCCGAGTTTCGCCAGCCATCCTTGCGGATTCCAGACCCACGAGCCGTAGATCGGATAGATGAAGATGGAGATCACGGACGCGCCGAGCACGTACACGCCGAAGCGCATGCGCTCGGCGACCGCGCCGCTCATGATGGTGCTGCAGGTCGCGGCGAACATCACCTGGTAGAAGAAGTTCATCATGAGCGCGCCGTCCGGCGACTGCGGCGCGAACTGCGTCGTGCCGATCCAGCCACTTGGATTGGAGCCGAACATCAGACCGAATCCCACGGCCCAATATCCGAGCGTGCTGGTGGCCGTGTCGCAGAAATTCTTCATCACGATGTTCACGGTATTCTTCGCGCGGGACAGGCCGCTCTCCAGCAGCGCGAAGCCGGCCTGCATGAAGAACACGAGCGTGCCCGCTACACCGAGCCAAGCCAGCCACAACGCATCGCTCACGTCCTGTGGAGTCATATCCGTCCTTGTTGATGCAGAGGCGCCGTGAATGGTAGCCGAACGCGGGACGGGCGGGCATCGGGGCGCAGGCAAGTTTTTGGTGCGACCACGGACATAAGACGGCTAACTAGCTCGCGCCGCGGTGCCGCGCGCGCTGCATGCGTCGTGATGGTGCGATCGAGCGCACCTTAGGTAGCTAGGAACGATGCGACGGGGTTTCCCGTAACGGGGACTCGGTACCTAACAAAGTTCCCGTTAACGAGACGGCGCCGCGGCCTTCGGTATCGTGGCGAACACGCTCGACTCGCGCCACGCCGGCGTCGTCGCCGCGTTCGCGACCCGCAGTGTCAGGCGCTGCATGAGTTCCGCGTACAACCCCATCGCGCCGAAGTCGACCGGCTGCGCCAGGTCGTCGGCCGGCGCGTGATAACGCTCCTTGAACCACTTCTGGTCGATCGCCTCCTCGGGCGAGCCGGGCACATACCCGACCTTCAGCGCCAGTGCCGGCACTCCCACCTTGATGAAGCTGTACTGGTCGCTGCGGATGAAGCGGTTGCGCTCCGGCTGCGGATCGGTCTGCGTCGCGATGCCGAGCCCGGTGGCCACGGCGCGCGCGTCATCGCCCAGCGAGGATTCCTCGAGGCCGAACACCACCAGATGTTTCAGGGGATATAACGGCAGGAACATGTCGCTGTTGAGATTCGCGACGAGGTTCGTTCCGTTGCCGGCGGCGTGCTCCGCGTAGGCGCGCGAGCCTAACAATCCGAACTCCTCGGCCGTCACGGCTACGAACAACACCGATCGCTTCGGCCGCGCGTGCGCCGCGTGCAGCGCACGCGCGACGTCGATCAACGCCGCGATGCCGCTGGCGTTGTCCATGGCGCCGTTGTGCAGGCGGTCGCCCTCGCCCTCGCGATCGCCATGGGCCGTGATGCCGATGTGGTCGAGATGCGCGGTGAGCGCCACGTACTGACCCGCGAGTGTCGCGTCCGAGCCTTCGAGCACTCCGACTACGTTCTCCGAAGTGGCAGTGGTGGAATCGGCAAAAATAGCGGCGCGCACGCGCAGCTTCAAATCGAAATGCGGCAGCGCCACGCCTTCCTTCAGCGCGTCGAGCAGCGTCTGCTCGGACTGTCCCGTGCCCTCGAGCAGGCGCGCGAAACGCGCCGGATTGAGCCCGGCGTAAATCTGCATGTCGGGAAACAGATCCGTGGCCGGTGCCGCGAGGCGCATCTGCGGGTCGGTGCGCGTGGCCGCGATGCGCTCCCACGGCAGGTCCATCGCGAACGGATTCGGAATCGTCAGCACGCCGATCGCGCCGGCGGCGTGGTACTGCTTCCAGCGCTCCGCGTTCGATCCGAAATGTGCGCCCGCGGCGCCCGGCACCACCTTGGGTGCCGACGTGAAGTACACGACCACCTTGCCCTTGAGATCGACGCCGATGAGATCGTCATGGCCATACTGCGGCAGGCGCAGCCCATGGCCGACGAATACCAGCGGGGCGTCTACCTGCGGCGCGAAATTGCCGCGCAGACTGAAGATGGCATCGTCACCGAGCTTCAGAGGCTGCGCACCCTTCGCCGTGACCAACGCCAGATTCGAGCGTGTCTCGTCGATGGTGCGCGATTCGAGGTTCACGCGCTGGAACCACCCTTCTTCGCCAGCCGGCTTCAGGCCCGCGGCCTCGAATTGCTTCGCGACGTATTCCGCCGCGCGGCGATGCGCGGGCGTCCCCGCCCGGCGCCCTTCCATGTTGTCGTCGGCCAGCACCTTGACGTCCTCCCAGGCGTGCTGGCCGCGCGCGGCGTAGTCGGGCGGCGCGTCGGCCTCGCCGTTTTCTCGCGAGCTGCAGGCGGCGAGCGCGAAGACCAGGCCCGTCAAAATCGTGGCCGCGAACAGATTCTGCTTCATGAAATTCTCCGGGCGATGTGCCGATGCACGTCATGTTCGCACGTCGGCGGATCACGCAGGTAGCGCCTCGCCGCCGGCCCGAATCGTTCCGCCGCAGCACACCTGTCCATTTAGTTAGACACCCCGGCACGCGAATTCGGGCGTGCGTGGCCCCGCTTCGCCGGCACAGGCGTTGCAACCATCCCTGCAATCAATCCGCCTCGACGAGGCGCACAGGGAGACGTCGCTCATGCAGAAGAACAAGATCCTCGGCGCACTGGCCGCCGCAACATTGGCTTCCGTGGGCGCGTTCGCCGAAGACTCCGGCTTCTACGTCGGCGCGAGCGCCGGCCTGGCCACCGAGAGCTCGTTCGGCTTCGACGGAAGAGCACGGGCCGTCAGGCTGCTGGGCGGCTATTCGTTCAGCAGGAACTTCGCGTTCGAGGCGGGCTACGTCAACGCCGGCAAGATCGACGACACGAGAGGGATGCTGAATCTGTCTGTGAAGAGCGATGGCTTCTTCGGGACCGCGATCGCCAGGCTTCCACTCGGCAAAGTGATGACTCCCTACGCGAAGTTCGGTTACGTCTTCTACGACGCGACTTCGAAGGTGTCGCTCGGCTCCATACAGGTTTCCGAATCCACCAGCGATTCGCGCATTTTGTTCGGCGGGGGCGCCGAATTCTGCCTCACCGAAAACTTCCGTCTGCGCACCGACTACGAAAAGGTCCGCGTGCCGGATGCCGCCTTCGACATTTACTCTCTCGTTGCGACCGTTCACTTCTGACACATCGCGGGAGTGCGGGTGTCCACTTTCGTGGACATCCCGGCCCCGCACGACTAGCTGTTACCCTGCGGGCGGCCAGACATGACCACGAGCACCACGATCCAGCGTTTCATCTCCCGCGCGGCACTGCTGCTGTGCTGCGCGCCATTCGCGGCCGCGCAAACCGGGCAAACAACCGGTGACGCTCCGTTGACCGTCCAGGAAGTCAGCTGCGCCGGCAACACGCAGACCTCGTGCGACTTCATCCGCGAGCATCTCTATCTGCAGGCCGGCGAAACTCTGGATGAAGACGAAATTCGCAATGCCGAGCTGCGTCTCTCGGCGCTGAACAATTTCGAGTCGGTGAAAATCCGCCTCGAGAAGGGCCTGCAGCGCGGCACCGTCGTCGTGGTCATCCTGGTCGAGGAGGCGAGCCCGATCACGACCGAATGGTTGTTAGGGGCGGCGGTACGACCGGATGCGCAGCGCGGCGTCATCGCCGGGCGCATCGGGCATCAAAATCTCTTCGGCAAGGGCAAGATCGCCGACTTCAGCGCGCAAGCCCTGGTTCCGATCGCCGGCGACGGGTTTCTCGAAGCGTATGGCTTAACCCTGCGGTACGCCGATCCGCAACTGCTCGGTTCCAGCCGCTACTTCGGCATCGCGAGTGCCGGATGGAGCAAGAGCCGCAGCGAGGACGTCTACGGGAACTTCGGCAACTTCGAAGCCGCGCAGCTCAACCTCAGCCTGGGTCGGCGCTTCGGCGATTTCTCGTACGTCATGCTCGAGTTGAATCACCGTTCGGACTCCGACTGGAGCTACGGCTGGTGGAACAGCAGCGCCAACTTCCAGATCCGGGAGCACGAGGGTCGCGGCACCAAAGCCACGCTCATCTATGGGTGGAGCACCGAGGACGACCTGAATTTCCCCACGCAGGGCACGGCGCTGCAGTTCGCCGTGCGCCGCGACTTCGGCGCCAACGCACCGGACCGCTATCCATTCCTGCGCTATCGCAAGACCTGGGGATCTTCCATCGGCTACTGGAGCGTGAAGATCGGGGGAGACCCGAGCCCCGAATACCGCAACGCCCTCAACGAAAGCCAGTTCCTCGCGCTGACGTACTCGCGGTCGCTCGCGCCCGGTGATTTCATCGAGCGTGGTCGCTGGTACATCGAGCCCGGATTCGCGCCCCTGAGCCATACATCCTCGGGTGGAACTCGCTACTCGTACGGGCTCAAGGCGGGATTTCGCGCCGAAACACGCCGCTTCGGGCTGGTCGATCTGTATCTGAGCGGCGTCGAGGAAACGGTCCGATGAGGCGCGCAATCGCCTTGCTGGTGCTGTTGGCGGGCGCCACGGCGCAGGGAGCGGACGTCACGGTCACGTACGGCGACGGAAAGCTCGGCGCGCGCATCGAAGCGCTGCCATTTCCGGACACGTTGCCCAAAGAGCTCACGAGCGGATTGACGAACCGGATCTATTCCCGCGTGTCGTTGCGCGCTGCGCGCGACGTGATCGCCCATCGGGTGGTCGAAGTGGCGATTCGCTACGACCTGTGGGACGAGAAGTTCTCGGTGGTCAGCACCATGGATGGCGCCGTCTTCGACTCTCGGGTGCTCGCGAATCTCGCCGAAGTCAGCGCGCTGCTGACCGCATTGCCGTTGCCGCGGTTGTTCGACGCGGCCACGCTGCCGGCCGCGCAGGAACTGGTGTTGAGCGCGGAGGTGTTGCTGAACCCCCTCGACCGCGAAAAAGTGCGCATGATCCGCAAATGGGTGACGCAGAACAGCACGGAGCTCGGCGCCGAGCAGGGTGTATCCGTGTCGAACACGCTGTTCAATCGCATCTTCGAGCAGTACGCGGACGGATCCACCGTGGCGGCGACGTGGCGCGTCCAGCTCTCCAGCCGGCCATTCAAGCTGGGCGATCTGCGTCATGAAGGGCGATAGGGTCGGGCTGCTGCTGTCGGCGGCCATCTTCGTGATGGCTGCTCTGCCGCTCGGCGCCGCGTTCTATCTACTGCAGGATGCGCTGCGCACCAGCCTCGCGCTCGGGTTCAGTCCGCGGGTGGTGCGCATGCTCGAGAGCTCGTCGGCGAACCTGCGCGCGCTCGGCCGCCTCGATGAGGCCAACCGCGCGCTCTACCGCGCGCAGTTCGACGAGGTCGAAGAGCTCAAGCAGGTGTACTCCGAGCCGCAGTTCGTCAAGCAGCGGATTCTCGGCTCGCTGCGCTGGTACTTCGGCCTGGGGCTCGGCGCCGTCGTGCTGCTGTCGATCGCGCTGGCAGCGATGCTGAGCCGGCGCATCGCGCGCAGCCACGCGCGCAACATCGCCGAGCTCTCGCGCGAGCGCGACAAAGTGCGCTATCTACAGGAGATGTCCTCCTGGCAGGAGCTCGCGAAGATGCTCGCGCACGAGATCAAGAATCCGTTGACACCCATCGAGGTGCTGGTCACGTCCCTGTCGAAGGCGTATCTCGCCAAGGGACAGGCGGAGTTCCTCGCGCACCTGGCCGAAACTCAGACCATGATCGGTGAAGAGCTGCGGCACTTGAAGTCGACGGTGAACAGGTTCAGCGAATTCGCGCGCATGCCGCAGGTGCAACTGGCGCAGGAGAATCTCGTGGAAGTCATCGATCGAGTGCTCAAGGCGCTGCCAGAACTCGCGGAGTCCGCCGACGTCGAGGTACGGGCGCCGAAGATATCCGTGCCGGTGCGGCTCGATCTCACGCTGTTCCGCCAGGTGCTGGCCAACCTCACCCGCAACGGTATCGAGGCCAATCCGCAGCGCCGCGTGCGCTTCACCATCGCCATCGTCGAAAGCCCGATCGTCGAGCGTGCCGACAACGTCGAAGTCCACGTCGCCAACGACGGCGCGCCGGTCCCCGCGGACATGGTCGCGCGCATGTTCGATCCCTATGCGTCCACCAAGACCGGCAAGGACAACATGGGGCTCGGCCTCGCAATCGTGAAGAAAATAGTGCTCGAGCACGGCGGCGACATCCGCTACGAAGAGCACGCGGGCCACCCGACATTCGTGCTGACGCTGCCGCGAGCCGCTTCGTGAGCGAGGCCGCGAAGCCGGTCGTGCTCGTGCTCGACGACGAGAAGAACATCCGCCAGGCGATCGTAGTTGCATTGGCGCAGGAGGGCATGCACGTGATCGGCGCGCACGACGTCGCCGCCGCGCTGCGCGCGCTGCACGAGCGCATCGTCGACGCGATGATCGTCGACATCCGGCTGGGCGACGTCGGCGGATTGGAATTCTTCCGCCGCGCCCAGATGGACGGGATCGCGCCGCCGACCATCTTCATCTCCGGCCACGCCAGCCTCACGGAAGCCGCGCAGGCCGTGCGGCTCGGCGGCTTCGATTTCCTCGAGAAGCCATTCACCGCCGAGAAGATCGCGGTGACGGTGAAGCGCTGCCTCGAGATGTCGAGCCTCAAGGATCGCCTGCGTCTGGCGGACTCGCGCCACGGCGCCTCCGAAATCGTCGGCGATTCCGCGGCGATTCGCCGGGTCGTGGCCGACGCGATCAAGGTCGCGCAGACCAATGCCACCGTGCTCATCACGGGCGAGAGCGGCTCCGGCAAGGAGCTGGTGGCCAATTGCATTCACGCGCACAGCGCGCGCGCGCACGCGCCGTTCGTCAAGGTGAACTGCTCCGCGATCTCGGAAAGCCTGGTAGAGAGCGAGCTGTTCGGCCATGAGCGCGGTGCGTTCACGGGCGCGGTCGCCGCGCGGCGCGGGTTGTTCGAGGTCGCGCATCGTGGTGTCATCTTTCTCGATGAGATCGCCGATCTGGCGGCCGGCGCGCAGGCGAAGATACTGCGCGTATTGCAGAACGGCGAGATCCAGCGTGTCGGCTCGGAGCACGTGACCGCCGTGGACGTACGCATCCTCTCGGGCACGCACAAGGATCTGAAAGTCGCGGTGGCCGAAGGCCGGTTCCGCGAAGACCTCTACTACCGGCTCAACGTAGTGCCGATCCGGGTGCCCGCGCTGCGCGAGCGCAGGGAAGACATCCCACTGCTGGTGCAGTCGCTGCTGCGAAGACTCGGTGAACGCAACAACATCCGCGTAAAGCCCATCGAGGACGACGTCATCGAAGAGCTGGCGGCGCACGACTGGCCGGGTAACGTACGCGAGCTGCAGAATCTGCTCGAGCGGCTGCTGATCATGAGCGGTGAACGCATCACCACGCTCGACCTACCCGAGGATTTCCTCGCGGCGCCGGCGCGCGATCCGGCATCCGCGGGCGGCTCGTTGAAGGAATATCGCGATCGCGCCGAGCGCGATTTCATCGTCGCCACGCTGCGCCGGCACAACGGCAACGTCAGCCAGGCGGCGCTCGAGCTGGGCGTCGGGCGCACCTATCTACACCGGCGCCTGTCGGTGCTCGCCATCGCCAAGAAGGATTTCCTGGCTTAGGCCGGTTCCTTGACGGGCACCCGCAAGTCCCCGGCGCTCACGCCGAGGCGGCGCGCGGCCGACAGCACCGCCAGCACCGAGGCGGTGGCGATGTTGGCGTGCCGGCCGACGCCATAGCGAATGCCCGCGATGCCATCGCGCGCGGCCTCGACGATGGCGAGCGCCGAGGCATCCGCGCCGGCGCGCAGCGCGCGCTCCTCGTAGTTGTCGATGCGGATGGGCAGCGCCAGCGCGTTCACCGTCGCGGCGATGGGGCCGGAGCCCACGCCGCGCAGCGTGCGGCGCTCGCCGGCGACTGTCATCTCGAGCTCGATGCCCTGCTTGTCGCCGTCCTCGAACAGATGATGCGCGTGGTAGGCGACGTCGTAATCGGTGTCGAGGTAGGTGGTCTCGAACAGCTCCCAGAGCTGCTGCGAGGTCAGCTCGGTCTCCGCGGAATCCATGTGCCGCTGCACGACGGCGCTGAACTCCACCTGCATGCGTCGCGGCATCACCACGCCGTAGTCCCGCTCCAGTAGATAGGCGATGCCGCCCTTGCCCGACTGGCTGTTGACGCGCACGATGCTGTCGTAGGTGCGGCCGAGATCGGCCGGGTCCACCGGGATGTACGGCACTTCCCAGAAGCCGTCCTTGGTCTGCACCGCCATGCCTTTCTTGATGGCGTCCTGGTGCGAGCCCGAGAACGCGGTGAACACCAGGTCGCCGACGTACGGGTGGCGTGGGTGGATGGGCAGCCGCGTGGCCTGCTCCACCTCGCGCGCGACGGCGTTGATGTCGGAGAAATCGAGCCCGGGATGGATGCCCTGCGTGTAGAAATTCAGCGCCAGCGTCACGAGATCGACGTTTCCCGAACGCTCGCCGTTGCCGAACAGACAACCTTCGACGCGATCCGCGCCAGCCAGCAAGCCGAGCTCGGCCGCGGCCACACCGGTGCCGCGGTCGTTGTGGGTGTGCAGCGATACGACGACGTGCTCGCGGCGCTCGAGCCGCGTCGACATCCACTCGATCTGGTCGGCATAGATGTTGGGAGTGGCGTTCTCCACCGTCGTCGGCAGGTTGACGATGATGGGCCGGCCGGGGCCGGCATCCCAGGCACGAATCGCCGCGTTGCAGGCGTCCAGCGCCACCGGCAGCTCGGTCATGCTGAACGTCTCCGGCGAGTATTCGAGCACCCACTCGGTCTGCGGCTGCGCGTCGGTCAGTTGCTTGATGAGGCCCACCTGCTTCGTGACGAGCTGCATCACTTCCGGCACCGTCATGCCGAACACGACCTTGCGCCACACCGGCGCCGTCGCGTTGTAGATGTGCACGATGGCACGGCGCGCGCCGCGCAGGGACTCGATGGTGCGGCGGATGAGCTCTTCGCGGGCCTGTGTGATCACCATGATGGTGACGTCATCCGGGATCAGCTTCTGCTCGATGAGGTCGCGCACCGTCTGGAAGTCGGTGTCGGACGCCGAGGGGAACCCGACCTCGATCTCCTCGAGGCCGACCGCGCACAGCGTCTTGAACAGGCGCTTCTTGGTCTCACGGCTCATGGGCTCGAACAGCGCCTGGTTGCCGTCGCGCAGGTCCGTGCTGCACCACACGGGCACGGTAGTTAGCTGGCGCGACGGCCATTGCCGGTCCGGCAGGTCGATGGCGGGGAACAGGCGGTACTTCGTGGACGGATCTTTCAACATGTTCTGCACTCGTGCGGGACGCGACTTCTCCGCGGTGGGCGGAGTGGTTTGGGGTTCCCGTCTTGTCAGCGCCGACGGGTGGCGCGTGGTTGGTTGCGGCTAAGCCGCAAGAAGCAGGAGGCCGAGCAGAAGCGAGCCGCGCGGTGCGCAGGCGGTCGGTTCGGTGCTTCGCTCGAAAGAGGTCATGCGCTGAAACTACCTCAGACGCGCCCGCGAGACAACGCGCATCGCGGCCACGCCCCGGGAATCGACCCCTAAGAATCGACCCCGGGGAATCTCGAGCGTCACTGCGGCGCTGCGATCTCCCGCACGCTGCCCCAGCGATACAGCAGGCCGTCCGTGCCGACGTTGTCGCTGCGGAAGTAGACCGTGATGTTCGGCTTGCCCGACTCGGAACCGGTGCGGGTCGGCGCGGCCGTGAGCCGCAGCGCCGGATCGACGCCCGCCTTGCATGCGCTGGCGCCGCTGCCGAAATTCGTGCCGGTATCGATGACTTCGTTCAACTTGATCCAGGTGCCGCCATTCGTGCCGCCGGTCTGGTCGATCCACAGCTCCTGCTTCACGTTGCCGTTCGGCAGGTCGTACACCACGTGCTTGTAACCGATCCACGTGTTGCGCGGCATGCCGCCCGAGAACTGCGTTTTGTTGAGGATGGCGGTGGACGACGGGTGGTTAGTCTCCTTCTCAAAGTCGATGTGGCCGTCGTAGCGCATGCGCGCGCCGATGCCGCGCGTGTCGCACTTGTCCACGTTCTCACTGCCCGTCGTGCCGTGATTCGACCGTGCGATGGCGACCATGCCACCGTATGCGGTGCCGCTGTCGGCGACGCGCTGGAAGTACATGGTGATCTCGACGTTGCGCCACTGATTGGCCTTCGCCGGATCGTGGACATACATGCGCGGCACGGCGCCCGAGATGCGCAGCACGCCATCGCCGGTGGTGCGATAGGTGGCATCGCCGTGATTGGCGTTGAACCACGGATCGTTCGGGTCGATGCCCGTGAACGTGCGCGGATTGCTGTTCCACTTCGCGAACCACGATTTGCCGCCGCTGAGCGTGGGGTTCAGCATCTTGACGCCGAACTGGTCGTTGCCACCCGGCGGTGGCGGTGGCGGGGGCGGCGGCGGCGGTGTGGTCGCCGGCGTCGCGAAGATGCTCACTTCCGTGACGCTGTTCCAGTTGTTGACGCTGTTGCGGTGTCCGAGATAGCGGATGTAGCGCGTCTGCACGTCGGGGAAATCGTAGGTCTGTTCGGCGGTGGTGGTGCCGCTGCTCTCCGCGCTCCAGATCGTGGTCCACGACGTGCCGTTGCCGGAGGTCTGCAGGTCGAACACGTTGCGGCGTTGATTGCCCAGGTACACGGCAATACGGGCGTAACCGACCGTGCGCACGCTGCCGAGGTCGTAGGCGATCCACTGCCCATCGCCTTCCGCGGACCAGCGCGTGCCGAGATTGTTGTCGACGGTGTTCGCGGGCACGTTGCCGTCGTGCGTGCTGGCGGTGACACCACCGGACCCGGGCGTCGCCTCGACATACGATTGCGCGAGAACGGCCTGGGAAACGAGCAGAAGTGCCGCAGCCGGCACAGCGTTGCGAATCGAACGTGGGAACGAAACAGTCGTCATGGTGCACTCCTTTACACTTTGCCGCATTCCGTGCGGCCGCGACCCGGGGCTCCACTCTAGGCAGCGCCCGCATCGAGCACAAGACCTGGCGGATGCCGATCGAAGAAGATAGGCCTCGCGGCGTCGTGGCAGCGGTCCGCCATGCCAGCCCGAGCCCACCTGATGAAGGAGCGCGATGAGATTCACCGACAAACAGCTGCTGGCATTGAGCGATTTCCAATCCTGGAAAGAAGGCGAGGACGAGCCGGTCTCGCTGCTCGACTACGCCGCGTTCACTGCCACGCCGGATCAGTTGTTCGGCTACGCCGCGGTGTTCTTCCGTGAGGTGCTGGAGGTGGAAGGGCACGTCTTCTTCGCGGATTCCTTCGACGAAGACACGTACGCGCTATGGAAATCGAAGCTGCCGGGCGGCCGCGAAATCCAGCGCGTGATGAACGCGCTGCCCATTTCCCGGCTTCTGCAGCACGCGGACATCGACCATGCGGCGGCGAAGGCCTGCGCGCAATTGGTCGCAGCGGCCTGGGACGAGGTGCACGGGCGCAAAGGCGTCGTCGCCGAGGTGCACGGGGAGACGCTCGAGGATCTCTCGGTGACACTGATCAATCAGCACGAGTAGCAAACGAGCAGCGCTCGCCGCAGTCGCTCAGGGCGGCTCCACGTCCAACTTCGCCGCGCTGCCGGCGCTGCCGGCGCGGTTGGGCGGTTCCGGCAGGCTGGATACCGTGGCGTCGAATGCTTGTGCGTCGAGCGTGCCGGCACGCAGCCGGTCCGATATTGCGCGCGCGCGCGCGAATAGTGAGGCGAGCTCGCCGGACTTGCGTCGGATGTATTCGCGTGCGGACTCGCCCTGGCCGCAATCGTGGTCCTGCTCGCACAGGCCATCCAGCGCGGTTGCTTTGGCACCGCAACTATCTTCCTGATTGCACGCAGCGAGGCGCCACACCCACGCCGCGCGCTCGGCGCGCGGGTCGGAGGCATACAGCGAATCGATGTGGGCGGCCACGTCCCAGGTTACGGCGGCGTCATTGGAGTTGAGCGCCTTGATGAGTCGCGCCTCTGCTTGCGCCCGGCTTTGCTCCCGCTCGACGATGGGCTCCTGCTTCTCCTGCAGTTCGATATCGAGCAAGGCCTGCCTGGCGATGGCGCGCGGATAGCCGGCCGCCACGGCCTGCTCGAGAAACCTGCCGGGAACGAGATGCAGATTCTCATGGGATTTCAGGATCCGATCGCAACGCGCGTGGCGCTGCGGATCCGGCTGCGTCGCGCGAGCGCCATCGGTGCAGTAGGCCAGCGCCCGATAGATGGCGTACTGCGCCCCGCCGTCCCTGGAGTTTGCGGTCTGATTGACCTCGGATAGGAAATCCTGGAAATCATCCGTCACCCAGAGTTTCTGCTCCCAGAACCTCCCGTCGACGCGCGTGCGCGGAGAGGACGGAGTTGGCCGAGCCTGGAGGTCGCGTGTCAGCACGTCGGCCTCGATGGAGCGGCGATCATTCGGAAGCAACTCGCGCGGCTCGTGCTCGCGCGTGGCGGGCTCCCATTTGAGCACGTTCGCGTAGTCCTGCTGTTCGGCCTTCGGTGGCTGAGGCCGTACGTCGGTTGCCACGACACGCGCCGGCAGCGCGCTGAAGGTGCGGACGAGGAAGGCCACGGCACCCGCGAAGCTGAGCGCGGATGCGAACCCGGCGACGACCAGCGTGGACGTCTTTGGACCGATCATCGGCCGGTCAACCGAGTAGATGGACCGGCCGATGGATCATGGCGTGAGGATCAGATCCAGTAGACGAAGACGAACAGGCCGAGCCACACCACGTCGACGAAGTGCCAGTACCAGGCCACCGCCTCGAACGCGAAGTGCCGCTCCGGCGTGAAGTGGCCCTTCATCGTGCGCAGCCAGATGCACAGCAGCATGATGGCGCCCAGCGTCACGTGGAAGCCGTGGAAGCCCGTGAGCATGAAGAACGTCGAGCCGTAGATGCCGGTGCCGAGCTGCAGGCCGAGGTGTGTGTACGCCTCGCCGTATTCCATCGCCTGTAGATAGACGAACAGGAAGCCGAGCAGGAAGGTGGCCGCCAGGAAGACGTTGAGCAAGCCGCGCTTGCCGGCGCGCAGCGCGTGGTGCGCGATGGTCACGGTGACGCCGGACAGCAGCAGGATGATGGTGTTGATCGCGGGCAGGCCGAACGCGGGAATGATCTCGAACGAGCCATTATCGCGCGGGCCGACGAGGTCCGGACCGTTGGTCGGCCAGGCGTTCTCGAACAACGGATGCAGCAGCTCGTTGCCGATGACCTTGGTGCCTTCGCCGCCGAGCCACGGCACCGACAGCACGCGCGCGTAGAACAGCGCGCCGAAGAATGCGGCGAAGAACATGACCTCGGAGAAGATGAACCACATCATCCCCATGCGGAACGAGCGGTCGACGGCCATGCCATAGACGCCGCTCTGGTTCTCGCCGATGACGGTTCTGAACCAGCCGATGAACATGAAGACGACGAGCGCGAAGCCCGGCAGCATGGCCCACCCGGGCAGCCACTCGTTGAGCAGCGCGATGGCGCCCAGCAGCAGCGTGAAGAACGCCGCCGAGCCGACGATCGGCCAATGGCTGGAGTGAGGGACGTAATACTTGTCGCCGGCGGGTGCGTGAACGTTTGCCATGAATGAAATCCTGGTTGCTAGTTCAATGAGCCCACGCGCGTGGACTCGTCATAGAAAGTATAGGAAAGCGTGATGCGATCGACTGAGCGCGGCAGCGCAGGGTCGACTACGAAGCGCACGGGCAGCACGCGCTGCTCGTCCACCGCGAATTTCTGCGGCGTGAAACAGAAACACTCGGTCTTGCTGAAATAGCCCGCCGCGCGGCCCGGCGCGATGTTCGGCACGGCCTGCGCGGTGGTCACATGACCAGTCAGATTGTGCGCGACGAATTCGGTTCTATAGAGCCGGCCCGGATGCACTTCCATCGAGGCCACGAGCGGGCGGAATTCCCAGCTGCCCACCGACGGCAGGTCCGCCACGAAATCGATGGTGATCGTGCGCGTGTCGTCCGGATGTTCTTCGACCTGACGCGCCTCGGCGAGCGCGCGCTGATTTCCGTAACCGGTCAGATCGCAGAGCACGTCGTACAGCGGGATCAACGCGAAGCCGAACGCGAAGGCACCGAGCGCGATGCCGCCCAGCTTGAGCGTGAGCGTGCGGTTCTCCTTTGCTTTGCGATCCGCTTCGGTCATGCGATCAGGCTCGCGACACCGACATCACGATGAACGCGATGTAGAACGCCAGCGCGACGCAGCCGAGCAGGATGGCGGTGCGCCGCGCGCGCGTGCGCCGCTCGCTCAACTGTTCGGGCGTCATCCCGCTCATGTCCGGTTAGTGCTGCACGCCACGCACCACGATTTCGGGCGATGGCGGCGGATCCCAGCTGTGATACGGCGGCGGGGAGGACAGCTCCCACTCGAGGCCGCGCGAAGCTTCCCAGACGTGGTCGGTGGCCTTGGCTCCGCCCTTCACGCACTTCCAGATGATGTACGGGAAGAGCAGCTGCGACAGGCCGAAGCCGAATGCGCCCAGCGACGACACCATGTTCCAATCGGTGAACTGCACGGCGTAGTCGGGCACGCGACGCTGCATGCCCGCCAGTCCGAGGAAGTGCTGCGGGAAGAACAGGACGTTCACGAAGATCGCCGACAGCCAGAAGTGCAGCTTGCCGAGCTTCTCGTCGTACATCTTGCCGGTCCACTTCGGCAGCCAGTAGTACACGCCGGCCATGATTGCGAAGATGGCGCCGGGCACGAGCACGTAGTGGAAGTGCGCCACGACGAAGTAGGTGTCGTGGTACTGGAAGTCCGCCGGGACCACCGCGAGCATGAGCCCCGAGAAGCCGCCGATGGTGAACAGGAACAGGAACGCGAGCGCGAACAGCATCGGCGTCTCGAACGTCAGCGAGCCCTTCCACATCGTCGCGGTCCAGTTGAACACCTTCACGCCCGTTGGGATGGAAATCATCATCGTGGACAGCGTGAAGAACAGCTGGCCCGCGAGCGGCATACCCACCGTGAACATGTGGTGCGCCCACACGATGAAGGAAAGGAAAGCAATAGCCGCGGTGGCGTACACCATCGCGTCGTAACCGAACAAAGGCTTGCGCGAGAACGTCGGGACGATCTCCGAGATGATGCCGAAGGCCGGCAGGATCAGGATGTACACCTCGGGGTGTCCGAAGAACCAGAAGATGTGCTGGAACATCACCGGATCGCCGCCGCCCGACGCGGAGAAGAACGTGGTGCCGAAGAAGTGATCGGTGAGCAGCATCGTCACCGCACCTGCGAGCACCGGCATGGTCGCGATCAATAGATAGGCCGTGATCAGCCAGCTCCAGCAGAACAGCGGCATGTTGAGCAGGCCGACGCCCGGCGCGCGCATGTTCATGATGGTGACGACGACATTGATGGAACCCAGGATCGACGAGGCTCCCATCAGATGGATGGCAAAAATAGCCATGGGCAGGCCGTCGCCGCCCTGCAAGGACAACGGCGGGTACAGCGTCCAGCCGCCCGACGGCGAGCCGCCCGGCACGAACAGCGTCGCGAGCAGCAGCGTGAACGCGAACGGCAGGATCCAGAACGAGAAGTTGTTGAGACGCGGCAGCGCCATGTCGGGCGCGCCCACCTGCATCGGGATCATCCAGTTCGCGAGACCCGTCCACGCCGGCATGACCGCGCCGAAGATCATGATGAGCGCGTGCATCGTGGTCATCGAGTTGAAGAACTCGGGTTCCACGAGCTGCAGGCCGGGCTTGAAGAGCTCGGCGCGGATGATCATCGCCATCAATCCGCCGACGAAGAACATGATGCAGGCGAAGATCAGGTACATCGTGCCGATGTCCTTGTGATTCGTCGCGAAGACCCAGCGTCGCCAGCCGTGGGCCGGGCCGTGGTCGTGATGATCGTCGTGCGCGTGAGCGTGTGAGTCGGCGGTGTGTTCGTGTGCCATGTCTGACTTTCCGTCTGAAACCTGAGGGTTACTGGGCGACCGTCGCGGCGGCCGCGGACGCGACCGTTGCCGGAGCGGACGGCTCGGCCGGCGCAGTCGGGCTGGCGCCGCCGTTCGCGAGCTTCTGCTCGGCCTGCTTGGCGCGCAGCCAGGCGTCGAAGTCCGCGGGCGACTTCACCTCGACGACGATCGGCATGAACCCGTGATCGCGTCCGCAGAGCTCGGCGCACACGCCGCGGTAGGTGCCGACCTTGTCGGCGTCGACCTGGACCCAGATCTCGTTCACGTAGCCCGGGATCGCGTCTTTCTTCATGCCGAAATCAGGCACCCACCAGGCGTGGATGACGTCCTGCGCCGTGAGCAGGAAACGGATCTTGGTGCCCGCCGGGATGACCAGCGGATTGTCGACTTCGAGTAAATAGTTAGGGACCGTCTCGGGGTCGATGCCCGAGCCGAGCTGGCGGGCCTCATTGCTGTCGCGCGCCAGCGTCGAAAAGAAGCTCACGTCGTGGCTGAGGTATTCGTACTCCCACTTCCACTGGTAGCCCGTCACCTTGATGTTGAGCTCGACCTTGCCCATGTCCTCGATCTGGATGAGCGTCTTCGCGATCGGGATGGCGATGCCCACGAGGATCATGATGGGGATGACGGTCCAGACGATTTCGACCTTGGTGCTGTGCACGAGGGTCGTGTCGGGCTGCGCGCCCTTCGACTTTCGGAACTTCACCAGCGAATAGATCATCGCGCCGAACACGAGCACGGCGAGGACGACGCAGACGATCAGGATGACCGTGTGCAGCCAGTGGATTTCCTTGCTCAGGATCGTGACGCCCTTGGGCATGTTGAGCCCGCCCCAATCGGCGTGCGCAACGTTGGCCAGCAAGGCGGACAACGGGATTGCGGCAGCCTGCATCAGACGGCGCGCGTTGGCGTTCTTCATGTGAAAGCTCATCGATGACCTCAAGAAAACTATTCGTGAGAGCCGGTGCGCGGCAGTGCCGGCGACTGGCTCATGCCACCAATCA
>JAYTOI010000099.1:0-6623 GCA_043747875.1 Pseudomonadota bacterium | reverse complement strand
AGCGCGCTCACAGCGCGTAAACACCCATCCCGTCCGCCGCACTCAGGTGGGGGATTTTGACCTGGCCACGGGTGGGGGAATTTGAAGTGGCCGCCCGGGCGATACTCAGCAAAATAGCGGTACGCACCCGGAACACACTCAAGCTCACAAAGCCACTGCTCATTGAACTCGGTGTTGATTGGACTTTATTTTCCGAAGATGCAAGGGGAATCACGGCGCGAATAGGCTCGGCTATCGGACATCTTGAGTTTGATGGCTTCATGGCGCCATCGGCGCGATGGCCAGGCGAGAATCTGATGCTCTTGCTAACGAATCATGATTTTGGCGATCAAAGCCTGCACGTCACGGATACCGAGACCATCGAGTGGATAGCATGGCGTGATTCGCACGTAAGCAAATACAGCCCACAAGAATGACTGCTGCGAAACGCAAGGCGAAGAAGGCATTTGCAGATGCGTGCCGCCATGATCAATCTTTGCCTACCAGTAACCATAGTTTGATCAAAATGATCAAACTATGGTTTCACGCGCAATCGGAATAGACCGTGAAGAAGTTGGTGGGCCTGCTTGGATTCGAACCAAGGACCAAGGGATTCGCTTTTCCGGAATGTTTCCACCCCGCGCGGACTATCTCTTCACCCTCGAATGGCCTAACTAACCACCCGGTGGGGTGCGGGACGCTCTAGCCTGTCATCAAGGGCACTTCAGCCCCCAGGTAGTCTCTGCACCTTCCCGCGCTGTAGCGCGGGCTTGGCTCAGGATTGCCATGCTGGCTCTCTTTGAATCACAAAGAGCGCCGCGAAGGTTTCCCTGAATTCATCCCGTCCACTGCGCGCGTTACCACGCGCAGGCACCTATATAGATGAGTCCCCTGCACTAACCGCTGTGCTACAGGCCCAACCGGGCGCGATTGTAACTGCATCGCCGGCCTCTTTCGTAAGCCTCTTCTGTTAAAAGAGCCTTGCTTGCATAGTGATATCACTTTAGTATCGCCGCGGATCGAATCGATCCACGATTGGGAGAACGAGATGAATACGCCTAGTGGTGCCACGGAAGAAGTCGATTTCAAGAGCTCCAGCGGCTATGTCGCGCTGGTGTTCATGTTCGTCGCGCTACTCGCGATTCCGCTCAGCGTCATGGGGCGCATGGCGCCGATTGCGGGCGTCGCGCTGATCGCCTTCTTCTTCCTCGCGAAGGGCATGTACATGTTGCAGCCGAACCAGTCGGCCTTGATCATGCTGTTCGGCGCCTATCGCGGAACGGACTACTCGACCGGCCTGCGTTGGGCGAATCCGTTCTACAACAAGACGAAGATCAGCCTGCGCCTGCGCAACTTCAACAGCGAGAAGCTGAAGGTGAACGACAAGCGCGGCAACCCCATCGAGATCGCCGCCGCGATCGTCTGGCGCGTCAGCGACACGGCGCGCGCGGTGCTCGACATCGATCACTACGAGCACTACGTGCCGATCCAGGCGGAGGCCGCGCTGCGCCATCTGGCCAATCAATACGCCTATGACCACGTCGAGGAGGAGGACAGCGCGCTGACGCTGCGCGCCGGCGGCGACGAGCTCATCGGCAAGTTGAAGCGCGAGCTGCAGGAGCGTTTCGAGAAGGCGGGCCTGCACGTCGAAGACGCGCGGCTCACGCACCTCGCCTACGCGCCGGAGATCGCGGGCGCGATGCTGCGCCGGCAGCAGGCGGAGGCGGTGATCGGCGCGCGCAAGCAGATCGTGCTGGGCGCGGTCAGCATGGTGGAGATGGCGCTGAAGGGCCTCACCGAGCGCGGCGTGGTCGAGCTCGACACGGAGCGCCGCGCGGCGATGGTGTCGAACTTGTTAGTCGTGCTGTGCGCGGAGACCGAGGCTACTCCGGTGATCAACGCCGGATCGCTCTATCAATAAGGGGTCCAGCGCGTGAGCGAGCCCTCCACACGGAAAGCGTTCCTGCTGCGCCTCGATCCGGCGGTCGCCGCCGCGATCGAGGCGCTCGCGGCGCAGGAGCTGCGCAGCGTCAACGGACAGATCGAATGGCTGCTGCGCGAGGCGCTGTTGAAGCGCGGCCGCGAGGTGCGCAGCGCGCCGTCCCGGACGAACGCGCGGCGCCCGAAGGAGTAGGGAAGTGGTGCCGGGGAGGGAATCTCGGGAGATCTCGCTCGACGCTCGCGCGCTCAGAATCCACGATCGCGAGATCTCCCGAGATTCCTTCCCCGGCACCACTTCCCGGCACCACACCACTAGCTACCTAACAGCGCCCCGCACTCCACGCCACTCGACTGCCGGCACGCCTTCTGCAGATGCGTGCCGAACTTCGCCACCACGGCGGCGCGCGCGGGCGAGTTGCTCCACTCGCGCAGCGTCTGGTCGAGCTTCGTCAGGCGCGACAGCGTGCGCCGATGAATGCGATTCGGTCCATCGAGCTCGGCGATGACCGCCGCCCCCACCTTTTCGATGGTCGCGGTGTCGTCGGGCGCCAGCCGCAGCAGGCCGTCTAGATAGTTGTAGCCCCACTGGAAGCGCGACGCGGGGCCCTTGGCCTTCTGATACGCGTCGCGCAGCAGCTCCAACGCGCGCTGCTCGTTGCCGAGCTTCTCCTCGACATCCGCCAGATCGCCCAAGTAGTAGTGCGGCGTATTCGAGGTCTGCGCCTCGCCTGCCAGCAGCGCGCGCTCGCGTTCGCGGTCCTCGAGCGCGATATAAATGTTGTCGGCCGAATTCACGACGCCCGCGCGCACGTACGGATCCATCTTCGCGTCGAGCATCTTCTGCGCCGTGGCGAGCGCGACGCTGCGCACGTCGGTGGGCACCTTGCCATCCACCGCGTACGCCTTGGCGACGCGGATCCTGATGAGCTGCGCGGCGAGCTGGTCCGCGGGTGCGAACTGCGGATTCACAGTGGCGGCATCGGCGACCGCCATCGCGCGCTCGCGCAGCGTCGGAGCGATCTGCGGCACGGTCTGGCGCGCGGCCAGGTAGAACTCCTTCGGCAGCCCGCGCAGCGCATCGGCATTCGCGAGCGCCAGTTCTTGGTTGGCCAGCAGCTCGTTGACGCGCACGATGAGCACGCTCAACGCCCGGTCCGCCCTGGCGCCCTTGGCCAGTGCATCCTTCTGCAGCGTCGCGGCCTCGCCCGCCGCCAGCAACGCGAAGCGCGCGCGCTCCTTGACGAGCTCCGCGGGACAGACACGCGCGGCGTTCTCGAACGCGCTCTGCAGGCGCGCTCCTTCGAACATGCCGTCGTCCTCGAGATCGAAGGCGTGATACGCGAGACGCCGGCAATCCGCGGCCTGCAGCGGCGCGTCCGCCTTCGTCGCCAGCTCCATGACGTCCTTGATCGGCCGCACGTCGCCCAACGCGTCGTCGAGCACGGTGGCGTACAGCGAGAGGTCCATGTTGCCCGCGAGCCGCGTGATCTCGGTGCGGTCGGGCTTCAGCACGACGACGGTGGGGTAACCCGTCACGCGGAACACGTCGCCCCACTTCTGCGCGTCGGGCAAATCGCCATCTAGATAGACCGGCACGAACAGTTTGGACTTCTCGATGAAATCCGGGCGGCTGAATACGGCGGACTTCAATTGCTTGCACGGCGGGCACCACTGCGCGCCCCAGTACAGCAACACCGGCTTGTTAGCCGCCTTCGCCGCCGCGAACGCCGCGTCGACGTCCCCCGCGAACCACGCGATGCCCGGTGAATCGGCGTGTATGTCCGCCGGATCGTGGGCGGCCGCGGCTTGCGCCGCGGGCCTGGCGGTTGGCGCTGTCGCAGCGCCGCGTCCGCACGCGGTCAGGATCAACGCAGCGATGGAGAGACAGGTCAGCGCGACCGCGCACCGCTGCGGAAATTTCTGACGCATTCGTGATGTCCTTGGAAGTCGGTGAAGCTGGGCTTCGAATGGCGGTCACGTTAGCATGCGAAACATGCATAAACGACCGGACTTCTCCGTCATCCTCGCGGCGCGGCTGTCGCGCCGCGCGGTGCTCGCGGCCGGAGCGGCGGCCGGCCTCGCCGCCTGCGCGCGCAATCCATTGCAGAAATCCACCGCATCAGATCCCACGCCATTCCGGAGCATCGCGCCGCACTTCGATGATGCATTCACGCTCGCCCAGGGCTATCGCTCGAACGTGGTCGCGCGTTGGGGTGACAGCCTCGTAACCGGCACGCCCGATTTCGATACGCGCCGTCTCGTGAATACCGACTGGCTCACGGCCGCCGCCGTCGTAGCGCAGCACAGTCAGTTCGGCAGCAACTGCGATGCCGTGCAGTATTTCCCGCTGACGCAAGGACGCGCGGCGCGCGGCCTGGTCGCGGTGAATCACGAATACTTCAGCGCGGAGCTGGTGTTCCCCGGCCACCGCGGTGCCGGGATGAAGTGGGAGGAGCGCGAAGCCTGGATCGCGCGCCATCCACACACCGTCGCGTTCATGCAGGCTGCGCACGGCGTCGCCGTGATGGAATTGTTCCGCGACTCGAACGGCTGGTCGCGCGATCCCACGTCGCGCCGTACACGACGCATCACCGCCCACACGCCGATGAAGATCTCCGGCCCGGCGGCCGGCCATGCGTTGCTGCGCACCGCGGCCGATCCCACCGGCACCACCGCGCTCGGCACGTTCGCGAACTGCTCCGCGGGCAAGACGCCGTGGGGCACCTATCTGACTGCCGAAGAAAATGTCGACGACTACTTCGCCGGCGCGCGCACGGCGCTGGCGACCGGCGACGCAGCGTTCACCGAGGCGATGCGCCGGTTTCCGCATCGCGAGCACAGCATCTACGGCTGGGACGTGCAGGACGCGCGCTTCGACATGCGCCGCCATCCGCACGAGCCGTTGCGCTTCGGCTGGATGGTGGAGATCGATCCCATGGATCCGGCTGCCACGCCGCGCAAGCGCACGGCGCTCGGGCGATTCCAGCACGAGGGCGCGAACACCATCGTCGGCAAGACGGGCCACGTTGCCGCGTACATGGGCGACGACGAGAAATTCGAGTACGTCTACAAGTTCGTCACGCGCGATCGCTTCGATCCGAAGAACCCCGCCGCAAACCGCGATCTGCTCGACCGCGGCACGCTGTTCGCGGCGCGGTTCGACGCGGACGGCACGGGCGAATGGCTGCCGCTGGTGCACGATGAGCGCGGTCCGCTGAACTCCGAGACCGGGTTCGCGAACCAGGGCGACGTGGTCATCAAGGTGCGCGCGGCCGCCGACTTGTTAGGCGCCACGCCGATGGACCGGCCCGAGGACGTCGAGCCAAGCCCGGTCACCGGCTTCATCTACGTTGCCTGCACCAAGTCCGAGAACCGGGCGCACACGGAAGCAGATGAGTCGTGGAGCGGCCGGCAGACCAGCGTCGCACCGAACGCTGCCAACCCGCGGCCCGACAACCGCTCCGGGCACATCATCGAGATCGCGGAGGCTGGCGACGATGTCACGGCGATGCGCTTCTCCTGGAACGTGTTCCTGCTGGCGGGAAATCCCGCCGAGGGACGCTACATCGTCGACGCGCGCGAGCTGGCCAACGCGCAACTGGCGGCGCAGGACACCTACTTCGCAGGTTACAAAGATCGGCCCGCGCAGCCGCCTATCCACTGCCCCGACAACCTCGGCATCGATCCATCCGGAAGGCTGTGGATCGTCACGGACACCGACGTGCGCGACTGGCCGAACAACGGCTGTTTCGTCACGAATACCAGCGGCCCCGAGCGCGGCTTGCTGCGCCAGCTCGCCAGCGGGCCGCTGGGATGCGAGGTGTGCGGCTGCGAGTTCACGCCCGACGGCCGCACGCTGTTCCTGTCGATCCAGCATCCCGGCGAAGGCGGCACCATCGAGGCAGCGCGCAGCCACTGGCCGGACGGCAACGGCCTGCCCGCGCGTGCATCGCTGGTGGCCGTCGAGCGCGACGACGGCGGCCCCGTTTGACGGCTCGACTATTGTTAGAACGTGAAATGCGTTCAGGCCGGATTCAAATCCGCTGCCGTACAGTGCGCGCCATGAATCTCTCTCTCGTCAAGCTTCTCGTCCCGGTCATGCTGTTGACGATGTCGGGTTGCGCCAGTCTCTCCAAGAAGGAATGCATGGCCGCCGATTGGGAAGACGTCGGCATTCGGGACGGCGCAAATGGCCGGCCCGAGGAATATCTCATCCAGCATTCGACCGCCTGTGCGCGGGTCGGCGTCGCGCCGGATCGCGAACGCTGGCTGCGCGGCCGGGAGAAAGGGCTCGACCGGTTCTGCGTGCCGCATCGCGCGTTCCAGGCCGGCGAGTACGGTGGCGGTTTCGATGCCGGCATCTGCCGCAACTACGATCAGGACCGGCTCGTCTTCGCATATGAGGCGGGCCGCGATATCTATCAACGCACCAGCGAGCTCACCGCCATCGACACCGAGATGCGCGACATCCATACCGCGCTCGAAAACAAAGAGCTCGAAAAGAAAGAACGTGAACGGCTGGCGTTCCGGCTCGGCGTGCTCACCGTGCAGCGCGTCGATGCGCAGCGCGCGCTCGAAGATGCCCGTTACCGCGGCCGCGATCTGTAGAGGTGGTGCCGGAGAGGTGGTGCCGGGGAAGGAATCTCGGGAGAACGCGCGGTAACCTCAGCGAGCTAGTTGACCTTGCGCGCGTTCTCCCGAGA
>JAYTOI010000098.1:0-66766 GCA_043747875.1 Pseudomonadota bacterium | reverse complement strand
AGCGCGCTCACAGCGCGTAAACACCCATCCCGTCCGCCGCACTCAGGTGGGGGATTTTGACCTGGCCACGGGTGGGGGAATTTGAAGTGGCCGCCCGGGGTCGCGCCACGATTCCCATGCTGGCTGTCATGGAATTCGCCATCGCCTCGGCGCGGCGGGAGTCGGAAATCTGCCGACTCGAATGGCGCGATAACGATGAGGTTAATCGGACAGGCTTGGTCCGGGACGCGAAACATCCAACCGGCAAGGACGGAAACCACCGGCGGTTCAAATACACGCCTGAGGCGTGGGCGTTGGCCGCTGCTCAGCCCGAGACGAGCGAGCGCATTTTTCCCTATGACGCCAAGAGTGTCAGCGCCGCATTCACGCGCGCCTGTCACCTGCTGGGAATTCAGGATTTGCGTTTCCATGATCTGCGGCATGAGGCCACAAGCCGTCTGTTCGAACGCGGCTACCAGATTCACGAGGTCGCTCAGTTCACGCTGCATGAGTCCTGGAACGAGCTCAAGCGCTACACGAATCTGAAGCCCGAGAATCTCCGGGACATCACGCCGCCAGCGGCGAGCAAGCCGCGCGGCAAACGGCGCAAGTCATCGCGCGTGGCTAACCAGCCTTCTGACGCCGGGCATCAATCAGCTCAGCGAGATCTGTGGCACTGACGAGCCAGGGCGATTTCTGCCCACCAAGCCGGAATGCCCGGCAAGGCAACTGCTTCGCTGGCGCCCGGCGTCGGGCTTCAGCGCAGCTGAGGCCAAAGTATTTCGGCGCTACGCGCTCCAACGGAATGTTGGCCTCGCCGAATTCAGCTAACAACCCGAAATATGTGCTGTTCACGACGTTGACCTACGGAGCTTCAGCTATGCGCCTAACACTGCGTCAGCAATCGAGAGAGTTGAAGAGGTGGTTTCGCGGTTTTTTACGCGCAAACTCGAACCCCACCATAGAGAAAGCCCGTGATCTGAAGGAAATAGTGACTACATGACAGTGGGAACCTCCTGCCGGCCTATTTCTCGGTTGGATCAACGCTCGTGTGAATCTGCGTGAACGACACGACCGGATGAAAACCCCGTACTTCCCGGAATACGTAGCCATCCCGAACCGAGATGTGACTTGAGCAAGGTAGCGCATCGCGACGAAGGGGAATGCGAGCATTGGGGTTTTCAAAGATCGTCACGCCGTTGCTCCACGGTTCCTTGGGCGCATTCGGTGACCCGACGAGGTAGCTGAATTCCTCAAGCGAATAGTCCCCATCGTTTCGAGCTAAATAGCACGTTCCGTGTCTTGTGACCCTGGGTGCATTCGGCGCTGTCAAATCCATGGCTAACCTCAGGAACCGCGGAATGGTGAATTGATTGCAGTAGAGAACCGCGCTGATGGCCTCCGCCTCCGGTCTCCGGAAGAACGGCGGCACAAACTCCACTTCGGGGATGGGCGCTCCGAAGAGCGGGTAGAACAAAGCATCGTCGGTGTAAAAGACCGAGCCCGCTTCAAAGAACGGCGCGATCATCAGGACTAGCGGCTTGCCTTGGCACTGCGGCAGTTCGTGATAGGCATGAGCAAGCTTGCGGCTCAATATCTTTGCCATGCGTTTCGGGAATTCACGGCTGACTTTCTCAAAGATTTCGGCTTGAGAAAGTGGAGCCATCTCCCGGAGTGAAATGTCGGTGGCTTGGCCCGTGGGTGGGTTGGCGGTGACGGATTCGACTGCGATCTCGATCCCGTTGCCGGATGCCAGGAAATCGGGCTGCTCGAAGAAGCGGGTAATGGAGAAGCCGTCGCTCGTCAAGTAGGCAAAGCATCCCAGCTCAAAGACTCGTGAATGAAATCCGTCGCTCTGGAAGTCGCGGATAAAGTTTCCATTCGGATCACCCATACGGGCCAGTAGCTCGCTCATGAGCGCCCGCACCTCATGGTGAAATGGTGAGGCGACTAGTTCGCGGAATTGCGGATGCATGCGCTCTGGCATTACAGCCGGTGCGAACAGGTCCGTTGATGTGCGGGTCGACATCTATCTCTTCACTTGGTTGGGCTTCTTCGCGAACGCGTGCACGCACATATTGCAACCGTGTATGCCGGTCTAAGAATAGCGTTATCGTCCAGAATATCGCCTTTGCCAATAACCACGCTGATGCCGAGGGACTTCCAGATGTCGATACCGACCCCAGCCATCTCGCCGGGCGAGAAGGTCTGGCGCTATATGAGCTTCGCCCGATTCGCCTGGTTGCTTCAAAGGAAGAAACTCTGGCTGTCACGCGCAGACCTCCTTGGCGACCCTTGGGAAATAAGTCTCGCCGGGAACCAGCTCGAGCACGTGGTCGCCATGCATCCGATAACGCTGCCGTCGTCAGATGTGATCCCTGAAGGCGCAATGCAACGCTCCGAGAGGATTATCAAGTTGTGGCGTCGGCGGACATTTGTGAATTGTTGGTGCGCCTCCGGTCATGAATCTCACGCGCTCTGGCGCATCTATTGCCGGTCCGTCGAAGGCGTTGTCATTCAAACAACTCTCGACCGGCTAAGAGCCTCCATTGGAGATTTACCTCTTCATCGTGTCACTTACGAGACGCCCGGACATTCGCGGAAAACGCCGACCCTTGCCGATCTCGTAACCAAAAAGCGCCCGATGTTCGCGTATGAGCAGGAGGTTCGCATTGTGCGCAGCGTTGAAGATGGCTCCGGGCCGGACCAGCCTGGCTTCGCTCTCGACTGGAATCCCGAAAGCAATGCCGAGGCGATCTTTGTGCACCCCGAAGCCGACATCTCGTTCTTCGAGACTGTGGTTTCTATCGCACAGCAGTTTGCACCGGCACTGAGGGATCGCGTGGCATGGTCCGCTATGAGATCGCCTCCGCCATTCTGAAGCTAACTAGATGGAAGGCCGGGATCGTTGGCGAACGGATTTTCATCCCCGAACCGCTCGATTCCTCGCCTTTTCAGTGCGGCCCTCTTCTCGCCAAGCTCCTGCAGCGCGACTTTCATTTCGACCGTCCCGAACTGTTCCATGAGATGAGAGACCACAAACTCCGTGAGTCTGCCCGCGTGCTCCATAGCGAACCAGGCATGACTGATCGCGCGTTCATCCGTGTAGGGCCCAAAGATCAGGCTAAAGACGCCGCCTGATTCGATGCGAATATCTTGCATCTTCGGCAGCGAGTGCTTCATCCAGCACAGCTGTTGGTACACCTGATACTCAGCCTCGACATTGCCCGGCGCTCCGGCACGCTCGCAATTCGACCTAACCACCTTTCTCCAATTGATGCCCGGAATCTCCCGCGGCGCTTGTTGCCGAATGGACGTGGCCTGCCGCCATTCCATTGCTTTCTCCGGCGACTGCGCGAAGAAGGCGGCTGTGTGTGCAAGCTCGAAAATCGAGGCCGTCAGTGTTCCGGCCTGTTCCGGATAGCCTTTTATGGTCAGCAGCTGGATGCAGCGCAGGAAATCGGTGATGCGCATCAGAATCATGAACTGCGCCCACGCCGTATCGGAAACTTCCGCAAGCCGCTTCCCTTCTATCTCCGTCTGGACCCTAAACGCGAGGTTGTAGACATCGTTCACGTAGTTGAGATGATCCTTAAATTCCGGGAAGAGTTTCTCGGATGCGGCTGCTTCTTCCTGTTGAATCGTTGTCATGGCACCACGCCATCGTTACTCGTCTCACTTTTCGGCGCCGGTTTCTTGCGCAAGCCTTGGAGCAAATGCAACGGCAGCGGCAGCCGGTAGTGGCGACACGCGACCACTATGAGCGGCCACCAACCGCACTTGTACGCTGTCAGGTCCTTGAAATGCGATGACTGCTCGCACTCGCCGAACACCTGTTCGAGGAATTCTTCACTTCGTCGATCAACGGCAACGCGCGAGAGGACCGCGCCGTGAGTGTTGCTGTTCGTGTAAAAGTGTTCCTCGGAACTGTCATCGGGATACCAGAACTGAAAATTGCAGTGCTCCAGATACTTTGCTTTGAGCAAAGCTACATTGGCATACAGCTCTCCATCATCGAAGAGTGCGGCCCATAGGGCGATCATTGGATACAAAATACTCCCCGCGGTCACGTTCTTGCGGTACTCGTCGTCGCCGCTTTTCGGATGCACCAGCAGCTCAATATAGGAGTCCAGATTGCACGGATAGTGACTGTGAGCAATGTAAGCGAAGCCTGCGCGCTCAAGCATCTCAGTCAGCCAGTTCTGAATGTCCTGCCGATTGTTCGCGTCGATGGCCAGCAGCGAGAGCGCGATAGAGATGTCGATGGCCTGGTCGTCCTTGATAGGCAGCAAGAGCGCGGGATTGTTCGAGACCATGCCCTTGACCGCCGACGCATACATGCGCATCTCATCGAGCATTTTCTCCTTCTGCTCCGTTTGCTCTGCCGAACATCGCAGCGCGCCCCAATACGCCCAGATGCCATCCGTAGCGGTGCGCCCGAGAAGATCGAAGAGCTTTAGATTTACATCTAGACTGCACGATCCACGAACCGCACTCGAGAGCGCGTGCAGCTTGCCGACATTTGGCAAGACGTTTACGCGGAGGAACTCCGTGCATATCTGATGGTAGGCCGAGAAGATCGAAAGGAATGCTGCCTCCACGGATTGCGCAGCCTTCGTCTTGCGCTCTGCGTATAGAGTGACGATTTTCCATCCGTGGAGCATCGCAAGTTCGCTCGACCGGTAAGCGGCCTCCATGTTTCCAGCATCGCGCGACCACGCGAACAGCATCCACAGGCAAATCCCCATCTGGCGGATCGCGGTCACGCGCTGCGCATCTCCCAGCGCATCAACGTTTGACAGCGATTTGACGAGCGCGAAGAAGTGCTTATAAGAAGTGTCGGGCTCATCCAGCATAGCCAGCGACTTGCGAAGGTGAGAGCGTGCTTCCTTGGGAAGTAAATCTTCGTGCAGGAAGTTTGACTGGATGTACGAGGCAAGCTTGTCCCCGTTCCATTCCTCGAAGGACACCTTGCCCTTCGTGTTTTGCTGTACGAACCCCTCGAGCTGCGGCCTGACTGGCTCCAGAATGTCTCCGCCGCAGCAGATACAAATCACAACATCCTTGTCGCGGTGCTCGCTTGGAAGTCGATTCGGAATGTAGGCATCGAGAATTTCATTCAAGGAAGGCCGCACTGACTGGACTTCACCGTCCCACGAGGAGCGCGTGAGATCCCCCGGCTTTATTGTGAATAAATAGACCTTTTCCGCGCCACCGTTGAGGCTTCCGACAGCACCAACATCGACCCCGTCCTGGCGAGTCCCCCTGCCCGGTCGTGAATAGACGATCAATCCCATCTGGCTCAGGAGATCGGGTAGCACCGCGTCTAACTCGCCGCGCTCACGCAAAGATGCCAGATATTCCCGGATGATGAGCTTCATGCGCGAAGCCGTCTTGTTTTGAAGAACCGCAGTGCATCGTACATGCCATAAGGATCGATCCTCTCCATGCGCGCAAACTCGATGCTTGTCCCGTGGCTCTTCAGATTCGTCTCCATGCGCTGAGACTGGCCGCCACGCCCGTACACGTAGTCGATAGACTTGCGGCCGTAGAGCAGCACGGTCTTCGGAATCAGGTTCAGAATAACCGATTGCGCCTCGGCGCTTTTCCATGACTCCGCCATTTCGCGCGAGAAATTCCGATGTTGTACCTCGCGCTGCGCTTCGCCCGGATGCAGAGCCGGGAGCGTACCGACCGACCCGAGTACGTCTAGATAGTCGCGAATCCTGTTCAACACCGTATCGATCGTCTCCTTGACCTTGCCGGACTCAAGAGCAGACTGGCGCACAACGTACTCGCGCGCTGAGCCTGGGAAATTCAGGAGAAGCGGATCAAAGAGCAGCGAGGCAAGCTCATTGCGCGTCTCGTCGTCGTGAGCGTGCCGCATTAGGGAAATCAGGACGCTCGCAGCACTGACCGGCTGGAAGAATAGATAGCCAAGTGCCTTGTGCGCCACGAATAGGATGTGCTCGATGTCCAATGGCCTCAATTCGCCCGGATCGATGTCGAAAACTATGTTGTTGCCGTGATGGGCGGAGGCGATCCCGTTGATGCCGTCGCAAAGCACGTGCTCGCCACGAAGAAACCAGCGCGTTAATACTTTATTGAGAAGCGGGGGACTGCCATGAATCTCACTGGCAGCGCTATCGAAAGTGTTGAGCGTCAGCGCTTCTGGATGCGCAAGCAGAAAGTCTTCCAGAAACTGGATAGCCGGTTCGGTGCTATTAGTCTTGATAAGGTGAGAAATCCCGTAGTCGATCAGATCGAGCGTGCCCTTGTTCGTGGGTTTGACGCGCATGAGTTGGGGAAGCACCGCATCACAAAGCGCGGCCGGAAGCTCGCTTGTGCATAAGCCGAAAATTTCCGAAGCTGCATGAAGCGCGCAGTCATCTCCCTTGGTCAGCGCGATGGCGATGAGGGAGGCGGCCCTGCCTTCCTGCGTTTTATCTCGCTGCAGAAGCGCGAACGCCGACTTCACGATCCCGCCAAAGATTTGGTCGTCCGTCTCAGTCGCAGTGGAGCGCTCCAGGGCTTCAAACGCAGAGTCAGTCACGATCGCGCCGTCCGGCCAGCTAAGTTTTCCTACGGCATACACTGCGCGCCTTCTGAGTTCGATGTTTCCGGATTCAGAGAGGCGGATCGCCTCCGCCAAGTACTTCGGATTGTCAATGCGAGAACCGGCCGAGAGTGCGGCGGTCAGCATGTCAGCGAATGCTTCGGGGTCCGCTTCAATTTCTTTCAGCGCTTCACGCGGACGCGAAGGCTCTTTCGCGCAGAAGCCGACAAATCCTTCGATGATCGCGCCGGCCACTATGTCCTGGCCTGCGTCCCGAAAGAGTTGAAGTACGCAGCTCATTACGGGCGAGACGGGCGCATTCAGGTGCGGTAACGCTTTCTCAAAAATGTGCCGGGTGAGGAAGAAGTCAGGGCCGCTCGATGAGCTATTTCTCAGATCTTTGAAGCCAGCAATGACATCGATCAGCCCTTCGTTGTGCAGGGCTGCGAGTTCAAGGGCCAGGTCTTCGCGTTCGTTCCGATCTGCCCGCGAGCAGGCATAGAGCGCTTCAAGAAAATTTCCGGACTTGAAAGCCTCTGTCAGTACGCCCCTTCGGTCGCTCATTCCAGTCATCCCCCCGAAAATGTATGTCCGACCTCTATAGCGGGATCCTTCCCGGCAATAGTAGCCCCTCGGATTAGCCGCACGACTGCGGGTCCAGACGCGCCGGGCCAAAGGCTTTCGCCCCAAGACCGCTTCAGAGTCTCCGTCGATCCGCGTTGCGATCCTTGGTGCAGGTTTGAATCGCACATCACCGCGTAACAGCCAGTTGCATCTGCCGACGGGGTTGTCGCGCGCGCTCCAGCAGGGCCTGCCCGATCCACTCGCGTTCCGTCTGCGGCGCCGGCATGCCCCTAATGAAGCCCTCGACTTCGTTCGCAAGTCCTTCCCTTCCGCCAACGCGAAGCTCCTCTCGAACTCCAAGCCAGCCCCGAACCACGCTTCGGCGGGTGTCCAGCATCCGGGCCTTGCCCGGCTCAACCTGAGTGCCACCAGCACGCAGCGCAGCCACGACGGATTCCACGCGCTCCCGCATGTGAGTAGATCGGCCGGCGCGCATGGCCCGGAAGATGCCGTCGCGCTTCTGGGGCTTGGTCACGCCCCGAACTACCCTATCCGTCGCGTTTGCCGCGATGCCTTGTGCCCGGAGGTGGCTCGCGAACTGCCGCCGCCATTCCCGCAAGGTCTCCTTGCGAATGTTCATCCGCCTCCCCTGCTCACTCATCGCCTTCACGACCAGGTGGACATGCGGGTGGGGCTGGTCGGTGTGCAGCACCAACGCATACCGGTGCTTCAAGGCGAACTGCTCTCGGGCAAACGCGCGGCTTGCTTCGAGCACGCCTGCTGCCGGCGTACCCGCCGGCATCGACAGTACGATGTTGTGCACCAGCTTCGCCGGCTTGCGCCCCGGCGCGCCGCGGTAAGGGGACCGCGATTCCGCGGCATCGAGGTCCAGGTCCCAATCTTCGGTCAGCGTTTTTTCCGACTCCTTCCCCTTGAGGTGCTGGCCGTCGTCGGTTTCGATTTCGAACTCCTGACGATTGAGATATTTGAAATGCGCGGCGACCGCCTTGGCGCTCTGGCCGCCACCGGAAATCTTGACCATGACTTCCGGGGTATGCCGGACGGTGCGCGCGATCTGCTCGACCTGTGCGGGCAGCAGTTGTTGCCGTTCCGCGGCGACTCCGCGCCCATGGCTGACGATGTCCAAGAACCCATCGTCGCCGGGGAGCCTAAAGCTGCGACGCGGCATCGCCGGAACTCCAGCTCGAGAGGTTGGTGCTGATGTACGAGCGAATGTGAACTCGGAGGGCCTCACAGGCTTTGAGGAAATTCCACAGCATCTCGCGGGTAACCCCTGCGCCCGAATCGCCCCGACGCGTAGCTAGTGCGATCTGGTTGAGGTTGCGGCCGATGGCAGCGAGCTCGCGGGTCGACTGTCGGATAGCGCGCAGCTCCGCCTCAGGCAGTGGCGTCAGGGCGCGCAGATGGGCGCGGAGCAAGGTGGAGGCATAGGTCGCCGGTGCCAGGCAACGAGCAGCGGATCGTTCCTGCAGGAGCTGGCGGTCCCCCACCGTTAGCCGGACGTAGAGGCGCGCCTGTCGTGACGGGCGATCAGTGGCGACGACCTCGCCCGCCTCTGCCGCTCCTGCGGTATGCAGAACCAGTTCGAGCATGCGCTTGAGCAGCGCGGACTCCGTGAGCTGTTGCCGTTCGGCTGCCGCACGGAGCGCCGCTTTCGTCGCCTGCGACACACGACACTGAATGAATGCTTCGACTGCCATGAGGAACATCGTGTGACAGCAGCGGCTGAAAGCCTATCCTGCGTTTCGCGCAAAATTACGTCGATACCTAACATCAAAGTGTCCGGCACCTCTCGCTCCGTCATCCTCGCGCGCGCCCGCACAAGCACTCTTCTCTACCCGAGACCCGACTTCAGTTGAAAAACACCCTAGGCCGCTTACAAAGTGCGACAGCAGAAGAAGCGGAGCACGGCGAGCTTACCAACATGGCGGGGAGGTGCATTGACGGATTTGGCAGTGCGTGGTGAACTGGAAGCCAATGGATACGCTCAACTTCCGGTGCTTTCCCACACTTTCGCGCCTTAGTAGTGCCGCATTTCCGCGGTCAACTTGTTGTTAGGCGACAACGGATGGATCGTCAAACCGACCGACGTCTCGCTCGAATCGAAGGCAAAATAAACGCTATCGCAAGATGGTTTGTCATCGTCCTTGGGATTGTGGTGGCGGCCGCGGTTTCATTTCTCACGCGCAAGTACAGCTGGGCAATCTACTACGGAGTTGGCGCTGGATTCTTAGCGGCGCTCGCCCTAGAAAGGTCGATTGCCAAATTGGAGAAGCTTCTCCCCGACGAGGACGAAGACGATGGCCGCTAGTTGTCGTCTAACAAATTCGCTGGAGCGGACGCGTGCAGGATAAAGTGCCCAGCTCGAGCGACGGCGTGCGCGCCGCTCAGCTCAACCGTTCGGCTGCATGAGGTAACCGCACATGCACACGTTCCAAACCTGGGTGGCCCGGCCACGCGCCGCGATCTTTCTGGGAATCGTCATCTCAGCGTTGATCTTGAGTGCCTGTGCTACCCAGCCGCACCCATCCGCGTATGAACCACCAGGCTTTTGGATGGGAATCGTCCACGGTTTCATGATCCTATTTAGTCTCATCGGAAGCATCTTCGCCGACTACCGAATCTACGCATTCCCAAACTCCGGCGGCTGGTATGACTTCGGCTACTTTATCGGGGCGTCGATGTTCCTGGGCGGAGGCGGTGCCAGTGCAAGGTGAAATGCAACCTACCAAGTCGCTGGAGCGCACGCGTGGAAGATAAAGTGCCAAGCTCAAACCGCCGCATCCGCCGCGATCAGCTAGGTCACTCCATGTTTCTGCTCCGGTGACTCGGCCGGGAACAGCAAGTCCTCCCAGTCAATGAGCGTATCGCCAGAGTAGTTGCGCTCGAAAAGCTCGAGTTTTAGTTGCCCCGGAAAGTTCTCTACCGCGAATGCAATCAATTCGCGAGCGCGTACCGAATTGCCGGCCTGCCGATGCCGCTCGGCCAGAGTGAGACTGATCCCGGCTTCAAGAGCGCGTGGCGCACGCAGGCCGCTCTTCGTGAAGCGCTCCGCAAAGTAGCTCTCATGGGCATCGTCGTGTTGCGAGAGGTCCCAAGCGGGAGACAAACCTAGAACAACCTGCACAAGCATTGATTCCGAAGATGGCACCAGCAGTTCGCCTTCGTAGGCTTTCAACACGGCCTCGCTGTTCGGTGAGCGGTCCTCCTCTCGCACCATTCGATTGAACATGCAGTAACACGCCAGCAATCGGCGGCGCTGTTCGACCTTCATTGAAGGCATGATGTCTTCAACTCTTGCGAGCATGGCTCGGAGATCGGTTAGCTGCGCATTTCGCGCATTTATCAAAACGCCCACCGCCTGATCCAGGAATCCTTCCAAAATCATCCGCCCGGATATCGCCGTGATATTTTCGGGTCGCCATATCCAATATTGCGGCGCGAGTTGCAGGCTGACGATTCCTGCTCGCTCGTGGCTGTAGTCATAGTCTTCTGATTCGACGATTGGCTGACGCATCACAAACTGCCTGATGACATGTCGACTCAATCGCGCGAGTCCCTGCAGCGTGAGCATGATGTCTTGCTTAATGTTCGCAGTTTCACTGAACGAGCCACCGCCTAGCGTCAATATCCTAGGTAGTTCCTGAAGGTTGTGTATGTATCGCGATCGCATTCGATAGGCATGCCCCAGCAATTCTGGCAAGTCGGCGCGCCTTACCGGGTTTTCAATGGCCACTGCTTCGTCGCGGAAGTAGGCAGGATCAACGTGCTCCAGCGAGAAATCGCGAAACCGGCGCTTCAATGCCACATGCTCACCCTCAAGGATTGCCGCTCTCACTTGAAGTGCCACATCCTGAGATGCACCTGCGAGCGCCCCGTCGATGGCGCTTCTCTTCCTTTGATCTAGGTCCTCCCAAGCCGCGCGATGTCCGTCGAATTCCTGCGCCAGCGATTCAACCGATGCGACGAGCAGCGTGTATGCAAGCTCCAAATCATCAGCAATCCGATGCAGGCCCGTGACATAGGTACGGATTGCGCGCATCGCGGCTAGAAAACGGGTTCGCTTCAACCCGATCAGCTGCTTTACGAATCTCACAAGATTTTCTGCGTCCTCGGGCTGACACCATCGTTCAGCGTCGAACACAAGACGCACAAGCTGTTGTGGCGCGGAGCGTGTGGCCAAACCACGTTTCCCACTTGTGAGGCGGCGCGCGAGATCAGAGTCTGGGGTGCAGACGGCATTTAATACGAACGACGAGATCGCCGAGAAATCCTGGAGATACGGCTCGGCTCCATGGGATACAAGAACGCCTGGACCGACAGGCTGAGCTTCGATCTGTTCGGTTAGCTCGTACACAAGCGCGGACGAATGTTGAAGGGTATCTGTTGGCAATAGCGTGCCTGCAACGGTCTCTATCGACCCTTCGGGACCGAGTCGCAAGTTGGTGTAAATGACCCCACGTAGCCTGTTCTGTGGACCGACTCCATGCTTGAAGAACCTTCCCGAATTTATCTGAAGCATCACTGACACCTGATGGTGAGCCGCAATTTACGCCAAGGAAACACCAAACCTACCAATCTACTCACGAAGATCTTCGGCTCCTCGAGTTCCCTTGGATCGACCTCGTGATACGATGGCTAACTAGCAATCACGGCCCGGTTCAGATTCTCTCACCGGCGCGCGTCGCATGCGATACAGGAATCGCTCGATGGCGTACTGCTGAAGCACCAGCTGAAAAGCCGAGCCGCTCGACTTTGAATTGTTGCGCAGCTTGGCGAGCGCCGACGCCGTGACGTTTTTAGTATCGTTCCAGGTCATTCGATCGCCTGCAGGTACGGTGACATCGGATTTTCGACACGTAGCAGCCGTGCGTAGTGCAGCAGCTCCCGGTTCTGAACATGCTTCCGTTGTCGCGCCAGACGCAGCGCCTCGAGCGCCACGTCCAGCCCAATCTTGTTCCTGAACTTGAAGCAGTCCACTGCGGTACGCGCCGCGCTGTAGATCTTGAGGGGCATGCCACCGACGTGATGCATCTCGAGCCCCTTGTTGAAGGTCTTCGAGTCGAAGCGATAGACCGTGACGGGAATCGACAGCGTGATGCCGTGATAGCTGCCACGCGGCACGGCCAAGTGAACGGAGGATGGGATCTGGGTCGTGATGTCGTGATACGAAAGCGCGCTGGTCAGACAGACGGCCGCATCCGGCGCGCGCGCCGCGACCAGGGCGAGATCGGGATACTCGGCTTCGCCGGCTTCGGCAAGACGGTAGAGACCACGGCAGAGTTCAACGATGCGACCGCTGTCACGCAGCGTGTACAGGGCGTCGGTGTGCACGCCGAGCGCGATGAGGTCCCGGGTGCGCAGCGTGCCGCCTTTGTCGCGGAAGGCCTTCAGCGCGGTGTCGTGATTCCGGGTCTTCATGGTGGGTAATACTAGCGCCACTTGTCTTTAAGTGGCCTGATTATTACCCAAGCGGCGAGGCAAGCCACATAACGAGGCCAACGCTTCCACAAAACTTCAATAAAACTTAAGTTTTGTGCATGCCCAGCACAGGCCGGCGTGCGTTATGATATACATAGATTCGTGTATATCTTTAGGTGACCTATGCGCGTAGCCAAGTGGGGAAACAGCCTGGCCGTCAGGCTTCCTGATGTAATCGTAAAAGCGTTGAAACTGAAGACCGGTGACGAAATCGAAATCGTCGTGGCCGGTGACCGGCAATTTCGAGTAGAGCGAAATCGCGGTAGAGAGCGAGCGCTGGAACGTCTGCGCGCGCTCAAGACGCCCCTACCCAAAGGATTTCGTTTCGACCGGGATGAGGCCAATGCCCGGTGATCGGTTCCTCGACACCAACATTCTGATCTACGCGTTCACCACGGGTGATCGGCGATGCGCTACTGCAGAAGCGCTGCTCGCCGAAGGCGGCGTGATCGGAGTGCAGGTGCTCAATGAGTTCACCAACGTCGTACGCAACAAGCTGCGCTGGGATTGGCCGCAGCTCGATGCCGCGCTCGAAGTCATCGCGGAGTTGACGGAACCTGCCCGCCCTCTCACGGCTGATATACATACTCACGCTGTGAAGCTGGCACGAACCAGCGCGTTGTCGTTCTACGATGCGCTCATCATCGCGGCCGCCGCCGATGCGGATTGCCGCGTCTTACTCACCGAAGATATGCAACACGGCCGCAAATTCCGCGGAGTAACGATTCAGAATCCGTTTCATGAGGAGACGTAAAGGAGACAAACCTTCTCCGAAAACGCCAAGCTACTGATCTGAAAAACGATTTAGCGACCGTCGGTCCAATCCATCATCGACACGTTCGCGGCGATCTCGCGCTGGCAGCGCAGTAAACAGACACATCTCGAATGCCTGGAGCGGCATCCGCTCGGCAAGTCCATTGCACGTAAGCGATTTACTAACCGCGTGATTTTCATTTGCGCGTGAGCGTGCATGCTGCGGCCTCCCAGACTTTGAGGAGGTCGAGCGATGCGAACGAAGAGAGATCGGGAACTGACGGCATTACAGCGCCAGGCGCTTGAGTGTGTACGCGGTGCGCAGGCGAAGGGTGTGAACTTGAGCGCGTATTGCCGTTCGCGCGGGGTGGCCGTGCGGCAGGTGTACGACGCGTTGATTCCATTGCGACGGCGCGGGCTGCTGCCGTCGAAGCGTTCGGGAGTGTTGGCGCGCAGCTTGAAGTCGAGCGCCTCGTCGGCCGCCTTCATGACGGTGCAGGTCACGCCGCCCGCAGCGTCCGTCGTCGCCCAGGTGAGCTTGCCGGGCGGGATTTCGATCGAGTGTCGCACCTGGCCGCCGCGCGCGTGGCTCGAGAGTCTGAGCACCGCGGATGGTACGGATGCTGCGCCCTGACCGTTCGATCGAGCGGGTGTATCTGCACCGTGCGCCGATCGACATGCGCAAGCAGATGGACGGACTTGCGATCCTCGCCCAGGAGGCGATGCGCCTCGATCCGTTTTCCGGATCGCTGTTCGTGTTCGTCAACCGCCGGCACAACAAGCTGAAGATGCTGATGTGGGAGCGCAACGGCTTCATCGTCTGGTACAAGCGCCTGGAGCGCGATCGATTCGCCTGGCCGCGCCGCATTGATGAGACGGTGGTCAGCCTGACGGGCGAGCAGCTCAACTGGCTGCTCGACGGCTACGATGTGTGGCGGATGAAGGGGCACGAGGCGCTCAGGTTTTCGGCGCTCGCCTGAGAAGAGTTTTTCATTGCCAGATGCTCCAAGGTAGTTAGTCTTTGGTATGATCGCGCTCGTGAGCTCGAGCGCCATCAGCCTTACCGCCAGTCCCGCAGGATCGATCGATTTTGCCGCCTTGAGCGCGCGGCTGGCGGCGCGCGAGGCGCGCATCCAACTGCTGGAAGAGGAGAACCGGTGGCTCAAAGCTCAGCTCTTTGGCCGCTCCTCCGAGAAGCGCGCGGTCGAGATCGCCGCCGAGCAGGCGCACCTCTTCAACGAGATCGAGGCGCTCGCCGCCAGCGCCGAGGTCGCCCCTGAAGCGGTGCGGATCCCCGCCCATGAGCGCAAGGCACGCGGCCGCAAGCCCTTATCGGCCGATTTGCCACGGGTGGAGATCGTTCACGATTTGCCGCAAGAGCAGAAGGTGTGCACGGCGTGCGAAGGCGTGGCGCTCCAGAAGATCGGCGAGGAGAGCTGCGAGCAGCTCGACTATCAGCCGGCGAAGGTGCGGGTTCTCAAGCACATCCGTCCCAAATACGCCTGCCCCTGCTGCCATGCGGGCGTGAAGATCGCGCCGGTGCCGCTGAGCATTTTCCCCAAAAGCTTAGCGAGCCCCGCATTGCTTGCGCACATCGCCACCGCCAAGTTCGTCGATCACACACCGCTGTATCGGCAGGAGACCCAGTTCGCGCGCTTGGGCGTCGCGCTCGGCCGCGCGACGATGGCGGGGTGGATGATCCGGCTCGGCACGACGCACCTCACACCGCTGATCAACTTGTTAGCTGAGCACATGCTCGCCCTGCCGCTCATCCACTGCGATGAGACGCGGCTGCAGGTGCTCGAAGCGGATCCGACGAACGGCAAAGCTGCGGCTTCCGATCACTGGATTTGGGCACGCTGCGCCGGATCGCCGGGCAAGCGGATCGTGCTCTTTGACTACGATCCATCCCGCGGCGGCGCGGTGCCGAAGCGGCTGCTGGAAGGTTACCGCGGCATTCTGCTCACTGATGGCTATGAGCCCTACGCGCAGGTGGCCCAAGCGAACGGCCTCCTGCACGGCGGCTGTATGGCGCATGCACGGCGCAAGTTCGACGAAGCGCACAAGGCGAGCGAGGGCGTAAGCCACGCCAAGACGGCACTCGGCTTCATCGGCGAGCTGTCGCTGATCGAGCGATCCTTGTGGGATCGCGATCGGCCCATGACGCCCGAGGAGCGTGTGCGCGTGCGCCAGCAACACTCAAAACCCATCCTCGAACGCTTTCGCGCCTGGCTCGACGATCTCGCCCCGCAGGTGCTGCCGCAGAGCCGCCTGGGAAAAGCCGTGCACTACACGCTCAACCAGTGGGCAAAGCTCAGCGTGTTCCTGGAACACGGCGAAGTGCCCCTGACCAACAATCTGTGCGAAAACGCCATCCGTCCCTTTGTCGTCGGAAGAAAAGGCTGGCTGTTCGCCGACACTATCGCCGACGCCAAGGCGAGCGCCAACCTCTACGCGGTCGTCACCGGCCGCACGGCCTCGCAGCCCACGGCGATCGACGTCATGGGGTATTCAGAGCGCGGTTTCAGCAGCACGACCTCCACCGACTTCGTCCTCTACTGGCTGGAAGGCCTCGAGATGCCGCCGTTCCATCTCCTGCCTTCGAATGCCCTGAATCCGGGCGGAAGGTGACTATCCCGTAGTCAGCGATAGAGGCGCCGCGCGCCCAGCCGCTGCAACCGAGGATGTTGACCCACAGTTTGAGGCGACGCGCCGGATCGAAGCTCAGAAGGCGCGCAGAGTTGCGACGCGGCTAAAAAAGAATTTCGGACTCCACAGCTCCAGGCTCTTGCGCTCGATGGGATTGAGGAATCGCGCGACATCCTGGACCGCCGCCTTCCAATCTATCGCGCCGATCTTTGCATCGAGGGCTTCAATCACCCACGCCATATCAACATTGATGTCCTGGCCAGCCCATGGTGGAACTTCCCGAACGTGCGATGACGCGCTACGTGACCTGCATAAAATCGCTCGACGGCAAGCCCGTATTCGTTGGCTACCCGGCAGGCTACGATTTCATGTTCGTCTACTGGTACTTGATGAAGTATGTCGGCGAGAGTCCCTTCAGCCACTCCGCGCTCGATATCAAGTCATTTGCAATGGCAGTGCTCAAGACGAACTACCGCGAGAGCACCAAACGGAACATGCCGAAGCGATGGCTTGAAGACTTGCCGCACACGCACGTCTCATTGAGCGACGCGATTGAACAAGGCGCTCTCTTTTGCAACATGCTGAAGGAAAGCCGCTGCTGACGAACACGCGCAAGCGCGTCGACGAGTCGTAAAGGAGACGAGCACTCCGCTGACGCCAAACTATTGAGACAGAAAACGATTTAGCGATCGTCGGTCCAATCCACCTTTAGGTGACCGGAATCGGTGCAGCAGATGATCTTCCGCGCGCGCTCCACTGGCTCGCACAGCTTGCAGTGATCCTTCAGGTCGGTCTATTTTGCGAAGCTGGCAAGCAGGCGGGACAGGGCATCACTCAGCTGCTGAACGACCTGCGGTTCTGGCACGGGAACCTTGAGGTACGAACGACCCGTCCGGGCATCGGTCTCGATCCCCGGATTGGGGCTACCCGACTGTCGATCGCCACTGTCAGCAGTTGCTGGCAAGGCAGCGAGTGTCTCTAACAGCTTCAAGCCAACGCTGAGCAGAGGCGCCCAGGGATTGCCCAACGCACCATCGGCTGGCGCCACCGCAATCTGCGCGCGATCACCGCCATTGGCCGGTTGTCCGGCAACCGGCTGGCTCGCCAATAGAGAAACAGCGCTGGCCGCAAGAGGCCCACCGGTAATCTGTGGTTCCACCGGCAAGGACGTGCGAGAACGCTTCGAGTCAGCCGCCGGTTCCTCGGGTGTGCCAGTCACCGCGTCGACGCTCTCCATGAATTTCGTCAGACGTGTACCGCCGAGGAACACTTCGCTTTCGCCGCCGTCGAGCACACCGGCGAACAGCGACTTCTTGAACGCCAGCAGCGACAGCATGCGCTCCTCGATGGTGCCCTCGGCAACGAAATTGACCACCTGCACGCTGCGCGATTGCCCGAGCCGATGCACACGCCCGATGCGCTGTTCGAGCACCGCAGGGTTCCACGGCAGATCCATATTGATGATGGTGGAAGCGGCGTGCTGGAGATTGAGTCCGACTCCTCCGGCATCCGTGGAGAGAAACACGCGACACTTCGGGTCTTCGCGAAAGCGGTCGACCAACGCTGCACGCTTCTCGCTCGGCACGCCGCCGTGAAACAGCACGTGATCCCAGCCGCGTCTTTCCAGTCGACGAATGATCATCTGGTGCGTACCCAGCCATTGACTGAACACGACCACCTTGGCCTCGGGGCGCTCGAACAGTTCCGCGAGCAGCGTCGCCAACTCATCGGCCTTGGCTCCGTGATCCGTGCGCTTGTCGAGCAGGTACGTACTGTTGCAGGACATACGCATGTTTTGCAGGCAGCAGGTGAGACGACGCTGGTCGGCGTCCGACAGGTAGCCCGTCTTGCGCCAGCGGCTCACGATGCGGTCGACGATCAGACGATTCTCCTCGTGATGGACCATCTGCTCGTCGGTCATAGCGACGAACACGGTGTTGTCCACGCGCGGTGGAAGCTGACTCAGCACGTCGGCCTTGCGCCGTCGGAGCAGCACCGGCGCGAGCGTTTTGCCGATGCGGTCGAGATCGCGATAGCCAATGACACGACCTGCCTCATCCAACGCCTGGTGTTCATGGCGCAAGCGCCACGTCGGGCCGATTCGATGGCGATCCACGAACTGCACGATGGAGACCAGCTCTTCCAGCCTGTTTTCCAGCGGCGTACCTGTCAGCACGATGGCGTACGGGCTCTCGATGCGTTTCAAGGCACGGGCGACGACGGTGTTCCAGTTCTTGATCCGCTGTGCCTCATCGACGATCACCACGTCCGGGGACCAGTTTCGAATCAGCTCCAGATCCTTTGAGATCACATCGTAGTTAGTAATCTTGCAGAAGCCCGCCTGCGAGTACTGCGCCTCGCGCGCGGCGCGCAATCCGCCGATCACCTGTGCCTGCCGCTCGGAGAAACGTGCAATCTCGCGCCGCCATTGATGTTTGAGTGAGGTGGGGCACACGATCAGCACGCGTTCGGCGCCGAAGTGCCGGGCGAAGAGTTCTGCCGCGGCAATCGCCTGGATCGTCTTGCCCAGACCCATTTCATCGCCGATCAGGCAGCGCCCGGCTCGCGCGGCGAACAACGCACCGTCGGCCTGATAGGGGTACAAATCGGTCTTCAGGAGCTTCTGCAGTGCGACCGTCGCCGCGCCCTCTGGATACGCCCCGTCTATGACTCGCCCGCGTTCCCCGGCATCGCGAATCTGGGCAATGAAGCCGAGCGCGTCTTCGTAGCACCGCAGCTCGTGACCGCTCTCGCCGGCGTATGCCAGGAAGGCCTCGATCTGTGCGAAGTGCCCCACGGGTAACACTTCGCCGGGCCCGCTGAAAACATTCGCCGCATGCCGGACCAATGCCGGCGGACACTCACGCCCGGCGCGAAAGCGCACGCGCCGTTCGCCGCCGTACTGTAGATAGACCTCGCTAAACCGCGGATGAAACCCCTGTGTCAGTGCCCGCTTGCCGCCGCGCTTCTTTTCCAAGCGCCCCAGAACGAACTCGATGTGTTTGCACGTGCCGAGATCGTTGGTGGCGAAGTCCGGGCACGCACAAAAGCTCTCTCCCGGCTTCGCGCCACGAATCGCGACCCGGTAGCTGTTGTCGCTGAGAGGATTGGTGACCGTGAATTCCGAGAACACCGCCTCTTCACCGATATTCTGCATCTTGAATGCTTGGGCGCGACCGAACTGTCGCCGCAGCTGGGTTTGCCACTCCTCCACACCGACATTCGCCGGCCGGCGCAGATGCGAGAGTTTGGGAGCGGCAGCCTTATTCCGCCGGGAACCATGCGGCTTACGCCGGGCTCGCGAATTCTGCTTGATCGGCATTTTTGCAGCGCCTCGGTTCGGGAGAAATGAATCAACGCGCTGGCACGTTCGCGGCCGCTTTGCGCAGGCGCTTCGCTTCGGACTGCGCCTGCGCAAGCAGCGTTTTCCAATCGTTCGGCGGATGGCCACTTTGAAGCATGCGGCCGAACACCCTATAGGCATCAGTTCGGCTGTCGTATGCGCGCCTCGTATCCTCGTCGTTCACCCACGCGTAGACGATCACCTGACTCTCCTTGTGGTAGCGGAAAAACAACCGGTACTGCTGAAAGAATTTCGCGCGGAACCAGTGCTTGTATGCATCTCCGAGCGTTACCCCTTGCCGGTACTCGGCACGCTGCGGATCTTGCGGGATCACGTCGAAAGCGAGCTTGGCGATCGCCGCCAAACGCTTTGCGGAATTCCTCTGCCGGTAACCCGTCGGGTCTTTCTTGCGCAGTCGCTCAACCTCGACAGTCAGGGCTTCGAGCTGATCGAGGAACAGGGCATGCCCGAACAACGTCCAGCCATTGACGACCAGAGCCGACTCCGCCGCCGGCTGCTTCATTCGTCCTTCGGATCGAGCGGCGCATCGAGATCTAACTTCACGCGGCCAACCAGCACCTGGATTCTGGAGCGCAGCTTTTGCCCGACGGCCCGAACGTTTCGAGGGTGAGCCGCGATGTCCTGTGCGATGAAGCGGAGGAACTCGCCCAAGACCGGATCATCTTTATCCATCCGCGTGGCACGCGTCATCAGGACCGCCCCACCAGGTTGGAGCAGGTAGCGAATCTTGTCTCGCTTGCCAAGCCGCAGTGCACGGCGCACGCCGTCTGGCACGGTAGTCTGATAGCGATCGGTAAGCGTGGATTCCAACTCGAGGGCGGTGGCCATGTCGGGGCTCTCGGTAATGCGATGCATTGCATGGTAATGCATCCGCATTGTCCGGGCAAGCACGTCGCGGTGCGTGGTGCGTGGTGCCCGGCGCACCCCGCTACTCCAAAACGTAGCCCAGCGCCCGATACCCCGTCGCTCGCTTTGCAGCCATACGCGCCAGCACCGGAACTGCAGAATCCACATAGTCGTAGACGATGACTTCGCGCTTGCTGTCATGGTCGCGATGCAAACGGCCAACGTACTGTGCCAACGTGCCCTTCCACGATATCGGCATTAGCAGAAACAACGTATCGAATCGTGAATCGTCGAACCCTTCCCCTAGATATCGACCAGTAGCCAACACGAGTCGTTCACCCTCCGACGATGACCGCAGAGCTTCCCGCGCCGCACGACGCTCGACTGTAGACAAGCCGCCATGGAGCACGATCAGGTTTTTGGTGAACCGTGCGAATCTGTTTTGCAGTAGATCGAGATGGTCACGTCGTTCAGTCAGGATCAATGGGCACCGGCCAGCATCGAGAGCCGTCAGAACATCGTCGAAGATCGCGGCGTTGCGCGCCTCGTCTTGCGCCAAAGCGGCATACAACCCCGGCATAGAGATACGGCTGCCATCCAAACTGACGGGCACAGAAAAATCCGTCCGTCGGATGCGCACCTTGTGATCGAATCCGCGCCGAGCGGCTTGAAGCTTGGCGTTGACCCGATGCCGCACCGGGCCGCACTGCATGTGGATGATCGGATGGTGTCCATCCTTGCGGGTGACCGTGGCAGAAAGTCCCAACACATAACGCGCCTTTGAGCGTCGCGCCACGAGCTCAAAACTCGAAGCCGAAAGATGATGGCACTCATCCACGATCAGATGCCCGTAGCCTGATATCAGATCCGACACTTCACCCTTGCGCACCAAGCTCTGGATCACGGCTACGTCGATGCATCCGGTGGGCTTGCGCTTTCCACCGCCAATCACGCCGATTTGGTCGGCGTTGATCGACAGAAACTGCTTCAAGCGCTCCACCCACTGCGTCAGCAGCTCCTTGCGATGAACGAGGACTAATACGCCGCGCTCGCGGTGCGCGATCAAGGCCGCCGCGACCACCGTCTTTCCGAACGCTGTCGTCGCGGCCAGCACTCCGCAGTCATGCGGCAACAAGGCGTCGACAGCGATCTGTTGCTCATCGCGCAAGGTTCCGGTGAACTGGCTGGTAAGCGCGACGCCAAGATCGCGTTGGTCATCAATTTCCGCTCTCACTCCGTGCGCTTTCAGGAGGTCAAGGGCTTCTCCCAGGCACCCTCGGGGCAATTCCACATGACGTCGATGCAGCGACGCACAAGAGACGATGCGCGGCTTGTCATGCGTAGTTAGTCGCATCGCCTGTGCACGGTAGAACTCCGGGTTCTGAAATGCTGCCAATCTCACCAGGCGAGCAACCATCGAAGGTGGCAGGGCCAGGCGGTCGATGTAGATCCCGTCCGCCAAGGTAATCTTGAGACGTTCCGGCAGCGGATCAGCCACGCGCTCGAACACCTTTTGTCGTGAAGGCAGCCTGCGCCACGGCTCATCTCCATCGTCATCCTCCACCGGCATACGAACGCCGAGCACCCTATCCTTCGCTTGGGCATTGTTCACGAGATCCTTTACCTCTTGAGGCGAGAGGCGCGGGAGCGATGCGAGGAACGCCCACTGGTCCGAAAAGGGCTGCAACCGCTCATCAACAAAGACGCTGTTGCCGTATTCACGTGCCGGCCGCTGCAGCGGCAGTGCGATCAAGTTGCCGAAACCGCCGCGTGGCATCACGTCTTGGCTCGGAAACATGCGGTCGTAGGATAAAAATCCGATCTCTGGACGACGCTCCATCGTCTGCGTCAGCAGGCTTGCGCCGAGTGATCGCGCCTCACGCGCCAGCACCGGCCACGAGAAGAAGATCCAGACGTGGCCACCTTCCCCCGATCTCGATCGTTCGATTGCCGCGGGAACGCCGTTGACCCGGCAAGTCTCGAAGAACGCCAGCGCGTCCGCTGCCCATTCCTCGCCGTCGAAGTCCACCGCCAGAAACCAGCAGGTGTCGTCAGCGAGAAGTGGATAAACGCCACATACAAAGGGGGCGTCGCCACGCCGCGCTGCGGCCTTGCCGCGCAGATGCGACGAGATGACGTCGTCTGAGACCGGGATAAAAGCTTGATTGGGGCACTCACCACATTTCACCTGCGGCTTTTCGCAAACCCCGCGCACCCACTCGTTTCGGCAGGCAGGCGCGTAGCCTGAGCGTCCGGTGCCTGAATTCTCCCAGCGGACCGGAACGACATCCATGCGTCCGGAAAACAGCTTTCGAAACAGACCTACTTTCTGGGCGGACGGCGAGGCAGCTGTCACCTCGGCAGACGATAGTGGTGTCGGTGATCGCACCGCCGATGGCTCCAGACGCTCGATCCGGCGCTTCAGGGCAAGGCACTGTTCCTCGAGCGCCGCGAGCTTCGCCCGGAGAAGTGCACTGTTCTCGGAGCCATCTTCCATGCCACTGAGAATAGCCGGTTGAAGGCGGGATCACACACTTGAGCAATGGAGCCCAATAATTCTAGCAATCAGCCGACATCTATTTTAGCAATCAGCCGACCTTGATACTTGCAATCAGCCGGGAATCCGGCCTAGCATGAAACGTGCCCAAGGCAATTTCACCCTACCCTCGCTACCTCACGCCGCGTCTGCGTGAAGCGCTGGCAGATACACCCGCCGTACTCATTCATGGCCCGCGCCAGTGCGGCAAGACAACCTTGGCCCGCATGGTCGGCGAACGACGGGGCTATCGGTACGTGTCGTTTGACGATGACGCTGTTCGCGCGGCGGCTCGCGGCGATCCCATCGGCTTTGTCGCAGGGTTGCCTCCGCGGTCGATTCTCGATGAGGTGCAGCGCGTACCTGAAATATTTACTTCGCTCAAGATGGCCATCGACCAGCGGCGTGCCGCTGGTCGCTACATCTTGACTGGCTCAGCCAACGTACTGCTGGTGCCCGCTCTGGCTGATTCGTTGGCAGGACGAATGGGCCTGCTCCGACTGCACCCGCTTGCGCAGTGCGAACTCTCGCGGCAGCGGCCGCGCTTTCTCGACGCCTTGTTCGACAATGGCTTTCGAACCGCCATTGCGAAACCCCTGGGTGCCGAACTGGCTCAGCGTATCGTTGCCGGCGGATATCCCGCTGCGCTAATCCGGCGAGCACCGGCCCGTCGCCGTGCCTGGTACCGTGATCTGGTGGAAACTCAGATCCAGCGCGACGTTCGCGATTTGACTCGCATTCATTCCTTTGATGCGTTACCGAGGCTGCTCGCCCTCGCGGCCGCGCACACTGCGCGGCTGATCAATGTGTCAGATCTCGCCGCACCGTTTCAAATCAATCGGCAAACGATTCACGAATACGTCACCGTGCTGGAGCGGATATTTCTGCTCGAACGACTTGCACCGTGGCACAGCAACCGCCTAAGCCGACTGGTGAAAACGCCCAAGCTCCACATGGCAGATACGGGATTGGCATGCGCGCTCCTGGGCGTCGACGCTGCTGCGCTCAACAAGGATCGGCAGCGACTTGGTTTACTGCTGGAAACCTTTGCACTACAAGAGCTGCGTCGGCAGGCGAGCTGGCGTACCGAGCCCATCGACTTCTTCCACTACCGCGACCGCGATGACTTCGAAGTGGACATTGTGCTGGAGCAAGGCAGCTTCACTGTCGCGGGAGTCGAGGTGAAAGCAGCCGCGACGGTGACGGAGGCGGACTTCAGGGGCCTTCGCAAACTCCGTGATGTCGCGGGTACGCGCTTCACGGCTGGTGTAGTGCTCTACGATGGCAGCGCCTCCATAAACTTTGGCGAGAAACTGTTTGCCGTGCCCTTGCGCCAGTTGTGGGAACACTAAATGTACGAGCGAACGTGAGCACCATAAGGCTTCACCTGCCGGATGACCTGGATCTGGAGCTGCAACGCCAGAGCACTGCTCTTGAAATTTCCAAAAGCGACCTCGCCCGTGAGGCGCTGAAACGCCACTTGCGGGTTTCGGAATTTCGCTCACTCAGGACGAATCTGTTGGCTCGCGCAAAGGCCAGCGGTATCAATGCCGACGGAGATGCGACGGAGGCGAAGCATGACGACTGACGTCAAACCGATTCGGAACGCGGCGGATCATCGCGCTGCAATGGCAGAGGTGAAACGTCCGTGGGGCTCAAAGAAAGGCACGCCCGATGGCGATCACCTCGAATGGGCTGGCAACCCAAATTAACGCCTACGAGGCGCAGCACGAACCGATAGACGGATCCGACCCCGGGGCTTCTCGCGGGCCTAACCCGACGCCGTCGCAATGAGTGGCACGCGTGACCTAGCTAGTAAGCCTCGTTATTTCTGTTGCCCAAACACGCCCAGCTTCAGGTCAGCGCAAAACTGTTCGAGCCACGTTGAACCGTGCCCGGTGGCATAGGTCCTCGACGCTCTATTGCTTCTGCGCAGCACCACAACCGTACCGGTGACTGCACTCAGCGCCGGTAGCGACGGGTCTGCTCTTTCAAGAATTTCGAAGTCTTCGCTGCGAAAGCCTTGTCCTCGCATCAGCGCGTGCGCGTCGTCAACTTCATCTTGGCCGAGGACCCTAAGCGCTGCCTTCAAATCCTGCTGCAACAATTCGATCTCGGATGGTGTGAGCGTCCTGGGTTTTTTCGAGGTATCGAGCCTCTGACCGGGCAAGACGATCTGCGGCGGTTTCACTCAGCGCGACTCATACGCGACCTTTACCTCTCTTGACCGACTTGCGGATCGCAAGACGACCGCCGGAAGCAGCCATGACTTCCCCACCGTGGCACGCAGGATCAAATGCCGCCAGACTTTGCGCGAGCGTCAGCTTCGGCTTCGGCTTCCCGACGACCTCAACCGCCTGGGCCACCTTGATGATTGCTGCTTTGGTCATCGCACGACTCCTGATGTGTCGGCGAGTATGAACATGAGCGACATGAAATCAATTGCGCGATCAAGGAGACATAAAGGAGACGAGCCTTCTCCGCCGACGCCAAGCTACTGATCCAAAAAACGATTTAGCGATCGTCCGTCCAATCCATCAGCACACTGACGCTCGCAGAATTGATCCGCTGTGGTGACGCGCCGAATCGAAGTTCAGAAGGCGCGCAAAACCGCGACGCGGCTGGAAAAGAATTTTGGACTCCACAGCTCCAGACTCTTGCGCTCGATGGGGTTGAGGAATCGCGCGACATCCTGGACCGCCGCCTTCCAATCGATCGCGCCGATCTTTGCATTGAGCGCTTCAATCACCCACGCCATATCAACATTGATGGCCTGGCCAGCCCATGGGCCGTGCTGCCGCAAGGCGGCCTGAAGGTGCGCAAGCTTGGGGGCAACTTTCTGCTTCACGTACCAGTTGAAGTCGAACCAATCGCGACCTTTGAGATACGGGCGGCATAGAACGGCGTGGATCTTCAGCGCGAAATTGCTGGGCAGATCCTGGTGGCACACTTCAAAGTCGAGTGGAAAATCCAGATATGAATATTCGAATCCGGACTCCGCTGGCGGGCTCACATCGATTTCGAATTTGATCTTGATCTGCCGGTCCGCAGCGCCGCGAAAGAACTGCAGGTTCAATTGATTTGCGATTGAGTCATCTTTTAGCAGCGCCTCGCGTACGTTGCGGTCCATACGCGAGTTGTCGAGCACCTCGGACTTCAACCCAAACTCTTCCAGACAATCTCGCACTTGCGGAAGATAGATGCCCCAGGCAAACGCGGGGTCCGGCGCTTTCAGAATGAAGTCCATGTCTTCGGAAAAGCGCGGCAACTTGTGCAGTATGCGCAGGCTCGTACCGCCCTGAAATGCGGCCACGTCGAAAAATCCCGCTCGCCAAAGTGCATACAACGCCACCTCTTGCAGCGCCTCCTTGGTAGCCAGCTCCTCTTCGATAGCATTGGCTGCTTTGTATCGCGCGAGTCGCCGCTGGATCAATTCAATCATGGCCTAACTCCTGAGCCAGTGATCTCAGAAATTTCTTCACACGCTTCTGCTTGTAGATGAGCGCGAGGGTGCGGACATCCGCACTCGTGATCTTTCGCAGCGACTCCGGCCCGATGCGCAGTCCTTCAACGATCCATTTGATCCCCTGCCAATCGACTTTGCGCTCGCACACCAGGTCGAGGAGCGCGCGCGCGGGTTGGGCAACTAGGGCAACCTGTTGATCGATCTGCACTCGCTCGACGAGCTCGAGGAAGTATCCGGGCTCGGTCGCGAGCGGCTGAAACGAGAAGCGGCCGAAAACTTCGTGTTCGTAAGCCAGCGATTTCGTGGCCGGCGTCACGCTCGCGACGGTTCGCACCACTTCTGGAATCCAACCGTGATGTGCCAGCGCCGTTTCGAAAGAGACGTAGCTGGCTGCGACGAATGCCTGTGCCAGCGCGAACGGGTGCGCAGGGTAATCGCGAAAGCGGGCATCGACGAGGTACAACCCGCGTTTGAGCCGGTGCAACTCGCCGGCCTTCATCGCGCGGTTTACGAGGTGGTAGCGACGCTGGTCGGTTCCGGCGAGAACCCGGGCAAGCTGTGAATCCGTCAGTACACGGTTCGCCAGGCCCCGCTCTGCGAGCTCATAGATAAGAGTCTGCACGGCGCATCTCAGGAATTTCCAGAAACTTCCATATTGTGGAAGATTGCGCGCACCGCGGAGGTTTATCAATAGGCCGGCAGCGTGGCCACCTTCTTGCACGAAACTTCAATATAACTTGCGTTTTGTGCATGACCCACGCCTCTCCCACCGGGCCCGCCTGGCAAGCGCTCTACGACGTCGCCGCCTCGCAGGAAGGCCTCTTCACGACTCGGCAAGCTGCGGCTGCCGGCTATTCCGACCCCCTGCTGGCGCATCACCAGAAGGCCGGCAACATCACGCGGATACGCCGCGGCATCTACCGCCTGGTCCACTTCCCGCCGGGCGAACACGAGGACCTCGTGGCCGCGTGGCTGTGGGCCGACTCCGCGGCAGTCCTCTCGCACCAAACGGCACTCTCACTACACGGCCTTTCCGATTCACTGCCGGCACAAATACATCTCACGCTGCCGCTAGATTGGAGTCAACGACGCCTGCGCGTGCCGAAAGGCCTCACGCTGCATTACGCCGACGTACCTAACAAAGAGCGCACCTGGGTGGGCGCCGTGCCCGTGACCTCCACGCGCCGCACGCTCGTTGACTGTGCCCACTCCAGTGTCACACCTGACCTGCTCCGCCAGGCCGCTACGCAGGCTCTCACCCGCGGGCTGGTGACGAAGCCAGAGCTGAAAGAAGTTGCGAAGGCGCTCAAACCCTACGGCGGAACAAAGGGATGACCGTCCGGGTTTACCCCTCACGACGGCGCTCCTCTCAATCGTAAGTTTTGATCGGGTCATCACATGGTCAACCGCGCAGCACTACTCCTTCGCTACAAACAACCCGCCGTTGATTGGACCAACGAAGTCGACCCCGCGAAGACGAAGCGCATCATGACGCTTGACGAAGTGAATGAGGAACGAACGGTCTATCTGATCGGTGACGCTGTTGCGGAATCGAGCGACAAATTGCATCGCTGGATTCGCCGCAATTTCTCGCAGCTCTTCGAGATGGAATTGAATGGGTGGTACACCGACCCGGCTCTGTGGCCTCCAAGCCGCACATGCAAGCTGTTTCAGACCTGGTTCACTGTGGAATGCAACACAGTGCTCGTGGATCTTGTCGGAACCGAGATCTACGATTATGAAGACTAACTAATTCGCACACGCGAAAGCCCAGTGAGCACGGACGCTGTGACGTTCTTGGTTTCGTTCCCGGTCATTCGATCGCCTGCAGGTACGGCGACATGACGATAGGGACCACGGCCGAGCTCGACGATGCGCCCGCTGTCGCGCAGCGTGTACAGCGCGTCGGTGTGCACTCCGAGCGCGATGAGATCGCGGGTACGCAGTGTGCCGCCCTTATTGCGAAAAGCATCCAGCGCTGTATCGAGATTCCGGGTTTTCATGGCGGGTAATACCAGCGCCACTTGTTGTTAAGTGGCCTGTTTATTACCCACTTAGACGATGCAAAATCAAAACACGAGCTTGGCCACCTCAGATCGCTCAAGCGCCTTCGACTGCTTCAACGCCGCAAACGCCGCCGACTGCGAACCGAAGTCGATCCATCGACTGAACCTTGCCGCACGCGCGAGCATCCTGACCAGCGGAACGGAATGGGCGGTGTTAGACATGGCCTTCAGGGCAGAAATGTAGTCATCACGATAGACCGTCGGAATAATGATGCGCGCCAGCCCCGCTCCGCTCAGAAAGAGGTTCATTGCCAAGCGCGCCGTACGGCCATTACCGTCTGCGAAGGGATGCACTTCTGCCACCACGAACGCCGCCAGCGCGGCGCGATTGGCGGGAGTCACCGCGCTCATGATCACTTCGTAGCCCTTTCCGAGCGTGCCGATGACGAGCTCAGGCGCAACGAATACCGTGTTGCCCGCACGATTCACCTGCGTCTTGAACTCGCCCGGATTCTTCGCGTGCCGCGATTCGATGACACGCGCATTCCACTCCCGAAGCTGCGTCACGAAGGCGACGAAGTCCTGTGGTACGGCAGGATCAGCCTTCGATTTCAGAATCGCCTGATACGTACCCAGGATGTCGTGCGAATCGTCTTCGCGATACTGCAGCGGCCGACCATGGACCACGATGTCGTGCGCCTCTTCCAGCTCGAACTCGGTCCCCTCAATGTAGTTGGAGAAATAGGTTTCGACAAAGGCCTGCAGGTTGCTGTCTGCTTTCGGGTCCGCATCGGGCACCTGCAGTGGATCCCATTGCAGCGCTTCGGCCAACGTCTGAAAGAGCGTCACACGTGCGTCGTCATACGGACTGCCAGCGGCGCGGGCCATAGCCGTTGGTGCGTGCATGCGCGACGTGCGCGTCCCGAGCAGCGTGCCGATGATGGTATCCAGTCGTGCGAATTCCTTTTGAAGCCCGAGCGGTTCGGCAACGCCGCGCGCGGCATCGCGCAGCTTGTTGACCCCATCGCCGAGATCACGACTGATGAACCGATCGAGCCAGGCCTCTACGCCCTCGGCCCCCACGGTGCGCCGCTCCGCCGCATCGCCGCGGCTTGCGCTCAAGTTTTCGAGTAGCGCGCGTGCCTGACTCGCGATGTAGACATCGCCACTCAGGGTGGGAACGCGGATGTCCGACTCCAAAGGCCCTACGCCCATGACCATCCGCAGTGTGACGCCGGGTAGTTTGAAATCCCGGCGCTGCGGTCCGGTGAGGAATACATTTCCGGCTGCGGTGGTCCGGCTGCTTTCCAGTGCCGAGCGATGCGACAGGATGGCGCCCGGCGCGACGAGCGCGCAGAGCGCGAGCAGCTCGCGGCGGACGACGGTTTCCAATGGCTGGGCGAGATCGTCGGTGTAGATGCCGGCATAGATGCGTCGCAGCCGGCCCTGCTTGGCCCAGCGCTGGAGTCGCCTAGCCTCCGCTTTGTCGTCCCCGGCCGTGAGGAGCGGCATGTCGCTGATCTCCGCATAACTGGGCGCCGCCGGCCCAAGAATGTCGTAATTCTACGCATAACTATGAGTTAAAACGACGTATTTACGCGCAATTCAGTAGGAATGTCGCAAAATCGCTCATTCAGCAGGTACTTATATATGCGCACTAGCCAGGTTTGCCGAGCGTCGGGGCCGGAACCCAACGAAAGCTTGGGATCACTTCAGTAGCGGGTGCTCCTTCGGCAGCTGCATCGAATACCAGCCAGCCAGCTTGTGCCGCGTGGTGGTTTCCGCGACTCCCCGGTAAGACGACAGAGATGAAGAATGGCGAATGACATCAACCAATTCAGGACGCCATCCAGTAAGCGAAGCTGACGCGCAAATACCTGGAACCTTGCCACGTCTTGCACCGCCACGACGGTCCTTACTATACTCAATTCGGTAAGGACTAAGGAGTTGGCGATGAGCACCGATGCAACCTTGACCAGCAAAGGTCAAACCACAATCCCAAAGGCAATTCGCGATGGTCTGAACATGAAGGCCGGCGACAGGATGACTTTTACGCTGATGCCGGACGGTGTCGTCATCATGCGGGTAAAGAACAAGCGCGTTTCGGAACTCGCGGGTCTGCTGCACAAGAAGGGCAGAAAAGCCGTACCCGTTGAATTGTTGTCACGGTAGTGCTCGGCCTAGACACCAATGTCCTCGTTCGGTACTTGGTTCGCGATGATCAGCAGCAGTTCGAGAAAGCGCGTCGACTGATCAAGCGCGAAGCTGATAAGGACGAACCTGCGCTCGTCAGTCTGTTGGTATTACTGGAAACTGAATGGGTGCTGCGGAGCCGTTACGAGCTCTCAAAGTCGGAAATCCTGTCGGCTTTTTCCACGTTGTTAGACGCGGCAGATTTGGCCTTCGAGGACGAGCCCTCGGTTGAACACGCTCTCTACTCTTGGAAGGACTCGGTCGCCGAATTTGCGGATTGCCTGATCGAAGCCCGTAATCGACGGTTAGGTTGCCAGGCTACGGCGACGTTCGACACCAAGGCGCTGAAACTTGCCGGATTCATCTCCGTTTCGGGTAACACTTAGTCGCGCGACCGCGAGAAGCGCGATTGAGGAGACGTAAAGGAGACAAGCCTTCCCAGTTGACGCAAAACTATTGATGCTCAAACCGATTTAGCGACCGTCCGTCCAATCCATCATCGGAGCGCGAGCTAGCAAAGGTTTTGGGCTAACGCGCTTGTTATGCGTGGCCGCACAAGGTGACCATAGTTTATTCCCAAAATCCGGCCATCCCGCGAGAGCAAAATGCGCCTTCGACGCAAGAGACAATCATCGACCGGTGATTAGCGGCGGCTCCGGCGACGCCTCGGCCGATACACACCATACTATGCGTACGAGCGAGCACGGCTTTGCTGACGGTTCAGGGGAATAGTCGTGCCTGGGGTTGAGGGCCACATGTCGGTATCGGGCGAAGGGTTCACTAAACAGAACGAATGGTCTCGCTCGACAGCGGTCCCCGCGGAGTCTGCTCGGAGTCGCCCGCGTTCGGCTGGCCCGGATGTATTGCGCGCGATCGCCATCCTGCTCGTGATGCTTTGGCATGTCCCTCGACCGTCGCGATTGGATGCGCTCGAGGGGTTGAGGACGTTCAGCTGGACCGGCGTGGATCTGTTCTTCGTGCTCAGCGGCTTCCTCATTGGCACGCAGTTACTCACGCCCATCGCTGAAGGTCGGCGGCCATCGCTGCGAGAGTTCTATTTGAAGCGCTCGTTTCGCATTCTGCCTGCGTTTCTTTTCGTGCTCGCGTTGTACGAGTTCGCCCCGGTCTTGAGCGAAGACACCACCATGCAGCCGACGTGGCGCTTCCTTACGTTCACGATGAACTTCGGACTCGACTTCCGCGCCACCGGTGCGTTCACGCATGCGTGGTCGTTGTGCGTCGAAGAACACTTCTATCTGATGATGCCTGCACTGGTGTTGTTGATCAGGCGTCGGTGGCGTGGCTGGACTCTGCTGATCGCTGGCGTGTTGCTTTGCGGTGGCATGATTTTGCGAGCTCTTCTTTGGATACCGCTCGGGGAAGCAGCGGCGGATGGCAACTTTGCCTTTGTGCCCGAGTACCTGACGGCAATCTATTACCCGACGTATTGCCGACTGGACGGGCTGATCTTCGGCGTGCTGCTGGCGGCGTATCGTTGCTTTCATCCGGAACACTGGAGGCGCTACGCAGATCCTCGGCTCACACTGGGCCTGGGCCTGGCATGCATTTCCGCGGCCGGCTTCTTGTTTCATTTTCCGCCGACGCCTTTTGTCGGCGGGCCAGGGTTGACGTTTGTTGGGGCTGTCTTTGGCTATCCGCTGTTCTCGCTCGGTTGTGCGCTTCTTCTATCGGCGTCGCTCAGCTGGGAACGATTGTTCCCAAACTGGCGCGTACCCGGCGTGGCGATGATCGCAACGATTTCTTACAGCCTGTACCTTTCACACAAGATGACGAGTCATGCAGTTCAACTACTGCTGAGCCCCGAGAGCCTGACTGGCAGCCAAGGCGTTGTCATCTACTACGCTTCGGGCATCGCTGGCGGCGCAGTACTCTGGTGGCTGATCGAGCGCCCGTTTTTACGTCTTCGAGACCGGCTTCTGCTGAAGCGGCAGGTTTGTGTCCGGCCAACTCTTGGTTGCGGTTGAGGGGTGCGTCCAATCCATCATCGACGCGACGCAAATTCAGACCCGACTGCATCCGACGCCAGGGCGAAGATCGATGCCGGCAGATGGAACTACAATACGCACCAGCCTCACTGCATGACCCACCCTCCCCCATCTCCAGAAAACGCCGACCACCCGCGCCTCTCCAAGCGCATGGGCGAACTCGGCCTGTGCTCGCGGCGCGAGGCGGATCGCTGGATCACCAGCGGCTGGGTGAAAGTAGATGGGCAAGTCGTCGACACCCTCGGCGTACGGGTGTCACCCGACGCACACATCGAGATCGATCCGGCCGCGCGTGAACACCAGAGCGGACAGGTCACCATCCTGCTGCACAAGCCGGTGGGCTATGTCTCCGGCCAGGCCGAAGACGGCTACGAACCCGCCATCGTGCTGATCCGTCCGGAGAATCGCTGGGCAGCGGATCCCTCGCCTACCCAGTTCCAGCTGGGACATCTGCGCGCGCTCGCCCCTGCCGGCCGACTGGACATCGACTCCACCGGACTGCTGGTGCTCACCCAGGATGGACGCGTCGCAAAGCAGTTGATTGGCGAGGACTCCTCGGTCGAGAAGGAATACCTCGTGCGGGTCGAAGGCACTCTCACACCCGACGGGATGAAACGCCTGCAGCACGGCCTGACGCTCGACGGCGTGAAGCTCAAGCCCGCAATCGTGTCATGGCAGAACGAACACCAGCTGCGCTTCGTACTGCGCCAGGGCCGCAAGCGGCAGATCCGGCGCATGTGCGAGCTGGTGGGTCTGTTTGTGACCGGATTGAAGCGCGTCCGCAGCGGCAACGTCCCGTTGGGAGGCTTACCCGTGGGCAAGTGGCGCTACTTGCGGCCCGACGAGAAGTTCTGAGAGCTCACGCGCTGAGCGTCCCGAGCCGCCACAGCGAAGTGATTTCAGCCGCGCGCGCGGGATGGAGCACGTCCGTCTTATCAGCCGCTCGCGGATGTCGTGGCGGCACATCGATTCGCCCCAGTACGCGCAACCCCGCCGCCTCGAACTCGTCTAACAACTGCGCGCGGGTCCTCAAGCGCAAATGCTCCGCCAGGTCGGAAAGGATCAACCACCCCTCGCCGCCCGGCGTAAGGTGCTCTGTCAGCTTCGCCAGGAATCCGCGCAGCATCCGGCTGTCGGGATCGTAGATCCCGCTTTCCATGGGCGAGTTCGGCCGAGCGGGAATCCAGGGCGGGTTGCAGATCACCAGCGCCGCGCGGCCTTCGGGAAAAAGATCCGCCTGCACGACATCGATGCGCTCTGAAAGCCCTAACTGTCTGACGTTCTCACGCGCACACGCCAGCGCGCGCGGATCCAGATCGGTCGCGACCACGCGTTCTATGCCCCGCCGTGCCAGCACTGCGGCCAGCACACCGGTGCCCGTGCCGATATCGAACGCAACGCTCGATAGATTGCACACGCCTGGCAGAGGCGCCGTAGCGATGAGGTCGACGTACTCACGGCGGATCGGCGCGAAGACGCCGAAGTGTGGATAGATCCGGCCGCCTGCTTCCGGAATGTCGATGCCTTTCGTGCGCCACTCGTGCGCACCGATCGCGCCGAGCAAGGCTCGCAGCGATGTGACCGATGCAGCCTCCGCGGGACCGTAGGCCTCCGCGCACGCTTGCCGGATATCGGGCGCTCTTCGCAACGGGATCGAGTAGTCGTCGTTGAGCGGGATCAAGAGCGAGTTCAACGTGCGGGCACGTTGCGACCTCGCTTGTCGGTAGAGATGGAATGCTTCGGCCGGATTGGCGGATGAATTCGCGACTGAAGTTTCGGCCAATGAAGTCGCGGCTGAAATTCGCGATCTACTCTGTGTTCTACGCTGCGGACGATCCGCGCGCTTCCCCAGCGCAGTCAACATCTGGCGCGCCTCTTGAAAGTCGCCGCGCCAGAGAATCGCAGTCCCTTGACACGCCAGACCATAGGCCTGGTCTGCTGTCATTTTCCCGTCGGCGACCACGACGCGCGTGGCAGGCGGCGCATCGCTATGAGAGCGCCACCGAGCCTCGAATGCCTTGCCGTCTTCGAGCCAATGAATGATCGGGTTAGAGCCTTGGCCAGTCACAGATCACTTCAGCAGCGGGTGATCCTTCGGCAGTTGCTTCGAATACCAGATCGCCAGCTTGTGCCGCATGGTGCTCTCCGCGACCTGGTCTTCGGGCAGCGGCTGAATCATCTTGTCGTGCACCAGCAGCCGGTAAACGTAGAGCAATTTCTGGCTCGCGGAATCGGTCGGTTCGAATTCGACGGCGCCGCGCTCTTGCGCGTATTTCATCGCTGCGAGCAGTCCCGCCTTGAACAGCTCGCCCTCGTGTTTCAGTTTCTTCATTGCATCGGGTGGAGTTAAACGAGTGGCGCAACCCATACGTCGTTGGCGTGCTGGGTGTCCAGGTATTCCCGCACCGACGCAATCTTCCCGTCCCTGAACTTCATGAGCATGTGGTACTCCTGCCGGTACTGTCGTCCGTTCTTCAGATCTCCCGCGGAAACGACTTCGAGCGCGACCTGATCGCCTTCCGCCAGACAAGATAACACCGACATCGTCAGCCCGTTCTCGAGTGCGCCGACCATCCGATGGAACAGGCGCCCGATCTTGTCTTTGGATACAGGCCCGCGTTCGGCGAACGCTCCTTCTTGCCCGGTATCCACCAGGTTGCGTCGTCGGCCATGGTGTTCAGGGCACCGTCGATGTCGCTGGCGGTGAAGAGCTCGAAAAACCTGCGTGCGACCGCTTTGTTCTCTTCTGTTTTCAGTGGGGACCCCATCGACACACCTCTGGCTCTCCGGAACCAGATGTTATTGCCCAAGATGAGGTTGCAGCAATGGCCAGGGCGGCCCACTGCGGAGTACACCGGACGCGACGCTATTGGATGCGTTTGCGCGTTTTCGGCGTGGCGAGCGCGAAGTGCCCGTCTTTCAGCTCATTGGTGCGCTTGCCTTCGTTGAGCGCCAGCCCGATGGCGTGATCGAGACGCTGCAGCAGTTGCTCAAAGGATTCCTGCGGCCGGCGCACGATGGTGGCGAACAGCGTGTGCGCCGTCGCGGCCACGGCTGCGCCGGCGACGGGCGCGATGTTGCCGATGGTGATGTGACCGGCGTTCGCCAGTAGTTTGGCAATGTGCGGCCAGCGCTCGGAGAGTGCAGGCGCCTCAGGATCGGAAGGGGGAAACACGGTACCTCGCGTACGTCTCGGTCTATAGTCTTTCCAGGCACAGCGCCGAGTTCACGCCGCTGAAGCCCATGCTCATCTTCAACGCGCGCTGGATCGCATGGGGCACGGCTTTCTGCCGCACCCAGTTCCAGTTCTCGTCCATCGGCTCGTCCAGGTTCCGGGTCGGGTGCAAGGCGCCCGCCTGCATTTGCAGCAGCGTGGCGACGAGCTCCACGGCGCCGGCAGCGCTCAACCCATGGCCCGTGAGCGACTTGGTCGCATTGATGTAGGCGTGCTGCAGCCCGCACTGGGCAAACGCACGCAGCTCCGTTTCATCGCCGACACCTGAGCCGCTGCCGTGCGGATTCACATAGTCGATGTCGTGCGCGCTCAGGCCGGCCTTATGCAGCGCCTGCTGGATGACGCGGACCTCGCCGTCGAACGAAGGGTTGGCGCCGCGGTTCGCATCCATCTTCATGGCCCAGCCCGCGACGCGCGCATAGGGTTTCACGTGCTCACGACGCGCCGTTGCCGCCTTCTCGATGACGATGGCGCCACAGGCTTCGCCGAAGATGAATCCATCGCGGCGCTGGTCGAACGGGCGGCACGCCAGTTGGGGCTCGCTCGCGAAGGCATCGGAGCCCATCGCGCCCAGCGATCGGAACCCCTGGCATTCCCAGAAAGAAAGATCCATCAACGCGCCCAGCGCAATGCACACGTCGACCTGTCCGGATTCGACGGCACGAATGGCCTGGAGCACCGCGAGCTGACCGCTGGCCGATGCGCCGCCCAGCGTGTAGGCCATCCCTTCGATGCCGAAGGCCTCGGTGCACATGCCGCACACGTCGCTGTCCATGAACGACATCGCGTACGCGGGCCGCAGGAACTGCGGCTTCTGACGGTACGCCTCGTGAGTCTGCGTGAGTTCGCGCTGCTGGACGTTGGAGCCGCCGACGATGAGCCCGATGCGCGTCGGGTCGACGTTCGACAAGCCCGCATCCGCCCAGGCTTCATGCAGCGTGGTGAGCGCCACCTGCCCGGTGAGCGATGCCGTGCGCAGCATGGCGCGCGGGATGCCGGCCGGGATCTCGAGCGAATCGATTTCCGCGCCGAGGAACTGGCTGGCGGCGTCAGTTCCGGCCGGATATTGCCGGCCCGGGCGTTGCATCGTGTGGAAACGACCGACGCCCTCCAGCAGCGCGGCGATGAACCGCGCCTTGCCCTGGCCGATCGCGGTCGTGACGCCGAGGCCGCTGACGACTATCTCCGAGGCGTCACAGCTTGGCATGCAGCAGGTTGGCGAGCTCGCCGATGTTGCGCGCTCCGGCCGTGGCGACCAGCGGCACGTTCAACGACAGGGAGTCCAGCGCCATCATCACGATCTCCGAGCGATCCATCGAGTTGGCGCCGAGCGCCTTCAGCGAATCGTCCGCTTGGAATTGATGTCCATCGAGACCCGGGATCACTTCGCGGGTGTGGCGGACGACGATATCGAATACTTCTGAGTGAGTCATGTTTCCTCCGTGGGAATCGTTGTAGTTAGGTTCCGAACAGCGCCTGGATGCGATCCTTGACCTCCGGCCGATGGAAGGTCTTCTCGTGCATGACGACTTCCTGGTCGATGACCTCGGGCAGTCCGGCACGCAGCGATGCCACCAGGTGGTCCTTGAGCGTCACGAGCGAGATGCGCGGCTTTTCGGCAATGGTCGACGCCAGCTCGAGCGCGTATTCCATCAACTGCGCGCGCGGCAGCACCGGGAACGGGATGCCGCGCCTCTGCAGCTCCTCGCCGCGGTAGGTGCGCGCGGAGATCATCATCTCCTCGGCGAGGCTGATGCCGAGCTTCTTCGGCAACACGAAGGTGGCGCCCATGCCCGGCGTGAAGCCGTACTTCATGAAGTTGGTGGTGTAGACGCTCTCGCGGCTGAGCACGGGGAAGTCCGCGAACATCCCGAGCACGAATCCGCCGCCGATGCCGTGTCCCTGCATCGCCGAGATCACGGGTATCGGGCAGTTCAATGCGAGGCTGTAGAAATCCCGATCCGAGAATTTGCCCTTGCCATCCGACAGGAACAGCAGGCCTTCCTTGGTGCCGCCGCTGGCGAAGTAGCTGTCGTACCCGGTGAGGATGACGACCTTGTACTTCGGCTGCGAAGCAATGGTGTGAAAAGCTTCGATGAGCCCTTCCGCCAGCGCGATCGAGAACGTGTTCTTGCTTTCCTTGTCCTGCATCCGGATCTCGAGGATCTCGGGGCGGACCTCCGTCACTGCGACGACTTTTTCTGACATGACTAATCACCTTCCCATGGAAACTGTCCGGTCCGGACGTAACGCGAGATCTTCGCGAGGTTCGCCTGGTCCGAGAAGACCTCGACGTTGGCCGCGAGCGCACGCGGCTGGTAGGCCCGCAGCGAATCGTCCAGGTCGTTCATGTAGCGCTTGTAGCGCTCCACCGCGGTCTTCGACAGACGCCGCAGGCGCAGCAGCTTCTTGCGCAGCAGGTTCTGGCTATCTACCGCGCACTCGTCGACCAGCCCCCACTCCTGCGCGGTTTTCGCGCTGACGGATTCGGTCATCAGCGTCATGTAATGCGCCCGCGAGAATCCCACGCGCCGCATGAGGAATGGCAGGACGCAGGCCGGCATCAGGCCGAACAGCAGCTCCGACAGACTGAACGTCGAGCGCTCTTCGCAGATCACGATGTCGCAGGCGGCGACGAAACCGATGCCGCCGGCATTCGCCTGGCCGCGCACGTGCGCTATGGAGACGCAGGGCCCGCGGGCCAGCCGTTGCCACAGGTCGTACATCGGCGCGGGGTTGACGCCCTCGGGCGCGCCCGCGCCATCGAATCCGTGCTGGATCGCCTTGAAGTCCGCCCCGAAGCAGAACACTTCGGGCGATCCCTCGACCACGATGATCTTGCTGTCGCGCTCAGCCGCATCGAGCGCCTGCGCGAACTCCTCGATCAGCGTGTCGTTGATGGTGTTGTTCGCCTCGGGACGGTGGATCTGGATGAAACACACGTCCCCTTGCGAGCGGACTTGCAGCGTCTGATACGCGGCTTCGGTCAGGATACCCACTCGTACTTCCTGTGGAATTCTTTGATCTCCTTGAGAAACAGCGTTGGCCTGCCCTGCGCGCGCCGTGCCTGCGGTACGAAGTCCTGGTCGAGCACCACGTCGCGCGTACCGAATTTCACCGCGTTGTTGCCGACCAGCAGGTCCTCGTACTCGTCCATCGACAGTTCGTAGCGCCGGTCGAGCTGCTCTTTCATGCCGAGACCGCGCATGCGCTCCTGCCCTTCTTTCGTGATCACGCCGCTGAAGAATTCGGAGCAGCAGCCCGATCCGTACGAGAACACGCCGACGCGCTCCGGCTTCTCGAGGTTGGCATTGTCGATCGTGCTCGCCAGCGCGAGCATGGCCGTCGCGCCCATGACGTTTCCGACTCGCTGGCAGTACGTGAGTCCCGGCATCATGCGGCGCGTGAAATCCTCCTCGATGGTGGCCGGCGCGATGCCGCGGACGTGCTTGCGCATGAGATTCCGGTGCGCACCCTTGACCATGCCGCCGAACGGGGTGTGGTAGGCGAGGTAGCCGAAGGTGTTCTGGTAGTCCGCACCCTGCACGCGCTTCTGGTATTCCAGGAACGCGTTCTCGCTGCAGTCCAGATAAGAGCGCAGCGACAGGTCGGAATCGCCGGCCTCGCTGTCGATGGAGGGCCGGCAGGTGTCCATCACCTCGTAACCATACGAACCGTTCGCGCCGGGATCGACGCGGAACACATGCGGCGTCTGGCTGAACAGCATCGCCACTGCGCCCGCGCCGCCGCTGGGCTCCGCGAACGCCCACTCCATGTGCATCGCGTCGCCGCCTTCCTCGAGCATGAAGCGCGTGATGTCGGTCGCGATGACCAGCGCCTTCGCGCCCGGGGAGACCTGCGACAGGATGAAGTTGACCGCCGTCTGGAAGCCCGCCACGCCCGAGAAACAGGCGTTCTTGATCTCGAACAGCCGGCAATTGCGGTTGAGCCCGAGTTGGTCGTGGCAATACGTGCTCATCGACTTGCCGAAGTCGAAGGCCGACTCCGTGCACGTGATCAGCATCTCGATGCGGTTCTTCTCGTCCTCGCTGAGCGCGTCGACCAGCGGTTTGGCCGCGTTCACGGCGTATGTGATGGGGTCTTCGTACGGCAGCGCGACGCTCTTCTCCTTCATGAGTAGATTGTCGAAGCGGCGTCTATCGAGATTCCGATGCTCGGCGAGCTTGTAGACGTCCAGACACGCGGTGCCGGCGAAGAAATTCATCGCCTCGATACCTGCTTGAACCATGTGAAATTACCTAGTTAGTGAAAGATATGGAGTCACGCGGTCGCGCTGAGCGCGATGCGTTCCCCGAGGAGATCGCCGCCGAGCTCCTGCACGCAGGCGTTTTGCCAGGCGTCCAGGAGCGCGTTCGACGTACGCAGATTGGTGCCCAGGGCGTCGTGCAGCTGCATGGCGAGTGCCAGACGTCCGTTCATCGTGATGCAGCCGGCGCCGATCGGATGCACGCGCGAGATCGCCGGACAGAAGATCCACGGATCGCTGCCCGGCACGTCCCACACTCCGAGATTCGAGAAGATCCCGGTCCAGCCGTGATTCTTCTTCTCTCGATTGCGCATGTCGCGGCGCATGCCCGCACGGCCGATCAGCCGGCCCGAGTTGAGCGCGAGCCAGGAGCCCCAGTGGTATGCGCGCTGCTTGAGCCGGGTGAGCTCGGCCTGCAGGCCGGTCGGCGACACGCCCTCGCCCACGTCCACGGTGAAGAACGACATGTGCGGGATCGGCTCGGACTGCCGCGTCACGGCGCCGCGCAGGTTCACGGGGATCATCCAGCGGCGCGGCGACGCGGGCGCCGCCAATGCGCGCCCGACCTCGGCATCCAGATGGAATAGTAGATAGGTGTTGACGGTGACGCCGGCGCGCCGGGCGGCGGCCACGACGCGCTGCGTCTGCTCGGCGCTCAGTACGCGCCACGCGAGGCGCTCGCCCGGCTCCAGCAGCGTGGCGGTACGGCTGCCGTCGAATTTGCGCCAGGTCCGCGGCCGGATGCCCAGCGTCGGCAGCACCGCAATCAGCCCGCGCAACGCGCGCAGCACGCGGAAGCGGTCATCACGCAGCTCGGGCAATGCCTCGACCCGGAAGCCCTGCTCACGCAGCAGCGCGGCGAAGCCACCGATGCCGTCGAAGCGATCGTGCGGCAACTCGAACCAGCGCGGCTCCGCCTGCGCCGGCGAGGGCTTGCGTCCGTAAATGATGGACACATCCTCGCCGCAGTCGCGCAGCGCGGCGAACACCTCGCCGACCCAATCGGTTTTGGCCCGGGCGTTCATGTCACGACGCGCCCGACGCGTCAGGGTCTGCGGCCGGCGCCTCCGGAGCAGCCGGCGGCTGGTACTTGTCGACCAGCGCCATGAACCACTTGTGGCTGTCGTGATCCCACTCGTATCCGGTGAGCTGCGTGTCGAGATCCAGCGAATACTTGAGCTCGTCGGGCAGCGCCTTGAACCGCTTGCGCGTTTCCTCCGAAACTCCGGGCTGGTCGATCTTGATGCCGAAGCCATACGGCTCGGCACGGCCGAAGTGGTGCGTGGAGTGATGCGTGATCTCGTACACCTCGCGCGGGATCCGCGGAAACAGCGCGGGGATGTACTGATGCATGTCGATGTCGATCTTCACGTCGACGGTGTAGTACAGCGCCGCCATGATCGGGTTGTAGAACGGGATCGGAAACGCCAACGCACCGCGGAAGAAGCCTTCGAAGAAACCGTTGCCCGCGACCGCGATCAGGCCCGAGGGAATGGCATCGTGATGCGTGCCGTGCAGATAGACGAAGTCGAACTCCGAATTGTGGCCCAGCCAGTGATCGCGATAGAACCAGGCGCTCAGCGTCTTGACGTGGATGCGCTGGATCAGCGCGGCCGCGACGCAGGTCACCGGCAGCAGTACCAGCGAAAAGTCGAGGAACCTGATGACCAGGAACCACGGCACCAGGTAGACGATGTGCGTCAGCATCCCGACGAAATATGCGTGCACGATCTCGAGCGTGATGCTGGGCTGCTTCTGCAGGTGCATCTTCCAGTGCGACTGCATGAGCACTTCGCGCACGAACGCGCGCTTGACCAGGTGCACGATCAGGATCGCAGTGCGATATCCGGTGATCAGCGCGAAGTGGATGTAGAGCAGCCACAGCGCGATCTGGTGCATCAGCTCCACTTTGTGCGGCAGGTTCGGCGTCAGGTAGATGACGCCGTTCTCCAGCGCCAGCAGCGCCACCGCGACCAACATCGGCCAATGCAGGTTGCGGAATTTGTGGACCAGCGACAGCAGCGCGTCCTGCGGTCGCGAGACCAGGATGGGCACGGACCATTGCACGCCGTGACGAATCGGAAACGCCACGATCATGTACGCGCACAGCGCGAGGCCGGCCATGCACAGCGGATGCAGCCCGCCGTATGCGAACCAGATCAATGCCGCGCACATGCCGATCATGAGCACGTAGTCGAGAAAGTCCTTCTGACGGAACGCGATGCGCTGGCGGCGCTTCATGCCGTACAGGTTGTGGAAGCTGGCGGGGTCGATGGGTTCCATGTTTTCCTCTGGTCTCGCGCGCCTCAGTGCGCGCCGTAGGATTGAAATACGACGTGGGCGTTCGTGCCGCCGAAGCCGAACGAGCTCACTCCGGCGATCAGCGGCGCCTCTTCCACCGGCGCGCGCCAGTCCTGCGACTTGGTCACTAGATAGAACGGCGAGCCCTCCAGATCGATGGCGGGATTGATGCGCTCGAAATTCGCGAGTCCGGGAAGCTGCCGGTGCCGCAGTGACAGCAACACCTTGATGATCCCCGCGATCCCCGCGGCGGTTTCCAGGTGTCCGATGTGCGTCTTGGCGGTGCCGATGCCGCAACTGCCCGGCTGCGGCTTGCTCGAGAAGTGTTTGCCGAGATATTTCCAGGCCCGCTTGAGCCCGGTGATCTCCATCGGATCGCCCTTCGGCGTGCCGGTCCCGTGCGCTTCTATGTAACTCACGCGGTCCGGCGAAATGCCGGCGCGCTTGTACGCGTCCTGGATCACCTGCGACTGCGCGTACGCATTCGGCGAAGTCAGGGTGTACGACTTGCCGCCATGGTTGATCGCCGATCCCTTGACCACGCCGTAGATGTTGTCGCCATCCTCCACCGCCTTCCTGAGCGGCTTCAGCAGGATCATGCCGGCGCCCTCGCCGCGCACGTAGCCGTCGGCACCGGCGTCGAACGTGCGGCACTGGCCGCGCGGCGACAGCATGCCGGTCTTCGCGAACGCGATGAACGTGGTCGCCGTCAGCAGCACGTTGATGCCGCCCACCAGAGCCATGCACGACTCGCCCGAGTTGATGGAGCGCACCGCGTGATGGAGCGCGAACAACGCGCTGGAGCAGGCGGTGTCGAACGGCGTGCTCGGCCCGCGCAGGTTGAAGAAGTGCGAGACGCGGTTCGCGACGATCGATAGATAGTTGCCGGTGGACCGATGCGCCTCTACCGACGGGGCGTTCGCATCGAGCAGCTCGCGATAGTCGAGCCCGGCGACGCCGATGTACACGCCGGTGTCGGTGCCCGACAATGCCGACGGTGGATAGCCGGCATCCTCGAGACAGCCCCAGCTCAGCTCGAGCATCAGCCGCTGCTGCGGGTCCATCGACTGCGCCTCGGTGGGCGAGATCTGGAAGAACTTGGCGTCGAACTTGTCGACGTCGTCCATGAGTCCGGCCCATTTGCTGTGCGTCTTGTTGGGCTCGCGGGAATCGCCGAAGAAGCGGCCCGTGTCCCAGCGGTCGGCGGACACCTCCCGCACGCTGTTGACGTTGCGGATCAGGTTGTCCCAGAACTGCGCCGGATTGGCGGCTCCCGGCATGCGGCAGTCGAGGCCGATGACCGCGACGTCGGTATCCCCCGGAGTTTGCAAGGCAGTTTGGTCGTTGTGCATGGCGAGCTCAGAATTGATATTGAAGACGGAAGATCGCCTGCTTCTGGTCGCGCACCTGCCACAGCCCACTGCTGTCCCGGCGCGCGTAGGGATAGGCGACGTTGAATCCCAGGCTCCAGTTGTCGTTCAACTTGTAGCTGCTCATCAGCATCCCGAGCAGGCTCTCGTCGGGCAGGTTGTAGAAGCCCAGGAAGTTGATGGATAGATCGTCGTGCAGCAGCCGCTTCGTGACGTTCACGAGCAGCGAGCGGCGATCGCGCGGCATCCCGATGTCCTCGCCGCGATGGACGATGTGCTGATTGACCGCCTCGAGGCTCATGGTCAGCGAAGTGCTGGGTGCGTACTCGAGCGCCAGGTAGGCATCGACGGCATCGCGCTCCACGATCTGGAAGGCGGCGTCGGTAAAAGGCTTTCCAGTCTTCAGGGCCGCCTCGCCGCGCACCAGGAACGAGCCGAACGCGCGGTTGAACGACATGCCGAACAACCCGATGCGCGTGCGCTCGCGCGCCACGCCGAACCAGCTCAGGCGGCGCGCGTACTCGTTGTCGAGCAGACTGGCCGCCATCAGCGTGAAGTCGGAGCTCGTGAAGCTCTTCTTCCAGCTCACGCCGGTTTCGTACCGGCCCGCGTCGCCGCCGATCGCGTGGCGGTAGACCGAAGGATCGAAGAAGTACGCCGACTCGCGTCCCGGGTTCTCGTTGAAGGAGGCGCGCGGCGTGAAGAAAAAGCTCCAGCGGCTCGAATCCGAGAACTGGTCCACCGTCAGCATGAACTGGCCGACCCGCAGCTCGTCGAGATTGAAATTGAACAGCTCGCGGTTGTCGCGCGGGCTGACTTCGTCGGTGATGGGCGCGAGGATGGATTCGCCCCAGGGCAGCGTCTGCACGCCGGCACGGACGCTGGTGTGGCCGAAGCTGGTCTGTAGATAGGCCTGCGACACCACGGTGTCGAAGCCCTCCTGGTGCCGGTGGTCCTGCGCCAGGAAGGCGGTGGTCTTCGCGTTCACCTGCGCGAAGAACTGCTTTGCGAAGTAGCGCGAGTACTCGAGCTGCGCGGAGGTGCGGTTCTTCACCCAGGCGTCGGGCCGCTCGACCTTGTACGACAGCTCCTGCGCGAGCGTGATGCGCAGCGGCGATTCCTCGCCCGCGTCGAGGCCGGCCGGCGCGCCGCCGAAGGCCGGCGCATCCGCAGCGGCATTGCCCGTCTCGGCATTGTCCGTGTCGGCATTGGCCACCTCGGCATTGGCCGCCTCGGCGTCTGCCTGCGCGGCCGCGCTGGTCGCGAGGAGCAGCGCGAAAAGCACTGTGATGAAAGCGTTCAAGCGCGCATTTCCGGTTAGTTGTAGTAAGTCCGCAGGGCCGAGAGGCTGCGCTCGCGGAACGTGAAGTCCGTGAGGCTGCGTTCGGTCAGCAACTCGTCGGGTACGCTCTTGTTGTACGTCACCGAAACGTTCTGGATGGCCGATATCCGGTGCGTGACGAGGTTGTTCATCGTCTGCAGTTTGGACATCCAGACGCCCTCGACCTGCGTCACTTCGCGGTTCAGGCGCTGGCGGTAGAGCTTGCCGGCGCGGCTGAAGATGTCCTCGCGCAGGATGATGTTGCGCTGCTTGTCGACCCAGAGCTGCGACTTACCGTACGCCGTCTTGCGCGCGCGCCCGGCATTCGGCACCGATTCGATGACCCAGACGGCGCGGCCGTCGTGCGTGTCCTCGCGCAGGTATTTGAAGTCATACTCGTCGATCTTGCGCAGCTGCACATCGTCGGAGAAGAACTCCGTGCCGAAGAAGCTGCCGCCGTCTTCGTTGCCATCGCCACCGGACACCAGGCGCCGCACCTTGGCGAGCGCCGGTAGATAGAGCAGGACGTCGTTTTCGCGGCCAGTCTGGAAGTACTCGTACGTCAGCAGTCCGACGTCCTTGTCGCTGATGGGCTGCAACACCAGCGCGATCGAGCGCGAGTCCTTGTTGTCGACGCCGACCTTTTTCTCCGCGACTTCGAGCAGCGTGACGCGCGGCCGCTCCTTGCAGGCGATGTTGCCGCCCTTGACGGCGTAGCGGCACGTGGAGAGCTGCGTCTTGACGACCGCCGTGGTGAATGCGCGGCGACTCACGTCGTCCACCTTTTTCATCACGTCCGCGGCTTCTGCTGCCGAAAGACGCGGTGAGGCGGTGAGACAGGCCAGCGCCGCGGCGCTCGCCAGAATCCGGATGAGGTTGTTCATGATGGGGACTTCCGTTTGGTTGCTAGGCGCGGGCGTCTTTCGGCAGCGCGGCGATCTCGGGGTGGCGTTCCTGCCGATTGAAACGCAGCTTGAATGCGAGGATCAGCGCGGGCATGAGGAACAGCTCGCACACCAGGCCCGAGAAGATGGCGAGGAATCCGAAGCGGCCGAGGCTCGCGAGCCCGGGCGTGCTGGCGATCGCCATGATTCCGAAGCCGAAGCCCAGGATCAGCGACGTGAACACGATGCCCTGGCCGCACTCCTTGACCGTGTCGACCAATGCACGACGGATGTCGTCCGACTTCAGCACCTCGCTGCGATACACGGTCACGAAGTGGATGGTGTCGTCGACCGCGATGCCGACCGCGATCGGCGCCAGCATCATGGTGTAGAAGTCGAGCGGCTGGCCGGTGAGACCGAGTATGCCGAGCGGCAGGAATGACGGGATCACGTTCGGGATGAGCGAGAGCACGCCGGCGCGGAACGAGCTGAAGATCACGAGCAGGATCGCGGAGATGATCAGCAGCGAAAGCCCGAAGCTCTGCAGCTCGTTCACGACCAGGTAGTCGGCGGTCTTCATGCCCATCGCGAACAGCCCGGTGATCGACACCTGTGCCGCGGGATAGCGCTCCTTGATCAGGGCCAGCGAGCCGTTGATGTCGGTCTTCATGCGCTCGAATACTTCGGTGTATTCGTTCGAGCCGTAGCTGCGCAGCGTCACCGTGACGTTCGCCTTGCGATAATCCTCGCTGACGAGACGGCCGCGCTCCTCCGGGTCGGCCACGTTGAAGGTGAACAGCGTCTGCGACAGCGCCTCGCGCGTCGCAGGGATGGCGTACATCTCGGGGCGGCCCTCGTTCTGCTTGCGGTACGCATCCTTGACCACGTCCACGATGGAAGAAGTCGTCACGACGTACCGGCCGTACTCCTCGCGCAGCTTGCGCTGCATGTCGTCGATGACGTGCAGCACCGCGGGATCCTGGAACGCGTTCTCGGCACCCAGATCGAGATACAGCGACATGCGCGACGAGCCGGCCATCCTCTCGTCCATGAGCTTGATGCTCTGGAAGAAATTGGATTCCTCGTGGTACTGGTCGTAGATGCTGTAGTCCACCTTCACCTTGAACGCGCCGACCACGCAGATCGCGAACACCACCATGAACGGCACGATGAACGCGAACGGCCGCTTGGCCACGGCCGGCACGATGCGATCCAGCCAGCGCTGCAACACGGGCAGGAAGTCCGGCGTCAATCGTGCGATCAGCGTGGCGATGCGATTGCGGCGCGAGGGCGAGGCGGCTAGCGGGGCCGGCGGCGACGGCGCCCAGAAGCCCAGCAGCACCGGCAGTAGATAGATTGCCATGAAGAACACCACGCCCACGCCGATCGCCGACATCAGCGAGAAGTTCTTCACCGGCACGAGATTCGTGTAGAGCAGCGACAACATGCCGGCCATCGCGGTGACGGTGGTCAGCAGGCAGGCCAGTCCGGCCTTTTCGTAGATCGCACGCATCGCCGGCTCGTGCTCCAGGCCCGAATGCCGGAACAGCACATAGCCCGAGATCAGGTGCGTGACGTCGGCCATGCCGACCGTCAGGATCAGCAGGATGGTCAGTACCACGAACGGCGAGGCGGACAGGCCGAGCAGTCCGGCGAGGCCCAACGTCCAGATGACGCTGAGTACGATGAGCAGCAAGGGCCAGACGACGCCGGCGAACGAACGGAAGATCATCAGCAGCGCGAACGCCATGATGAGCAGCGCCGCCAGATACAGCGTGCCCATCTCCTCGCCCATGCGGATCTGGTTCTCCGAGTCGATGGTGTTGCCCACCTTGTAGTACTCGAGATGACCCGCGTACTGCGGCTGGTCGAGGATCCGGTTCAGCGCCGCGTTCAGCGCCACGTAGTCGGCCATGTCGGTGGGCTTGAACTGCGGCAGCTCTCGATGTGCGCCCTCGTCGAGCGTCATGGCCGGGCTCGCCATGGACATGTCGACGGTGGCGTTGACGTCCGCCTCGCCGGAATCCACCGGAATCGCACCGAAGTCCGTCTTGATGTAGATAGCGCCGTACTTCATGTCCCGCGAGAAGTACGTCAGCGGGATGTCGCGCTCGAGGTGCGCCGTGGCGCGGATCTCCTGCAGCGCCTGCGCATCGGTGGGCACGGTCTCGCCCACGAGCCAGCGCGAGCGCAGCACGTCGTCCTCCACGGACAACACCGGCGCATTGATGAGGCTGTTGACCTCGACGATGTGATCGAGCGCGGAAGTTTCGCCGGGCTGCAACTTGCCGCCGGTATCCGGCGCGCCCGGGCTCGTCGATGAACGATAGTCGACCAGCTCGTCGCGGATCCCCTTCACCGCCCGCAGCGATGCCACGGAGAACACATCCCCATCGCGCGGCTTGTAGACGATCACGACGCCGTCGTCGCTGCCGAACTGATCGTGGAACTGGTTGTATGCGACGTACGCCGCGTCATCCTGCTCCAGCCAGCGCTCGATCGTGAAATCGAACTGCAGTCGCGAGATGCCGTAGACGCACAGCGCGGTGCCGGCCACGAAGAACAGCAGGACCAGCCATCTCACTTTCCGGACCTGGCCCGGCACGTTGGAGAGATATTCGGCGACCCAGCTCAATAAGTTTTTCATGTTCAGCTCTGCTTCGTTTCGGTGGGCGCCGGGCGCAGAGCGCGGACGCAGAAATTCCGGAAGGTGACGAGGACCACGCCCTTCTCGTTGGCGATGCGGATGTCGAACTTCTTCACTTCCGCGTTGATCTGCTTCTCGCCCGACCGTTCGATGTGGACGTAGCAATTGCGCGCGGTGTGCCGCGTGATCTCGATCTCCTCGATCGCAAACGGCAGGTGCGGAGCCGGCGCTTCGCCGCCGCCGATCAGCGCGCAGACGGCCTGCAGCGCGCCATCGACGATGCAGGGATGCAGGATGAACTCGTCGAACTCGTCCTTGCGGCGATCCGCAACGGAGAGGCGGCACAGCACGAAGTCGTCGGCGACGTGCAGCTCCTGCATGGTGCGGAACGACGGCCCGTAGTGGATGCCGGCTTGGGCGAACAGCCGATAGAAGTGCTCACCGTCGTGGTGCCGCGTGCAGCGCCGCTTCAGGTCGTCGATGTCCAGGCCCTGCGGTGCATCGTGGACAGCCGCATCCTGGAACAGCACGGTGCCTTCGGAGTGCACCACACGCTCGCAGTTCTCGTCGCTCGACGTGATGACGTATTCCGCACCGTTGTCGGTGGGCAGCAGCGAGATCTGCGCGAGCTGCCGGTCGCCGCGCATGATCAGCGGCTGCACCCATACGACGTCCTGCACGCGGCACACCTTTTTCGCGCCCGCGATGCTGGCCGACACACAGGCCATCTCCAGGAATCCCGAGCCCGGGAAGATGCGCTGCCCGTTGACCTGGTGATCGCGCGCGTAGAACTCCGTCGACGACAGCACCGAGGTGAAGCTCACCTCGTTCAGCGTGGACGAGTTGTAGGCGATCAGCGGATGCAGCGGCGAGCTGCCGCGCGGCTTGGCGCGCGCTTCGCCTATCCAGTGGCGCTCGCGCGCGAATGGATAGGTGGGCAGCGAGACGCGACGCGGACGGCCCCGCGTCCAGAGCAGCTCCCAATCGATTTCTTCCCCGCAGATCCACGCGCTCGCCACCTCGCCGAGATTGCGGGCCGCGAAATGCGCCGCCAGCTCCGCCTGACGCGCCGGCGTCGCGCGCTTCGCGCCGCGCCGCGGATCGAGGCTGCCGCGCAGCACACCGGCGCAGGATTTCTGAGTGGTCCATTCGTCCAGGTTCTCGATCAGTCCGCGCAGGTCCTCGACCACGCAGGCCAGTCGTTCGGGCATGGCTTCGCGTCCCACCTGCAAGGTGTACGACAGCGCTTCGAGATCGACGTCGGTATCCTTGACGAGGCGCGCGAGCAGGCGCTCGGCGGCCTCGGCGAGGCGCTCCTCGTTCTTGGCGGAGATTGCGATCAGGAATGGGCCGTGCCCGGCGGGTCGCGGCGTCGTGGACGGCGTGAATTCCTCCATCACGACGCAGGCGTTGACGCCGCCCGCGCCGAAGGAATTCACCAGCGCGCGACGCGGCTGCGATGCCGGCACGTCCCACGCAACCAGCGCGCGCTGCAGATGGAACGGCGTGCCGCCGAAATCGATGTTGGGATTGATCTGCTCGGAATGCAGCGTCGGCACCAGTTGCTTGTGCTTCATCTGCAGCAGCACCTTGGTGATTGCCGCCATGCCCGCCGCCGACTCCGAATGCCCCAGGTTGCCCTTCACGGAGCCGAGCGCGCAGGAAGCGACCGCGGCCTGGCCGCGGAATGCCTGCGTCAGCGCGACCACTTCGAGGCTGTCACCGAGTTGCGTGCCGGTGCCGTGGCCTTCGACGTAGCCGATCGACCCGGGCTGGATGTTGGCGCCGCGCAGCGTGCGCGCGATCAACGCCGACTGGGAGTTAGGGTTGGGCGCGGAGTAGTTGTTGGACCGGCCGCCGTGGTCGAATGCGCTGGCCGCGATGACCGCGTGGATCTGGTCGCCCTGCTCCAGAGCCTTGCTGAGCGGCTTCAGGATCAGCGTGCCGACGCCCTCGCCCGGCACGAAGCCGTCGTCGCCGGCGCCGAAGCTGCGCGTCTTGCCGCCGGTCGCCAGCATGCGCCGCTGGCAGAACGAGACGTACTTCGAGGGATGTAGATAGAGGTTGACGCCGCCCGCGATGGCGAGCTGGCATTCGCCCTTGCGCAGACTCTCGCACGCGAGATGCAGCGCGACCAGCGAGGAGGAACAGGCCGTATCGACCGGCATGCTCGGACCCTGCAGGTCGAAGAAGTAGGAGACGCGATTGGCGATCGACCAGGGCAGCGCGCTCGCGGACACCGCCTGCGCGCCGGGCGTCTGCTCGCCGGCCACCAGGTTGTACGAGTTCGTCGTGACGCCGACGTACACGCCCACCGCGGCGCTCTTCGCCTTCGGAAAGGCACGCCGCAGGCCGTCGCGCGTGTAGCCCGCATCTTCGAGCGCGGACCAGACCGAGCTCAGCACCAGCCGCTCCTGCGGATCGATCAGCCGGGCTTCCTCGGCGGGAATGTTGAAGAACGGCGCGTCGAACTTGTCGAAGTCCTCGAGGAACGCGCCCCACTTGCAATAGATCTTGCCGTCGCGGGCCTTGGCCGGGTCGGCGTCGAAGAGCGCGTCGGCATCCCAGCGGCTGGCGGGCACCTCGCCGACGAGGTCGCGGCCCTCGCGCAGGTTCTCCCAGTACTCATCGAGATCGCGCGAGCCCGGGTAGCAACCATGCACCCCGACAATCGCGATGGCCTCGGCGGCAGCCGGCAGCGCCGATGCGGACACAACCGCGGGAGACTCGATCAGCGGCACCGCGATCGGAGCCGGTGCCGCGGGTGGAGACGCCAACGGGGCTGCGGCAGGCGCCACACCGGCGTCACCCGACCAGCGTCGCGCCAGCGCCTGCGGCACGGAGCCCGCCAGGTAACGCGCCAGCTCGTCGACCGAGCCGTATTCGTAGAACAGCGTCTTCGGCAGCTCGCCCAGGTCCGTAGTTAGAGTGGCATTCAGGCGGCCGACGACGATCGAATCGATGCCGAATTCGTCGAAGCGCATCCGCGCATCGATGTGCTCCGCGGCCAGCTTGATCTCCGCGCCGATGAGGCGCTTGAGATAATCCTCCGCCACGGCAATGAGATCGGGCGCGTCGAGCTGCGGTGCCGGCACCGCCGCCGGCGCCTGCGCCGCGGCGCGCGGCTCCATCCGGCGCAGATGCGCCTGGAACTTCGACGGGATTCCGTAGAGCACCATGGCCTGCGAGCGCTCGGAGCGCAGCAGCTCTTCCCAGAACTCGAGGCCTTCCTGCGTCGGCAACGCGCTCACTCCGGTCGCCGCCTCGGTACGCGCCAGCTCGCCGGCGGACAGTTTCATTCCACCCTCGGCCCAGAACGGCCAGTTGATGGACAGCGTGCGGCCTGCGCGTTGCTGCCGGCTGCGCAGTCGCTCGCGGGATTCCGCGAATGCATCGAGGAAGCGATTGGCGTAGGCGTAGTCGCATTGCCCGGGATTTCCGAGCGCGCCCGCCACCGACGAAAACATCACGAACAGATCGAGGTTCTCTGCTTGGGTGGCCCGGTCCAGGTTCTCGACGCCCGCGACCTTCGGCGCCAGCACTGCCGCCAGGTCGGCGGCGGTCTTCTGGATGATGAACGCATCGCGCGTGACGCCCGCGGCGTGGATCACGCCGTTGATGGCACCGAAGCGCGCCTTGGTCTGCGCCACGGCCCGCTGCACGGCGGCGAAATCCGTGACGTCGCATGATAGATAGGCGATGCGCGAACCGTCGGGGTCGAGCACGGCGAGTCTCGCCTGCAGTTCCGCGCCGGGCGCGGAGCGCCCGAGCAATGCCAGCCGCGCGCTGAAGTTGCGCAGCAGGTACTCGCAGAAGATCGCGCCCAGGCCGCCGAGTCCGCCGGTCACTAGATAGACGCCGTGCTGCTTCAACGGCAGCTCCACGGCGGCTGCGCCCGCAGCGCTGGCCACCAGCTCGCGCACCTGCCGCGCCGGTCCATAACGCACCTCGGCAGCGCACGCACGATCCGCGAGTTCGTCGAGCACCAGCGCCGCGATCTGCGCCGGTGCGCGCCTGACGCCCAGATCCACGGTGGTCGCGACGTAGTGGGGGTTCTCGAGCGCCAGCGTGCGATAGAAGCCGGTGAGCGCCGCTGCGTGCGGCGCCGTCTCGGTCTCGCCGCTGAAGCAGCTGACGATACGCGCGGCCGGATGCTTGTTTGCCAGCAACGCCTTGCACAGATGGAACGCCGGATAGATGCCGAAGTCCGCGCTCGGCGCGTGTTGCACGATCCGCGTCGGCAGCCGGCCGCGTTCTTTCAAACCGGCCACCAGCGCGACGAAGTCGGCTTCGCTGCGCGGATCGACGGTGAACACGTCCGGGGCCGGCTCGCTGAAACCTGCGCCCGGCAGAACCAGCACGGCTCCCACACCCTCGTGCCGGCGCTTCAACTCGTCGCACAGCGCGGCGGAAGAGTCGAGCACCAGCATGACGCCCTGCGACGCCGACGACGCCGGATCGAGCGCGCGCGGCTGCCATCGGAACTCGAATGCTTGCCGCCGCCGCGGCTCGACCTCGACCGGAGACGGCAAGGCCGGCGCGGCCGCGGCGGCGGGAGCGACCCAATATCGCTCGCGTGCGAATGGATAGGTGGGCAGGCTCACGCGCCGTGGCCTGTCCTGGGCTGCATAGAGACTGCTCCAGTCCACGTCGAGTCCCTTGACCCACAGCTCGAGAAAGCTCGCGGCCTTGCCGGAGGTCAGCCACTGCTGCGCGAGCGCGCGCAGATCGGCGTTGTCATTGAAGATGGCGAGCGCATCGTGGTCGCGTCCCACCTGTCCCTGGTGAACTCCTTGCAGGGGCGTGCCCGCCAGGTAGCCCGCGAGTTTCGCCGTCAGGTCTTCGATCGACCGCGCCGCCAGCCCGAGCCGCTCCTTGAATGTTTCGCGACCCACCTGCAGCGTGTATGCGAGGGCCGCGAGATCGAGAGGACGCCCGGCGTTTTGAGCGAAGTCGTGCAGGTCGCGCGCCTTCTGGCGCAATTGCGCCGGATCGCGCGCCGACAGCACCACGGCGAATTCCGGGCGCGGTGGCGATACGGCCACCGCTCGACCGGCGGGCGTGTACTCCTCCAACACCAGGTGCGCATTCGTGCCGCTGAATCCGAACGAGCTCACGGCCGCGCGGCGCCGCCCACCGGCGGGCGCATCCCAGGTGCGCTTCTCGCGGCAGATGTAGAACGGTGAGTTCTTGAAATCGAACAGGGTATTTTCCTGGCGCACGTTGAGCGTCGGCACCAGGGTCTGGTGCCGCATCGACAGCAACACCTTCTGCACGCTGGCGACGCCCGCGGCGCCGGATACGTGGCCGATGTTGCTCTTCACCGAGCCGAGCGCGCAGTAGTTCTTCTTCGTGGTCTTCTCGCCGAACACGGTGGCGAGTGCCTCGAGCTCGATGGGATCGCCGAGCTTGGTGCCGGTGCCATGCGTCTCGACATAGTCGATCGACGCGGGATCGATGCCATAGCGCGCGTAGAGCGTGCGCTCGAGCTCGATCTGGCTGTTGACGCTGGGCGCGGTGATGCCGTTGGTCTTGCCGTCCTGGTTGATGCCGGAGCCGAGGATGACGCCGTAGATCGTGTCGTGGTCCGCTTCCGCATCCTCGAGACGCTTGAGGATCACCGCGCCGACGCCCTCGCCCGGCACGAAGCCGTTGGCCTCGTTGTCGAAGGTCTTGCACTGCCCGTCGGGTGACAGCATCCCCGCCTGGCACATGCCTAGATAGGACTCGGGCGTGAGATACAGCGTGACACCGCCCGCCAGCGCCATGTCGATCTCGCGGTTCTGCAGCGCCTGGCAGGCCAGGTGGATGGCGACCAGCGAGGAGGAACAGGCGGTGTCGATCGGAATCGCCGGCCCTTTGAGGTTCAGGTAGTAAGCCATGCGCGCCGCGCCGATGGCAAAGCTGTTGCCGGTCGTGTCGACGCTGCCGGTGGCGCCGCGCGACAGCAGCAGCGAGTATTCGTTGCTCATGATGCCTAGATAGACGCCGCACTTCGCGCTGCTCAAGGTCTTGTTCGAGTAGCCGGCGTCCTCGAACGCCTTGTACGACTCCTGCATGAACAGGCGATGCTGCGGATCCATGTTGGCCGCTTCCGCCGGCGAGATCCGGAAGAACAGCGGATCGAAGCAGTCGACGTCGTCGAGCATGCCGAGCCACTTGCAGTACACCTTGTCCGGCTTGCCGGGCTGCGGGTCGTAATACTGGTTCACGTCCCAGCGCGAGGGCGGGATCTCGATGACGGAGTTGCGCCCCGCGGCCAGGTTGTCCCAGTACTGCGTGAGGTTCGGCGCCTGCGGATACCGGCCGGACATGCCGACAATGGCGATCTGGTCCGCGCGGGAGATCGGCGCGGCGATCGGCGGCGCCACCGGCACCGGCACCGGCGTGCTCGCAACCGCGCGACCCTGGCGGGCCTTGCGGCCGAGCACTGGATAGGCGCCGGTGGTGATAGACAGCCTGGCCCGCGGCTCGGCGGCCTTCGCCGTCGTCGCCGGCGCCTGGTTCTGGACGGTCTTGGGCTTCGCCACGACTTTCGACATGGCCTTCGTGAAGCCCTGCGGCTTCGAGACCTTCGGCGTCGTGACGCGCTCGGCCGGCACTGCCGGCGTCACGACGCTCGGCGTCGCGCTGGCCGTGACGATCTCGCCGAGCAGGAACGTCGCCAGATCGCGGATGTTGGGATAGTCGTAGACGCGCGTGGCCTGAACGTTGAGCGCGTACTTCTTGTTGATGACCTTCACCCACTCGACCCCGACGATCGAGTCCAGGCCGAGCTCCATGAACGGCTTGTCGATGTCGATATCCTTGGCGTCCATGTACAACGCCTCCGCGAGACTGGTGCACAGCTGCTGCTGCAATGCCGACGCGGACACCAGGGCTGCCGTGGCGGGCACACCGGCATCGGGCAACTCGGGCACCGCAACTGCTTCGATCTCCTCTTCGGGATAGTCGGTGTCGGACGTCGAACCGTATTCGGCCTCGGGCTCGGGCGCGGGCTCGACATCAGCGGGGACGTCCTGCGCCTCAGGCGCGGAAACAGCCTCGAGCCCGATCAATTGCACGCCCGGCTTGGAGCGCGCACCGGCCGCGGCTGGAGCTTCCGCCGCCTGCACGTCCAGCAACTGGATCGCCTGCGGTTTCGCCAGCGCGTGAACCACGGACGCGTCGTCCAGAGACAGGGCGGCGATGCGCGCCGGCGCGTGCAGCGTCAGGCCACGCAACTGCACGCAGACGACGCCCTGCGGGTCGCATAGGTCGATATCGAGCCGGCCCTGCGCGCGCCGTGCCCATACCAGCATCTCGGGCATGCAGGCGAACACGATGCGCAGCGACTCGAGCGCGAGCGGCGTGCCGGTCTCGCCGGCCAGCGAGCCGGCGGCCTGCAGCGCGGCGGCCAGCATGGCCGGATGCAGTAGATAGTCCGCGCCGCGCTCCGCGCCGGGCAGCACGAGACTCGCCAGCAACTCGTCGTTGCCGCGACGGATCGTACCGATGATCGGATGCGACGCCGGCGCCTCGGCGCGTTGTGTGCGGGCCTCGAGCTGCGCGACGTCGAGCCGCGCGGTGGCCGGCTGGCGATCGTCGTAGACCGCGTCGCCCTGGCAATGGACGATGGCTGCATCGTCGCTCTCGCCCGGCGTGTAGATCTCGAAACTTATCTTTTCGTCCGCCTGCTCGAACAGCGCGATGCGCACCGGCGTCGCGGCTTCACTGAGTCCCACCCGGGGCTGGCCCCACGCGATCTGGCGCAGCTCCAGCATGCTCGATTCCGAGCGGCTCGGTGCGGCCCGATCCACGGCGGCGCGCGCCATTTCCAGGTACGCGATGGCCGGCAGATCGACGCTCAGCATCGACGTATAGCGCTGCTCGCGCAGATCCGAAGTATTCGTGTGCAGCAGCGGATGCAGTGTCTGCGCCACCGGCGCGGCACTCGGTGCGACGCCGGGTGCCGGCAGCGCGGGCGCGACTACGGCAGCCGGCGCGCTGGCTGGCGCATCGGGGACGATCTGACCGACGGTCTCGATCCAGTATTTTTCCCGGGCGAATGGGTAGGTAGGCAGCGCGATGCGGCGCGGTTTGACCTCGCCGTACAGCGCGTCCCAGTCGAGCGGCAGGCCTTTCACCCACAGCTCGAGCAGCCGCGGGTGGTTGCGGCGCGCCAGCCACTTGTCGACGGTCTCCTGCAGATCGCCGTCGGCCGCGAACAGCGCGAGCGTGTCGCGGTGGTCACGCGTGGCACCGCGATAGACGCCGTCTATGTCCTGCTCACCCTCGACATGCCGGCGCAGCAGCTCGGTGAGTTCCTGCGCGGAGCTGGCGATGAAGCCCATCCGCTCCTCGAGCGGCTCACGTCCCACCTGCTGCGTATAGGCGAGCGCCTGCAGATCGACCACCGGATTCGCACGCAGGAATTCGAGCAGGTCGCGTGCACGGCGCTCGAGCTGATCGGCGGTGCGCGCCGACAGTGGCACGATGACCGGCGCGTCGTTCGGGCGGGCCGGCCATGCCTCGTATTCCTCGATGATCAGATGCGCATTCGAGCCACCCGCACCAAAGGACGAGATGCCCGCGATGCGCGCGAGCTCGCGGCCGTCGACCACCGGACGATCCCAGGCGCGCAACGATTGATTGACGACGAATGGACTGTGGTCGAAGTCGATGTTGGGATTCAGTCGTGCCGAATGCAGCGACGGCGCGATCTGCCGATTCCGCATCTGCAGCAGCACCTTCGTGAGACCGGCGATGCCGGCCGCGGACTCGCAGTGTCCGATGTTCGATTTCGCGGAGCCGATGGCGCAGAAGCCGTTCGGCAGTGCGCCGCCCTGCGCGCCGAAGGCCTTGTTCAGCGACGCGATTTCGATCGGATCGCCGAGCTTCGTGCCCGTGCCGTGCGCCTCGAGATAGGAGATGTGGCGCGGGTTCGTGTTCGACTCGACCAATGCCTCATGGATGACGGCCGCCTGTGCCTGCGGATTCGGCACCGTGTAGCCGTTCGTCTTGCCGCCATGGTTGAGCGCGCTGCCCTTGATGACCCCGTAGATGTGATCGCCGGCCGCGATGGCCTCCGACAGTCGCTTGAGCACGACCGCGCCGACGCCCTCGCCGGGAATGTATCCGTCGCCGCCCTCGCCGAAGCTCTGGCAGTGGCCGTCGCTGGAGATGAACTGGCCGGCGCTGAGTAGTTGGTACTTGCTCGGATGAATGCTCACGTTGACGCCGCCGGCGATCGCCAGATCGGTGCGTCCGAGCTTCAGGTCCTGGCACGCCAGATGAATCGCGGTCAGCGACGAGGAGCACATCGTGTCGAGCGTCAGGCTGGGGCCGTGCAGGTTCAGCACGTAGGACGTGCGGTTGGCGATGCTCGCGAGGCTGCCGGACAGGTTGTACTCGCCGTACATCACGCCGACGTACACGCCGACCTGGCCCGCCAGGCCTTTCTTGTTAGGCACCTGCAGGCTTGCGCGGGTGTAGCCTGCGTCCTCGACCGCCATCCAGGCATGCTGCAGGAACAGGCGCTCCTGCGGATCGATGACGCGTGCTTCGCGCGGCGAGATGTTGAAGAACAGCGGATCGAACTCGTCCACGCCCTCGATGAAGCCGCCCCACTTGCTGTAGTGCCGGCCGGGCTCGCTGCGATCCTCGCTGTAGTGCTTGCGCCAGTCCCAGCGCGAAAGCGGGACTTCCGTGATGCAGTCCTTGCCGTCGCGCAGGTTGCGCCAGAAGCTTTCGATGTCGGGGCTTTCCGGGTAGCGGCCGGACAGACCCACAATGGCGATGGGTTCGCTGGCCGGCGACTCCGCGCGTACCACATCGCGCGCAATGGTCCGCCGGGCGCGGGGCTGCCGCGGCGCGGGCGCGCGCGCCGGCGCGACGGCCGCGGCAGCGGCAGCGGCAGCGGCAGCGGACGCGGGCTCGAACAGCGCCGTCAGCTTGGCGCCATGCGACGCGACGAAATAGCGCGTCAGCTCGGCCAGTGTCAGGTATTCGAAGAACAGCGTCTTCGGCAGCGAGCCGAAGGTTTTCTCGAGCTCCGCGACCAGCTTCATGGTCATGATGGAATCGATGCCGTACTTCTCGAACGGCGCGGCCGCGTCGATCTTGTTAGGCGCGAGCTTCAGCACCGGCGCCAGTTGTCGCTTCAGGAATTCGAGTGCCTTCCCCTGCAGTTCTCCCGCCGGGAGACTGACGCGCGTCACCGGCTCGGCCACCGACGGCATCACCGCCGCGACCATGCTCGCGCCCGTGCTCTGGAAGGCAGCGGCTTCTGGCGCGGGGGCCGCGAGCAACACGCTACGCAGCTGCGGCAGGTTGCCGGCCACCACCTGGATCTGCGCCTGCGGCCATTGCAGGCAGCGATGGAACGCGGCCAGTCCGGCGGCAGTAGTGAGCGGGTGCAATCCGGCCGAGTCGCGCAGCAAGGTCTGCGTGGTCTCGTCGACCCGCATGCCGCCTTCCTGCCACAGCGGCCAGTTGATGGCGACCGTGCGGCCGAGGCGGTGCCCGGCATCGACCTGCGCGTTGCAGTGCGCGGCGAACCAGTCCATGAAGCCATTCGCCGCCGCGTAGTCCGCCTGACCGGCATTGCCCGTAACGGACGCACCGGCTGAAAACAGCGCGAAGAAGTCCAGCGGCAACGCCTCGCAGGCGGCCGCGAGATGGAACGTGCCGGCCACCTTCGGCTCGAGCACCTCGCGAAACTGCGCGCAGGTCTTCTTCAGGATGAACGCGTCGGCCAGCATTCCGGCGGCGTGGATCACACCGGAGAGCTGCCGGTGTCCGGCGGAGACCTCGTCGACGACGCGACGCACGTCCTCCGCCGAATTCAAATTCATCTGACGGTATTCGACGCCGTGGTCCGGCGAGGCCAGCGATTTCAGCAGCGCCTTGCGCGCCGCCGTCAGCGGCGTCCGGCCCGTCAATACGATGGTCGCCGCGCGCGTGTGCGCGATGATGTCCTGCGCGAACACGAGGCCGAGACCGCCGAGTCCGCCCGTGATCAGGTAGACACCGCGATCCTTGTAAGGCGTGACGGGCGCGTCGTCTGGAGCAACTTCCTGCCACGTCAGAACCTGGCGCGCGCCTTCCTGATAGCGAATGGCGATCTGCCGTTCGCCGGCAGCGGATTCCAGGCGCTCCACGGCCTTCGACACCGTGACGCCGGACTCCATCACGAGGATCTGCCCGGTGAGCGCGGGATTCTCCACGGTGGCGGTCTTGAGCAGTCCTGCCAATCCGAGGACGAACGATGAGGCGGCGCCGCTCGCCACTAGTTGGACGAGCACCGGGAGCTGTGGCTTGCCCTCGAGCACTTTGCGAATGAGTTCGAAGGTGGTGACGGCGGCGGCCGCGTAGCGCGTCGCGACGTCATCCGACGGGGGCTCGGTCAGCGACAGGCAGGTGCAATTGGCAATCGATGCCTCGATGTCGCCGCGCGCCGCGGGCGGGAATCCGCACAGCACGACGTATCGTTGTGTATCCGCCGCGACCCGCGCCGGCTGCGCCGGGGATGTTCGTGTCTCCCAGACCGGCGTGGCGTACAGCGTGCCAACCGACTCGGCCGACTCGGCCGACCCGGCCGGCTCCACGCCGAGCACGCGCGAGGTGAATCCGCGCATCTGCACGCAGACATTGCCGTCGGCGTCGCACAGGTCGAAGTCGAGGCGCGTCACGCGGTCGCCGGGCTTGCTGCCCGAGGCGTAGCGCACCCAGACCGCCATTTCGCGCGTACAGCCGCGCAGGATCCGCAACGAATCGAGTGCAAATGGCAGCGCCGGCCGCCGCGGCACAAGGGCGAGGTCGTCGATGAGGCCCACGGCCGACTGGATGGCCGCGTCCATGAGGCTGGGATGCAGTAGATAGTCCGCGGAACGCGCGCCGGCCTCTTCTGGCAGCGTCAGACGCGCGAGCACCTCGCCCCCGCCCTGCTCGATGTGCGACACGGCGCGGTGCGTCGGCCCATAGCGCAGCCCCATCTTTTCATAGGCCGCGTACACCTCGTCCGCGCTCACGCGGCCGCGGCGCATGCGGGCCCCGAGCTGCGCGAGATCGAGCCGCGTCGGCTCGGGCGCCGCATCGAACGCAACCAGTCCGCGCGAATGCACCACGTCCGTCGCGATCTCGAATTCGATGGGGTCCGATTCCGCGCCACCCGCGAGCAGCGTGATGCGCACCTCGGTCGGCGTCGAGACGACGATGGGCTGCGCCCACACGATGTCGCGCATCTCGATCGCGCGCCCGTTCGGCGCGCCGGCCGCGGTCGTATCCGGAATGGCCGCGACGACGGCGGCGCGCGCCATTTCCAGGTACGCGACACCCGGCAGCACCGGACGCGCGTCGACCAGGTGATCGCGCAGGAAGAACTCATCGCCCGTCAGGCGCGTCGTGTAGCTGAGCTCGCCCAGGTCCGATGTGTTGCGCTGGACCAGCGGATGCAGGTCGGCGCCGCGCGGATCGCCCGCGCCCAACCGGTATTGCTGGAGGAGGTGCAGCGCATCCTGCTTCGACAGCCTCTTTCCGGACAATTCCGCAACCACAAACTCGACAAAATCGATCATGGTGTTATCTCTGTGATCTGGAGCGGCGGCCGCTCAAACGACGTCTTTGAGAAACGCGACGGCCTGCCGCGTCTCGATGGCACCGGCATCGACCTGGTCGATGATGGCTTCGATGGCCGCGAGGGATTTCGGACGCGCGACGCGCGCATCGGGCACGAGTCGCAGGCGGCGCTCGCGCACCGGTGCCGCGGGCGTGGCCCAGTAGCGCTCGCGCGCGAATGGGTAGGTAGGCAACGCGATGCGCGCGGGCGCGCGGCCGGTGTAGAGCTGCTTCCAGTCGACCGCCGCGCCGTTCACCCACAGACGCGCGATGTCCTCGAGCGCGCGGCCCGCGGTGCTCTCGTCACTCGCCGGTCGGCCGGGGCCGACCGTGCCGCGCACCACGCCGGGTACGATCCCGGGTGCGATCCCGGACGCACTGATCAACGCGCGCAGCTTGTCCGCCAGCTCCTCGACCGAGCGCACGACGAACGCGGCACGCTCGGCCATCGGCTCGCGCGCGGTTTGCAGCGTGTACGCGAAGCTGGCGAGGTCGAGTGATCCGTCGGCCAGCGCCAGCAGGTCGCGCGCCTTGCGCTCGAGCTGCTCGGCGGTGCGCGCGGACAGCGGCACCAGCACTGCGGGCATCGCCGGGTAGTGGGTCTGCGCCGCCGCAAGATACTCTTCCACCACCACGTGCGCGTTCGTGCCGCTGCGGCCGAATGCGCTGACGGCGCCCGTCAGCGGCCCCTTGCCCCGTATCCAGGGTCGCGTCTGCTTGTTGATGTGGAAATGGCTGTCGCGCCAGCGGATGAATTCGTTTTCCTGCTCGCAATGCAGGCTGGCGGGAATGGTCGCGTGCTCGAGGCCCTTGAGCAGGCCGACCAGGCTCACCAGTCCGGAAGCCGCCATGGTGTGCCCGAAGTTGCTCTTGGAGCTCGTGACGGCGCATCGGGTCTGCGGCGCATCGCCGCCGCGCGCCGGACGCTGGGCGCGCAGAGCGGCGAACGCCGCGTCGAGCGCGGCCAGCTCCACCGGGTCGCCGAGCCGCGTGCCCGTGCCGTGCGCCACGAGGTGCGACACGTCATCGGCATCGATGTCGAAGCGCGTGTAGAGATCCTCGATGAGCTTCGCCTGCATGCGACCGTTCGGCGCCGTGACGCCGTTGGTCTTGCCGTCGAAGTTGATGCCGCTGGCCTTGATGACGCCGTAGATGTGATCGCCATCCGCCAGCGCGACCGACAATCGCTTGAGCATCACGACGACGACCGCCTCGCCGATGCCGATGCCATTCGCCTGGTTCGCGAAGCTGAAGCACTCGCCATCCGTCGAGAGCATGCCCGCCTCGCTCATCTTCACCCACGCGCGCGGCGCGAGGCTGAGCGCCACCGATGCGACCAGCGCCGATTCGCACTCGCCCGCGCGCAGACTCATCGCTGCCTGATGCAACGCGACGAGTCCCGAGGAGCAGGCGGTGTTGGTGGCGATCGTCGGTCCGTGCAAGTCGAGGAAGTACGACAGCCGCGACGAGATCATGGCGGCGCCGCCGGTGGTGACACCCTGATCGGCGATCTGGCCGTACTGGCCCTCTTCCATGCCGACGAACACGCCGACCTGCGTGCCGCGTAACGCAGCCGGAGACAGCCGCGCGTCTTCGATGGCGCGATACGCCTCCATCAGCAGCGCGCGCTCGGCCGGGTCCATCTCTTCGGCCTCGGCCGGCGAGATCTCGAAGAACAGCGGATCGAACTCGTCGACGCCGTCGATGAAACCACCGCGGTTGGTGCTGGTGGGATAGTCGCGCCAGTTCCAGCGCGAGGCCGGAATCTCCGTGATGCCGCTGCGGCCTTCCGCGAGGAGCTTCCACAGCGCAGCCACCGAGTCGGCCTGCGGAAAACGCCCCGACATGCCGATGACGGCGATGGGTTCGGGCGTGGACGTGTCGCGGGCGGCACGACGCCGCGGATGCGACCCGCGCATGCGCTCGAGTGCCGCGTCCGGCGCAGCGACCGGTGCGGTGGCGTACTCACCGGCCCTCTGATCGAAAAGCTCACGCATGCGCGGTTCGTGCGCGGTGACCAGGTGGTCGACGAGCTGCGCGATGGTGGAGTGGCTGAAGAACAGTGCCGGCGTCACGTCGAACGCGAACCGGCCGGTCAGTTGCCTGGCGAAGGCGGTCAGGCTGATCGAATCGAAGCCGTAGTCCGCCAGGTTCGCGGTGTCGTCGAGACGGCCCGCGTCGATGCCCAACGCGCCGCACACGAGCTGGCGCAGCTCGGCGCGCACGCACTCGCGCAGCGCTGTGCCGTCCAGCGGCGCCTGCCGCGATGCGGATCGGGCTGCGTGCGAGGTGGGCGGCGATGCGGACGCCGCGGGCGTGGCGGGCGCTTTCGCACTCTGCTGCTCGATGGGTCTGCGAACGTCGGGTAGATAGATACGCTGCAGGAACTGTGCGATGCGGCCCGGCTTGCCGGACATCACCAGCGTCTGCGTGGCGTCCGCCCGCAGCAGATCCTGCCAGATGCGGATGCCCTGCTCGACGCGCAAGGCGTCCTGCCCGCTGCTCTTGAGATAGAACGCGTTCTGCGCCGGATCCTTCGCGCCCATGCCGGCGCCGGTATCCCAGTACGGCCAGTTGATGACGACGGTCTTGCCCGCGAACGAGGCATCGCGGCGATACCGCGCGTATGCCATCTGGAAGCGATTGGCGACGGCGTAGTCGCAGGAACCGAAGTCGCCGAGCATCGCGGCCGACGAAGAGAAGTAGCACACGAAATCCAGCGGCTGGCCGCGCAACGCCTCGTCCAGCAGCACCGTCCCGGCGATCTTGGGACGCAGCACCTGGTCGATGTCGGCCGCCGACCTGGCGTCGAATGCGCCGCCGAGATCGACACCGGCCGCATGAATCACGCCGGACACTGCGAACGGCAGGGTGCCGGCCCAGGCACGCAGCGCATCGGCATCGCCGACGTCGACCGCGCTGTAATGCACCTCGCGCGCGCCGGCGCGCAACAGCTCGTCCATCTGTTGCTGGATGCGCTCGGACCATGGGCTGCGGCCGAGCAGCACCAGCCGCGCGTCGTAGTGCTCCGCCAGGTGACGCGCGAACTCGAGGCCGAGCGCGCCGCAGCCACCGGTGATCAGGTACGCGCCGTTTTGCTTGATGGTGGGCGTCGTGGCCGGCGCCGGCGCAGCGACCGCCTCGACGGCCAGCTCGAAGCGCCGCGCACCGCGATACCAGAGCACACCGCCGTTCGCGCGCGCGTCGTCGAGCTGCGCCGCCGTGCAGTCGGACGTGAACAACACCGAGAACTTCAGGTCCGGCATCAGCAGGCGCACTGAACGCTGGAAGCCGATCCATGAGTAGTCCCAGCAGGCGTCGAGACTGGAATCGAGACGGCCGACGAGCACGAGCCCGGCGACGCCACCGCGCTGCTTCAACGCCCGCAGTAACGCGAAGATGGAGTGAATGCCGGCGTCCTTGCGGCCCGGCGCGCAGTGATAGACGACCGACAGCGGGTCGTCGGTGCCACTCAGCGCGGCTGGGAAATCGGCCGGGTCGCCGATCGCGCGCGCGTCGGCGGGCCGCGGCGCAAGCTGCGCGTCGGCGAACACGACCGTACGCACCTGCGAGGCGGGTACGGTCGCGGGGCGCGGGTGCTCACGCCAGTGTTCCTCGAAGAACAACTGCTGCGAGGCTTCCGCGACGGTGTGCGCGACCAGCGCCGCCTCGCCCTGGCAGTAGACCAGCTCGCCGGTGCGGATCTCGAAGCCCACCGCGTCGCCCGCCAGATCGAACAGCTCGACCTCGATCTGCCGGCTCTCGGCGGCGGCGAAGGCCGCGCCCCAAACTACCTTGCGCAGCTCGACGCGCGTGGAGTCCGATGGCGCTTCGGTGGCCAGGGCCACGGCGGCATGGGCCATCTGGTGGAAGGTGTCCGCCGAAATGGGGCCCGTCAGCACGGACGTGAAGCACTGCCGCGCCAGCGTGGATGTGTTGCGCTGAATCAGCGGATGCAGCGCGCCCGCCCCCAGCACCGGATCTGCCTCGATCCAGTAGCGCTCCTGCGCGAATGGATAGCCGGGCAACACGATGCGGCGCGGCTTGTGCGCGCCGTAGAGACGGTGCCACTGGAGCTCCAGGCCCTTGACCCACAGCTTCACCAGTTTCGAATGCTTTTTCTGCGCGACCCACTTGTCGAGCAGCGTGTCGCGGATCTCGTCGTCCTCGCGCACCAGGCTCAGCGCCTCCTTGCCGGCGCGCGTCTGGCCGAAATATGCGTCCGGGATGTCGCGCCGGCCCGCCACACAAGCCTCCAGCTTTTCCACCAGTTGATGCCTGGAGCCGACGATGAACCCGACGCGCTCCTCCATCGCCTCGCGGCCCACTTGCAGCGTGTAGGCGATGTCTGCGAGTGCGGCGTCGCTCTGCCGGCGCACGAAACTCAACAGGTCGCGGCAGCGCTGCTCGAGCTGCGCCGCGGTGCGTGCCGACAACGGCACGATGACCGGCGCGGCAGCGGTGGAAATATCTTGGGTGCCGGTCCGCCCGGAAGACGGCGGCACATACTCCGCCAGCACCACGTGCGCGTTGGTGCCGCTGTAGCCGAAGGAACTGACCGCCGCCTGCCGGCGCGACGCGCCCTCGAGCGTCCACTCGCGCAGCCGATCGTTCAGGTAGAACGGCGTTGCATCGAGACGGATGTGCTCGTTGGGCCGGTTGATATGGATGGTCGGCGGCAGCTGCCGCTCTTTGAGCGCCAACACCAGCTTGAGGAAGCCCGCGACGCCCGCCGCCGCGAGGCAGTGGCCGATGTTGGACTTCACCGAGCCGACCGCACAGTAGTTAGCCTGGCGCGTGAACGCACCGAAGGACTTCTTCAGCCCCTCGATCTCGATCGGATCGCCGAGCACGGTGCCCGTGCCATGCGCTTCGATGAGCTGGATCTGCGCCGGGTCGATGCCGAAGCGGCGGTAGACGAACTGCTCGAGCCGTGCCTGCGATTCCGGATTCGGGGCGGTGATGCCGTTGGTGCGGCCGTCCTGGTTCACGCCCCAGCCGCGCACGACGCCGAGGATGTTGTCGCCGTCGCGTTCGGCGTCGGCCAGGCGCTTGAGCATGACCACGCCGACGCCCTCGCCCGGCACGAAGCCGTTCGCGCGCTGGTCGAAGGTGTAGCAGCGGCCGTCGGCCGAAAGCATGCCCGCATGCGCTGTCTTCAGGAACATGTCGGCGTTGGCCATCACGTACACGCCGCCGGCGAGCGCGATGTCCGAGGCGCCGGTGATCAGGCTGTCGCAGGCCGACGCGATGGCGACCAGCGACGACGAGCACGCGGTGTCGATCGACACGCACGGCCCCTGCAGGTTCATGAAATACGACACGCGCGCCGCGAGGATCGAGGTCGCATTGCCGGTGAAGCCGAGCGCGTTGATCTGCTGCTCGCGCGACAGCAGGTTGTAGTCGCCGTTGGCGCAGCCGACGAACACGCCGCATCGGCTGCCGGACAGCCGTTCCGCGGTATAGCCGGCGTTTTCCATGCCGTGCCAGCAGCTCTGCAGGAAGATGCGCTGCTGGGGGTCCATCGCTTCGGCTTCGACCGGCGACAGACCGAAGAACAGCGGATCGAACCGGTCGTGCCCTTCCAGCACGCCCATCCACTTCGAATTGCTCTGGCCAAGGCCGGGCTGGCCTTCGACGTAGTACGTGCTGGTATCCCAGCGCGAAGCCGGAATTTCGCTGATGCAGTTCCGGCCGCTGGCGATGTTGTCCCAGAAGCTGTCG
>JAYTOI010000097.1:0-32413 GCA_043747875.1 Pseudomonadota bacterium | reverse complement strand
ATTCACAGGCCTCGTGGATCGCGGTCAGCGACGACGAGCACATGGTATCGATGGGCAGGCTGGGCCCGGTGATGTCCATTAGATAGGAGACGCGGTTCGAGGTCGAACCGAACGAGGTATAGGGCAGGAACGGCTCGCCGGCGTTGGGCGCGGCGTGCAGATTGAAGCCCGACTTGGTGATGCCGGCGAAGACTCCGACCCGCTGCCGGAAGCGGTGCTTGAGATCGGCACGCGTGTAGCCGGCGTCCTCGAGCGCGCGCCAGCACTCCTGCAGGAACAGCCGCTCCTGCGGGTCCATGTTCATGGCTTCGCGCGGAGAGATGTTGAAGAACAGCGGATCGAATTCAGAGAACTGATCGATGAAGCCGCCCCACTTGCTGTAGCTCTTGCCCTGCTCGACCGCCTGGTCGACGTCCGGCGTGTAGAAGTCATCGAGGTCCCAGCGCTCGGGCGGAATCTCGCCCACGCAGTTCTCGCCGGCGGCCAGGTTGGCCCAGAATTGATCGAGCGTGGCGGCACGCGGATAGATGCCGCTGATGCCGACGATGGCGATGGGACCGGTATCGCGCGCGGCTGTGTTCGGGACCGTCGCGGCAGGGACCGGGGGCGGCGCGGCTTGCGCCGCGACGGGGGCATCGGCCGCGACGCCCGTCCACCGCGCGCACTCGGCCGGATACGTGGCGGTGAGATGCGCGCACAGGTCCTTCAACGTCTTGTATTCGAAGAACAGCGTCTTCGAGATCTCACCGAACGCCTGGCTCAGCCTGAAGTTCATCGTATTGATGATGATCGAGTCGATGCCGTAGGCGGACAGCTCCTCCTGCACGTCGATCTGCGCCACGGGACGTTTGATCACCTCCCCGAGCAGTAGTTTGAGCTTCCTGAGCGTCTCTTCTGCGAGCGCCGCGCCACCGGTACCCGCGCCCGGTGGCAGATCGCTGCGCGCGGCCGCGGCCAGCGCCGGCGAGCTCGTGGTGGTGCGCGCCAGCATCGCGCGCAGCTTCGGCAATTCGCCTTCGATGACGAGCGTGCGCCCACAGCGCAGCGCGAGGCTCTCGTGAAACACGCGCATGCCCGTGGCGGTGCCCATCGGCACCGCGCCGACGCTGGCACGCAGGGTGGTTTGGGTGGCGGCGTCCATGACCATGCCGCCTTCGAGCCACAGCGGCCAGTTGATGGTCAGCGTCTGACCGCGCCGCTGGTCGTTCCCGACCAGCCGGTTGCGCCAGGCGGCGAAGTGATCCATGAAGCCATTCGCCGCGGCGTAGTCGGCCTGGCCCGCATGGCCGGTCACGCTGACCGCGGACGAGAACAGCACCAGGAAATCCAGTTCGATCTCGCGACTGGCATCGTCGAGGTTGACGGTGCCGAGCACTTTCGGCGCGAGCACGCGCCGCAGCTCCTCGCCGCTCTTGTTCAGCATGAACGCGTCCGCGACCATGCCGGCGCAATGGATGATGCCATTGAGCCGTTGAAATTCCCGCTGGATGCCGGCGACACATGCGCGCACGGCGTCGCGGTTCGCGAGGTCGAGCTCGCGATAGACGATCGGGCTCGCGCCACGCTCGACGGCCTCGCGCGACAGGGTGTCGAGGATCGCAGGCCGCTGCGCAGCGGGCGCGCGACCGGTCACGATGATGATCGGTCGCGCGGCGCGTTGCAGGATCTCGCGCACGAACAGCGCGCCCAGGCCGCCCGATCCGCCGGTGACGAGGTACACACCGTCGTCCCGGAACGTGGCGTGGGACGCCGCGCCCGCGGCGCCGCGCAGCTCGGCCACGTCGCGCCACTGCAGCACCTGCCGCGTGGCCCCCGACCAGCGGATGATGCCGTCCTCCAGGCGGTTGCGCTCCTGCGTCAGTAGATGGGCAAGCTCGCGCGCCGAACCGGCGTTGACGATGACGATCTGCGCCGTGAGCTGGGGATTTTCCTGGCCCGCGGTGCGCAACATGCCGGACAGTCCGACGAGCAGCTCCGAGTCGGGCTGATCCGGTATCACGAGCTGGCACAGCACCTTGGCGCGCGGCTTGCCGGCGAGGATCTCGCGCAGCTTCTGAAAGCAGCTCAGCGCGTAACCGACGTAGCGTTCGCCGAGGTTTTCCTGCTCGGGATGGCTGAGATCGCAACACTCGCCGGTGCTGAGCTCCGCCTCGAGTGCGGCCGCATCGAGTCCGGCCATCTCACAGAGAAATACGTGATGCCGCGCGACCGCCGTCGCGGTGGCGGTTGCGGTTGCGGCGGGTGAACTCGCGCGCGTTTCGGCCGTCCGCCACACGGGCGTGACGAACAGCGGTTCGATCGCGTCCGGCGTCGGCGTCGGCGCGGCCGGTGCCGCTGCCGCGTGGGCCGCGACCGGCTGCATCGCGGGCCCACCGAGCTCGACCCAATGCCGCTCTCGTGCGAACGGATAGGTCGGCACACTGATGCGGCGACGCTTCTCACCACTCGCATGCAGTTTCTGCCAGTCGATCTCCGCACCCGAAGTCCACACCGCGGCGAGCTCCGCCAGGTCCGTGCGCGCCAGCGCATCCTCGACCAGTCGCGTCTCGGCGGCGTCGGCGGACACGCGCGGCGTGGCGTCACCAATCCACGCGTCGGCGGGGACCAAGCCGCTGCGCAGCCAGTCATCGAGTCGAGCGGCGAGCTCCGTCGGTGAGCCGACCTTCATGGCCAGGCGCCGCTTCATGGCAGTGCGGCCGACCTGCCAGGTGTACAGGGCGTCGGCCCAGCGCGCATCGGCCGCGGGCGTCTCGAGCCAGGCGAGCACCCTGCGCGCATAGGCCTGCAGGCGCTCGTCGTTCGCCGCGGAAAGTATGAACAGGTGGTCCGTCACGGTCGATCCTCAGTGCCTGATTTCCGCCGTGAGGGCCGCGGGCTGCTGACCGCCGCCGGCGACGTGCGCGTCTTCGTGCAGCTCGCGGATGAACGCGGGCCTGCCATTGCGGTAACGGTCCGTCTTGATGACCGTGCGCATCTTGTTCACCTCGTCCGCGAGCACGCCCGGCATCGCCAGGTTGGCGAGCACATAAGGAACGCCGAGATCCATCTCGGACACGGACTCGACGTCCACGCCGCCGCTCTCGAGCGGCGTGATGATCCAGCTGTTGCTGAGATGGACCACGCGCGTGACGCGCGCATCGCGCGGCTTCTTGTTGGGCGCCGCGTAGATGCTGATGTTGACCTGCCTGGTCTGCGGATCCTGCGTGTAGAGGTTGATGATCATCGCCTCGATCACGCCGATCGGCCACGGTAGTTTGACCTTGTAGGTGTCGTAGACGTACGTCGCGCGCGGCGTCGACACCTGCTCCAGGCGGTCGATGTCGTAGGCGCCGACGTCGGCGCCGCTCTGCAGATCGGTGAGAAAAAAGACGATGTCGGACAGCTCGGCGTCGAGGTGCAGCTTCACGCGGTATTTCAGCAGGCTGTTGCCGGGAGTCTTGAGGCTCCAGACGCGCATCTCGTTCGCGTCGCTGACCAGCTTCCACTCGTTCGAGCCGGAGCGCTCCCAGAGATTGTCGATCAGGCAGGTGGTGCAGAAGACCGCCAGGAAGCACAGCCCCCAGAATCTCCAGCCGCGGCGTTTCCGGCCGGCGGTTTGCGTGAGGTCGTTCATGTGAGCTCCTGGACGGAAATGAGCTTCGCGCGCTGATACTTCTCAGTGAGCACGAGCTTCTGGTGAAAGCTCAGGTCCTTGAAGACGTATTCGGGGATGGCGACGTTCTCGAGTGGATAGAAGAGACCCATGTCGGTGTCGCCGCTGACTTCCCACTCCACTTCGCCATTCGGCAGCGGCGTCAGCTTGAAATTGTTGCTGAGATGCGTGACGCGGCGCGCGCCGTCGGTCGGCGGGATCCTGGTCGGCGCCGCCTGCACGTTGATCTCGACCGCCTTCGTTTCCTTGTTCTGCGCATAGTTCAGCATCACCACCAGCTCCATCGTGCTGAACGGCGGCGGCATCTTCTGCTTCACGGAGTAGTAAGCCAGGTACATGTCCGGCGTTTCGAAGCGCTCGACGACCTTGAAGTCGCCGCCGCCGAAATCCTCGTTGGTGGACGGATCGCCACGCAGCAGGAACACCGCGCTCGTCAGGCTGGTTTTCACGCGCATGCGCGCCTTGCACTTGAGCAGCACCGAGCCCGGAGCCTTCAGCGTGAAAACCTGGACTCCGTTCTCGTCGCGAATCTGCTTCCACTCGTTCGAGCCGGAATATTTCCAGGCGTAGTGCGCGGACGTCGACAGCACTATCAACCCCAGAATTCCCGGCAGGAATCCCCTGCGTATGGCCCTGAATGCTCTGGCAAACATGAATGGTTCCTTTGATCGTGTGTGGATTGTCGATGCACGCGTCGGGCGCGCAGGCCGCGCTCAGGCCGCGTGTTCTCGGATCATTTGCGGCTGCCGCGCGGCCGCCAGGTGGCGCGCCAGACGTTTCGCGAGGCAGATGAGCAGCACCGTCGGCGTGATCTTCTCGTCGCAGACGACGCTGTGATCGCAGACGTACAGGTTCTTCACCTTGGTCTGCAGGTCCTGGTCCAGCTCCTCGTCCACTCTCAGCACGCCGCCGGGAATGCCCGCGGCCGGCCGCGTGACGAAGATGTCGCGGGCTCCGGCGCGCTGCAGGATCTGCCTGGCCACCGCGGCGCCCGAAGCGAGCTTCTCCAACTCCTCTTTCTTCAGGCGCTTGTAATAGCGTCCGTCGTCGCGGATGCGCCCGCTCATCTCGTCATTCATCAGGATGCCGATGGAGACGGTGCTCGAATGCGCGAAGATGTGTCTCCACCTGCGATTGGCGAGCATGAACAACCGGAACAACGACGCGTTCATCGCGCCGTCGCCCATCGACAGGCCGTTGCCGAGGTCGCAGTCGAGCTGGCCGAGGAAGGCATCGCGCGCGTTCAGGCCCGGCACCGTGCCGAACACCGCGATGGCGGGCTTGCAGAAGAAGCCGCGCTCGCCGATGCGCTGCACGCCGCAGTCCATCAGTAGTTTGGGCGTGGCCAGCGCGCCGGCCGCCAGCACCACGCGCTTGGCGAACACGCGTTCTGTCTTCCTGCCGAGCAGGCCGCCGCCGGCCCGGTAGACGACGCCGATGGCGCGCCCGTTCTCGACGATGACCTGCTGCACTTCGGCACCGGCAACCAGCGTGGCGCCGTGGGCGAGCGCGTCGTCGACGTAGGCCCGCGCGTTCCATTTGGCTGCATACGAATAGGCGCCGCCCGCGCACCTGGACTGATCGATCAACATCGGGTGACGGCGGAAGGTGTAGCCGAGCTCGCGCGCGGCGTCGCGCACCAGCCGGGATTGCGGCTGCAGGAATTCATCGGGCAGCTCGGCGATGGGCAACTCGCGGCGCACTTCGGCGAGCTCCGCGGAGCAGTCGATGCGCAGCTTCGCGAACGTCTCGGCATTCGGCAGCTTGCACACGCCGAAGTAGACGGAGGTCGATCCGCCGACCGTGTGCGCAGTCATCGATTTGAGATTCTCACCCACGGACCGCTCGCGGCCGACGGCCGCGATGCCGGACAGCGAGTCGCTGAGCGGGCGGTTCGAGCCGCGCTCGAGAATCAGGACTTTCTGGCCGCGCCGCGACAACTCGCGGGCGACCGTGGCGCCGCCGGCCCCAGAGCCTACGACGACTACGTCGAATTCGTTTTTCATATCGTGAGGCGCTGCCCGCAGGGCCGCGCTCCGCCTCTTGGTTGTTAGAGTTCGCGGGTCTTGATCCAGGCGATCGTGTCGGCCAGCGTTTCCGCGACCGGGCGCGGCTGCCAGCCGAGCTGCGAGCGGATGCGGTCGTCCGAGTACAGGTAAGGCCTGCCCACCAGCTCGACCGGCATGCCGGATTTCTCCGCCAGATCCTTCGCTTCTTCGATGGTGAGCATGCGATCGGGCAGCACCATGTCCGCATCGAGATCTTTCAACGCCGCGACCAGGTCGCCGACGTTGGTACCCGGCACGAGGTAGCGCCCGGATGCGGCCGGGTTTTCGTACGCCAGGATGTGGGCCTCGGCGACGTCGCGCACGTCGACGATGGAGAACTGCATCGGGACGCGGAACGGCACCTGGTTGTGGATGAACGCGCCGACGTTGACGGTGCTCGGCGTGTGTTTGTAGAAGTTAGGCCCGAGCACGATGCCCGGACACAACGCGACCATGTCGAGCCCCTGCCCGCGCGCGTAGCCCCAGGCCGCCTTCTCGCTCTCGAGCTTCGAGCGGCAATAGGGGTCGGCCGGATCGCTCCAGTCGTCCTCGGTCAGCGGCTGTTGCGGCGTGCCGCCGAAGCCCACCGCCGCGATGCTGCTCGTGAACACGACCCGACGCACCCCGTGGGCGCTCGCCATGCGCAGCACCGTCTGGCTGCCATGCGTGTTGTTCGCCACGATGCCGCCGTCCGAGCCCTGCTCGTCATAGTGATAGAGCGCCGCGACCTGGAATACGCCGCGGACGCCGTCCAGCGCAGTGCCGATCGCCGCCTCGTCGCGGATGTCGGCCGCGACCATCTCGACATCGAAGCCCGCAAAGATCCCCAGCGTCCGCGCCTCTTCGGGATGACGCACCGTGACGCGCACTTCGTAGCCCTTCTCGCACAGCGCCTTGGCGAGCGTGTTGCCGACGTGGCCGTTGCCGCCGGTGACCAGGACGCGTTCGTTCTTCCTCGGTTCGATCGTTTTAGACTCAGGCTTCATGGACGCTCTCGAGCATCGATACATCCGCCGGGCTCTTGCGCCCGGGCTTCTTGATCGTCTCGCTGGTGCCGCGCGGCGCCGTGAGGTTCTTTGCGACGATCGCGGCCCTCGCCGTCTCGTCGAGCCGCGCCCACTTGCGGTACTCCAGGATCCGGGCCATGAAGCCCGATTCGTCCGTGCCCCAGCGCTCGAAGTACAGATCGAGCAGCGGGCCCCAGGCGGGCAGCCCGATCGCCAAAGTCTGCAGCGCGCGTTTGAAGTTGCCCTGCTCGAACGGGAATATCACCGAGAAATATCCGTCCATCACTTGTCGATTGCGAATGGCGCCCTCGGCATCGCGCAACACGCAGTCGAGCACGAAGCCATGCACGGCGTTGAGCGAGTAGACATAGCGCACGAACTCGCGGCACTCCGCGACGTACTGCGTGCGGGTCACCGCCTTGAAATCGAGTCCGGCACTCTCGGCCCTGCGATACAGGTTCGCGAAGCCGTATGGCTTCAGATGCGTGGCATGCACGACGCGGTTCCACAACGCCGGCGTCCGGCCGGCGCCGACGATGAGCTTCGCCGCGACGTCGACGGGCAGCATGTCGAGCACGTCGCTCGACACTTTCTCGCGGCACCCGACCGCGAGCCGCATCTGCACGAGGCGATGGAGCATGTCGTCGGTTTGATTGAGGCCCGTGCGGCTGGAGCCCGACAACTCGCCGAAGCGATGGATGAGATAGGGCAGGCCTTGATCGTGCGCGCGGCGCAGGAACGTCTCCTGCACCCACTTCGACTGCCCGTATCCGCCGTAGACGTGCTCGCCGTGCGGCAAAAAATCCTCTTTCTCGAAGAACGAAAACTCATCGCCGTTCTTGAGGGCACACCCGGCGACGCTCGACACGAACTGCACCAGCTTGAGCTGGTGCATGCCGGCGAGACGGATGATCTCTTTCATGCCCTGCGTCGAATCGCGGAACGTCGCGTACCCTTCGATGTGATTGACGTGCGCCGACGCATGCACGATCTGCTGCGTATCGCGCGCGCAGCGCTCCCAATCTTCGTTCGACAAACCCAGTTGCGGCCGGCGCAGGTCGCCGCAGAACACGCGGATACGCCCGTCGTCCAGCGCGAGCGCGAACTTCTCCGCCTGCTGCTGCAGGCGCCGCAGGCCGTGTTTGGCGCTCGCGGCGCGCACCAGGCAATACACCTCGACGTCCGGCTGCGCACCGATCAGCTCCGCCAGCACGTGAATGCCGAGGAAGCCGGTGGCGCCGGTCAGCAGCACCGCGCGGGTGGACACCTCGCGCGGCAGCGCCTTGAAATCAGGCAGCGACAGCTCCGATTGCGCATCGAGCACGTGCGACGGAGTGCCCGCGCTCTGCGCGGCCTCGGCTTCGATGGTTTCCTGGAGACGCGCGCGGGTCTTGCCGTCCTCGGCCGCGATCTTCGTCACCGTCATCTCTTCGAGGGTCGCGGCGTACTTGCGCGCCAACAGCTCCGCGAACGAGCGCACCGTGGTGCATTCGAAGAATGCGACCGGCGAGAAGGCCGGATCGATGCGCTCCTTGATCGACTGCGTCATCTCCGCCATGTCCAGCGAGGTGAGACCGGTGTCCATCAAATGCGCGCCGTCGTTCACGTCGTCGAGGGAGACGCGCAGCTGTCCGGCGAACATCTGCCGCGCGAACAGCCGCGCCTTGTCTTCGACCGTCAACCCGGACAGTTTGCCCGCGAGCGTGCGGTTGTCGCGCGCCAGCGAGAACTGATAGCTGTCTGCCCAGCGGATCGGCGCCACATGCGCCTCGTCACGCACCGCGTGGGCCTCATCACGACCGGCATGGGACGCGGGCGCCGGCACGTCGGCGCGGACCACGGCCGGCGCCTTCTTGCGCTGCGTGATCCAGAAGCGCTCGTCGACGAATGGATAGGTAGGCAGCGAGGTCTTCCGCCCCGGGTGACCCGGATCGATGCCGCGGAAGTCGGCGATGACGCCGTCGCTCCACAAACGCGCCAACCGGCGCGGATCGCGGCTCTGCGTGATTAGCTGGACGAACGCCGTGCGCTCGCTCGCGCTCAGATAGCCCGTGACTCTCCCGGCATTCTTGACGTGACCGGGCATCACATCGTCGTGGCTGCGGTCCGCGAGGAAGCCATCCAGCTTCTGCGCCAGATCCTCGAGGTCCGTCGCGATGACCGCCAGCCGGTACTCGAATGCCTTTCTGCCGATCTGCAGGGTGTGCGCGACGTCGTTGGCCGCGAGGCCGGGTGCGCCACGCAGGAAGTCGCGCAGGCGCCGCGCCGCTTCACGCAGCTGCTCTTCGGACTTGGCGGAAAGTGGGAAGATTTTTTCGGCCGGACCAGACTGTGTCGCGGCGGCTTCCGCGGGTACATATTCTTCGACGATGACGTGCGCGTTCGTGCCACCCGCGCCGATCGCGCTGATGCCGGCGCGTCGCGGGACTGGAACGCCGTCGATCTCTTTCGTGCGCCACTCCTCGACTGTCTGTTGTACGTAGAACGGCGTGCTCGCGAAATCGATGCCCTCGTTGGTCTGCGAGGAATGCAGCGACGGCACCAGCGTGCGGTGCTGCATCTGCAGCAGGATTTTCTGCAGGCCCACGATGCCCGAGGCCGCTTCCAGGTGGCCGATGCCGGGCTTGATGGTGCCGATGGGGCAACTGCGCGCCGATGTGCCCTGCGCCTGAAAAACCTTGGTCAGCGCCATGATCTCGATGGTGTCGCCGAGATCGGTGCCGGTGCCGTGCGCCTCGACGTAGCCGATGCTGCGCGCGTCGACATTGGCGCGCTCGAGCGCCATCGCGATCATCCGGCTCTGCGGATGCGGACTCGGCACCATGTATCCACTGGTGCGACCCGTGTGCGTGACCACCGCGCTCTTGATGACGCCGTGAATGTGGTCGCCGTCCGCGATGGCGCGAGCCAGCGGCTTGAGGAACAGCGCCCCGACTCCTTCACCCTGCACGTAACCGTTTGCGCCCTTGCCGAACGCGCGACACACGCCGTCCGCGGACAGCGCACCGCCGGCGGAGTTGATGTCGAACTTGCTCTGATGCAGGTCGAGATTGACGCCCCCGACAATGGCGGCGGAGCAATCGCCCCTGCGGATCGCCTCGCAGGCCAGGTTGACCGCGGTGAGACTGGCCGAGCAGGCCGTGTCGATAGTGAGGCTGGGCCCCGACAGGTTCATCCAGTAGGAAACGCGATTCGCGATGCTCCAGAAGAACGAGCTCGGATCGACGCGATTACCGGCGATCTTCTCCTCGAGCCCCAGCATCTGGTACATCGACCACACCGCGCCCACGAACACACCGATGTCGCGCGAGCTCGCGTCGTGAGAGGGTTCGCCACCGGAATTGTTGCCCAGGGTCTCGGGATAATATCCTGCGTCCTCGATGGCCTCGTACGCCACCTCGAGGAACAGCCGCTCCTGCGGATCGAGCAGCGCCGCATCCTTCGGGGAGACGTTGAAAAAACGCGCATCGAAGCGATCGACGTCGTCGATGAATCCGCCGCGGTAGCCGCGCGTGAATCCATTGGCGAAGCGCTGCTCCTGCCGTTCTTCCGGGATGACCTCGATGCAATCGGCACCGCGCAGCAGGTTGTCCCACAGCTCGCGAAGGTTGCGTGACTTCGGATAGCGGCCCGCCATGCCCACGATGGCGATGTCCGCGGATGCGCCACGCGCCGGCTCGACCGGCGTCTCGGCCGCCTTCCCGGCTGACGATACTGGTTCCGCGGGCGCTTCCGCCGCAGCGCGCGACACGAGCGCGCCAGAGATGTTGTGGTACTGGATCAGTTGATGACGCGCGTGCAGGTCTACGATGACGCTGCGCGCGGTTTCCAACTCGGGGATGTTCTTGCGGACCGCGAATGCCGCGACCATTCGTTCGCCGATCGCGGTCACCTGATCCTGCTTCAGGCCCATGGGGATCGCGATGCGTACCAGGTCGTTCAACGCGGTGCCGGTCTGCATGCCCGCGCTGTGCGCGCCGGCGCGAATGCCGGTAGTGAGATACAGCCACGCGAGGAACGACTGCACGGGAGTCTTGAGGCTGCTGAACTCCGCAATGCTCTTCACGTCGACCAGCAGGCAGTGCCCGCCCGCCGGACGCGCCACCGGGACACCGTGGCCGCTCAACACGCCAAACAGTTGTTGGACGAACTGCTTGCGGCGCGCGGTCTGCGACTCCAGATAGTCGCGATCCTCCAGACCCAACGCGATGAGCTTGCGCTCGATGGAGTCGAGGCCGCAGCCCTGCTCGCGGATGCGCTCGTGCACTGCCTCGAACAGCGTCGCGTCGTTCGTGGCGATCAAACCGCCCTTGACGCAGAAATCCTTGGCCAGGCTCACATGCACTGCGTCGGCGAGGCTGAGCAGCTCGCGCGCCACCTGCCACACTGTTTTCCCCGCGCATTCCAACTCGTGCTCGATGAGGAACCAGGCGTTCTCCAGGACGCGCGTCGCGTCCAGTACCAGCGGGATCGAGCGCGCCAGGAGCTTCTCCTTCACCTGGCGCAGGTTCGCGAGCGACACCGGAGCACCACCGGCCGCGTTGTTGCACAGCTCCATGCAGACGAACGCGATGTTCGCGCCATCTTCGGCCAGCCGCTTCTCCAGCGCCCCGATGTCCAGGTCGCCCTTGAAGCGCTCATTCGAGGCCAGATCGAAGACCGCGCTTCGTGGCAGCTCGAGCGGTGTGAATCCCTGTTCGATCTGGTGGGCGATGACCGTGGGGAACAGCAGGTTTTGCGGCACCCTCGTTTTGGCGTTCGTCGGCCGGAAGACATACTCACGCGCCAGCGCGGTGTAGAACGCGCGCTCCGCGGTCCGTCCGGATGTAGTGAGCGCACAGTGCGCGAAGGGGAAAATCGCGCGCAGATTGCCGTCGAGATCGGCCGGCTGCTGCAGCCGCGCGTGCAAGTGCCGCATGCGGTTGTCGATGGCCGGCATCGTGAGCAGCGCCCACGAATCGGTGCGCAGGTCGAACTCGACCTGCGCATTCGGAACGTTCAGGGGATTGAAGCCGCAGTCGGCGAGTATGGCCGAGCGCGCTTCGCCTTCGATGACGAGCGCGCGCGTGTCCGATGTCTCGTGCACGCCCTGGTGTTCGGCATCCGACGTCTGCATCGTCATCGGATCGGCGATCATCATGATGACGTCCAGCACATTGCCGGGAGTGCATTCGCCCTTGGGCCGACACAGGAAGATCGGCGTGTTCTGCGGACGGAATTTGTTCTTGAACTGCAGGTTGCCTTCATCGTTGAAGATGTTCTGCAGGCGCAGCTCGTCGAGGATGCGATCGACCTCGGGGTCCGCGTTCTCCGAGCTCACGAGCTTGCACCCATAGGTGCCGCCCATGCTGAGGACGTTGCAGCCTTCCGCGACCAGGGTCGCGATGATCTTGACGATCGCGAACTCGAGCCCGCCGAGCGGCATGCCGGGTGGATAGAACTCGAGATCCATCAGATAGCCGTTCTGTCCGGATGACAGCGGCGAGATCAGGATGACGTTCTGCAGCACGTCGTCGAGATACGTGATGAAGATGCGGTGATCGCGGCTCAACGTGCCCGCGAGTATTTCGTCTTTGACGATGTGGATCAGCGGATTGACCATCGTGCGCGCGGCGCACCACTGGTCGATGACGGCGGCGATGCTCGCGGCCGGCTCCGGATGGACGCCGCGGAAATATTCTTCCGTGCGGCAACAACCGGCCTTCTCGAACTTCGACACCTGGTAACGCAGACGGCGCATGGCGCCGCCCTCGAGCGAGAAATCCTGCAGATTCAGGATGCGCTGCAGACCGCCGAACGGCGTCGAGGAGAATGGCACCGCGCCGATCGCGGTCAATTGCTCGTCGGCGATCAGGTTGAGCTCGAGGTGGAGTCGCGCGCAATGCGCGTGCAACTCCTGCGCCAGCGTCGAGAAATACTCGCGCGGGCCCGTGTATGTGTACGCCAGCAGGATGTCGCGGCTGCGCGCATAGTTGAAGAAGCCCTTGCGCTCGCAGCCGACAAACACATTCGGCGCGATGTTGCGCGTGCCGCGCGACACGGAGCCCTCGTTCTTGTGATGCGCCAGGATCTCGCGCAGCGTCCTGCCGAGGACGGGATGCGCCAGCGCATCGGCTTCCACCATGAGGATGGGACCTGCGGCGATGGGACCCGGGGAATTGGGCCGCTGCGTCGTCGGAAGGCTCGCCGGCGCACGGCGCACGGTCGCGGCAACCGGCTTCGGTGCGGCCATCTTCGTTGCGCCACTGGCCCGGGTAGCTAGTACCGGCGGCGCCGCGCCCGCCGGCGCGGAACCCGCATCCTGCAGCGACGCGAGCTTTATTGCCAGCTTGTCGGAGTGCTTGTCGACGAAGTACTGCGCGAGATCGTTGACGTTGAAGCACTCGAACAGCAGCGTCTTCGGCAGCGTGCCGAAATCGGCCTCCAGCGCCTTGATGATCTTCAGCACGCGGAAGGAGTCCACTCCGAGTTCGCCGAAGGACGTCGACGCGTCGAATTCCGCGTCCATCGATCCGGCGCTGGTGGCGATCAGCCGCTTGAGGTAGGACTGCGTCTGTTGCGACAGTCCTTCTGAATGGGTCATTGCATACACCTCAGATGGCTACTTTCGACGCGATCAGACGCGCCAGCGTGAGATCGCGGCGCGCCAACGTGATGAGAACGAGCTTGTCCGCGCCGATGCGCGTCGCGAGCGCATTCATGTCCGGCGCGCAGCGATCGGGCAGATCGCTCAGCGCCCGCAACGTGCGCTCATAGCCACGCGACGAAGATTGTGTGTCGACTTCTGTCAGGCCTGCGTCCATGGCGTGCTCCGTGTTGCCAGGCCGATCGTTGCCCGGCCTGTCTTTGTTTGACCTGGTCGCGCGTCAAGTCGTCGCGCGCTGCATGCGCGCCACGTCGCCGGGCGCGCGGCCCGTGAGCAACGCATCGAGCCGCGCCCGCAGGGCGCGCACTTCGCATACCAGCCGCGGCAGTGCCTGGCGGGCGCTCGCGATGAAATCCTGATCCGCGACGCTGCCGCCGTGGACCTCGAGGCAATGCATCGTGCCGAGCTCGTTGCAACAGCCGAGCTCGATGCACGTGACGTCGGTGTCCTCGTTGCGGCCCGCGACGTATGAAACCCACGGGCCGGCGGATGCGGCATCGGACAGCGCGTCGATGCGCTCCAGCTCTTCTTCAGAAAGTCCATCCCAGTCCTGAATGTTCATGCTTCCCTCCTCAGGCCACCGCGACGATCTCATCGAGATCGAAGTAGCCGTTGTATCCCTTCATGTAGACAGCCGCTCGATGGCCAAACAACACGATGGCCGGCGTGCGGGTCTCGAGCCCCGCGTACTCCGCGATGGCAGAGCGGACGCGCGTGCCCACGGAGTGCCGGCTGTTCCAGGCGGCGACCTTTTCGATCGCCGTCGCCGGCTGCGCGCGCGGTGCGGGCACGACGGCAGCGGCCGTTGCGGTGGCATTGGCGGCGGCGGATTCTTCGGCTGCGATCTGTGTGGCGAGTCCGCCCAGCACTTCGATGGGTGTCTGCCGACGGATCGTCTGGAACAATCTCGTGAGAACATCTCCGTGTCCCACCTCTTCGCATTCCATCGTCGCGCCGCGTGCCTGGCCGAGCGCGAGCAGGTACTGGACGCTCTCGGACCAGCGCACGGTGCTCGTCATCTGCGTCGTGATGTTTTCCAGCATGGCGCCGGCGCGGTACGGGCGCGCCGTGACGTTCGCGATCACCGGGATCTTCGGCGCGCAGAACGAGATCGTCTCGAGGAAGGCCGAAAATTGCTCCTTCGCGCCGCTCATGCAGCGGGAATGGAAGGCCCCGCTGGTGTTGAGCGGATAGAACAGCATCTTGCCCTGCTGGAACAGCGGCGCCGCCGCCGCCATTTCATCCGCGCTGCCCGAGATCACGATCTGCGAGGGCGTGTTGTAGTTGGCGAGGTCGATGCCGGTCAGGCCGTTCTGCGCCAACACGGCCTCGATCTCCTCCTTCGTCGCGTTGAGCACCGCGGCCATGGCGCCGTTGGCGATGCGGCCCATGAGCTCGCCGCGCTTCTGGACGATCCTCAAGCCCGTTTCGAAGTCGATGGCTCCGGCGGCCAGCAGCGCATTGAATTCTCCGAGGCTGTGCCCGGCGAGAAAGTCCGGCTGCGCCGCGGAGCCCGCGAGCTTCTTGACGCAGGACAGCGCGCTCACCACGTACAACGCGGGCTGCGTGAATTCCGTGCGGTCGAGCTGATTGCGCGGATCCTCGAGACACAACTCGCGAATCGAATAGCCGAGGATGGCATCGGCCTTCGCGGTGTATTCCCCGAACTCCTCGAACAGGGTGCCGCCCATGCCCTTCGCCTGCGAGCCTTGTCCGGGGAACATCAATGTCTTCATGAATACAGGTCCTTTCGATGGGTGCGACCGGAGGGCAGGCTCCGGTATCGGGTTCGGCGGCCAGCGCCATCGGGTTGTTAGTTAGGGGATCTGCGCGGCATCGGACAGGCTCCGCCCCGTCACCGCAGCTCCGTTGCACGGAAATCCGGGAGGATCTGGTTTGACGTCGTCGCGCGCAGTCTCAGCTCGGCATCGTCAAAAGGTCGGGAGCATTTGAACAACTACTGCCTCCTGCGGAACACTGCCAATAGTTGCAGGTCGTGCGCCGCCGGATCGGCATTGCACACTGCGGCAACAGACGGGGATCGACCATCAAGACGATATTCATGTTTTCCGGCCAGGGCTCGCAGTTCTTTCAGATGGGCCGCGAACTGTTCGAGCACAACGAGGTATTCCGCGACAGCGCGATCCGGCTCGATGCGCAGGTGCGCGAGGCGACCGGCACGCAGGTCCTCGAGGCCATCTATTCGCGCGACAAATCGCAGGCTTTCGACCAGACGGCGTTGACGCATCCGGCCATCTTCATCGTGGAGATTTCGCTGGCGCGGGCTTTGCTGCACGCCGGTGTGGTGCCGGACATGACGCTGGGAGCGAGCCTGGGCTCATTCGCGGCCGCGGCGATCGCCGGCTTCATGGACACAGACGAGGCGTTGAAGTGCGTCCTGCACCAGGCGGCGGCATTGGAGTCCTGCTGCGAGCGTGGTGGCATGCTCGCGATCCTCGGCAGCCCGGCGCTGTTCGCGGAAGCCTGCTTCGCGGGTAGTGAGCTCGCGGGCACGAATTTCGATTCGCACTTCGTCGTGTCGGCTCCGCAGCCGCATCTCGAAAGCATCGAGGTCCATTTGCGCGCGCGCGACATCGCCCATCAGCGGCTCGCAGTCTCTGTTGCGTTCCACTCGCGCTGGATCGACGCGGCGCAGGCATCGTTCGAATCAAGCATGCATTCGGTGCGCGCCCGCCCAGGCCACCTGCCGCTGGTGTGCTGCGAACGTGCGGCGCCGCTGCGCACTCTGCCCGACGACTTCCTCTGGCGCTGTGTGCGTCAGCCGATCCGCTTCCGCGACACCATCACGCAGCTCGAGCGGAGCGGACCTTTCCGCTACATCGATCTCGGTCCCTCGGGCACGCTCGCGACCTTCGTGAAGTACGCGCGACCTTCGGACTCGCAATCCAGCGCGCAGGCCATCCTGACGCCGTTCGGGCGCGACTTGAAGAATCTTTCCGCCGTTCTCAACTAATGCGCACCATGCCCCGGTCGGCGTGCGCGGCACTCAAACGAGTTTCAACGTGAGGGCGCGCACGATCGCCTGCGTCTTGTTGGACGCGCCCAGTTTCTGCACCACGTTGTTGACGTGGAAGACGACGGTACGCTCGGCGATGTTCAGGATGCGGCCGATCTCCCAGGCCGTCTTGCCATCGGCGGACCACTTCAGGCACTCCCGCTCGCGCGGCGTCAGCGCGATGGCCTTCTCCGGCAGCAGTTTCGGCAGATGGAGGCGCACCACGGCCTGGTGCATCATGCTCGCGAAGATCTGCGCGCGTCCGACCAGCGCGCTCATCTCCGCCTGACGCAGGTCCAATGGCAGATCGCGCGCGAGACTGAAGATTCCCGTGACGCCCGGCTGCTCGTGCACGGCGAAGCTCACACCGCCCTCCAGGCCGGATGCCTTCGCTTCCTCCCAGAACTCCACTGACTCGCAGCCGTGGAACAACCGGTCGCTCCAGATCGCCGGCAGCGAGCTGGTGTGCATGTGGCGCAGTACCGGATCGATCCGGAAGTAGTTCCGCTGAACGTAGCGCTCGTGCCAGCGCTGTGGAAAGCCGCTGATGACGAACTGGCGTTCCTTGAGCGTCGGCGCGCACACAGTGAGTGCGTAGGCGAAATGCTCGAACCCCATGTGGGTCGCGAACTTCGACATTTCGACGCGCAACTCGTCGGAGTTCTCCGCGCGCCCGGAGACGTCGTATGCATCACACAGTAATTTGAGGGTCGCAGGACTATCCATAGGGGTGCCGTCCGCTCGAGTTGGCCAGTACGCATGAGCCGCCCACCCCCGTGTTGGCTCGTCCATTTTTTCAAGATGCGCGCATGGTCACAGAAAAGTTACCGGAACCAGGCGCGGGCCAAGAATACATTTTGCAGGACGACATGGAAGATCGTGTCCATGAAAAATAGATGACTTTTTTCTCAGATTGGAAAAGCCGCTACGTGCGGCGACCTGTCCTGCGTGCCTGTCGTGCGGACAAATCGTCGACGCACGAGAGTAATGCACGCAATCGGAGTCAGTGTGGGCGGTGAAACTCGCTATCCGCCAGCAGCTCGTCGGTCAGCAAGGCGTGCCATGGAACCGTCTCGATCCAATGCACGAAGTAAATCTGTGCGACGACATAGGGCGCGGGGCTGCCATCACCCCAAACTAATTCGATATTGGTGCGAATGTCGTGCGGGCTGATCAGCACCGCCACACCGTTGATCACCGCCCAGTCCCACCCGATGGAAAGGCTGTGGTTGTCCCACGTTCCGCCCCACTGGGTGATACCCGTAGTAGAAGCGCCGACGGGCGCCGCTATTTTGCGTTCCCGCGTCGAGACCAGGTGTCGCAACTCGACGTCACGTAGCTCGTCGGTCGGTATGCATACACAGGGACCGGATCTTCTGCGCTCGCGAAACACATCACTCCCCCATCAGGCTCGTGCTTCCACCATGCCGCATGTGTGACGGGCTGTGAAGCTGTCAGAAGCCGCATGCCCCGGCTCTTCTTTGTTGACGTCGATGAACAGCGCGACGCAGAGGTTGCCGTCCACCATCGCGGGGGCTGCCACGCGCTCGACCGTCAGGCCAGCCCGGCGCATCAGCCGCTCGATCCCGACCGACGTCACGAAGATCAGGCGCTCGACCGCGTGGCGACGCGCGAAGATCAGCACGAGATCGAGGAAATCGAGCGTCGGTTGCGACAGCGTCAGCACGCGGGCCGCGCCGGTTTCACGCACCGTCGCGGCAAACCGGCTCAGCTCCCAGACGCCCGGCTCGCGCGGCGTCTGCCGGCCGCCGAGCAGCTGGGGAAACAGATTCGGCAGCATGTACTCCTCGATCGAGGGCACCAGCCGCGCACTGGCCGTGACGCGGCCTGCGTCATCGCTGAGCACGACGTACTTCGCGCTCGGCGTGTCGTACTGATCGCGCTCCACGCCGTTGACCATCGGCAGAGACCACTTGAGCCGCCGGACGAAAACGTCGTGGCGAAACTCATGCATTTGATCGAGCACTTTCGTGCCCAGTTGTCCGCAGCTTCCCGTTGCGAGTGTGGGCATTTCGGCTACCGCGCGCTCATAGGATCGAGACCTTGTCCGCGTCGACTTCGACGCTGAGGCTGGCGTTCAGCAGCGTGGCGTTGATGACGAGACGGTCTTCGCTCTTGACGCGCACCAGCTCGCCCTGCACGCCCATGAACGGACCGGCGATGACGGCCACGCGCTGGCCGGGAACGAGCTTCGGATCCACGGCGAAGTCGACGCCGCTGCCGGCCAGGATCCGCACCGCTTCGAGCTGCTGCTCGGGCATCGCCGCGGGCTTGTCGCCGACGAAGATCAGGCCGCAGGAGCCGCGGATGTGCCGGATGTTGTCGAACTGCTCGGCGCTCGGCTGCACGAAGACGTAGCCGGGAAACAGCAGGGTCTCCACGACGGTCTTGCGATTCTTCGAACGGCGCAGCTCGCGGCGTTTCGGAAGATAGGCGTTGATGCTCTTCTGCCGCAGGCAGGTCTCCACCACGTTTTCATGGTGGCTTCGCGTGCGAAGTACCAGCCACGGATCGATCTGTGCCTCCATCACTCGCGTCCCTCCATCTGATTTCGTTTTGATCGAGCGCCGCGTGGCGCGCGGCAGGTGCGCAATTGATACGGCGTGTGGCCGTCGCAGGTAGCTGGGAACTTTCGCAGGGTGGACGCATGCGTGTGACTTGCGTCACACGCGCCCTAACTTGTTCCCAGCGGTAATAGTTCGCACTTTTCGCGTGCGGCGCGCATTGCTGAAGCAGCGATTGCTGCGTGATGAACTTTCACACGGCTGCAGCAAACTCGTGCAGGTCAGTTTTTCGACGAGCGCACGCAGTGCGCCGCGAGTGGCTGATCCATTACAGTCGGAATCATTTTTCGAATCGACAGCGTCGGCGCACCGCAGTCGTGCCGCTCGGCACACAGCGCGAGCAGATGGTGCGCGGTCGGCCTGAACTGCCAGAAACACCAGCGTTGCGCGTCGTCGAACAGCCCAGGCCGCGTCGACATGCGGACCTCGTCCTGCGCCGGGTAGCAGAAGTCGAATGCGTCGAGCGGAATGGAGAGTCCTTCGCCGCGCGCCTTGATGTACGACTCCTTGAACGTCCAGTACTCGAAGAAGCGCTCCTGCTGCCGATCCTCCGGCACGCGCTCGAGCTCAGCCGCCTCGACTGGTGCGAAGAAGCGCTGCGCAATGCCGAGCGCCGCGTGCCGCGCATGGATGTGCTCGACATCGACGCCGAGCTGTCGGTGTCGCGCGACAGCGAGCGCGATCAAGCCGTGCGTGTGCGAGATGTTGAACGAGAGTCCGCGCGCCGCCGCCGGCGGATCGCACAACTCGGGGCGGCCGAATCGATTGGCCGAGAACTCCCAGTCCGTGGCACCCCGCTCCGGCACATATCGGGACAACACCGTGCGCACCATCGCGCGGGTCACGAGATAGCGCTTGCGGTCCGCGGCGAAGTGAAAACGCAGTTCCTTGCGCCGTTCCGCGTCGCTGAGCAACGCGCGCAACGTGGCGTCCAGATCCGCGTCGATCTCGTCATAGAACGAGAGCCACACGTCGATGTGGCGCTCGCTGGCGACCGGCTGCGAAGTCATGCTCATGCAACCGCGTACGTTGCCCGCGCGCCCGCGGCAGTCAACCGGCAGGATTGACAGGAGCGCTCGATGCGCCCGTGATGTAGTTTGTCGATGAAGCTCTGAGGCGCGGTGGCTGATCGGTCAGGCCGGGGTTCGCAACACCTCGCAGATAGGTTCGATTCCTGTCCGCGCCTCCACTTCCCCAGCTCAGCTTTTGCCGGCGGGCCCGGGCTTGGGACGCGCGACGCCATCTTTCGCGCGCTCCCGGTTGTCCTGGTCCGAAGCGCCCTCGTTCGGCTCGTCCTTGTTAGACGAATCTTCGTTCGGGTCCAAGGCGCGCAGGTTCTTGCGCACGTCACGCAGGGTGATCGAACCTTCGAGCGAGCGCGCGAAGGCGCTTACGAACGCGTTGTGCAGGACGCTGGCGATGGTGGCGAACAGGCTGGTGTCCGGATCCTTCAGGGTGCCCGAGAACGGAATGCGCGCCGCGATCTGATCCGCCTCACGGTTCTCGAGCACGTTCGCCGCGAAGTCGAGAAAGCCCTCCCAGACGCGCTTCAGCGGATTCTCCTCGGGCTCGCCCGAGCGATACAGGTCGACGTCCTCCAGGATGGGTTTGGCGTAGCCCGCGAATTTTCCGTCGGCCGCCGCCAGTTCCAGATAGAGCTCGAACTTGCCCGCCTCTGCATCCGCCTGGATGTACTGGCGCAGCCACGGGTTCACTTCGGGCAGCGACACCTCCTTGACTTCCATGTTCACGTCGAACGTCGGCTGCGCGGCGAACGCATCGACGCTGCCGTTGATGCGCGCCGGCGCGCCGTGGAGGACATCGGCCTCGATGTTGAAATCCGCGAACGTGCGCTTGCCCGCGTCGAGCACGTTGGTGAGATTCGTCACCGCTCCAGTGACATGATTCGCGGTGATCGCGTCCTGCGTGCGGATGCCGGGTGCGAGGAAGCGCACCGTCCCATCGCTGACCGTGACCGTGTTGAAGCGGAACGGGAACAACTCCTCGAGGCGCGCATTCCAGTTCTCCTCCTTGCCGAGCTGGGAGTCTGCTTCGGACTTTCCACGCACCAGATTGACCTCTGGTCCCCGGAACGCCGCCTCGGACACCAGCGAGCCACGCCACAGGCTTTTCCACTCGATAGATAGATCGATGCGCTGCGCACGGAAGAACGGCACCGGCCGCGATGCCCCCGTCTTCACGATCTCGATGTCGTCGAGGCTGTAGGCGCCGCGCCACAGGTGGATGTCGACGTCGCCGACGTGTCCGTCGTAGGCGCCGAGCGCCATGAGCTGCCGATTGACGACGCGCTTCACGACCGACGGCAGCGCCACCCGCGCCGCCAGCAGCAGGATGGCGATCCCTGACAACACGAATACGATCTTGCGCGCGCGGGTCATGCGTACCAGCATGCTGCATCCCGGCAACGTCCGTCCGAAGCGGACAATCGCGTCAGGTGACGTCGCTGGACTCTGACAATCTTCGCGGCCAGTCTGCGCGGCGCAGGGCCTCCCCGCCGGACGGAAACGCTGCGCTCAATCCACCGGGCTCGGCTCGAGGTGCCAGATGTCGCGCGCGTATTCGGCGATCGTCCGGTCGCTCGAGAAGTGTCCGGAGCTCGCGACATTGATGACGGCCTTGCGCGCCCACTGCTCCTGATCTGCGTACAGGCGCGCGACATCGGCATGCGCGCGCGAGTAGTCAGGCAGGTCCGCCAGGTGACGGTAGTGATCGCCGCCGTCGAGCAGCGCGTGGACGACAGGCGCGAACGCGCCCGGCTCGTGGCGGGAGAAGTGGTCGGATGCGATCAGGTCGAGCACCTCGCGGGTCTCCGCGTCGTGCTGGTAGTGCCACCGCGGCTGGTACCACCCGGCGCTGTCGGCCACCTGTTGTGCCGTGAGGCCGAACAGGAAGAAATTGTCCTCGCCCGCCTCGCGCGCCATCTCGATCGTCGCGCCATCGCGTGTACCGACGGTCAATGCTCCGTTCATCATGAATTTCATGTTGCCCGTGCCGCTCGCCTCGAAGCCCGCGGTCGATATCTGTTCCGACACGTCGCTCGCGGGTATGAGCCGCTCGGCGACACTCACGTTGTATTCGGGCACGAACACCACCGCGAGCCGGCCGCGCACGCACGGATCGCCGTGGATCGTGTCGGCGACCTTGTTGATGAGCTTGATGATCAGCTTGGCGAAGTGGTACGCGGGCGCCGCCTTGCCGGCAAACAAGAACGTGCGCGGTGGCATGTCGAAGCGCGCATCGGAGCGCAGCCGGTTGTACAGCACGACGACATGCAGCAGGTTCAACAGCTGCCGCTTGTATTCGTGGATGCGCTTCACCTGGCTGTCGAAAATCGTGTCGGGATCCACCCTCTGACCGGTACGCGCGAGCAGCCAGCGCGCGAAATCGGTCTTGGCCGCGCGCTTGGCAGCGCGGAATCGCTGGCGGAATGCCGCATCGTCCGCGAACGGCATGAGATCGCGCAGTCGCGCCAGATCGCCGACCCAGCCCTCGCCGATCGCCTCGGTGATCGCCTTCGACAGCCACGGGTTGGCCTGCGCGAGCCAGCGCCGCGGCGTGACGCCATTGGTCTTGTTGTTGAAGCGGCCCGGAAACAACGTGGCGAAGTCGGCGAGCACCCGGGCCCGCAGCAGGTCCGAATGGATCTCCGCGACGCCATTGGTGCTGTGCGATCCAACTACCGCCAGATGCGCCATGCGCACCCTGGGCTGCGGACCCTCCTCGATGAGGCTCACGCGGCGCACGCGCTCCTCGTCGCCCGGGTAATCGTGGCGCACATCGTCGAGGAAGCGCTTGTTGATCTCGTAGACGATCTCGAGCTGGCGCGGAATCAGCGTCTCGAACAACGCCACCGGCCAGCGTTCGAGCGCCTCCGGCAGCAAGGTGTGATTGGTGTATGCCAGCGTCTCGCGCGTGATGTTCCAGGCCTCGTCCCACGGCAGGCGCGCGTCGTCGAGCAGGATGCGCATGAGCTCGGCGACACACAGCGCGGGGTGCGTGTCGTTCATTTGCAGGGCCACGTGGCGCGGCAGCGCGCGCCAGTCCGGCCCCGACGTACGCCGGAAGCGAGCGCAGATGTCCTGCAGCGAGCAGCTCACCATGAAGTACTGCTGGATGAATCGCAGGGCGCGGCCCGACTCGGTGGAATCGTCGGGATACAGCACGCGCGTCACCGACTCGGCAGCGACGTTCTCGATGACCGCGCCGGCGAAATCGCCGTGCGAGAATTCCGCGAAGTCGAAGCTCTGCGGAGCCACCGCGGCCCAGAGGCGCAATGTGTTGATGCAATTGGCGCCGTAACCCACCACCGGCCGGTCGTAGGCCAGGCCTAACAACGCGGTCGGCCGGCCGTGCACGAAACGCAGCGATGCGCCGCTCAGCTCCACCGACGCATTGAGCGGAACCCGATACAGGCGCTCGGGACGCATGATCTCCCACAGATCCGGATTGCGCAGCCAGTCGTCCGGCTGCTCGACCTGGGCGCCGTCGCGGATTTCCTGCCGGAAGATGCCGTATTCGTAACGCAGGCCGTAGCCGATGGCCGCGTATTGCATCGTGGCCAGCGACTCGATGAAACACGCCGCGAGACGTCCGAGCCCGCCATTGCCGAGACCGGCGTCGGCCTCTTCCTCGATGAGCTCCTCGAGATTCCAGCCCTGCTGCTCGAGCGCGCTGCGCACGAGGGGCTCGGCGGCGAGGTTCATGATGTTGTTGCGCAGTGTCCGTCCGAGCAGAAATTCCATCGACAGATAGTGGATGCGCTTCGGATTGTGCCGCTCACGCGCCCGGCGTGTGCGTACCCAGCGGTGCGCGATGAGATCGCGGATGAAGCGGCAAGTGCCGGCGAAACGTTCGCGATTGCTCGCGATGCGCGGATCGACGAGTTGCTCGCACAGCAGATAGCGCTCGGTCCACTGGTCCCGAGTCGTGGCGAGCCCGAGGCGTTCCAGCCGGCGCTGCAAGGCCGGTTCGAGAGTCGTGCCGCTTTCGATGTCATTCATGCAATTCCCTCCCCAGGGCATGAGCATTGCGGAAAGAAGATAGTGCGCCTCGCCGACGGCAATGCGTATCCGTACCAACCGATCAGCGGCGCGCGCCGAGCCTGGCCAGCATGAGAGAGAGGTCTTCGGGGCTTATATAGAAGTGTTCGCAGACCCGGCCCCAGAGCATGGCCGTGGGGACACTTCGGTCGCCGCGCTCTTTCTGCGTCTGAGCGAGCACATAGAGAACGGTGCGCTCCTGGTGAGTGAGCCCGTCGCGCACATCCGGTATGTGGGGGTAGCGCATCGCCGCCGATGATATCGTGCCCGCATGAACAAGGTGTTCGCGGTGGCCCGGTCGTGACCATGGCCGTTGCCCTGTCGACGATGGCCGCCGACCGGGACTGGCCGGCCTACGGCGGAGACGCCGGCGGCCAGGCGCGCGGGGGTTCCGGCGGCGGCATATATCTCAGCTATGCGCTGCCGCCGGCCGCCCGGATCGGGCGCGAACGCTAACTAGTCGCGCCGCGCGGCTTGAAGACCAGCGAGACCGAATTCATGCAGTAGCGCAGGCCGGTCGGATCCGGACCATCGTCGAACACGTGGCCCAGGTGCGCGTCACAGCGGCGACACGCCACTTCCGTGCGCGCCATTCCGAGACTTCCGTCGTCGGTCTCGAGCACGTTCGCGCTCGAGATCGGCTTCCAGAAGCTTGGCCAGCCCGTGCCGGATTCGAACTTCGTGCGCGAATCGAACAAGGCGGTGTCGCAGCAGATGCAGCGATACAGACCGTCGGCATGATTGTCGTTGTACTTGCCGGAGAACGGCCGCTCGGTGCCCTCATGGCGCGTGACCCCGAACGAGGCCGGCGGCAGCGCCGTTTTCCACTCGGCATCGGTCTTCACGATGCGCGGCACTTTGGTCCTGCCGAGACTCTTGCCCGCGGCGTCGAAGTTCTCGATGTCCACTTCGGCGGGCAGCGGTTTCGCCGCGGACTCACCGCGCGCTCTGGCCGCGATCGACAGCGCGAGCGGTGTCGTGACCGCGCCGAACAGGAACCCGCGCCGCGAAAATGGTGGTGTGCTCATCGCGTCTCCTCAGCCGAAAGTGAATGCATATGCCGACACGCCGGCATCCAGGAACTCGACCTGGAACTCGTGTTCCTCGACCGGGCCCGACTGCCGGATGAGCTGGTACAGCCGCTGCTCGCGCACCGCGCCGACGCCGTTCGCGTCGATGTCCATGCCGTGATGCGCACCGGGCACCTTGCCGTCGAGCGTGACGCGGAAGCGCACCGCATTGCCGGCCTTGCCTGCGGATTGCGGCGGACTCAGCACGAGATGCAGGTCGCGCGCGCGAAATCGGAACACGATGCGGCCCGGCGCCGCCGTGAGCTCGGACTTTTCCGCGGCAACTTTCCAGCGGCCGCCGAGCGCCCACTGATTGAGCGCGAACGTCTTCGGCGTGTCATACGCCTTCGTCTCGCTGCGCGCGAACGAACCCGGCGAGACGAAGTTCTGCGCGCGCGCGAAGCCGAGATAGGTTTCGTGCGAGGCGACGTTGGCGGTGTCGGCCGCTGCCGAGACGCCCGTGGCGCGCGCGCCGCCCTGGACATCGAGCGGCTCGGGAAGGTTCTTCGCGCCCGCTTCCGTGAGCAAGCGTCGGATGTTGCGCTCGGAGCGCTCGTATTTGCCTTCGCCGAAGTGGTGCCCGCGGATCTGGCCCTTGGCGTCGACGAAGTAGTGCGCCGGCCAGAAGCGGTTGTTGAATGCTTTCCAGATCGCGTAGTCGTTGTCGACCGCCACCGGATATTCGATGCCGAACTGCTTGATCGCCGCACGCACGTTGGCGGCGTCCTTTTCGAACGCGAACTCGGGTGAGTGCACGCCGATGACCACGAGGCCCGAGCTCTTGTAATGCCGGTACCACGCATTGACGTGTGGCAGCGCGCGCAGGCAATTGATGCAGGAGTAGGTCCAGAAATCGATGACGACGACCTTGCCGAGCAGCTGAGCGCGCGTCAGCGCGGGTGAATTCAGCCAGCCCGTGGCCGCGAGCTCGGGCAGTTCACCCTCGGTTTTCGCGGCACCCGCGCCCTCCTTCGACATCATCGCTCCGCCCGCCTGGTCCGCGGTGGCGCTCATCATCATGGCGCCGCCATGGTCCTCGGCCTGGCCCTGGACTTGCGCCGCTGTCATCGATGCGCCCGGCTCGGTCGCCGGCGCGCCGGGCCTGGTGCTATTGCCCGTCGCCCGCACCGCCAGCTCCGTGTACAACTCCGGCAACAGCCGCTTGAAGTTCGCGATCTTGGGCAGGTCGTGGATCGCGATGTATGCGTTGCGCGGGTTGTTGAGTAGATAGTCCTGGTGATAGTCCTCGGCTGTGTAGAAGCCCTTCAGCGGATCGACCCGCGTGACGACGCGGCGCGGGTACACGCCGGCCTGGTCGAGCTGCGCGATGTATGCCCGCGCCACCTTCTGCTGCGATTCGCTGCCGAAGAAAATGGCCGAGCGATACTGGGTGCCGGAGTCCGGCCCCTGGCGGTTGAGCTGGGTGGGATCGTGCGCCACGGAGAAGAACACCTGCAGGATCTGGCCGTACGTCACCTGCCCCGGGTCGTAGACGATCTCGACCGACTCGGCGTGTCCGGTGTCGCCGCCGCCGACCTTCTCGTACTGCGCCGTCGCGCGCGAACCGCCCGCATATCCGGACAGCACACGCTTCACGCCCTTGAGATGTTGATAGACCCCCTGCACGCCCCAGAAGCATCCGCCCGCGATCACCGCTGTCTGCAGCGAACCGGCCACGCGCGGCTCGTCGACCGCCGGCGCCGGAATGCGCACCGGTTCCTCTGCCGCGCAGGCCGGCATGGCGACGCTCGCCGTGAGCATTACTGCCACCAGCATTCGCGAGGGGATGTTCATCCGCATGGAGCCTCCAGCCCGATCAGTACAGGGAAAACAGTACACAGAAGACCCGGCAAACCGATGCGTTATTGCGTCGCCCAGGGCTTCATAGCATCCCGCGCCCCCGAAAGCCGTCCAGCGTCCGTCCAGAACCGTCAGACATCCAACATGACCCGGAAATTCCGCGTACGCCGCGCGATGGCAACTGTAGGGGGTTGCTGGCCCAGGATCGGACTATTCGCGCGCGCGAGCGCGCCGGCGGCCGAGCTCGGCTACGCGGATTTCAACTGGTTCGGGGTGGCGCCGGTGGCGCGCTGATCTGAGGAGAGCCGCGGGCGCGCTGAGATCAGCGCGCCTGCCGGCCGGGCGATCCTTGCCCTGCTCGACGGGGCATCCAGGCCCTCGTCATCCGCCGGGGTCCATTGGGCCCCGGGGCGCGCGATCCAGCCGGAAATATCCGGCTGAACCGCGCGCCCGATCTCGGACTCTAACTACCTGCCCGTCTCAGAGCGGCGGGAAGGCATTCTGCATCAACTGCGTGAACTGCGCCTGGAACCAGTGTCCCGACAGCGGCGCGTTCGGCAACGCTCCAGTCATGTTGTTGTTGTTACGCGGATTGCCCGTGTACGTCGGGTCGCACATCCGGTCGAAGCCCTTGCCTTCGTCGTTCGGAATGAGCGAGCTCGCACCGTCGGACTCGCCCGGCGGCTTGATCCACACGTAAGCGTCGACGCCGGCGGCAGGAGTCGCGCGCGGACGCTCACCGAGACCCGCACCGGCCGGATTGCACCAGTTGCCCTTGTGGATGCGCCGGTCGACGCGCGAAGCATTGATGCGCGCGTTCAGGTCCGGCAGCGTCGACGCTGCGGCCGGACGGGCTGCACCGCCCCAACCGTTGCGCGAGGTGTCGATCAACATACCGATGTTCGACGGGAAGCCCGCGGCCACGGCGGCGTTACGGAACGCCTGCGCGTACGAGAGTTCGTCGTTGAACTGGTTGAAGTCGATCCAGCTCGAGGTGCGCGTGGTGGCATCGATCGTGATGAACGGCTCGATCAGCGCCGACGTGTTCGCCGTGTCGGTGATGAAACCGGTCACGTTGTTCAGCGTGCTGCCCGAAGCCGTTGCCGCGGTACGCATCATCTGCACCGACGGCAGGAAGTTGGTATCCCAACCCAGCCAGCCGTGGTGTCCGGCGTCTATGTAGTTATAGACGTTCGGAACCGAGCCGAGCTGCGCGAGGGCATAACCCACGCCTGCCACGTAGTTGCCGTTCTGGAGCATCACGTCGCATTGCGGCGTGCCCGTCACGCGGGGCGAGACGTTGGTCACCAGGTTCGGCAACGAGTCGATCTCGATGATCGTCACGATGCGCAGAGCCGCGTATTCCGGACGCGCGAGAATGGCGCGAATCGGATCGATGTACTCCGTGCGATAGCGAGCGATCTCGGTCGGACCGAGCTCGCCGTTGCTGGCAAGCGCCGCGCAGTCGCGGCCCGGCAGGTTGTAGATCACCATCTGGAAGACCATCGGCGCGGCACCATTCTGCTGGTCCTGCGTGACGGCCGTATTCAGGTGTTCGACGAGACCGAAGGAACCGGTGGTCTGACTACCGTTGCCCACGATCGCGCTGATGCGATCGAACCATACGCCCGTCGGCTGGTTCGCAATGGCACTACCACCGCTCGCCACGGCGTTCGCACGCCACTGCGGATTGTTGTAGACCGTTGCGCCCGCATACGGGTTATCGACACGTCCCGGCGGAGTCGTCGTCGTGCCCAGGCGGGTCACCGCGATCGATGCAGCAGTCAGCCCCGTACCCGCGAGCGTGAACGTCGAGTTCACCGCCGTCGTGCCGGCCGCTGCCGTGAACGTGAGCGGAACGCCCGTCGACCAGTTGGCCGTGGTGAACGTGAACGTGCCCGGGCTCGCGGTGATCGCCGTGCTCCCTGTGCGCGTGACGGTCACGACGACATTGGCCGTCGGTGCCGCGCTCAACCGGATGGTCGAGGTGGCCGTACCGCCGGCAGCCGGGATGGTCAACGTGGTTGCCGACGGTGTGATGACACCGCCCATGGGCGCGGTGGCGGTCACGCTGAACGGAACCGCGGCCGTCGAGGTCGACAGTGGCGGAGCGGCATTATCGAACGCAGTGGCTTGTGCCGTATGGCTGCCCACCGCAAGCCCGGTCGCGCTGAAGCTATAGGGCGCGGTCGTGTCCGTATTGACCAGCACGTTGTCGACGCGGAACTCCACGCGGGCCACGCCGGTGTTGTCCGCCGCATTCGCACCCAGCGGCACCGCGGTGCCCTGCGTGAATTGCTGTCCGCTCGCCGGGCTCGTGAGACTCACGGTCGGGGGCGGATTCACGGGCGGCGGCGGATTGTTGCCGTTGTTGCAGGCCGTGCCGTTCAGCGTGAACTGCGTCGGAATGTTGTTAGTGCCGGTGAACGTGCCGTTGAAGCCGGCCGTGAAGCTGCCGCCGCTGGAAATGCTCTGATTCCACTGCGCGTTGCTCGCGACCGACATCTGCGCGCTGCCCGCGGGATGCGTGAACGTCACTGGCCAGCCGTTCTGCAGGCGCTGTCCGTTCGGGAAAGTCAATACCAGCGTCCAACCGTTGGTGATCGCTGGTCCGTTGTTCTGAATGACGAGGTTGGCGCCGAATCCGTTGCCGCCTTCCCAGGACTTTGTATAGGTGACCTGGCATGACGGCGACTGGGCCGATGCCACTCCCCCTGCTAAACCCCATATGGCCGCGGCAACCGCCGCGCCCACGAGGCGTGATCTCGAGATCATCATAAGTTCACTCACTCCTTGATTTGAAATTAAACGCCGTCCCGCGACTCCCCGCCGCGGGACGGCGTCCCAAGCTCTTCAATCCCCCTGTCGACTAACTAGTTACGGAAACGTCCCGGTCTGCGAGAACGGCGCGCCACCGACGGTGTAATCCACCCGCCACGTGTCCCCCGTCAACGGATGGACCGAGCCGCTGCCACCGAACTGCGCCGCGAAGATGCGGCCGCCGGCCGGAGCGAGCGTGCCCGCTGCCGTCCACGTATACGTGACGGTGCCGGTGGTGCTCGCGTTTGTTTGGGCGATGCCGTTGCCGACCGTGTTGTACATGCCGGAGAAGTTCACGCCGGTCGTACGCTGCACGGTCACCGTGACGGTGACACCCGTCATGGCACTGGCGCTCGCGAGACGGACTTGCAGCTCGTTGAACCACGGGCTGTTGTTCGTGACGAGGCGCGTGACCGTCAGGCCACCGCCGCCACCCACCGGACCCGCGCTCGGCGTCAACGCCACCTGGTTCGACAACAGGCTCTCACCGGCCGCGCTGAGCGCCGTCACGACGTAGTAGTAAGTCGTGCCGTTGATCAGGCCCGTGTTGGTGAAGCCCGTGCCCGGCTGGTTGGCCGACTGGTTCGCGTACGGACCACCCGTCGTCAGCGAGCGCTTCACGTTGTAACCGGTCGCACCCGGGACCGCATTCCACGTCAGCGCCACCTGGGCATTCCCCGCCGTGCCGGCGAGGTTCGTCGGAGCCGGCAGAACATTGACCGGCACGTGCTGCAGGAACGCGCTCGCGATGTTGGCGGCCGTCATCGAATACACGCGGTTGAGCGCGGCATTCCCCTGCACGGTCACCACGTTGTTGGCGAGCACACCGATGCGCACGTTGCCGTTCAGCGCGTTCACGGCATTGCCCAGCGCCAGCGGCCAGGCGGTCGCGGCGGCGGTCTGAGCCGTGATGGTGATCGGCGTGGTCGGCCAGAACGCATCCACACCGGTGTCGGACACGGTGCGCACCGACACGCGGTCACCCGCGACGAGCGTGCGCGCGACCGGCGTGAGCGCGCCGAGATCCTGCCACGTCGTGGAGGCGACCGGCTGATGCAGGAACGTGCGCGTCTCGGTGTCCGAGGACGTGGCATTCGAAACCTGCAACAGCACGGTGACGTCCTGAGCAGCGGCCGGCGGGTTGAGGTTCAACGTCGCGGTGGCGCTCATCGGATTGGTGATCGTGTACAGCGTGGCGTTCGGCGCCGAGACCGTCCAGTTGTACGCCAGATTGGTGCCGGTGGAGCCGGTACCGTTGAGCGTGATCGCGCCGGATCCGTTGAACGTGGTGACGTTCGGCGTCAGCGTGATCGCGGCATTGACGCCGGGCGTCGTGGTGCCGGAGAACTGCGCATCGATGCAACCATGGAAGCGCTCGAAGGTGCCTTCGCGGCGGCCCCACTCTACATAGATGACGTGACGGCCAGTGCGCGCCGGAACGTTGCAACGGGTCAAGAACGTAGCCGCCGCGGGATTTGCGGTGATGTTCGTCCTCAATCCGATGCGCTCGTCATACGGCAGATCGCAGAACGGCGTGTCCTCGAAATCAGCGAACGCCAGCGGGCGTCCCGTCTGCCATACGAAGGAGCTCTTTGTGATCCAGTGGCGGAAGTCCGAAGTGTCCGAGAAGTGCGGGCCCCAGGAGATGCTCCAGAGGAAGTCGCGCGGACCGCCGGTCATCGGCGTGGTCGGCCAGTCGATCGGCACGTCCCACACTGTGAGCTTGTTGGGGTTATTGAACGCTTCGGAGTCGAAGCCGCAGACGTTCGTCCGCGGTCCCACGTCCCTGCGACCACCCGTGTGCGTGAGCACGCTCATGAAATTGTAGCCGTCCTGCGAGCCGACGCCCGGCGCGAAGAACGCGTTGCCGCACACCGGATACTGCGCAACACCGTTCTGAACATGGTCAGGTTTGGTGACCGCGCCGCAGTACCAGTTGCGTGCCGGCGGATCCTGTACCAGGCCGTGCGCATGCACGGCGCCCGAAAGGCTCGCGAGACCCAAGGTGATCATCATCGCTCGAATAAAGCCGATCCTCATGCCTACACTCCCTCGTGATCGAATGAGCTTCGAAAGCTAGTTAGGATGGGATGCGACCATGGAAAAGCTCCGCGTGCGATGACAGCGCGCCGATACGCGGCCGAGCGGCCGCGTGAAAATACTTGCATCCATACAAGTCCCCCTGTCCGTTCGCGATGGAAACGCGAACCTTCCGATGTTAGGACGTTGTCGCCGCACGGGGCAACCCCCGTGCTTTCAAATAACGCAGGTTTTTCGCGGTTTCCTACGCACCATCGCGGTCGCTCCAAAAATAAATCGTATTGTCTTGGCCTATTCGACGGACATGCGACAGCGCTTGAGACAGGGAAGCGACATTGAACGGGACATTGGGTCGCGACGTTGCGACGCCGAACTAGAACCACTACAGCTCGATATCCGTCGCGAGCACGATCACGCCGCGCGTCGGCATGTTGAAAAATTCCGCGGCCTGCGCACTACGGCGCTGCAGGAAGGCGAATACCCGCGACTTGATACCGGCGATGCCGGGTCGCGGCCGCGCACGCACGAGATGCCAGCCGAGAAAGAAAGACGAGTCCTCGGCGAACACAGTGAGGCCCTGGCGGCGCGCATTGCGCAGCGCTTCGCTCACGTCCGGTGTTTCCATGAAGCCGAAGCGCGCGCGCACGTCGTACACGCCGGGATGCAGCT
>JAYTOI010000096.1:0-4963 GCA_043747875.1 Pseudomonadota bacterium | reverse complement strand
GCGCGCAGGTCCGCGTACAGGGGATGACGAATGGCGAGCGCGCCCAGCCACACCGCCCGCTTCTGCCCGGCCTTCAACACCGTGGCGACGGCGCGATGGCCGACGTTCGGTTGCGTGCCGGCGACCAGCGCTGCCAGATGCTTCGCCGGCGCCGCGCCATCGAGGCAGGCGGAATAGATGGCGGCGAGGTCGGCCACCTGCTGCGCCGGGCTGGACTCGAGGTAGGCGGCCACCGGAAATAGATAGTCGTAGCGCGCCGGATTCACGAACGCCACCTTGGCGCCGCGCAGCGCGGCCTTGCGCACGCGATGCGCGAGCACCGGCGCTTCGCGCCGCAGGTTCGAGCCCACCACCAGCAGCGCATCGAGCCGGTCGATGCCGGCGATGGCGAGCCCGCCGAGACCCGGCGCCGCCGGATCGGAAGCCTGGTCGCGGAAGTCGCCCTGGCGCAGACGATGATCGATGTTCGCCGAACCCAGTCCGCGCGTGAGCCGCGAGAGTAGATAGAGCTCTTCCACCGTTGCGGAACTGCTGGCAACCGTCGCGAGCTCCGGACCCGCAGATTTCAAACCTTGCGCCGCGACATCGAGCGCCTGTTCCCAGGTGACCTTCTTCCACTCCGACCCCTCGCGCACCATGGGTGCCTCGAGGCGATCGGCGCTGTAGACGCCTTCGTAGCTGAAGCGGTCGCGATCCGAAATCCAGGTCTCGTTGATCGCCTCGTTCGGGCGCGGGACGACGCGCATGAGCCGGCCGCGCAGCACGTGGCCGTACAGATTGGTGCCGACGCCGTCGTGCGGCGACACCAGCGCCGCCTGGGTCATCTCCCAGGAGCGCGCGCGGAAACGGAACGGCTTGGAATTCAGCGCGCCCACCGGGCACAGGTCGATGATGTTGCCCGACAACTCGTGCTCGACGGCGCGCTCGACGTAGGTACCGATCTCCATGTGCTCGCCGCGGCCCGTGGTGCCGAGCTCCTGGATGCCGGCGATATCCTGGCCGAAGCGCACACAGCGCGTGCAGTGGATGCAACGCGTCATGTCCGTCGACACGAGCGGACCGATGTCCTTGTCTTTGACGACACGCTTGCGTTCGTTGAACCGTGCCGCGTCGCGGCCGAAGCCCATCGCGAGGTCCTGCAGTTCGCACTCGCCGCCCTGATCGCAGATCGGGCAGTCGAGCGGATGATTGATGAGCAGGAACTCCATCGTCGCCTTCTGCGCGCCGATGGCCTTCGGGCTCTTCGTGAAGATTTTCATGCCCTCGGCAATGGGCGTGGCGCAGGCCGGCAACGGCTTCGGCGCCTTCTCCACTTCGACCAGACACATGCGGCAATTGGCCGCGATGGGTAGTTTGTCGTGGTAGCAGAAGCGCGGCACGTACGCGTTCACGGCGTCCGTGACGTGGATGATCATCTGCCCTTTCCTGCCCTGGCAGACCTTGCCGTCGACTTCGACATTCACTACGTCGGAGGGGGGCGCCGGCTGTGCCGGGGGCGTGGTGATGACGGGCGGCGGCGTGCTCATGCTGCCTTGCTCACTGCATGGACGATGCTGCGGCCGCCGTTGTCGATCATGTATTCGAACTCATGGCGGAAGTGCTTGAGGAAGCTCTGCACCGGCCACGCGGCGGCGTCACCCAGCGCGCAGATGGTGTGACCTTCGATGCGGCCCGCGACGTCGACCAGCAACTGCAGGTCCTTTTTCTCGCCCTGCCCGGCCATGATCCGGCGGATCACGCGGTTCATCCAGCCCGTGCCCTCGCGACAGGGCGTGCACTGGCCGCAGGATTCACTCTGGTAGAAGCGTGACAGTCGCTCGAGCACTTTCACCATGCAGGTGGTCTCGTCCATCACGATGACGGCGGCGGAGCCCACCGAAGAACCCGCCGCTTTCAGCGAGTCATAGTCCATGTTCGCGGCCATGATCTTGTCCGCGGGCAGCACATACACCGACGAGCCCCCGGGAATGCAGGCCTTCAGCTTGCGCCCGCCCTTCATGCCGCCGGCGATCTCCAGCAGCTCCGCGAATGGGATGCCCATGGGCAGCTCGTAGTTGCCGGGCTTCTCGACGTGGCCCGACACGGAGAAGATGGCCGTGCCGCCGGCGTTCGGCACGCCGAGCTTCGCGAACCAATCCGCGCCTTTGCGCAGGATGGTCGGCACCGACGCATAGCTCTGCGTGTTGTTGATGGTGGTGGGCAATCCGTACAGGCCGAAAGCGGCCGGGAACGGCGGCTTGAAGCGCGGCTTGCCCTGCTTGCCTTCGAGCGAATCGAGCAGCGCGGTCTCTTCGCCGCAGATATAGGCGCCCGCGCCCACGGCCGTGAAGAGATCGAAATCGACGCCGGAACCGAGAATGTTCTTGCCTAACAAGCCTGCGGCGTATGCCTCTTTGAGCGCTGCTTCGAAGCGCGGCACGGGCTCGCCGAGGAACTCACCGCGGATGTAGTTGTAGCCGACGGTGGCCGTCATGCAATAGCCGCCGATGGCCATGCCTTCGATGAGCGAATGCGGGTTGAAGCGCAGGATGTCGCGGTCGTGGCAGGTGCCTGGCTCGGACTCGTCCGAATTGCAGACGGTGTACTTCTGCACCGGCGATTTGCGCGGCATGAAGCTCCACTTCGTGCCGGTGGGGAAGCCGGCGCCGCCACGACCACGCAGGCCCGAGGCTTTGACCTGGTCCATGACGCTCTCGGGCGTCGGCTTCTCAGCGAGGATTTTCTTCCACGCGTCATAGCCGCCGATCTTGAAATAATTCTCGAGCTTCCAGGACTCCTTGAACTTGAGCGGTTCGAACACCGTCAGGTTCATCTTGTCAGCCCATTTTTTTTCCGCTGCGTTCACGAGGGACCTACTTGAGCTCGTCGAGCACCTTGTCCACCTTCTCGGGTGTCAGGTACTCGTGGAATTCGTGATCGACCATCATCATGGGCGCGCCCGTGCAGGCCGCCAGACACTCTTCTTCCTTCTTGAGGAATATGCGGCCGTCGGCAGTGCTCTCGCCGAGCTTGATGCCGAGCTTCTTCTCGCAATGCGCGACCAGGTCTTCGGCGCCATTCAGCATGCAGCTGATGTTGGTGCAGATGCTGACGTGATGCCGGCCGCAGGGATGCGTCTCGAACATCGAATAGAAGCTCGCGACCTCGTACACCTGGATGGACGGCAGCCGCAGGTATTCCGCGACACCGTCCATGAGCTCGGGCGTGAGGAAACCATTGTTCTGCTCCTGCGTGAAACGCAGCGCGGACAGCACCGCAGAGCGATGCTTGCCGGTCGGGAAGCGGCCGATCCACTCGTCGATCTCGTGGCGCGTGTGTTCGCTCAACAGGCGCGCTTTCTCGCCGAGCACCGGCTCGAACGTACCGCCATCCGCCGTCTTCACGACCTGCGTCATCGATCCACCTCGCCGAATACGATGTCCTGCGTTCCAATCACCGCGACCACGTCCGCCAGCATGTGCCCCTTGGACATTTCCTCGAGCGCCGACAGGTGCGCAAAACCCGGCGCGCGGCACTTGAGGCGATAGGGTTTGTTGGCGCCGTCCGAGATCAGATAAATGCCGAACTCGCCCTTCGGCGCTTCGACCGCGGCATAGGTCTCGCCTTCGGGCACCGAGTAGCCCTCCGTGAAGAGCTTGAAGTGATGGATCAGCGATTCCATGTCGCCCTTCATCTCTTCGCGTCGCGGCGGCCGCACTTTGCGATCGTCGATCATCACCGGGCCGGGATTGCGCTTCAGCCAGTCGATGCACTGCTTGATGAGACGCGTGCTCTGACGCAGTTCTTCGATGCGCACCAGGTAGCGGTCGTAGCAATCGCCGTTCACACCGACCGGAATGTCGAAGTCGAGATCCGCGTAGATCTCATAGGGCTGCTTTTTTCGCAAATCCCAGACGACGCCTGAGCCGCGTAACATAGGTCCCGTGAAACCCAGCGCCATCGCGCGCTCCGGCGTCACGACACCGATGTTCACGGTGCGCTGCTTCCAGATGCGGTTGTCGGTGAGCAGCGTTTCGTATTCGTCTACGGCCTTCGGGAAGCGCGCGACGAACTCGTCGAGGAATTCGAGCAGCGAGCCCTGGCGCGCCGCGTTCATGCGGTCGGCGTTCTTCTGCGAGCGCCACTTCGACACCTGGTATTTCGGCATCGAATCCGGCAGATCGCGATATACGCCACCTGGGCGGTAGTACGTGGCGTGCATGCGCGTGCCCGACACCGCCTCGTAGCAATCCATGAGGTCCTCGCGCTCCTTGAACGCCAGCAGGAAGACCGTCATCGCGCCGATGTCGAGCGCGTGCGCGCCCAGCCACATCAGGTGGTTCAGCACGCGCGTGACTTCGTCGAACATCACCCGGATGTACTGCGCGCGGACCGGCACCGTCACGCCTAACAACCGCTCGATGGCCATGACGTACGCGTGCTCGTTGCACATCATGGAGACGTAATCGAGGCGATCCATGTAGCCGATGGACTGGTTGTACGGCTTGGACTCGGCCAGCTTCTCGGTGCCGCGATGCAGCAGACCGATGTGCGGATCCGCCTTCTGCACGACCTCGCCGTCCATCTCGAGCACCAGGCGCAGCACGCCGTGGGCCGCCGGATGCTGCGGACCGAAGTTCATCGTGTAATTGCGGATTTCGTTCATTCGAACTATTTCAGATTCGGAGCGGGCTGGGTCTTCAGGGCTGCGTCATAGCGGTTGTCGTCGCGGATCACGCGCGGCACCAGCGTGCGCGGCTCGATGTTCACGGGTTCGTATACGACGCGCTGCTTGTCGGCGTCGTAACGCACCTCGACGTTGCCGACGAGCGGGAAATCCTTGCGGAACGGATGGCCGATGAAGCCGTAGTCGGTGAGGATGCGGCGCAGATCCGGATGGCCGGTGAACAGAATGCCGAACAGATCGAACGCCTCGCGCTCGAACCAGTTCGCACCCGGCCAGATGTCGACGACGGAGGGGATC
>JAYTOI010000095.1:0-17008 GCA_043747875.1 Pseudomonadota bacterium | reverse complement strand
TCCGGCTTCGACGTGCTCGCGGAGCTGCAGCCGCACGAGCTGCCGATGATCGTGTTCGTCACCGCCTACGACCGCTTCGCCGTGCAGGCCTTCGAGGCCCGCGCCATCGACTACGTGCTCAAACCCGTCGACGACACGCGCCTCGCCGCGACGCTCACGCACGTGCGCGAGCTCGTCGAGCAGCGCACCGCCGTGGCCGAGCGCACCCAGCTGGTCAATCTGCTGGCGGAGCTGCGCGGCAGCGGCGAACTCAATGGGGACATGGGCGGCGGCGCGGTCACGGAGCCAGCGCAGGCCCCCGAGTGGCTGCCCATCCGCAATGGCCGCGAGACGGTGCGCGTACCAGTCGAGGCCATCGAATGGGTGGACGCCGCGGGCGACTATCTATGCATCCACGCCAGCGGCCACACGCACATCCTGCGTGCGACGATGCGCGAGATGGAGAGCCTGCTGGATCCGCGGCTGTTCCAGCGCGTGCACCGCTCGACCATCGTGAACCTCACGCGCGTCAAGTCGTTGCGCGCGCACATGAACGGTGAATACTTCCTGCGGCTCGAGGGCGGGCAGGAGCTCAAGCTGTCGCGCACTTACCGCGACAAGGTCGAGTACTTCCTCAAGCGCCCACGGGCGCATTAGACCCGCTCCAGAAGCCCGGTTAGTTAGAGACGCCCGCCCGGCGCCTTGACAGGTTGTCAGGTGCGTTTCCAACCCCGGCCTAGTTAGGCATACTCGGCCGCGCCACAGGATCGTGGCGCATAACAACAGCCGACAAAGAACGAGGAAGTCATGAAGCAGTTAGTCTCCGCGCTGGCGGCCGCCGGCGCGTTCGCATCCATCTCAGTGGCCGAGGCCGCCACCCTGCACGTCGCCAACAACGGCCTCGACTCGCCGGCGTGTGGCGCTGTCGCGAATCCGTGCCGCTCCATCACGCAGGGCATCAACAACTCCGCCGCGGGCGATACGGTGCTCGTGCGTCCGGGCCGATACGGCGACATCGATGGCAGCGGCGCCATCGATCGTCCGGGCGAAGAGAAGAGCGTCGTACCGTTCGGCAGCACGGTCGGCGTGTACGTGAACAAGCGCGTCAACGTGCTTTCGACCAATGGCGCGGGCGCGACGATCATCGACATGGGCAATGCAACCGACATCGGCGTGGAAGTGGCGGCGAGCGGGGCGAAGTTCGGCGACCCGGGCCGCGGCTTCACGGTGACGCGTGCCACGAACTTCGGCATCGTCGCCCGGCGCGTGACCGCGGTCGTCGTGGCGGGCAGCACCGCCGGCAATTTGCCGGGCAGCGGCTTCCTGCTGATCTCGACGGGCACCATCACCGCCGCGAACAACATCGCCACGGGTAATGGCACCGGCTTCACGCTCGTGTCGGGCGGCGCCGCCGGTTCCGTGACGCTGGCCAACAACCAGGCCAACGTCAACGCCACCGGCATCGCGGTGGGGCCGACGGTGGCGCATCGCGTGGTCGGCAACACCGTCTCCTACAACAGCGGTGTCGGCATCAGCGTGCAATACGGCACGTCGACCGTTGCGCAGAACCGCGTCACCGGCAACGAGCATGGCGTGCGGGTTGGCGGCTTCAGCGTCACCAACGACTTGCTGCCACGTGGCCCGGCGCTGACGAACAACCACTTCGTCGGCAACCGTATCAACGGAGTCGATGTGTCCGGCGGGCCGGCCGGTCTGATGCCGGTGCTGCGACAGAACAACATCTTCGCCAATGGCAAGTGCGGCACCGCGAACCAGTCGCAGTTCGTCCTGGACGCGCGCGCCAATTTCTGGGGAGCGTCCACGGGACCCTCGTTCGAGGATCCGGCGGACCCGGCCTGCCCGAACCGCACGCTCACGGTGCCGTTCGCAACCACGGAGTTCGCGATTCCCTAGCACGGTAGTTAGGTAGTGCGCCGCGCGGCCCGGTCCCACCGGGCCGCGCGGTGGCCAAGGGGCGGGTCTCTCCACCCGCATCGCACCTGCCTGCGCGCTGCAGTATCCTGCGCCGCATGCCTCATCTACGATTCGCAGTCATCCTCGCCTTCGCATTGGCCGGCTGCGCGGCCGGCGCGGACCGCCCATTACCCGAGCAGATCGACGCCGTGTTCCGCGATGCACACGAGGACGGCGAATTCGACGGCAGCGTGCTGGTCGTGCGCGATGGCGCCACGGTGTACGAACGCAGCTTCGGTCTCGCCGACGATGCGGGGACGCCGAACGCCGCGGCAACGCGGTTCCTCGGCTATTCGCTCACGAAGCCGCTGACGGCGATCCTGGTGTTCCAGCAGATCGACGCGGGCGTGCTGGCGCTCGACGACCGGCTCGACGAGTTCTTTCCCAACCTGGCCGGGAAAGCCGCGGGCCCGATCACGCTGCGCCAGTTGCTCACGCACACCTCCGGGATCAACGAGATCATCAGCGCGCATCGCGACCGGCGCATCGCAGCCGCGGATCTCGAGACCGCGACGGTGCGCGAACCGGGCTCGATGCAGTATTCGAGCACCGGGTTCGTGTGTCTCGCGCTGGTGCTCGAGGCGGTCACGGGCCGCGGATACGCCGAGCTACTCGAAGAAAAGATCCTGCGACCGGCGGGGATGAAGGATTCGGGTCCTCTGCGCAGCGGGGTCGCGGTGCCGGGGCTCGCGGCCGGCCATCGAATCGATTCCGGCCGGCGCGTGCCCGCGCCGCTGGACGTGGCGCCGGAGGTGCTCGACGGCGCGGGTACGCTGTATACGACGACCGCCGATCTGGCGCGCCTGGACCAGGCGCTGAGCGCCGCGACGATCCTCTCCGCCAGGCTGCAGGCGCAGATGCTCGAGGAGCAGGTGAAGGGCCGCGGCTTTGGGTGGTCGCTCGACGAGCAAGGCGGAAAATACTTTCCCTGGCACCAGGGCTCGTACCGCGGCTTCACCGCCGTACTGGTGCGGCAGATCCATCGGCACGAGATGATCGCGATCCTCTCGAACGTCGAAGACACCGATGTGCTCGGCCTGCGCACCCAGGTGCTGCGCCTGCTGAAGCGCGACGCGGCCGCCACCCCTCGCTAACTACAGCACCCGCACCGTCACGGGCTGGCCCGGTTCGAGCCGTTCGCCGCCGCGCACGATGACGCGGTCGCCCGCGCGCACCTTGCCGACGATCTGCACGTGGTTCTCGCGCCCGGGTCCGAGATCGACCGCGACCCGTTCGGCGGTGTTGTCGGCGCGCACGCGCATCACGTAGTTCGCCCCCTGGCGCAGGATCACCGCGTCGCGCGGCACGGTCACGACGGCCTTGAGCGTGCGCGGCGCAATCTCCACGCGCACCGGCGTGCCGACGCGCCACGCGCCATCGGCGATCGCGATGCGCAGCTCGACCATCCGCGAACGCTCGTCGCCCACGGGAATGATGGCGCGTACGCGGCCGGTCGTGCTGCGCGCGCCTTCGAAGAGCGTGGCGTTCGCGCCCGCCGTCACCGAATCCGCGGAGCCCATCGGCGCGCGCGCCACTACCTCGAGCTCGCGGTCGTTCACGAGCCGTACCAGCGGCGCGCCACCCGCGATGTATTCACCGGACTGTTGCAGCCGCTCTGCGACGATGCCCGCGAACGGCGCGCGCACGCTGGCGCGATCGAGGTCGAGCCGCGCGCGGTCGCGCGCCACGCGCGCCTGCTCGACGTCCTGCTCCGCCATGCGCTCGCGCGAGCGCGCCTCGTCGAGCTGGCTGGTCGAGACGACGTTGCCGAGTGTTTCGAGCCGGGTACGCTGTGTCACGAGCAGCGAGAGTTGCGCGTCGAGGCGCTTGAGCGCCGCTTCATGGTCACGCAGCGCGAGCCCGAGCCGCTCGCCGTCGATACGCGCCAGCGTCTCGCCGCGCTTCACCACCGTGCCAGGCTCGGCGATCCACATCAGCGGACCTGCGACCTCCGCCGAGATGCGCGCGTCGTTACGGCTGACCACCGTGCCGGTGGCGGCCAGCGTCGACCCGACTTGCTCGGAGCGCGCCGTCGTCACGACGACGGGAACCGGTGGCGGCGCATCGGCGGCCCACGCCGCGCTGGCAGCAAGCAGCAGTGTCAGGCAGGGGGTCACGCGCTTCATGCTGCTTCCATCGACTTATCGTCCAGCGGTTTGGTGCCGAGTGGTTGCGGCGGCTCGGTCGCCGGTTGCGCGTCGGGCCTTTCGATGAGACGCAGCAGCGTGGGCAGCAGCACCAGCGTGAACACGGAGTTCACCGCCATGCCGCCGACGAGCACGGTGCCGAGCCCGCGGTACAGCACGCTGCCCGGCCCAGGCACGAGCACCAGCGGCAACATTCCAAAGATCGTAGTTAGAGTGGTCAGTACGATGGGACGCGTGCGGGTAGCCAGGGCCGCCTCGACCGCGGCGCGCACGGTGGCGCCGCCGCGTATTTCGCTGCGCGTCTGGTCGACGAGCAGGATGGCGTTGTTCACCACCAGGCCCATCAACACCACGAACCCGACCATGGTCAGCAGGTCCAGCGTCTGCGGGGTCACCAGGCGCAGCAGCACCAGGGCGAGGACGCCGCCGAAACTCGCCAGTGGAATCGTGAGGATCACGTACAGGCTGTCTTTCACGGAGCGAAACAGCGCGGCTAACAACAGGAAGAGGGCTATCAAAGCGAAGCCCAGGCTCTGCGCCATGTTTGTGAGCGCCTCGCGCAGCGAGCCCGCGTTACCCTCGTAGTACACCGAACCGTCGGCCGGCAGCTCCCTTCGGATCCGCGGCTCGACGTCGCGCTTGAGCACTTCAATGGCCTGGCCCAGCGAGATCTCCTTGGGCGGGCTGACGTTGAGGCCGATCGTGCGATGTCCGTCGACGCGCCGCAGGCCGCCCGCGCCCACGGTCGACTCGACGTGCACGAGCTCGCCCAGCGGTACGATGCCGCCGGCGGGTGTGGCGATGGGCGTGTTGGCCAGTGCCTCGGGAGAATCCCAGGTGCTGGCGCGCAGTATGACGTCGAGGCGGCGCTCGCCGTCGAAGTACTCGCCCACGAACAGTCCGTCCCCGAGCGCGCGCACCACCGTGCCGATGTCGCCGCGATGCCAGCCGATCTCGTTGAGACGGCGATCGTCGGGCGCGAGCCGCAGCTCGGGCTCGGCCAGCTCCAGACCCTGGAAGGCCTGCACCTGCGCCCCCGGCATTTTTTCCTGGATCAGCTTCTCGGCGCTGCGCGCCGCGGCCAGCAGCGCCGGGAAATCCGCCGATTGGAGCTGGAAGTCGATGTTGCGGCCGTCACCAAAGCCGCCGAAGAGATTGCCCTGCGCAGCATAGATCTGCGTGTCGGGGAAGCCGACCATGATCTCGTCGTTCACGATCTTGCCGATCTCGTCGATCCGGTCCGGATCGAGCGGACGGACGGCGAAGTTGGTGCCGAAGGCACCCGCGAGCACGTAGTAGTTCTTGAGCGCGGGCTGCTTCTCGCCGGCCATGTACGGCGCGAGACGCTCGGCCACCGGCCGCACGAACTCGCGCTCGACGGTGTCGATGTTCGTGCCGGGCGGCAGCTGCACGAAGCCGTCGATGGCATCGCGCTTCACGGGCGGTAGATAGTCGAGCGGCGGCAGCAGCGTCCAGGTGAGCACGATCGGCGCGACGAACAGCACCGCCAAGGTGACGTAGCGGCGCCTGGCCGAGTCCGTCCAGCGCACGATCCAGCTCGCGATAGCGACGTACTGGTCGCCCGCACCCTGATGCACCTTGCCGGTGTCGAGCCAGCGCGACGCCGCCAACGGCAGCACGGTGACCGACACGATCAGCGAGGCAATGACGGCGATCGAAATGGTGAGTGCCAGGTCGGCAAACAGTTGCGAGACCGCGTCCTGCATGAAGACGATGGGCAGAAAGACGATGACCGCCGTGACGGTGGACGCGAGCAGCGCCGGCCATACCTGTCTGGCGCCCGCGAGCGTGGCGTCGAGGCGATTCTTGCCGCGTTCGCGTTGCTGCGCGATGGCCTCGAGCATGACGATGGCCGTGTCGAGTGCCTGGCCGACGCCGAACGCGAGGCCGGCCAGCGAAATGACGTTCAGCGTGCGGCCGAAGGCGTACAGCATCACCAGCGTCACGGTGAGGCAGATGGGAATAGATAGTCCGACGAGCAGCGTCGCGCGGCGGTCGCGCACGAAGAACCACAACACGGCCACCGCCAGCAGCACGCCGGCGAGCAGGTTGCCCGTGACCATGTCGATGGCCTGGTCGATGAACACCGACGGATCGAACGACTGCGCGATCGACAGGCCCATCTGCTCGAGCTCATTGTCGCGCATCAACGCGATCTGCTTTTTCACCGCGGTGAGGGTGTCGAGAACGTTGGCGTCGTTTTCCTTCATGATCTGGATGCCGATCGCCGGATTGCCGTTCTGCAAGGCGAGACCGGTGCGGTCGCCGCGCTTCACCTGGACGGTGGCGACATCGCCGAGGCGCACAGGACGGCCGTCGCGCCACTCGATGACGAGGTCGGCGAACTGATCCACCTCATACCGGCCGGCGAATCGCACGGTGTATTGCCGCCGCCCGATGTCGACGAAGCCGCCGGAGACGTCGTCGGCACTGCCGGCGATCTGAGCGATGCGCGGGATCTGGATGCCGAGCTCCGCGGCGCGCGCCGGATCGAAAACGATCTGCAGCTCCTCGTCCGCGCCGAAGTTGATGCGTACGTTGGAAACGCCGGGGATCGATTCGACGCGGTTGCGGAACAGCTCCTCGATGCGGCGGCGATAGTTGTCGATGGGCCCGGGCGTGCCGGGCAGCAGCTGCACGAAGAACCAGGACAGCGTGTTGTTAGGGCCGTTGCCGCCGTCCTGGCCCAACGAGATCTGCGATGCCTGCGCATCGCGCGGCAGCGGTGGCAGCTGGTTCATGCGGCTGATGACTTCGAGCATGGTCGACTGCATGTCGGTGCCGACGGCGAACTGCAAGTTCAGGAAGGCGCTGCCCTGGTTGGCGAACGCGTTGAGCGACTGCATGCCGCGCAAACCCTGCAGCGCGCGCTCCTGCGGCTCGATGATTTCGGATTCGATCTCGGACGGCGCCGCCGCGCGCCAGGTGGTGAAGATGGAGATGGCCGGCTCTTCGATGTTCGGGAAGAGCTGGATGGGTAGTTTGATGAGTGCGAATACACCGAGCAGCGCGACCATGAGGATGGCCACGAACACGCCCGCCGGATTGCGAAGCGATACTTCGGTGAGGTTCATGTCGCGCCACCCTCGCGCCGGGGAAGTGGCGCCACGATAGGCGGTTAGATGTGCGGGGTGAGGCGGGGTTTACACGCTTCGGCGCGGGCGACGTTCGGGTCGTCGAGTGGGCGAAGGAGTGGGGCCAAGGGACAGTGGTGCCGGGGAGGGAAAGTCGGGAGAACGCGAGAGCCAGACTGTGCGGGCGTCAGAGCTGCGCGGGTTCTCCCGACTTTCCCTCCCCGGCACCAACCTCCTACCAGGTGTACCGCACGCGGTATCGAACTACCGCCTCGCCGTCCTTCGGCACCTTTACCGGGAAATGGATGGTGCGCGCGTCTTCCTTCGTGAAGGCGTGGGTCTTCGTGAGCACTTTCCAGTTGCTCCAGCGGTGCAGGTTTTCCTTCACGATCACATCGACCGGCAGCGTTTTGTGATTGCGCACCTTCACTTCGATTTCCTCTTCCATCCACTTCCCGGTTGTATCGACCGAAAAATCGACCTGGCGACGCTCGCCCACCACGTCGAACGCGGAGCCGAGCTTTACGCGTACCTGCTCGTCCTTCGGCGTGTGGTCGATCTTGTCCTCGCCGATGAACTCGAGGCTGCCGTCGGCCTTGTCGACCTGCGACACGCGCAGCCGGCCCGCGGGCAACGGCACGCCGAGTCCGAACTGCTTGTCGTTCTTGAACTCGAGGTACACGTCCACCTTCTTGTTGGTCGCAATACCAAGATTGCGGTCGGTGTACGGACTGGGATACACGTACGGCTGCGGCGCGCCGTAGTACACCAGCACCTTCTTCGCAGCGATCTGCTTCGCCTGGTCGAACAATTCGATCTGCTTGGTCGAGTTGTTGGGCAGAGTCGTCGGACGGCCGAGCGTATAGAGATGGAACTCGAAGAAGTCCTTCTGCGCGAAGCCTTCCTGAACCGTAGACGCCGCGTCGGCCTTCATCAGGAGTTCGCGCCGCACGTGCGTATCCATTTCCGGCTGTACGCGGTTCACGTCGCCGGCGATCAGCTTGAGCTTGGCATCGGCGTACGTCGCCCCCGACTGGTTGATGATGCTCACCCACGCCGACAGGTCGAGCATGCCGCTGTTCGCGTCCACACCTTCGTTGAAGATCAGGTTGTAGTCCGTCCACCACGTGACGCCGCCCGTCTGGTACGTGACGCGCGTCTTCTGCAACCCGCCCGCGGGCGACAGGATGTCCCACACCAGCGTCGGCCGCGTGTTGAGCCCGCCCGGCAGGTCCGGAAAGCGCACCGAGGTGAATGCCGGCAGTGAGTAGATAGACCCGTCCGTGCCGCGCAGCACGATGCCGTCGGTGGCCGACAGCAGCGTGCCGCTGATCGGCGTCACCGAAGTCCCGTTCTGCTTGTCCACCGTGATCTGCTTGTCGATGAACTTCAGCAGCAGCTTCTGCGTGCTCACGAGATCGAATTGGAAATTCTGCTCGAGCACGCGGGTCGCGGGATCCGACAGCGACGTGAACGTCACCGTCGTCGGATCGATGAGCGCCGCCACGTCGGTGAACGAGAGCTGCGATCGCCCTTGCTTGATCTTCATGTCGCGGTCGTCGCGCACCAGCGCATAGCCCGGCACGGACATCGCATTCGGTACGCCCTGGCCCGGAATCGGCCGGTAGAACTCGGGGGAAATAGCACCGGGCTGCGCCGAGCTGTAGATGGTGATGGCAGTTTCCGCAAGCGCCGGGAAAACGCCGAGCGCCGTCAGGCCCAAACAAAGCGAGATGGCGGATGCGAGTGGATTGCGTGAACGATTCATGGATGGATCAACCTCGATGACTGAGACAACAACACTGACGTTGGCGCCGCGAACGCCGGTCCAGGCGCGGCTCCCGCGTCAAAATGCGAACTGCGTCGCATCTGGGCCGGGAACCCGTGCGCGGAATGTGAAACCGCGCAGCGGCTTCCGGACATAAGAATCGCAGCATACGCGCGTGCGATCGTGCGGGACCAACGGCCGTTGCCAGCCCGAGTGGCGCCTGGCGTTTTTGCGCCGGGTACGCTCGGGAGGCGTGAGCCAGGTCCGCACAACCTTCAACGTTCGAACTTTCGTGAACCGATGGAAGCTGCGAGTCGTATCGAATCCTCTGCTGTGAACCAGGCTTCGGGCACCGGGACTTCCGGGTCGAACCCGGGTCTTTCGCTGCCATCACCTGCGCCCGCCATGGACCGCGAATTCGTCATCAAAAATCAGGTCGTCGAGCGATACCTAGCCGGCCGTCTGCCGCCCAAGGGCGTCACCGATTTCGAAAAGCTCATTCGTTCGCGTCCGGCTCTCATCGAGGAGCTGGGGCTCGCCGAGAGGGTGAACGCGGGTCTGCGTCTGTTGGACGCGGCCGGTGTCGCCGAACCTTGGGCGGAGAAGCCAAAAAAAGTCTGGGAGTCGACGGCGTTCGGCCTCGGTGCAGCCGGTCTCGCCGTGGCGGCGCTCATCGGCTGCGCGGTGCTGGCGATGCAGGTGTCCTCGCGCGAATCGTCGATCACGAAACTCAAGCGCGAAGCGACCGAGCGGCCGATCGCGCCGTCGACGCAGAAGCGCACCGTTCTCGTGATCCCGGCTCGCAATGGCCAGCCCGCGCAGGCCGGACTCAACATCGGCCACGGTGATTTCGCCGAGCTCAAGGTGGACGTCTCCTGGTCGCGCTACGGCGCGTTCAAGGTATCGATCGACCGCGTGGACCAGGCACGGGTCGCCGTGTTCGACGGCCTCGCCAAGGATTCCAACGGGCATCTGCGACTGGCGTTCAATGCCGGCGCATTCGGTCCCGGCGACTACATGGTGACCTTCGAAGGACTCAACGCGCGGCGCGAAGGCGTGCCGGTAGCCTGGGTCCGGCTGAACGTCGCCCGCTAGTCAGGCGCGTACTTCAACCTTGTCGATCAATCGCGGCGCACTGGCGCGCGCATCCGTCGCCTGCATCGTCGGCTCGCCGTTGCGCTGCGCCGGGCGCCAGCGCCGCGGCACCCGGTCGATGGCGATTGCGAAGATGGTGAGCGCGCCGCGCGCGTCGATGCGCAGGCGCAGCCACTGCTTGTAATCCTGGATCCGCAGCGAAGAGAACGCTTCGTTCGAGTGACGGCCGAAAACACGGATCGACACGAATAGATAGACGCCGAGGATGAACGCACCCACCGGCCCGCCCGCGAGGAAGGTGATGCCGCCCGACAGCAGCAACTGCGCGATGCTGCCGTAGGCGAGGTCGAATCCGCGCACCGTGAGCAACAGCGCCAGCCAGCCGACCATGAACGCCGCCGCGAGATGCAGAAAGGCGTGGAATGCGCCGCCGAGGATGCGCCACGAGCGCACGTGCGTGTCGGTGAAGAAGATGAACGCGCCGAAGATCGCGATGAGCCACAGGCCGTTGAACGGATCGCGGATGGCGGCGTTGACGGCCGCGCCGAGCGCGGTGGGCAGGTCGATGATGTCGGAGGCCTCGAGGCTGGCCGACGCCAGCCACGCCGACATCGCATATAGGAAGGCGTACAACCAGCCCGACTTCGGGTTCAGCGCCGGAAACAGGAAATTGCGCCAGGTGAGCCGCGCGGAGGTGCGCTCGTCGGGATAGGCCGCGCGTTGCTCGAAGCCATTGCGCAGTAGCTTGGTTGCCGGCGCGTGCGTCGGATGCAGGAACGCGCCGCCGCCACCCGAGGTGATCTTCTGCACGCCCGCCGCGTCTTCGTGACGCTTGTAGAAATGCAGATCGCCCGTGAGAAACACGCGCGCCTTGCGCCGGAACACCTTCTCTTCGAGAAATCGCGTGCTCCCCAGCTCCTCATAAGTCTCGTGACGCGGATATGCGACCTCGAGGATCCAGCGCGGCTCCGGCACGCAGAAGATGAGGCGGGCCGCGTCGTCCATGCGCGTCGCGACTTTCTGGAAGTACTGAACCTGCGGCTCGTCGAGATCCGCGCCGAGCTGCAGGTCGATGGCCAGCAGCCACCAGTTCGCGGGTAGTTTGAGCGCGAAGTAGCTGCGCGTCTGGCGCGTCGGACAGCCGGCAAAACCGCGCTCCGGCCGGCAGAACGTGCGCGAGAACGCCACCAGGCTGTCGTACCAGTCGTGATTGCCCGGGATCGCGAACACGTCCGGCCGCCGGCGACCCGCGAACGCCAGCTGGTATGGCGTCTCGGTGCGCGCGTGATATTCGGCGCGCGATGGATAGGGATACACCTCGTCGCCGCCGAAGACGAGTACGCGGCCCGCGCGGGTGTGCTCCACCGCGCCATCCGCCGCCGGCAGCGGCAGATCGGGAGTCGCGATCGCGTCGGCGATGGCGTAGGTGGAGTTCCAGCCGTCGCCGATATCTGCCGCGTAGTCGAACCAGAAGTCGCCGTCGGTCTGCCCGGTAGATTGGTCATTGGATCGCGAATAGTCGAACTCGGCCTGCGGCTGGCTGGCGAGCGCCTCGATGAGACGCGTGTCCGAGTGGCGTCCGAAGATGTTGGCGATGGCCACTTGATAGCCCGAGTGCGCCAGCACGCGCGGGTCGTACCAGCCCACCATCGAGCGCCGCTTCGGCAGCTTTGCCTCGCCCATCGCCTCAGGCACTCCGCAGCGTGGTCACCGGCGGCTGGTTCACGACGGAACGCGTCGCGAGCCAGCCGGCGAAGCAGACTAACAAACCGCCCCCGCCGATCCCATACAGCCACACCAGCGGATCTGCCGTGTAGGCGATCTGCAGTACGCGGCGCGCGATGTAGAAGCCGGCTATGGACGCGCCCAGCGACGCGAGCGCGCCCGACAGCATGCCGAGCATCCAGAATTCCGCGAGCAGCCCCTTGAGCACCGTGGCGCGGCTGGCGCCAAGGGTCCGCAGCATCGCGCTCTCGTAGCGCCGTTCCTCGCGGCTGGCCTGCACGGCCGCGATCAGCACGACGAGGCCGGCGAACAGCGTGAACAGGAAGACGCTCTGCACCGCGGCCAGCGCCTTGTCGATGATCGAACGCACCTGGTTCAGCAGGTCGTCGACGTTGAATACCGAGACGCTGGGAAAACGCCGTACCAGATCGCCGATGGTCTTCGGGTCCCGCGCCTCCATGTGGACGGCAGTCATGTACGTGCCCTCCGTACCCTCGAGCATGCCCGGCGCGAAGACCAGGAAGAAGTTCGGCTGGAAGCTGTCCCACTTCACCTTGCGCACACTGGACACGCGAGCCGTTTGCGTTTCGCCGGCGATGTCGAACTGCAGCAAGTCGCCGATCTGGAGTCCCAGCTCCTCCTGGTATTCCGTCGAGATCGACACCAGCGGTTTGCCGGCATCGCCCGCCGTGAACCACTTGCCGGCGGTGATCTCGTTGTCGCGGTTCAGTTCGGCGGTCCAGGTGATGTTCTGGTCGCGATCGGCGAAGCCGCGGCCGCGCGGCGTCGCGAACTTGATGTCCGCCACCAGCTTGCCGTTGATGTGCGTCATGCGCGCGCGGACCATCGGCCGCACGCGCGCGTCGTGCGCGCCGCGCTCCGTGAGAAAGCGCGAAAATTGATCGTGCTCCTCGGAGGGTATGTTGATGAAGAAGAAGTTGGGCGTGTCGGGGGGCAGGCTGCGGCGCCAGTCGCTGAGCAGATCGTTGCGCACCACGGCGAGCAACAGCAGCATCATGATGCCGAGCGCGAACGCCGTGAGCTGCACGACGCTCTCGGTACGGCGCCGGCCGAGGTTGGCGATGCCGTAGCGCCACGAGACGCCGACACCGCCGCGCAGCCGGGTAGTTAGCTTGACGAGCAACCAGCCGCAGGCCGCGACCAGCAGCACGAAGCCCGCGATACCAAGCGTGAAAATCGCGAACACCTTGAAGTCGCGCATCACCCACCAGATCAGGAAGGCAATGGCGGCGACCGCCGGACCGAACGCCAGGACGACGATCGGCGCCGGCGGCCCGACGTCGCGCCGTAGTACGCGCAGCGCGGGCGTGCGAGAAAGCTGCAGCAGCGGCGGCAACGCGAATCCGCCCAAAACAGCCACAGCGGTGAGGAAGCCCACACCGAGCGGCGCCAGGCTGGGCGGCGGCAAGTCGCCTCGTAGCAGGCCGGATAGAACCTTGACCAGCCACACCTGCACAGTGAAGCCTATGAGCGAGCCGATGACAGCGGCGATGAGGCCTATCAGCAGCAATTGCGTCAGGCTCACCGTCAATGTGAAACCCCGGGTCGCGCCCAGTGTCTTGAGCAATGCGACCGAATCCAGATGTCGCTGCACGTAGCGGCGCGCGGCCATCGCGACGGCAACCGCGCACAGCAGCACGGCAACCAGACTCGCGATTCTCAGGAATCGTGCGGAGCGATCGACGGCGGATTTTATCTGCGGCGCGGAGTCCTGGACGTCTTCGATTTCCTCGTTCGGCTTCTTGTTCTTCTCGAGCCACGTCTTGAACTGCGCGATGTCTTCGCGCGTACCGGCGAACAGCTGCGCGCGGCGCACGCGGCTGCCGGGCTGGATCAACTGCGTGGCGGCGAGGTCGTCCTCGTTCATGATGAGACTGGGCGCGAGCTCGAGGAAGGTCGCCCCCTGGTCCGGCCGGCTAACAAGAATACGCGAGACGCGAAACGTGCTCGCGCCGATGTTGAGCTGCGTGCCGACTCCCGCGCCCAGCGCCGCCGCGAGTCGCGAATCCGGCCACACCTCGCCGCGCGGCGGAATTCCGCGCGCCAGCTCCGGCGCGCCGAAAGGCTGATCCGAGAGCATCACCTTGCCGCGCAGCGGATATTTCGGCGACACCGCGCGCAGCGAGGAAAGCTGGTTGAAATCGCCGTTGAACACCACGCTGAAGAGGCCCGTGCTGCGCGCGAGGTCGAGACCGCGTCGGCGCGCTTCGTCCAGCGCCCCATCGTTCATGTCCTGGCCGGATTCGAGCCGCAGGTCCGCCGCGAGCACCTCGCCCGCCTGGTTGTCGACGGCAATGCCGATGCGGTCCACCAGGAAACCGACGCCCGTCAGTGCTGCGACCGCGACCGTGATGGCGAGCATCAGCACACCGAGCTCGCCCGAGCGCCATTCGCGCAGCAGCGTGCGCAGCGCCATCGCGAGTGCGTTGGTCGTGCTTCTCACGCGAGCTTGCCCGAGTCCATCTGCAGGATGCGGCCGCAGCGCCCGGCCACGGCGCGATCGTGCGTGACGAGCACCAGCGTCGCGTGCGATTGCTGGTTCAGCTCGAACAGCAGCGAGACGATGCGCTCGCCCGTGAGCGTGTCGAGGTTGCCCGTGGGCTCGTCCGCGAACAACACAGCCGGGCGGGTGACGAAAGCGCGCGCGATCGCGACGCGCTGCTGCTCGCCACCGGAGAGCTGGCGCGGATAATGGCCCGTGCGCGCTTTGAGACCCACTCGATCGAGCGTTTCTGCGGCGGCGGTACGCGCGTCACGGCGGCCCGCAAGCTCCAGCGGCAACATCACGTTCTCGATCGCCGTCAGCGACGGAACCAGGTGGAACGACTGGAATACGAAGCCGACACGCTCGGCGCGCAGGCGGGCGCGGCCGTCCTCGTCGAGCGCCGTCAAGTCGGCGCCCGCGAGCGAAATGCGTCCGGAAGATGGCAGATCGAGACCGGCGAGCAACGCAAGCAATGTGGACTTTCCGGCTCCGGATGCGCCGACAATGGCAACTGATTCACCGGCCGCGATGTCCAACGAGACGTCGTCGACGATGGTCAGCATTCCTTCCGGACTGGTAACCTTTTTCGTGAGGTTTTCGGCTTTGAGTACGCTCATCAGATTTTTTCAGTTGGCATTGACGGTGGTGTTCATGGGGACCGCTGTCGCCGCCGGCAAGACCGAGGGCACCGTCGTCGTCCTGGGCGACAGCTTGAGCGCCGGATACGGCATCAAAGTACAGGAAGGCTGGGTAAACCTGCTCGCGAAGCGGCTCACTGTGGAAGGGTACGGGTACCGCGTGGTCAATGCCAGCGTCAGCGGCGAGACTACGCAAGGCGGGCTTGCGCGGCTGCCGCGCGTGCTGGCGCTCAACAAACCTGCCGTCGTCGTCGTGGAGCTTGGCGGCAATGACGGCCTGCGCGGCCTGCAGCTCGCCGCGAGCCGTGCAAACCTGGAAAAGATCATCGAGCGAACGCGCGCCGTCGGCGCCAAAGTGGTGTTGGCCGGCATGATGATTCCGCCTAACTACGGGCCGCGATACACCGAGGAATTCCGAAGCATGTTCACCACGCTCGCGACGAAGCACCGGGTCGCGCTGGTACCCTTCCTGCTCGACAAAGTGGCTCTGGACCCCGCCCTGATGCAGGAAGACGGCATCCATCCGAACGCAAAAGGCCAGCCGCGCATCCTCGAGAACCTGTGGCCCCTGCTCGAGCCCCTGCTAGTTGCCCCAGCTAGGAGCGCACGTTAGCCTGCAACTCAGTCCAGTCGAGGGGTCGTCGTGGAAAAGCATTGGCTCAAATCGTATCCGCCCGGTATTCGCGCTGAAATCGATGTAGACGAGTATCCCTCGCTCAAGGAGCTCATCGAACGCGGGCTGGCGATCCATTCCGTCCGCGATGCGTACGTGCAGATGGGCAAGGCCATCACGTTCGGCGAACTCGACGTGATGTCCATGCAGTTCGGCGCCTATTTGCAGTCGGCCTGTGGTTTGCAGAAGGGCGACCGCATCGCCGTGATGATGCCTAACACCCTGCAGTACCCCATTGCCATTCTCGGCGCGCTGCGGGCCGGGTTCACCGTCGTCAACACCAATCCCCTCTACACCGCGCGCGAGCTCGAGCATCAGCTCTCGGACTCTGGCGCGACCGTCATCGTCATCGTCGAGAATTTCGCGCACGTGCTGCAGGAAGTGATTGCGCACACTCCGATCAAACACGTCGTCCTGACCAGCGTCGGCGAGATGCTCGGGTTTCCGAAGGGACAGATCGTCGACTTCGTCGTGCGCCACAAGCGCAAGCAGGTGAAGCCGTTCAATCTACCCGGCGCCAAGCGCTTCAAACAGGTGCTCAAGGAAGGCGCGGGACTGCGACTGAAGTCCGTGGCGCTGACGCATGACGACATCGCGTTTTTGCAATACACCGGCGGGACCACCGGCGTCGCGAAGGGCGCCATGCTGACGCACGGCAACATGGTCGCGAACGTCCTGCAGGCACTCGAGTGGATAGGCCCGTCGTTTCCGCGCGATCCGGCGACGCTGATCACCGCATTGCCGCTGTATCACATCTTTGCGCTCACCGCGAACTGCCTGCTGTTTGTGGTAGTTGGGTGGCGCAACGTGCTCATCACGAATCCGCGGGACTTTCCGGCGTTCGTGGCGGAGCTGCGCAAGCACAAGTTCACGTACATCAGCGGCGTGAATACTTTGTTCAACGCGCTTTTGAATACGCCGGGATTCGATCGCGTCGATTTCAGTTCGCTCAAGGTGACGCTCGGCGGCGGCATGGCCGTGCAAGAAGCCGTCGCGAAGAGATGGAAAGAGGTGACCGGGAAGGTACTGACCCAGGCGTGGGGCCTGACCGAGACCTCGCCCGCCGCATGCATCAATCTACCCGGAGAGGATTTCAACGGCTCGATCGGACTGCCGATTTCTTCGACCGAAATCAGCATTCGGGACGATGAGGGCAACGAGCTGGGAATCAACATGCCGGGGGAGATCTGCGTGCGCGGCCCACAGGTTATGGCGGGCTATTGGAACCGTCCCGACGAGACCGCGAAGGTGATGATCGGGGAAGATTTGCTGCGCACGGGAGATATCGGGCGCATCGATGAGCGCGGGCTCGTGTTCATCGAGGACCGGAAGAAGGACATGATTCTCGTGTCCGGATTCAATGTGTATCCGAATGAGGTTGAGAGCGTGGTGGTGACGCACCCGGCGG
>JAYTOI010000094.1:0-18918 GCA_043747875.1 Pseudomonadota bacterium | reverse complement strand
CGGCGAGGGTTTGAGCACGCGATTGCCGTGCACCTTGCTGATGAAGTACTGGAGCATCTTCTCGGTGTAGGTGAAGTCGGCGATGACGCCGTCTTTCATCGGTCGCACCGCGTTGATGTGCCCCGGCGTGCGGCCCAGCATGTTCTTGGCTTCGGCGCCGACCGCGACGATGACCTTGCCGCGACCTCCTTGGTCGTCCTGCACCGCGACAACCGATGGCTCATTGAGCACGATGCCCTTGTCACGGACGTAAATCAGGGTATTGGCCGTCCCCAAGTCGATCGAAAGATCGCTCGAGAAATAGCCACGCAAGCGTTTGAACATGAAGTGGTAGCCGAAGCGCGAAAAAGTGGCGGCAATTTAACAATCTGCAGCACCATCCACAAGGCAACAGGTATGATTCCGCGCACACTTTTCACACCTTTTGCTTGAGTTTCCGATGAGCCTCAACCGCGACCAGATCAACGTCATCGCGCACCTCGCGCGGCTTTCGCTGACCGAAGCCGAGGTGCCGGTGTACCAGGACAGCCTGTCGAAGATCGTGGGTCTCGTCGGCGAGCTCGATGCGGCCCAGACCGTCGGCATCGAGCCCATGGCGCATCCGCTCCCGGGTCTTGCGCAACGCATGCGACCCGACGACGTGACTGAAAATGACCAACACGAGCTCTACCAACGCAACGCTCCGCAAGTCGAAGCCGCGCTGTACCTCGTGCCCAAGGTCATTGAGTAATTTCTAAAAATGCACACGTTTACGCTGGCGGAGCTCGCGAAGAAGCTCCGCGCCAAAGAATTTTCCGTGACGGAGCTCACGCGCGGCCTGCTGGCACGCATCGATGCTTCGCAGCCCACGCTCAACGCATTCATCACGGTCATGGCCGACCGGGCGCTGGCGCAGGCCAAAGTCGCCGACGCCGCGTTCGCGTCCGGTCAAGCGGGTCCACTCACGGGCTTGCCGCTCGCCCACAAGGACATTTTCTGCACGAAGGGCGTCAAGACGAGCTGCGGCTCGAAGATGCTCGACAACTTCGTGTCGCCATATGACGCCACTGTCGTCGAAAAACTCGATGCAGCCGGCATGGTCACGCTCGGCAAGACGAACATGGACGAGTTCGCCATGGGCTCTTCCAACGAGACCAGCTTCTACGGCCCGGTGAAGAACCCCTGGGATCTGAAGCTCGTGCCCGGCGGATCCTCGGGTGGCTCGGCGGCCGCGGTCGCCGCGCGCATCTCGTCCATCGCCACGGCCACGGACACCGGCGGCTCGATCCGCCAGCCGGCGTCGCTGTGCGGCGTCACCGGTTTCAAGCCCACCTACGGACGCGTGTCCCGCTACGGCATGATCGCGTTCGCCTCCAGTCTCGATCAGGGCGGGCTCATCGCGCAGTCCGCGCAAGACGCCGCGATGGTGCTCGGTGCCATGTCCGGCTTCGATGCGCGCGACTCGACCAGCGTCGACACGCCCGTGCCTAACTACGTCGAGTCGCTCGACGCGCCGCTCGCGGGTCTCAAGATCGGACTCATCAGCGAGTTCTTCGGCAAGGGGCTCGACGCCAACGTCGAGGCGCTGATCCGCGAGGCGCTCAAGGTGTACGAGAAGCTCGGCGCCAGGCTCGTCGACGTCAAACTACCTGCGCTGCCTTTGTCGGTACCTACTTATTATGTCGTGGCACCTGCCGAGGCATCCTCCAACCTCGCGCGCTTCGACGGCGTGCGCTATGGCTACCGCTGCCAGGATCCGAAAGACCTCATGGACCTGTACAAGCGCTCGCGCGGCGAGGGCTTCGGCGCGGAGGTGAAGCGCCGCATCATGGTGGGCACGTACGTGCTCTCCGCCGGCTACTACGACGCGTACTACCTCAAGGCGCAGCGCGTGCGGCAGTTGATAAATTCCGACTTCAAGCGCGCCTTCGCCGAAGTCGACGTGCTCATCGGGCCCACCGCGCCCGACGTGGCGTTCGCCATCGGCGCGAAGACCTCCGATCCGATCCAGATGTATCTCAACGACATCTACACCATCGGCGCCAATCTCGCCGGCGTGCCCGGCGTTTCGATTCCCTGCGGCTTCGTGCGCGGCCTGCCCGTCGGCATGCAGATCTGCGGACCGCACTTCGCGGAAGGCAAGCTGCTCAACGTCGCGCACGCGTATCAGAAAGAGACGGACTGGCATCGCCAGATTCCCGCCGCGTACCGGTCGGAGAAGCTGTCGTGAGCTGGGAAACGGTCATAGGCCTCGAGATTCACGCGCAGCTCTCGACTGCCTCGAAGATCTTCTCGGGCTCTGCGACCGCGTACGGTGCGCCTCCGAATTCGCAGGCGAATCTCGTCGACCTCGCGTATCCCGGCGTGCTGCCCGTGCTCAACGGCGAAGCGGTGCGCATGGCGGTGAAGTTCGGCCTGGCCATTGGTGCGACGATCGCGCCCAGGTCCGTGTTCGCGCGCAAGAACTACTTCTATCCCGACCTTCCGAAGGGCTACCAGATCAGCCAGTACGAGCTGCCGGTGGTCGGGAAGGGCCACATGGACATCGTGCTCGACGACGGTACGCGCAAGCGCGTGGGGATCACGCGCGCGCACCTCGAAGAGGACGCCGGCAAGTCGCTGCACGAAGGGCTGCCCAAGCAGTCGGGCATCGACCTGAATCGCGCCGGCACGCCGCTCATCGAGATCGTCTCCGAACCCGACATGCGCTCCGCCAAAGAGGCCGTGGCGTATCTGAAAAAAGTGCACACGCTGGTGCGCTATCTCGAGATCTGCGACGGCAACATGCAGGAGGGGTCGTTCCGCTGCGATGCGAACGTGTCGGTGCGCAAGGTGGGCGCCGAGAAATTCGGTACGCGTGCCGAGATCAAGAACATCAACTCGTTCCGCTTCGTCGAGAAGGCCATCAACTACGAAGTCGCGCGCCAGATCGATCTGCTCGAAGGTGGCGGCAAGGTGGTGCAGGAGACGCGCCTCTACGATCCGGACAAGGGTGAGACGCGCAGCATGCGTTCCAAGGAAGAAGCGAACGACTACCGCTACTTCCCGGATCCGGACCTGCTGCCGATCGAGATCGACGCCGCGTACATTGCCGGCGTCCAGGCGACGCTGCCGGAGCTGCCGGACCAGAAGGCCGTGCGTTTCGCGGCGCAGTTCGGCCTGTCGGAATACGACGCCGGCGTGCTCACCTCGTCGAAAGAGCTGGCCGCCTACTACGAAGCGGTTGCCAAACTACTCGCGGCCGGCAAGGAACCCTCGAAGGAGCAGGCGGGTGATACTGACATCGCCAGCATCGATCGGAGCATGGCCAAGCTCGCCGCCAACTGGGTCGCGGGCTCGCTGGCCGCCGCGCTCAACGAGCACAACCTCGAGATCGGCGAGAGTCGCATCGACGCGCAGAAGCTCGCGGGCCTGCTCGCGCGCATCGCCGACAACACCATCTCCGGCAAGATCGCCAAGGATGTGTTCGAGGCCATGTGGTCGGAAGGCAGGGACGCTGATGCCATCATCGAGTCGAAGGGCCTGAAGCAGATCACCGATACGGGCGCCATCGAGACGGCCATCGACGAAGTCATGGCGAAAAGCCCCGGGCAGCTCGCGGATTACCGCTCCGGCAAGGACAAGCTATTCGGCTTCTTCGTCGGCCAGGTCATGAAGGCCACCGGCGGCAAGGCGAACCCCGCGCAGCTCAACGAGCTGCTCAAGAAAAAGCTGGCGCCCTAGGGACGCCGCGGATGCCCGAGCCCGATCGAGTCCGCCGCTTCACGCTCGAGCGTCACCCGATCCGCGGCCATGCCGCGCGCCTCACGCAGGCGTGGGTCGAGCTGCGCGAACACCAGGACTATCCACCCGCCGTGCAGCAGTTGCTCGGCGAAGCGGTTGCCGCCGTGGTGCTGCTGGCCGCCACGCTGAAGTTCGACGGCACGCTCACGCTGCAGCTCCAGGGCCAGGGGCTCATCAAACTACTGGTCGCGCAGTGCACGCACGACTTCAAGGTGCGCGCGATGGCGCGCCACGATCCGCTCGGCGGCGAGGCGGGCTACCGCTCGCTGGTGGCCGACGGCCAGATCGTCGTCACGGTGGAGGCCGCGGATCGCGCCTCGAGCTATCAAGGCGTCGTGCCGGTCGAGGGCAGCTCGCTGGCGGAGTCGCTCGAAGGCTATTTCATGCAGTCCGAGCAGCTGCCGACGCGCGTGCTGCTGGCGGCCACGTCCGGCGTCATCGCGGGCATGCTCGTGCAGCGCATCGCCGGCGTCGGCGGCAAGCAGGCGCCGGCCGATCCGGCCGCGCTCGAGGCCGCGTGGATGAAGGCCGATCATGCGATGGAATCGCTGACGCGCGCCGCGATCCTCGAGGACGATATCGAACAGCGGCTGGTACGCATGTTCGGCGCCGACGAGGTGAGAATGTTCGGCGGGCATGATGTCGTTCACGAGTGCCGCTGCTCGCGCGAGCGCGTCGCAAACGTGCTGCGCTCGCTGGGCGTCGACGAAGTGCGCTCGGTCATCGCCGAGCAGGGCGCGGTGACGGTCACCTGCGAGTTCTGCCAGAAGCCGTACAAGTTCGACGCCATCGACGTCGAGCAGTTGTTCGCCGGCGGGGCGGAGGGGTCGAGTTCCATCAATTGAAGCGGGTTCGGAGGGGAGGGCGCACGTGGATCGCGCGCGGTGCACACCGCTTCCGCCCTTCGCTGGATGATTGTGAGCGGAGAAGATGGGCGCCGCGCGGCTGATTCGGTGATGGGGCAGCGCGAGCGGAATATTGGCACGAGGCCGGAAGGGGCCGTTTGCGCGGCTCGTGCCTTCGTTTGGGAACCGGTGCCACAGTTGCAGGGTGAGGGCGGAGGCCGGTGTGCACCGCGCACGCTCCCCTGGGCGTGTGTGATCCGGAACAGAAAAGATAAAGAGAAGAGAAGAGAAGGACCGGAGGGTGGTTACATCCCGGCGCGCTTCGGTCCGGGCGGCGCCTTGGGTGGCGCGGTGGGGTTCTCGAGCTCGTGCAGATAGTCAGGTCCACCCAGCCCGCGCATCTGCGTCAGGATCTGGTCGCGGCGCAGCTGCACGTACGGCGTCGGCGCGTTGGCGCGCAACCGCAGCGGACTCGGCAGCACGGCCGCGAGCGTCGCGGCTTCGTAGCTGTTCAGGCGCGCGGCGGGCTTGCGCCAGAAGCGCCTGCCGGCGGCTTCCACTCCGTAAATGCCGTCGCCGAACTGCGCGACGTTGAGATACACCTCGAGGATGCGCTCCTTCGGCCACGTGAGTTCGATGAGCAGCGTGAAATACGCTTCGAGCCCTTTGCGGAAGTAGCTGCGCCCGCTCCACAGGAACAGGTTCTTCGCCACCTGCTGCGTGATGGTGGAGCCGCCGCGGATGTGCGGGCGCCGCTTGCTGGCCTGGGCCTCGTTGCGCCGGATGGCCTCGCGGATCGACTTGAAGTCGAAGCCGGTGTGGAACGGGAAGAGCTGGTCTTCGGAGGCGATCACCGCGACGGCTGCGTACGGCGAGATCTGCTCGAGATCGCACCAGCGGTAGTCGGTCTGGTAGTTAGTCTTGCCGGCGCGGCGCGCGTCGAGCGCGGCGTCGAGCATGAACGCGCTGTACCACGGGTCCATCCAGCGCATCGCCACTACCGGCAGCGCGGTCACCAGGAACACAGCGGCGACGCCGACGAGCGTCCATCGGATCAGCCGCCGCCGCCAACCCTTCTTCACGCCTTGCGGTACGCCTTGGTGATCACCACGTCCGAAGCCGGGACGTTCTCGTGTCCGGCGCGCGTGGTAACCGCCACCTTGGCGATCTTTTCGACGACGTCCATGCCCGAGGAGATCTTGCCGAACACCGCGTAGCCCCAGCCGCGGGGCGTCGGCGCCGTGTGATCGAGGAAGCCGTTGTCGACGAGGTTGATGAAGAACTGCGCCGAGGCGCTGTCCGGATCGGGCGTGCGCGCCATGGCCAGCGTGCCGACGGTGTTCTTGAGGCCGTTCGTCGCTTCGTTCTTGATCGGCGCCTTGGCCTTCTTCTGCTTCATGCCGGGCGCGAATCCGCCGCCCTGGACCATGAACCCGTCCATGACGCGGTGAAAGATGAGGCCATCGTAGAAGCCGTCGTCGACGTAGCTCAGGAAATTCTCGCTCGAGATGGGGGCTTCCTTCTCGAACAACTCGACCTCGATGGTGCCGAGCGTGGTTTCAAAAACGAGCATGTAGGGTGTCCTAGAGAGAGCCGATGGGCCAGATCCATTGGGCAGAGGTGACGCGCTCGTGGCCGGCGAGATCGCGGTGCGAGGTTACGTGACCGAAGCCTCGCGCGACAAGCGCCGAGCGCACGCGGTCGCCCTGAGCGGTACCGTGCTCGAGGGTCAGTACGCCACCGGGAACCAGGTACTGCGGCGCCATATTAATAAGAGTGTCGAGGGAGGCGAAGCCATCGCCGCCGGGCGTGAGCGCGGTGCGCGGTTCGTGGCGTAGTCCGTCGCCCGAAAGCACCGCGTCGTCACCCGCGATGTACGGCGGGTTGCTGACCAGCGCATCGAAGCGCCGCCCCGCGAGCGGCGCGAACCAATCCGCCCAGGAATCGTTCTGCAGCCATTCGACGCGCCGCGGCGCGAGTCGCTCGCCGTTGCGGCGGGCGATGGCCAACGCATCCGGCGATGCATCGGTGGCAACGATGCGCCAGCCCGGCCGCTCGACGGCGAGCGCGATCGCGATGGCACCGGAGCCCGTCCCGAGATCGGCGACCACAGCCGTGTCCGCGCGGACCAGTTCGAGCGCGTACTCGACTAACAGCTCCGTCTCGGGGCGTGGCACGAGGACGGCCGGCCCCACTTCGAAGTCCAGCGACCAGAACTCGCGCCGGCCGAGAAGATAGGCGACGGGCTCGCCAGCCGCGCGCCGGCGGCAGAGCGCGGCGAAGCGCGCGGCCACCTCGGCGTCGACGGCGGCACCGGGGTCGGCGAGCAGCAGGGCGCGCGATCTGCCGCTGACCGCGGCCAGCAGGATCTCCGCGTCGCGGCGGGCAATGCTCGTGGCGGTCGCGAGCAGACGCTCGCAGTCGGTGGTTTGGGGCACGCGGCGATGATACGGCCTGTGCCCGGCCTCGGTATCATGACGCACATGAACCGCGCGTCCGTCAGCGAAGCTCCGGTCGGCTTGTTGCCGCTGCGGCGGCCGCTCATGACGGGCGAAGTGCTCGATGCGTCGTTCCGCCTGTTTCGCGCCGCGCTGCTGCGCTCGCTGCCCTATTCCGGCCTCGCCGTGCTGGCGCTGCAATTCCCCGCGCTCTACACGTTGTTCATGGGGCCGCGCGGCGCGTTCACGGCACTGCTGGGGCGCGGCGGTTCCTCCGCGGCGCTGGGTGATCGCGAAGTCATCCTCACGCTCGCGATCCTGTTCTGCACTCTGTTGTTCGGTGTCATCACGCTGCGGCTGCATTCCGTATCACGCGGCCTGCGACCACGCTTCCGCACCGAGCTCGCCACCGCATTGCGCCGCTGGCCGATGTCGATCATCGCGACGCTCGGATCGCTCGGGTTTCCCCTCGCGCTCATCCTCGCCTGGCCGGCACTGACGATGATGCTGCCCGGGCCGGCGTTGCTGGTGCTCGCGCTACCGCTGCTGTGGCCGGCCGCGCTGTTCGCGGTCGCGCTGCCGGCGTTCTGGTGTGACGGACTCGGACCATTCGCGGCCCTCGCGCAGGCATTCCGGATTTCGCGCCGGCGCACGTGGCGCATGGTCGGCGCGATGTTCGCGACCGGCAGCGTGGTCGCGGTGTTCTACGGTCTGGCGGCGGTGCTGCTGTTCCTGCTCGGGCAGATCGCCGGACGCGCCGACCTGTTCCTGCTTTCCGCCATCTCGTCGATGGTGGGGGTGGTGATGGGCGCCTTCGGTGTGCCGTTCGTGTTGGCAATGCTCGTGGTCGCACACGAGGATCTCAAGCTGCGCGATGCGGAGCGACGCGGGGTGGGTGCGTGAGGCGTACCGCGCGACATTCGCTGGCGTTGTGGGTGCTGCTGGGGTTGTCAGGGTACGTGTCGGCGGGCGCCGCGCCGCAAGTCGCCACGGAAGCCGGACCGGGCGCCGACGACGCCGCGCTGCGCGCGGTGGAAGAATGTCGCGCGCGGCTCGACCCGCGCCTCGACATCGGCGTCGAGCGCGTGCAGCGCCGTTGCCCGGAGTTGCTGCCAGCGCTGCAGCGCGCGCAATGGCGCGACCTGCTGCCGGCCAGTTTCGGCACGCGGCGCGAGGATATTTCCGCCGAAAGTCTGGGAGCGCTGGCGGAGCTCGTGCGACGCGCGCGCGTCGCATCGACTCCCGCGGCCGCGGCCGCGGCCGCGGCCGCGTCCGGGCCGGCGCCGGACCCGGCCGCGCTCGTGCCGGTGCTCGCCGAACTCGGCGAGAAGGGACAGGAAGGCGTGTCGCGGTGGCAGCGCTTCAAGCGCTGGCTGCGCGAGAAGTTCGAGACGCGCGCGAAGGACGACGAGCCGAACTGGTTCGATCGCTGGGCACGCCACGCGCGCACCAGCGAAGGAGTCGCCGAAGCGCTGACATACGTGGGCTACACGCTGCTGGCGGCGCTGGTACTCACGGTGTTGTGGTCGGAGCTGCGCGCCGCAGGTTTGTTCGGTGGAACGCGCCGCGGTGGTGCGCGTGCGAATCCCGCGGCGGAGTGGCGCCGGCGGCTCATGCTCGCCGACGTACTGGCGGCACCGCTGGCCGAACGGCCCGGCATGTTGCTCAGGTTGTTAGGCGAAGCGCTCACGCGCGCGCACCGGCTGCCGGCGGCCGAGGGCATGACGGCGGCCGCCATCGTTCAACGCGCGCAGCTCGAAGCGCCCGAGCGCGCCGAGCTGGAGCGCGTCGCGCGCACCGCCGAGGCGGTACGCTACGGCGGCGCGCGGCCGGCGGAGTCCGAGCTCGAGGCGACGGTAAAGTCGGCGAGAGGCCTGCTGGCGCGTTTTGCGCGTCTGGGCGGCAGGCGCTGATGCGCGAGCGCGGCATCGCATTCCTGCTGGCACTCGCTGCCCTCGTTGCGTTCTACGCCTTATGGCTGCGGCCGGCGCCGTCGATCGATCCCGACGCCGATGTCGCGCGGCCGACTTCCGCGGAACGCCGCGGCAACGGCTACGCCGCGCTCGATGAATGGCTGGGTCGCTCCGGCGTCGAGGTGCGCTCGTGGCGCGAGCGGTATACCAGGCTGGCCGAGTCCGATCTGCCGTCGCGCGGCAATCTACTCATCCTCACGCTGCCCTCGCTCGGCGAGTTCCGCGCCGATGAGCTCGGCGCGCTCGACCGCTGGCTTCGCCGCGGCAACACCTTGCTCATCAGCGCCGCGCTGCTGGACCAGCCGGAGTGGGCGCAGGGCCGCTCGGGTTCCGCGGCCGCGGAGATCGAAGCGCTGACGTCGCTCGAGTTCGAATTGCGCGAGACGCGCGAGCGGCGCCTCGACACGACGCCGCTCGCCGAGCAGGTGCGGCGCGCGGATGCCGAAGAGGCGGAGCGCGACCGCAGGGCCCGCGCCTCGGATCAGGGCCCGATCCATGACGAGGGAGAAGAAGAGGAAGAGGTGGGCCGCGCGCTCGATGAGCCGCAGGAGATCCCGCTGAGCGCAACGGGCCCGCATGCGCTGCTCGAGGGCGTCGCGGCGCTCTCGCTCGAAACCGACAACAAGCCGGAGGAGTGGTCGCTGCGCCTGCCGTTCGACAACTTCGTGCTGACACTGGCGCGCGCCGCGAATGGCGAGGGCGCGCTGTTCGAGCAGCGTCTGGGTGACGGACGCATCCTGCTGGCGGCTGCAGGCTCGCTGTTCACGAATCGCTCGCTCGGCGATGCGGACAACGCGCAGCTCATGTCGAACATCGTCGCGCAGTCGGTCAGCGCGGGCGGCGCGGTGCTGTTCGACGATCTGCGGCAGGGCCTCTCGGCTAACTACGATCCGGAACGGCTGTACAGCGATCCGCGCCTGTACCGTACCATCGGGATACTACTGGCATTGTGGCTCCTGTGGGTGCTGGGCTCGACGCGGCTGCGGGTGCAGTCCCCGGTGGTACACGAGCCTTCCGAAGCGGATCTCGTGCGACGCGCCGGTGGGCTCATCGCGCGCACCGTGGCTTCGCATCGCACCGCGCTGCGGCTCTTCGACCGCTTCTTCGCCCGCGTCACGCGCATCGGCAAGAACGCCGGCGATAGTTCGGGCCTGGGGCGCGCGCCCGGGCGCGGCGAGCTGTGGGCCTGGCTCGAGCGCCACGCGGCGATCCTGCCGCAGGAACTGGATAGTTTGAAAACCTGGTACGCCGATGCGCATTCGGAGCGCAAGGTGCCCGTGCAGGCGCTGCACAATCTTCTCGACACCCTGGAACGACGGCTCAAAACATGAATACGGTAGTCGCACAATTCGAGCAGTCCGTGCAGCGCGAGCTCGCGCGCGTCATCGTCGGCGCCGAGGACATCGTCCGCGCGCTGTGCATCGCGCTCATCGCGCGCGGTCACGTGCTCGTGCAGGGCCCGCCCGGCCTCGGCAAGACACTGCTGGCGAAAACACTGGCGCGCGTGCTCGGCGGCGAGTTCAAGCGCGTGCAGGGCACGGCGGATCTCATGCCCAGCGACATCATCGGTACGCACGTGTTCGATGCGTCGAAGAACGAGTTCGTGTTCCGCCGCGGTCCGCTGTTCGCGGACGTGCTGCTGGTCGATGAGATCAACCGCACGGGACCGAAAACGCAGTCGGCGCTGCTCGAGGCCATGGAAGAACGGCACGTCTCCTCCGAGCGCGATACCTTTCCGCTGCCCGACGACTTCCTGGTGCTGGCCACGCAGAACCCGCGCGACTTCGAGGGCACCTATCCACTGCCCGAGTCGCAGCTCGACCGCTTCATGTTGCGGGTGGACATGAGTTATCCGGAGCGGTCCGCCGAGGTGGAGATACTCAAGCGCTACGGCACCGAGCTCGAGGCGCGCGAGCCGATCCCGGCCGACCTGCAACTGCTCGATCGCGTGCGCCTGCACGAGGCGCGTGCTGCGGCCAGCGCGCTGCACGTTTCGGAGGCGCTGGCCAACTACGTGCTCGATCTCGCGCGCGCCACGCGCGAGCATCCGCGCGTCGCGCTCGGCGTGTCGACGCGCGGCGCGCTGGCGCTGATGCGCGCGGCCCGCGTGCACGCGGGGCTGCGCGGCGGCGATTTCGTCGGTCCCGACGACGTGCAGTCCGTGGCGCGCTGGGTGCTGGCGCACCGCCTCATGCTCAGGCCCGAGGCCGCGCTCGACGGCGACACCGACCTCGGCATCGTCGGCGGCATACTCGAGGCCACCCCCGTGCCGCGCTGAGGCGCGCGGAGCACGCATGCACTTCGCCGTCCGAGGCTATCTACTGATCGCGTTGACCGCGTTGCTGGCGCTGGCCGGCACGTGGACGGACGAGCCTGCGTTCACGACGGCGTGGCTGTACCCGGCCACGCTGCTGCTGGCGGGGCTGGCGGTCGAGGCGTGGTATCTGCGCGGCACGCGTGTCACCGTGCGCATGCGGTTCGACGAGGGCCTGCGTCTCGGCCGTCCGGCTCGCGGTGCGTTCGCGTTCGAGCACAATCGCCGGCGGCGGGTCGCGCTGCAGTATGTGCGCGCGTGGCCCGCGGCGTTCCTGGCGCGCGAAGAGACCCGCATCGTCGAGTTGGCGCCGGAGCAGGAGACCGCCGATGCAGCCCAGTTCGTGCCCGTGCGCCTGGGCGCCGGCCGGCTCGGCGACGTGCCTGCGCGGTTGTTAGGCCGCCTCGCGCTCGCCTGGTGGACGCGCCGGCTGGCGCGGGATGCGGGCTACGCCGTGGCGCCGGATAGTTTGACGCGCGGCGCGGGCGCGAAACCCGGCGAGGCCGCCGGCGAGACCCCGCGACGGCTGCCGGGCTCCGGCCTCGAGCTGCTGCAGCTGCGCGACTATGCACGCGGCGACGCGCTGTCGCGCATCGACTGGAAGGCGACCGCGCGGCGCGGCACCCTCGTGTCGCGCGAGTACAGCGAGGCTCAGCATCTCGAGATCCTGATCGTCATCGACGCGGGCCGCGGCAGTCGCGTGCGTGCCGGCGTGCTGGATCGCCTGGGTCTGTACGCCAACGTAGCCGCGCGGCTCGCCGAGCATGCCGTGTCGGTGGAGGATCGCGTCGGATTGCTGGTGTATGCGGATCGCGTACTCGGCGCATTTCCGCCAGATCGCGGCATGCGCGCCGTGTCGCGGCTGCGGCGCTCGCTGGAGCATCTGGAAAGCGACCGCGGCGAGTCGAACCCCGTGATGGCGGCCATGCAGGCGCGCAAGCTGCTGCGGCATCGCGGTCTGGTAGTTTGGCTCACGGATCTGGCCGAGCCGGCGCGCAACGAGCAGCTCGCGCAGGCGCTGCGCGCGCTGGTGCCGCGTCATCAGCCCATCGTCGCCGCGCCGCATGCCGCGGAGATCGCGCGGCTGGCGGATGCGCCGGCCCGTGACTGGCGCGATCCGGCGATCGCGCTGGCGGCGCGCGAGCATCGGGATCGGGCGCAGCGGCAGCTCGCGGCGCTGCGTGGGAAAGGGATAGTGGTGTTGGACGAGGCGGATGATGCGCTGGATCGCGCGGTGTTCGAGGCCTATCTACAGTTGAGGCGCAGGAAGCGGGTGTGAGAGCGCGGCCGGTACAGCAGCCATACGCTCCGAAGCCGCCACCGACGTGGGCGATGTGATTCTGAGCGTCGTTGTCGCCGCCACGGCGTTCAGCTCAACCGCCAGGCATCCGCCGGCCGCTACTTGTTCGATCAGGCGCGTTGTGCCCGTACTGCAGCGTCCGAGACACCTCACTTTCGACTCCTCCCGAACACATACCCGCGCAGAAACGAGATCATGAACAGCCAGAATCCCACGCCGATGGTCACTCGCGCCCACCGCGGCACCTCCGGATTCGGCGACACATAGCCTTCGATGAACCCGCACACGAACAACAGCACCGTCACCGCCATCATCACGCGCAAACTCACCGCCGCCGCCGCCCGAAACGCCGCGCCGCGCGTCTGTTCGCCGGGCCGGATCAGCGCCTCGCCTAGATAGGCGCCGGCCGCGCCCGCGATGCAGATGCACGTCAGCTCCACGCAGCCGTGCGCCACCACGAAATCGAACAGCCGTCCTCCGATCTCATGCTGCGACGTCAGCGCGAACGCCGTGCCCAGCAGCAATCCATTCAATCCGATCAGATAGAACGTGCCGAGTCCGAAGATGACGCCCGAGCAATACGCAAAGATCGAAACGACGATGTTGTTGGTCAGGATCTGCACGGAAACCACGGACGAGGGCATGACATTCAGCAGCCCGTCGGTCCACAGCTCCCCACGCTCCACGGAGCTGATCATCTGCTCGCTGACGAACAGCTTGATGAGATCCTGATAGGTGTAGATGAGCCAGAACCCGGTGACGGTCGCGGCGACGAACAGCAGCACCACGGCCATGAGATGCCCGCGTATCGCATGCATTGCGGCGGGCACCTCGTCGCGGAACAGCGCGAGCAGCACTTCGCCGATGCGGCGCGGCGGGCGATGGATGGCATCGTGCAGGTCGGCGTATGCGGCCTCGAGGTGCTCGTGCGCTGTGTCCGTGTGCGCCGCGGCGCGTGTGTCTTCTGTGGCGTGCGTGTTCTCCATGGCGCGCGCGGCACGCGCAACGCCGGCCGCGTGTGCTGCGCGCCGGTAGTCGTCGACCGTCGCCAGCGCATCGTCGACGCTGCTCCCGGCGCCTCGGCGCAAACCCAATGCGCGCGCGCGCGCGCGCGCGCCGCGCCAGTGCGACACCTCCTGTTGCTCGGTGCGCGCTTCCAGACTCTCCAGCATCATCGTCTCCAGATAGGGCGCGCGTTCGACGGCAAGCACGGTGCCCGCGGCGAGATCACCGAGCCGCGCGTGGCGCCGGCCGAACATCACGCACAGCATGCCGACCATGTACAGCGCCGGCATGGAGTCGACGATGCGGAACAGATTGCGCGTGACCAGCGCGCCGGTCGACGGCGTGATGCCTTCGACGGTGAGCACGCGGATGCCGATCATGCGCTTGCCGGGGGTGCGGCCGCCCATGAGCGGCTCGAGCACCATGTGGTAGAGAAAGTAGATAGCCGCGGCCGGGGTGCCGATGACGAGGAAGTACAGTGTCTCGTCGTCGGAGCCGGAGACGCCGCCGAAGCCGAACTCGCCGAAGATGAGCCAGCTCGCGGCCAGGATGTAGACGGCGGTGACGGCGGCGCGAATCAGGAAATCGATGACGAACGCGATGGAGCGTGCGCCAGGTCCGGCTATCACGACGCGCGCGTCGATGCCGGTGGCGCTGGGTACGGCGATTTCGGGCGGTGCTGTGAGGAGTGCGGCGCGCGCCGCGGCCCGGTCCGCAGCCGCTGCCGCAGCGCTGCTCACGCAGCGCCTCGCTGCTCTTCCTCCGCGAGCTGCTCGGCCTGGTGCTCGTGCTGCAGGGAGTCGAACAGCTCGTCGAGCTTGCCCTGCATGACGTCGGCCAGTTTGTACAGCGTGAGGTTGATGCGGTGATCGGTGACGCGCGCCTGCGGGAAATTGTACGTGCGGATGCGCTCGGAGCGGTCGCCCGTGCCCACCTGCAGCTTGCGGTTGCGGGCGATCTCGCTGTCGCGCTTCTCCTGCTCGGACGCGAGTAGTTTGGCCTTCTTCAGCGCCATGGCGCGCGAGCGGTTCTTGAGCTGCGAGCGCTCGTCCTGGCACTCCACCACCAGCCCGCTGGGCAGGTGGGTGATGCGAATGGCGGATTCGGTCTTGTTGACGTGCTGGCCGCCGGCGCCCGACGCGCGATAGGTGTCGACGCGCAGCTCGGCGGGGTTCAGATCGGTCGCTTCCACTTCATCGGGCTCGGCCAGCACCGCGACGGTGATGGCGGAGGTGTGGATGCGCCCCTGCGCCTCGGTGGCGGGTACCCGCTGCACGCGATGCACGCCCGACTCGAACTTGAAGCGCGCGAACGCGCCGCCGCCGCCCGCGATGCGGCTGATGACTTCGCGATAACCGCCATGCTCGCCGGGACTCTCCGACATGATCTCGACGCTGAAGCCGTGGGTCTCCGCGAAGCGCGCATACATGCGGAAGATGTCGCCCGCGAAGATCGCGGCCTCGTCGCCGCCCGTACCTGCGCGCACTTCGAGGTAGATGTTCTTGTCGTCGCGCGGATCGCGCGGGATCAGCAGCGCTTTCAACGCCTCTTCGGCGAGTTCGACCTGCGGCGCGAGGCGCGCGGCTTCTTCGCGGCCCATCTCGCGCATGTCGGGGTCGCCGTCGGCCTGCATGTCGCGCGCGGCCGCGATTTCGCGCTCCAGCGCCTGGAACGCGCCGAATTTCTCGGCGACCGGGGTCAGGCGGGCATATTCCACCGACAATTCGCGGAATTGGTTTTGTCGGCCGATGACTGCCGGATCCGCCAGAGAGCGTCCGACTTCCTCGTACCGATCCACCATTTTTTCGAGCCGCAGCCGAATCGTGTCTTTCACGCGAACCATTGTAAGGGGCGGAGGTCGGGATATAGTGCCCTCCATGCCACGAAACACCCTGATGCGCCTCATTTGGCTGGCTCTGGTCGCGGTCGTTCCGGTCGCTTCGAGCGCCTTGTCCACCACCAACTCCGACAATGCCGCGCTGATGCTGGCGGACATGGCGTTGTCGCGCGGCGATTGCCGCGGAGGAGCGGAGCGCTACCTCAAAGCGGCGCTGGCCTCCAACGATGCGGCCATTTCTGCGCGCGCCAACAAGGTCGCATCGGATTGCCAGCAGATCGCCGCGAGCGCCAAGACCGCGCGCCGCTGGCAGAAGCTCGAGCCCGACAGTGCCACAGCAGCGGCTGCCGTCGCGCTCGCCGCGGTGCGGCTCTATCAACCCGGCGAAGCGCGCGCCGCCATCCTGCGCACGCACCAGCTCGGCGGCGCCGAGGCGCTCATCAAGCTCATCGCCGAGCTCAGTGACGCGGGCGGCAGCGCCATCGCGCTGGACACACTGCGCCCCGTGCTCGACGCGCCGGACGTCGATGCCAAGGTGCTCGATGCCGGCGTCGATCTGGCGCTCGAGAACTTCGATTTCGCCGCCGCGCACAAGCTCGCGGACCGAGTGCTCGCCAACGAGCCCGCCTCGGGCGATGCGCGCGCGCAGCTCGCGCGCGTGCTCACGGCCGAGGGCGACGCCGTCTCCGCCATTGCCGTCGCGCAGGAAGCCGCGGCACTCGAGCCCGAGGGCCAGCGCTTCGCGTACGTCGACACGCTGATCCGCCTGGAGCGCTACGACGAGGCGCGCCAGGAGCTCGAGAGCCTGCGCAGCGATCCCACCGAACACGACGAGGCGGAGCTGCGCCTGGGCAAGCTCGCGTATCAGCTCGGCGATCTCGCCGAAGCCGGCCGCCGTTTCGGTAGTTTGATCGGCTCGCAGCAGGTGGCGGGCGAGGCGTTCTTCTATCTGTCTTCGCTGGCGGAGCGCGAGGGGCGGCTGGATCTCGCGCTCGAGGGCTATTCGAAGCTCGCGGAGGCCGGGGGCGGGCTCATCGTGCGTGGCCGCGCGGCGCGCCTGCTCATGAAGCGCGACGACCGCGACGGAGCATTCCGCATGCTCGACGAGCACGCCGCGAAAGAGCGCTCCGAAGCGCTCGACGTCGAGTTCGCGAAGGCCGCGTTGCTCGAGGACGTCGGCAAGCCCAAGGAAGCCATCGCCCTGCTCGAGATCGCCCTCGAGCACTATCCCAAGCATCCCGGCGTGCGCTATCAGATCGCACTCATCCAGGACAAAGCCGGCCTCGAAGACGAGTCGGTGCGCAGCTTCGAGAGCCTGCTCAAGGAGCGGCCCGAGGACGCCAGCCTGTTGAACGCGCTCGGCTATTCGTTCGCGGACCGCAATCAGAAGCTGCCACGCGCGGAGGCCATGATCCGCAAAGCGCTGGCCGCGTCGCCCGACAACCCGGCCTTTCTCGACAGCCTCGGCTGGGTGATGTTCCGCCGTGGCGATACCGCCGGCGCGTTGCCGTTTCTCACGCGCGCCTACCGCATCTTTCCGGACTCTGAGATCGCCTCGCACATGGGCGAGTTGCTGTGGACCAGCGGCAAGCAGGCCGAAGCGCGCGTACTGTGGGCGCAGGCGCTGTCGCGCGCGCCGGATTCCAAGCCGCTGCGCGCGACCATCGAGCGGCTGACGGGCACCAAACTCGACGACAAGGCTGAACAGCCCGAGAAGGCCGAGCCCGAGGATGACAAGCTGCCCGAGCTGCCGGCGGATCCGCCGCCCACGCCCACGTCCACGTCCACGTCCACCGGTAGTTAGGACCGCGGTGCCGCGCGCCTCGCTGCGTGCCGCGCTCGGCGCGTGTTTCGTGCTCGTGGTGCTCGCCGGCTGCCGCACGGCGCCGCCGCGTACCCTGCCGGGTCCCGGCGCAGATGCGCCCTGGCCCGAGCAACTCGCCGAGCTCGCCAAACTGGATTCCTACGCGCTCAATGGCCGCGTGGCAGTCGCCGCGAAGGGTGACGGTTTCTCCGCCAGCCTGCGTTATCGGCAACAGCGGCTTCGCGCCGAGCTGGCGCTCGACGGGCCGCTGGGCATCGGCGGCATGCGCATGCAGTTCTCGGACGCCGAGATCAGCGTCACGAACAGTCGCGGCGAGAAACTGGACGGCGTCGCCGCGCGCGATGAAATCGAACAGCGTATGGGCTTCGAGCTGCCCCTGGCCGAGCTGCGCTGGTGGTTGTTAGGCCTGCCGGCGCCGGGCGCGCCCGTGGATATGCGCGCGGATCAAGTCAGTGGCGCGCCACTGGACTTTCAGCAGAACGGCTGGCGCGTGAGCGTCAATTCGCGCGTGCCGGGACTCGGGTTCTCGTTGCCGCAGCGGCTCTCGTTCGAAAGAATGGGGGCCGAGCGCGACGGCGCGCGCCTGAAGTTGTTCGTCGAACGCTGGCAGTAGGCAGTAGGGGACATTCTTCATTTCCGCCGTAACAATCGCGGACCTGCCGGCTCCCTGAAATGCACAATCGATTGTTACAACGGAAATGAAGAATGTCCCCACTACCTGGTCGGCGCCGGCCAAGCTGAACCTCATGCTGCACATCGTCGGTCGCCGGCCCGACGGTTATCACGAGCTGCAGACGGTGTTTCAGATCATCGATCTCTGCGACCGGCTCGAGATCGCGCCGCGCGCGGACGGTCGGATCGTTCGGGTTGTCGGACCGGCTGAGGTGCCCGAAGCGCAGGATCTGGTGGTCCGCGCGGCGTCGGCGCTCCAGCAGGCGAGCGGCACGCGGCTCGGCGCGGACATATCCGTCCACAAGCGCATTCCCATCGGCGGCGGCCTGGGTGGTGGCAGCTCGGACGCCGCCACCACGTTGGTGGCCCTCAATCAGATCTGGCGCACTGGACACACTTCCAGCGAGATCGCGGCCATTGGCGTCAAGTTGGGTGCGGATGTACCGGTTTTCGTTCACGGGACGTCTGCCTGGGCCGAGGGCGTGGGCGACAAGCTCCTGCCTGTCATGCTGGGCGCGGACTCCTGGTACGTCGTGCTGTTTCCGGGCGTCAGCGTCCCAACGGCTGCCGTATTCCAGGCTGCTGAATTGACACGGAATTCACCCCCCACCACAATGCCCGGCTTTTTGGAAACGGGCGGGCGGAACGATTGCGAAGCGGTCGTGCGCGCGCGCTTTCCTGCAGTGGATGAGGCGCTCGAGTGGCTCGCGCGGCACGCGCCGGCGCGATTGACGGGTACGGGATCATGCGTGTTCGCGAAATTCGGCCGCGTCGAGGATGCGGAGCGCGTCGCGGCCCGCGCACCCGACACGTGGCGCGCGTACGTGGCGCGCGGACTCGAACGCTCCCCGCTGCTCGAAGAGTTAGGCCGTTGGGGTGTCGCCAAGTGGTAAGGCAGCGGGTTTTGATCCCGCCATTCGGAGGTTCGAATCCTTCCACCCCAGCCA
>JAYTOI010000093.1:0-95812 GCA_043747875.1 Pseudomonadota bacterium | reverse complement strand
CGACGTGATCGTGGTGGGCCTGATCGGCGAACGCGGTCGTGAGGTGAAGGAATTCATCGAGGACATCCTCGGCGTCGAAGGTCTGCGTCGCAGCGTGGTGGTGGCCGCACCCGCCGACGCGCCGCCGCTGATGCGCCTGCATGGCGCCTGGCTCGCCACGACCATCGCCGAACATTTCCGCGACCGTGGTCTCTCGGTGCTCCTGTTGATGGATTCATTGACACGCTTCGCCCAGGCGCAGCGCGAGATCGGCCTCGCCATCGGCGAAGCACCCGCCACCAAGGGCTATCCGCCGTCCGTGTTCGCGCGCATGCCGGCGCTGGTCGAGCGCGCCGGCAATGGCAGCACGGAGCGCGGCTCGATCACGGCGTTCTACACCGTGCTCACCGAGGGCGACGACCAGCAGGACCCGATCGCCGACGCGGCGCGCGCCATTCTCGATGGCCACATAGTGCTGTCGCGGCGGATAGCTGAAGGCGGGCAGTATCCCGCGATCGACGTCGAGGCCTCGGTGAGCCGGGTGATGCAGGACATCACGCCGGCCGATCACCTGGACCTGGCGCGGCGCTTTCGCCACGCGCTGTCTACCTACCAGCAGAACCGCGATCTCATCAACATCGGCGCCTATCAACGCGGCAGCGATCCGCGCGTCGATGCCGCCATCGCGATGTGGCCCAAGATGCAGAAGTTCCTGCAGCAGGGCATCAAGGAACGCGTCGGCCACCAGGACAGCCTGCGCGCATTGGCGCAACTGTTCGCCGAGGCCGACGCGCAAATGGCGGCTAACAACCAGGGTGCCGCGTGACCCGCGGCGAGCGGCTCGATGTCGTGCAGCAGGTCGCCGACCGCAACGAGCGCGAGCGCGCCGAGCGGCTGGCGGAGGCCGAGCGCAACGCCATCGAGGCCGAGCAGAAGCTGGTGGCGCTCGAGCGCTACCGCAACGAATACGAAGAGCAACTCAAGACGCGCGGCGCCGTGGGCGTCGAAGCGTCCGGCGTACGTGAATTCCAGGCGTTCCTCGCGCGTCTCGGCGAAGCGCTGGTCGCGCAGCGCCAGTTGTTGGCGGCGGCACGCGCGACGCGCGATCAGCTGTTGAATTCCTGGCGCGAGGCTGCGCAGCGCGCGCAGGTCGTGCAGACGCTGGCGGGACGCTGGCAGGACGAAGCGCGCCGCGACGAGGATCGCCGCGATCAGCGCGAGAGTGACGAATTGGCCCAAAGAAAAGCGGAGCGCGGCTCCGCGCCCGAAGGTGAGAGGTAGACCATGATGAGCGCCACGACTGCATTCACCGAGACACCCGCCGCGACGCCCGGCGCATCCGCGGTGGCCACCACCGGCGCGCCGGGCGGCGCCGGTGCAGCCAACGAATTCCAGAATCTGCTGGCCGGGGCAGTCATCGACGGCGCGAGTCCCGCACTCGACGCGCTGCTGCCCGGACCGGCGCCCGGCCAAACTATTGCGCAGTTGCTCGCGCCGAAATCTCCGGCGGCCGTTCGGCAGCCGCCGCCGCTGCAGTTGATCGGTGGCGCGGAGGTGTCCGCCGGAGAAATGCTCGAGCTGTTGAATCAGAGTGCGACGTTGTTGCCGGAAGCCTCCCCGACCGGCTCGGCGTCCCCCGAGGAGTTGCTCGAGACGCACGAGACCGCGAAGGTCGAGGACGATGTCCTCAGCGACTGGTTGAACATCATGATTCCGTACAGCGTGCTCGCGCCGCAGGCCGGCTCGCAATCCGGCGCTATCTCCGCCACCGGGCAGGGTGATGCCGGCACCGGACGTGCGAATCTCGCGGCGATCCCGAGCTCATTGCAGCACCAGGCCGGAAATGCCGAAGGCCTGTTGCCGGATGCTGCGTCGACGGACGCTTCCACGCCCACGGTGGTCGCGCTCGAGCGCCCGGCCGCTGCCCAGTCCGTAGCCGCACCCGGCGCGGCGCTGGCGGCACTGGCGGCGCTGACCGCCGTCCCGCAGAACAACACCGAGACCCGCGACGGCGCGGCCACCGGTGACGAGTGGATGAACGCCTTCGGCGATCTCACTGCCAAACGCACACCCGACGTCGGCGTCGCTCCCGCTCCGCGGCTGATGATGCCCGTGCACGACGCCCGCTGGGCCGACGCGCTGGCCCACCGACTCGTCATGATGGCGCGCGAAGGCGAGTCGGTGGCGCAGCTGCGGCTCATTCCCCAGGAACTCGGGCCGCTCGACATCCAGATCAGCGTGCGCGACGGCGAAGCCACCGTGCACTTCGGCGCCGCACACGCCGAGACGCGCTCGGCGCTCGAAGCGTCGCTGCCGCGCCTGCGCGAGCTGCTGGCCGCACAGGGCCTGCAACTCGCGAATGCCAGCGTCTCACACCAATCGGCCAATGGCGGGCGCCCCGACCGCCCGCAAACGGTGAGCGCGGTGAGTGCCATCGCCGAAGAAGCGGAGGCGGCACCCGGGTCCGTGATGAACACTTCTTTGCTCGATATTTACGCGTAGCTCGAGAGACTGTTTGTGATGGTGACTCGGAGCGGCGCGTCACCTCACCGTCAGCTTTCCGTCGCCGCCCGCCTGTTTTGGTGATCCGCGTCACATGAATCCCATGGCATGGCCGTTGCACATCTCCCTTCGTTCGCACGCCGCAGCGTGCCCCGAGGACGTGTCATGGCCGACGAAGACTTTGCGGAAGACGGAGAAGAGGGAGTCGAAGGCGAAGAAGCCCCTCCCAAGAGCAAGAAGCTGCTGTTCATAATCCTGGCGGTGGTGCTGCTGGGCGGTGCCGGTGGCGCGTTCTTCTTCCTGAAGGGCGGCAAGCACGCCGACGCGAAAGCCGCGGCGCCGGTCCTGCCGCCTATCTACGTGAATCTCGATCCGCCGTTCGTCGTGAACTTCGAGGCGGAAGCCATGGTGCGCTTCCTCCAGGTCACGGTGAGCGTGATGACGCGCGACCCGCAGATCGCCGACGAGCTCAAGAAGAACGATCCGCGCATCCGCAACGATCTGCTCATGCTGCTCGGCAACCAGAAATACCAGACGATCTCCACGCTCGAGGGCAAGACGGACCTGCAGAAGCGCTCGCTGGAGGCCGTCCGCAGCGTCGTCCAGAGCGCGGGCGGACAAAGTGAAAAAGTCGAAGCATTGTATTTCACCGCCTTCGTCATGCAGTAGAGGGTGGAAGAGCAAATGCCCGCACAAGAAGTTCTCAATCAGGAAGAAGTCAACGCGTTGCTGAACGCGGTGGATTCGGGCGACGTCAACACCGACGCGCCGTCGATTCCGGGCGAAGTACGACCCTACGACTTCCTGAGCGACCAGGGCGCCATGCGCATTCGCATGCCGGCCTTCGACCTCATCAACGAGCGCATGGCGCGCAGCCTGCGCGTCAGTCTCTACAACATGCTGCGCCGGCCGCTCGAGATCGCGGTGATGCCGGTGCGCAGCGCGAAGTTCGGCGACTTCGCGCAATCGCTGGCGCTGCCGAGCAACCTGAATCTCATCCGCATGAACCCGCTGCGCGGCAACGCGCTGTTCGCGCTCGACCCGAAGCTGGTGTTCTGCATCGTCGACAATTTCTTCGGCGGCACCGGCCGCCAACAGACGAACGAGACGCGCGAGTTCGCGCCCACCGAGATGCGCGTGGTCCAGATGGTGGTGCGTGCCGCGTTCAACGACCTGCGCGAGGCGTGGGCGCCGGTCGCGGCCATCGACATCGATCACATCAAGACGGAAGTGAATCCGAGCTTCGTGCAGATCGCCGCGCCGGCCGAGCCGGTGGTCATCAGCGGCTTCCAGCTCGCGCTCGAGGGCGGCGGCGGCGATCTGTACATCGTCATGCCGCTCGCGATGCTCGAGCCCATCAAGGAAGTGCTCGAAGCCGGGGCGGGCGGCACGAGCTCCGTGCAGGACGATCGCTGGCTGGCCTCGCTCAAGGAGGACATCCAGGACGCCGAGATCGAGCTGTCCACGTTGTTGGGCAACGCCAGCGTGACGCTGTCGCAGCTCGTGAACCTCAAGCCCGGCGACGTCATTCCCTGCGATTTCGCCGGCAAGGCCACGGTGCTCGCCGAGGGCGTGCCGCTGTTTCGCGGCAGCTACGGCGTATCGCGCGGCCAGCAGTCGGTGCGCTTCGAGCAGCGTGTGCGCCGTCCGCGCACCAACGCGGTCGATGCGCTGCTGCTGCGCAAGACGAGCTGAAGAACATTCTTCGAGGGAAATCGACATGAACGCGAAAGTACAAGCCGCAACCGATGAAGCCGAGGCCGGTGCCGACGTCAACCTCGAGGTCATCCTCGACGTGCCGGTCACGCTGTCCATGGAGGTGGGGCGCACGCGCATCCCGATCCGCAACCTGCTGCAGCTCAACCAGGGCAGCGTCGTCGAGCTCGATCGCGCCGCGGGCGAGCCCTTCGACGTGTTCGTGAACGGCACGCTCGTGGCGCACGGTGAAGTCGTGGTGGTCAACGAGAAGTTCGGCATTCGCATCACCGACGTGGTGAGCCCGGCCGAGCGCATCAAGAAGCTCAAGTAACCGCCAGTGGACGCGCCTCTCTTCGCCGCGCCCGCGGCCAGCGCCGCGCCATCCGCCGGGGGCGGCACGCTCGAGGTCACACTCGCGCTGCTGCTGGTCGTCGGCGTGATCGCCGGCCTCGCGTGGCTGTTCAAGCGCATGCGCGGCTTCGGTACCTCCGGCCAGGGCCGCATCCAGGTGCTCGGCGATAGATTGCTGGGCCCCAAGGAGCGCTGCGTGCTCGTGCGCGTCGGCGACACCGACATCCTCATCGGCGTAGCCGCGAATTCCGTGAACACCCTGCACGTCTTCCCGGTCGGAGCGAAAACCGATGCCCCGGTGTCCGTCGCTCCGCCGCCCGGTACGCCGACGGCTCGGACGTTCAAAGAATTGCTGCTGCGGAGCCTCGGCAAATGAAGAGTGTGCCGACGAATATCGGGCAATCGAAGTTCGTACGCCTCCTCGGGTTGTCAGCCCTGTTCCTGCTGCCGGCGTGCGCCGAAGCCGCGACCGGGAGTGGTCTGCCGGCGGTCACGGTCACGACCGCGCCCGGCGGCGGACAGACGTACTCGCTGACGCTGCAAGTGCTGTTGCTGATGACGGTGCTGTCGCTGCTGCCGGCCATCATGCTCATGATGACGGCGTTCACGCGCATCGTGATCGTGCTGGCAATCCTGCGGCAGGCGATCGGCGCCGGCCAGACGCCGCCCAACCAGGTGCTGGTCGGCCTCGCGTTGTTCCTCACGTTCTTCGTCATGGCGCCGGTCGTGGAGAAGGTGAATGCGCAGGCCGTGCAACCGTATCTGGCCGGCACCATGGAAGCCGAGGCCGCGCTCAGGTCCGCCGTCGAGCCGCTCAAGGTCTTCATGCTCAAGCAGACGCGCGAGTCCGATATCGCGACCTTCGTGCGCATCGCGGGCGGCAAGGGCTTCGCCACGCCCAACGACGTACCGCTCAGCATTCTCGTGCCGGCCTTCGTCACGAGCGAATTGAAAACCGCCTTCCAGATCGGATTCCTGCTGTTCATCCCGTTCGTGATCATCGATCTCGTGGTGGCCAGCGTGCTGATGTCGATGGGCATGATGATGCTCTCGCCGGTGCTGATCTCGCTGCCGTTCAAGATCATGTTGTTCGTGCTCATCGACGGCTGGGCGCTGGTCATGGGCACGATCGCCCAGAGTTTCTTCCGCTGATCTTCAGGTAGCCAGCAATGAGTCCCGAAACCGTAGTCACGATCGGCCGCCAGGCGCTGGAAATGACGCTGATGCTCTCGGCACCACTGCTGCTCACGGCGCTCGCCGTCGGCCTCATCGTCGGCATCTTCCAGGCGGCGACGTCGATCAACGAGATGACACTGTCGTTCATCCCGAAGCTGCTCGCGATGGCCGCCGTACTCGCGTTCACGGGGCCGTGGATGCTCCGCACCCTGGTCGAGTACACGCGCGGGCTCATCGAAAGCATTCCCGGCATGGTGGGTTAGAGGCCCGATGCCCATCGCGCTCACAACCGGACAGCTCGAAGCGTGGGTGGCGCAGGGGTTCTTCCCGTTCGCGCGCATCGGCGCCTGTCTCATGGTCGCGCCGATGTTCGGCGCGCGCTTCGTGTCGGCACGCACGCGCATCATCCTCGCCGTCGCGATCACCGCGCTCGTCGTGCCGATGATCCCGACCACCGACGTCAAGCCGTTCTCGCCACAGGGACTGGTGGTGGTGTTCCAGCAGATGCTGATCGGCGTCGCGCTCGGCTTCGCGCTGCAGGTGGTGTTCGACGCTCTGGCATTGGCGGGCCAACTGCTCGCGAACAGCATGGGCCTGTCATTTGCCTTCAACATCGACCCGTTGCGCGGCAGCAGCACGCCGGCGCTCAGTCAGCTCTACGTCATCCTGGCGACGTTCACGTTCCTGGCGCTCGACGGCCACGTGGCGCTGATCCAGATCCTGGTCGCGGGGCTGTACGGCATGCCGGTTGGCATGACGGGCCTCGGCCAGGGTGGGCTGTGGCAGCTCATCCTGTGGGGCGGCACGCTGTTCTCCGGAGCGATTGGTATCGCGCTGCCGGGCGTCACCGCGCTGCTCATCGTGAATCTCGCGTTTGGCGTCGTCAGCCGCGCCGCGCCCTCGCTGAATCTCTTCGCCGTCGGCTTTCCGGTTTCGCTGGTGGTCGGTCTGCTGGTACTGCTCGCGAGCGTCGCGCCGATGCAGCAGAGCTTCGTCGAGCTGCTGTCGCAGGGCCTCGTCTTCCTGCGCGCCCTCGGGAAAGGATGAGGCCGTGGCTGAAAGCGGACAGGAACGTACCGAACTCGCAACTCCCAAGCGCCTCGAGGAGGCGCGCAAGAAGGGCCAGGTGCCGCGCTCCGTCGAGCTGTCGATGGCGGCGGTGTGCATCGCGGCCGCGGTGGCTATCTACACGCTCGGCAAGGGCGCCGCCGGCCGCTTTGCGGAGCTCATGCGCGGCGCATTGAGCCTGCGTCCGGAGGTGGCCGTTGGCGAGAACGTGATCTGGCCGGCGCTCATGGATGCCGGCGCACATTCGCTCATCATCATCCTGCCGATTCTCGGTGCGACGTTCGTCGCCGCGCTGGCCGCGCCGCTCGCGATCGGCGGCTGGAATGTTTCGACCCAGGCGCTGATGCCGCAGTTCTCGCGGCTCAATCCGCTCAAGGGCCTGGGCCGCATGTTCTCGGCGCGCGGCACGGTGGAACTGGGCAAGGGTCTGGCGAAGATTGCCGTCGTCGGCACCATCGCATGGGTGCTGCTGTCGGGTCTCACACCGCAGCTCATGGGCCTGTCGAGCGAGCCCATCCAGGGCGCCATCGCGCATTCGGCGGCGCTCGCGGGCTACGCGTTTCTGGTGCTGTGCCTCGGCCTCGTCGCGATCGCCGCGGTCGACGTGCCGTACCAGCTCTGGCAGCACGCGAAGGATCTGCGCATGACGCGCGAGGAAGTGCGCGAGGAATACAAGGAGAGCGAGGGCTCGCCCGAAGTGCGCGGCCGCATCCGCGAGGCGCAGCGCGCGCTGGCGCGCGGTCGCATGATGCAGGAGGTCCCGAAGGCGGACGTCGTGATCACGAACCCGACGCACTTCGCCGTCGCGTTGCGTTACGACGACCAGAAGATGCGCGCGCCGATCGTCGTCGCGAAGGGTACCGATCTGCTCGCCGCGCGCATTCGCGAGATCGCCACGGAAAGTGGCGTGCCCATCGTCGAGGCGCCGCCGCTGGCGCGCGCTCTGCATCGCACCGTGGACCTGGGCCGCGAGGTGCCGGCGGCACTGTACGTGACCGTGGCGCAGGTCCTCACCTACGTCTATCAACTCAAGGCGGCCAGGGATAGCGGTGCCCCCGCGCCGCCACCGCCGACGTTCCAGTAACGCTTTGCTCAACCACCGATGGCCACTACCAACACCAGCTCCGAAAATCCGACTTCGACCTTGATGCGCATCGGCATCGGCGTGCCGCTGGGTCTCATCTCGATCCTCGGGATGCTGATCCTGCCGCTGCCGCCGGTGCTGCTCGACGTGTTGTTCACGTTCAACATCGCGCTGTCGCTGGTCATCGTGATGGCGGTGTTCCAGGTGAAGCGGCCGCTCGAGTTCGCGATATTTCCGACCGTGCTGTTGCTCGTGACGATCCTGCGCCTGGTGCTCAACGTCGCATCGACGCGCGTGGTGCTGCTGCACGGCCACGAGGGCTCGCACGCGGCCGGCAAGGTGATCGCGGCGTTCGGTGAATTCGTCATCGGCGGCAACTATGCGGTCGGAGCCGTGGTGTTCACCATCCTGACCATCATCAACTTCGTCGTCGTCACGAAGGGCGCGGGCCGCGTCTCGGAAGTGTCGGCGCGCTTCGCGTTGGACGCGATGCCCGGCAAGCAGATGGCCATCGACGCGGATCTGAACGCCGGCCTCATTACGCAGGACCAGGCGCGCGATCGGCGCGCCGAGGTCCGCGCCGAATCGGACTTCTACGGTTCGATGGACGGCGCCAGCAAGTTCATCCGCGGCGACGCCGTCGCCGGCATCCTCATCCTGGTCATCAATATCGTCGGCGGCCTGTTGATCGGTACGATGATGCACGACCTGCCGATGGGCGAGGCGACGCGCACGTACACCTTGCTGACCATCGGCGACGGCCTGGTGGCGCAGATTCCGGGACTCATGCTGTCGGTTGCGGTGGCCATCATCGTTACGCGAATCTCGCGCGAGCAGGACGTCGGCAGCGAGCTCGGCAAACAACTGTTCGGCCAGCCGAAGGCGCTGGGCGTCGCGGCCGCGGTGCTCGGCATCATGGGCCTGATCCCCGGCATGCCGAACATCGTCTTTCTTTCCATGGCGGGCCTGTGCGGCTGGTACGCCTGGCGCATCGTGCAGAAACGGCGCGAGGCGGAGGCCGCCGCGGCCATCGTCCCCGAGGCGCGGTCACCGCCGCCGGCCAATGATGTGCAGGAGCTGTCGTGGGAGGACGTGCGTCCCATCGACGTCATCGGTCTGGAGGTCGGATATCGACTCGTGCCGCTCGTCGATCGCACCAAGGGCGGCGACTTGTTAGCCCGAATCCGCGGCATCCGCCGCAAGCTCACGCAGGAGCTCGGCTTCCTGGTGCAGCCCGTGCACATACGCGACAACCTCGAGCTGGGGCCGAATGCCTACCGCATACGGCTGGCCGGAGTCGCCATCGGCGAGAGCGTGGTGCACCCCGACCGCGAGCTCGCGATCAACCCCGGCCGCGTGTTCGGAGCGCTGAACGGCCTCGCCACCCGCGATCCGGCGTTCGGCATGGAGGCCACCTGGATCGAGCCGAGCATGCGCGAGCACGCGCAGTCGCTGGGCTACACCGTCGTCGACGCGGCCACCGTCATCGCGACGCACCTGTCGCATCTGATCCAGACGCATGCGCACGAGCTGTTCGGTCACGAAGAGGCGGAGCAGTTGTTGAAGACCCTGTCGAAGACCGCGCCCAAGCTGGTCGACGAGCTGGTGCCCAAGGTGCTGCCGTTGGCCATCGTCGTGCGCGTCATGCAGGGCCTGCTGGCGGAACGGGTGCCCATCCGCAACGTCCGCGCCATCGTCGAAGCTTTGGCGGAAGCCGGTCCGCGCAGCTCGGATCCGCAGATTTTGCTCGGTCAGGTAAGGGTTGCCCTGGGCCGACAGATCGTCCAGGACATCGTCGGACTCGCCGAAGAATTGCCCGTCATCACACTTGAGCCAGATCTCGAGCGACTTCTGTCAAACGGGCTCACGAATACCGGGGGAAGCCCGGGTTTGGAGCCCGGGCTGGCAGAGCGCTTGCAACGAGGTCTGTCAGACGCGGTCGCACGTCAAGAACGTGGCGGCGAGCCGGCGGTGTTGCTGACCCCGCCGAACCTGCGTTCGGCCCTGGCGCGGTTCTTCCGCGTGAGCGTGCCCGGATTGCACGTGCTGGCGTGGAACGAAGTGCCTGACAACCGCAAGGTCCGCATGGTGACCGCGGTGGGTAGATAGGAGAGGACCGGATGAAGATACAACGATACCTCGCGAAGGACATGCGCACCGCGCTGGCGCAGGTGCGTGAGCAGCTGGGGTCCGACGCCGTGATCCTGTCTACCGGCAAGGTCGATGGAGAGGTCGAAGTCGTGGCGGCCATCGATCTCGACTCGCAGCGCGGCACCGTGGCGGCAGATCCGCGCGAGCGCGCGGCCACCCCGCAGCACGGCGCCAATGGGCAGATACGCAATGTCGATTTCGCCAAGCGCGCATCGACCCAGCTCTCGGCCGAGATCACGCAGACTCAGGCTGCATTGCCGCGCGCCGCCGACAGCACGCTGGCCGAGGAAGTGAAGGGCATGCGCCGCATGCTCGAGGCGCAGTTGGCCACGCTGACGTGGAACGACATGACGCGCCGCTCGCCGCTGCAGGCCGCGATGCTCAAGGAGCTCGCCCGCATCGGCTTGTCGAACGAGCTGGCGGGTTCGCTCGCCCGCAGGATTCCGCAGAATCTCGATTTCAGCGGCGCGCGGCGTTTTGCGCTCGCCACCATCGCGCGCACGGTGCAGGTCACCGGCGACCGCTGGCTCGAGCAGGGCGGTCGCGTCGCGTTCGCGGGCCCGGCCGGCGCCGGCAAGACGACGCTGATCGCAAAGCTCGCCGCGCGCTGGGTGCTGCGCCATGGTCCGCGCCGCATCGCGCTGATCTCGGCCGACGCGGTGCGCATCGGCGCGCACGAACAGATGCACATGCTGGGACGTTTGTTAGGCGTCCAGGCGCACACCGTCTACGACATCTCGGAGTTGCCCGAGCTGCTCGCGGGCCTCTCGGGCCAGAAACTCGTGCTCATCGACACCGCCGGCGCCAGCCCGCGCGATCCGGACGCCGCGCGCCGGCTGCGCGTACTGTCGCAGATGCAGCCTTCTTCCTCCGGAGCCGGCATGGAGAGTGCGATCGTGCTGCCCGCGAGCATGCAGGCCGGCACCATGGACGAAGTACTGCAGCGCTTCGCGCTCGCCAAGCCCACCGCGGTGTGCATCACCAAGATCGACGAGGCGGTGAGCCTCGGCGGCATCCTTTCGGCGCTGGTGCGCACCAAACTACCGGCGGCATACAGCAGCGACGGCCAGCGGGTGCCCGAGGACCTCGAGCCCGCGCGCGCGCACAGCCTGGTGGCGCGCGCGGTCGACATCGCCCATCGCAACAGCGCCACACCGGACGACGAAACCATGACGCGCAGGATTTCGGGAGCGGACCATGTCGGCACGTAAGCCACTCGATTCGAACCTCGCCGGTGCCGGGCGGATGCTGCACGCACCGCCGGTGCAGGTCATCGCCGTGACGGGCGGCAAGGGTGGCGTGGGCAAGACCACCATAGCCGTGAATCTCGCCGCGACGCTCGCACAGCGTGGCAAAGAGGTCATGTTGCTGGACGGGGATCTTGGCCTCGCCAACGTCGACGTTTTCCTGGGCCTCACTCCGCGCATGACGCTCGCCGACGTGCTGGCCGGCAATTGCACGCTCGAGGAGGTGATCATCGAAGCGCCGCAGGGTTTTCGCGTGGTGCCGGCCGCATCGGGCATCGCCGAGCTCGCCGAGCTCGACACGCTCACGCACCTCGGCCTGGTGCGCGCCTTCGGCGACCTCACCAGCAAACTCGATTTTCTGGTGATCGACACGGCGCCCGGCATCGCCGGCTCGGTGCTGCAGTTCTCCCAGGCGGCACAGCAGGTGCTCGTGGTGATCTGCGACGAGCCAGCGTCGCTCACCGACGCCTACGCGCTCATCAAGATCCTGTCACGCGACCACGGCGTGGATAAATTTCGCGTGCTCGTGAACCAGGTGCGCGGTCGCGGGCTCGGACAAGCGCTGTTCCAGCGCTTCGAGCGCGTGGTGACCCGCTTTCTCACCGTGGAGCTGGATTACGTCGGGGAGATCCCCGAAGACCCGTTTCTGCGGCGCGCAATCCGTGAACAGCGTCCCGTTGTGCAGGCCTACCCGCAGTCCCCGGCCTCCGTGGCGCTCAAGACCGTGGCCCTCAGGGCCGATATGTGGCCAGTAGCCGAGGGCCCCCGGGGTAACGTGGAGTTCTTCGTCGAGCGTCTGATTCGTCGTCCGTCGGTCCGTCTCGAGGTGGTCCGGTGACGGGAGTCAGCGCATACAGCCAGCGTCCCAGTGCCCGGGAGACCGAGGCCATGGTGATGCGCCATGCCGAGCTGGTGAAGCGCATCGCGTATCACCTGGCGGGACGTCTGCCTGCCTCCGTCGAGGTCGACGACCTCGTACAGGCAGGCATGCTGGGCCTGCTCGAGGCGGCTTCTAACTATTCTGCGGGGCGCGGCGCGAGCTTCGAGACCTACGCCGGCATCCGCATCCGTGGCGCGATGCTCGACGGGCTGCGCAAGCTCGACTGGGCACCGCGCTCCGTGCATCGCAAGGCGCGCGCGGTCGCGACCGCGATCCGCGAGCTCGAGGCCGAGATCGGCCGCGAGGCGCGCGATACCGACGTTGCGAACAAGATGGGCGTGAGCCTCGAGGAGTATCACAAGATCGTCGAGGACGCGGCCGGTTGCCAGATCGCGAGCCTCACGACGGAGGAGGGCGAGATCAACGCCACCGATCCGGACGCGGACCCATTCCGCGACGTCATCGATGAGCGATTTCGGAGTGCTCTCAGCGACGCCATTGCGGGCCTGCCCGACCGTGAGCGCACGGTCATGTCCCTGTACTACGACGACGAGTTGAACTTGAAGGAGATCGGAGTGGTGTTGAAGGTGAGCGAGTCGCGGATCTGCCAGATACACGGCCAGGCCCTGACGCGTTTGCAGGCCCGCCTGTCCGGCTGGCGCGACCGCCTCTGAAACGGATCGCGCCGTGGATATCCTGAGCATCGTCGGAATTCTCCTCGCCTTCATCGCGGTGCTCGTCGGCGCGGTGCTCAAGGGCGCGGGCGTGCACGCGCTGCTGTCGGCCGCGGCGTTCATGATCGTCGTGGTCGGCACGTTCGCCTCCACCTTCATCCAGACACCGCTGCCGGTGTTCAAGCTGGCGCTGAACCGGCTCTCCTGGGTGTTCAAGCCGCCGCAGATCGCGGCCGAGGCGCTCATCCAGAAGATCATCGAGTGGAGCAACATCGCGCGCAAGCAAGGGTTGTTAGGCCTCGAGCCGATGATCAAGCAGGAGCAAGACACCTTCGTGCAGAAGGGCCTGCAGCTCGTGGTCGACGGCTCCGAGCCCGACGCCATTCGCGGCATCATGGAAGTGGAGCTCGGTGTGCGCGAGCACGCCGACAACCGCGCCGCGAAAGTGTGGGAGTGCATGGGCATCTACGCGCCCACGCTCGGCATCATCGGCGCGGTGCTCGGCCTCATGGCGGTCATGCAGAACCTCGCCGATCCGTCCAAGCTCGGTGCGGGCATCGCGGCGGCGTTCACCGCGACGGTGTACGGCATCGGCCTCGCGAACCTGTTCTTCCTGCCGTTCGCCGGCAAGTTGAAGGGCATCGTGGCCGAACAGACGCAGGTGCGCGAGATGATCATCGAAGGAATGATCTCGATCGCGCAGGGCGAGAACCCGCGTGCGATCGAGGCCAAGTTGCATGGTTATCTGCATTAGTCGCGGGGACGCATTGAGGTCTGACCCCTTTTGCTAGCAAATGGGGAGTGCCCCCATTCTTATGGCGCGTAAGCACAAACACGAAGAGCATGCGAATCACGAGGCGTGGGCCATCCCCTTCGGAGATCTCATGTGCCTGCTGCTCGCGTTCTTCGTCGTGATGTACGCCATCTCGTCGGTGAACGAGGGCAAGTTCCGCGTATTGTCGGACTCGCTGAATGCGGCGTTCCGCGGCACGCCGAAATCGCTCGACCCGATCCAGGTCGGCGAGAAGCAGCGCGGCAGCGGCGCCGATATCGCGGTGTCGATCGTGCAGCAGGCCAACATCGAAGGTCAGCCACGGCAGATGCTCGAGGCGGTGTCCATCGGGCAGGAAGACGGCAAAGGACTCGGGCCAAGCCGCCATAACGGCATCGGCGATTCGGATCAGGACAAGATGGCCCGCGAGCTCGCGAAGGTGGCCGACGAGGTCGAGAAATCGCTGGCGACGCTCGTCGATGCCGATCTGGTCACGGTGCGCCGTCACTCGTTCTGGATCGAAGTCGAGATCCGCGCCGACATTCTGTTTCCCAGCGGCGTCGCCACGTTGTCGCCCTCGGCGGTGCCCGCGCTCCAGGCGTTGTCGAAGGCCCTGGCGCCGTATCCGAATCCGATCCGTGTCGAGGGCCACACCGACAACGTGCCCATCAAGACTTCCCTGTTTCCATCGAACTGGGAGCTGTCCGCGGCGCGTGCCGCGACGGTGGTGCATCTGCTCGCGAACGGCGGAGTCGCGGCGAACCGCCTGTCCGTCATTGGCCTCGGTGAATGGCACCCGGTGAAGGCCAACGACACAGCCGATGGCCGCAACGCGAATCGCCGCGTGCTGTTGGTCATTCTCTCAGGCACTGCCGATGCGCAGAACGGTGGTGGCAACGTGCCGGCGATGCCCGCCGACGCGCTGCAGGACGGCGTCGCGCCGCCAACACCGCTTGAAGAACGCGCGCTGCCAGGCGAGTCCGCCACGCCGCTGCCGGCCACGCCGGCACCGGCAACCGTGCCGGCATCCACCGCCGCCGCGGGCACATCTTTGCCGGTGCCCGTGACGCCGCCGGCGATTTGATCGACGAGGTCTGTCCGCCGCGGTCCGCGGCACGAATCGTGCTCCATCTCTCTCATGACCCGCGCCGCGACGGCGTTTTGACGTGGAGAGTTGGATGTCGCTCACCGATCCCGATACCTGGTGGTTAGTCCTGCGCAGCCTCGTGCTGTTGAGTGCGTTCGGTGCCTTTGCCTGGGCGCTGCTCGTCGCCCGCCGCGACACCGCCATCCAGTTCGCGCAGCTCGCGCAGCAGCATGCGCATGCGCTCGCGCAGATCCGACAGTTGTCGGCGCAGCTCGGCGAGATCCAGGCGCAGGTGCACGATCTGTCGCTGCCCTCGCCGATGGTGACTCCGCGTCCCACCGCGTCGGCGCCGCCGGCTCCGCTGGCCAGTTCGCCGCCGCCAACCCGCGGGTACGAGATGGCCATCCGGATGGCGCGCAACGGCGCCAGCGTCGAAGAGATCGCCACCTCCTGCGGAGTGCCTCGTGCGGAGGCCCGCCTGCTTCGGACCCTGCATGCCGGCGCTGCCGCGGCTTGACATATCCCCAAATGCAGGGCGCGGGTCACATTCGACTTCGAAACGTTAAATAGTCGACGCGCGGTACCGATAACCATTGCATGGGTATGGACCAGGAGTTCGTGATTGCCGCTTCGCGGGCGGCCGTCGTGGCCGCGAATAGCAGCAGCGATGCCGTGCGGCTGGTCGAATCGCTGTCGGTCGAGCTCGCGGGCGAGAAGATCGACCTGCCCAGTTTTCCCGACGTCGCGGTGCGCGTGCGCAAGGCGCTGACCAATGAACAGGTCGAGATCGAGCAGGTCGTGCGCGTCGTGAGCGCCGAACCCGCACTGGCCGCGCGGCTGCTGCAACTGGCGAACTCCGCCGCGCTCAATTCCACCGGCCGCCGCGTCAACGACCTGCGTACCGCCATCGCCCGCATCGGTTTCAACATGGCGCGCAGCGCGACCATCGCGTTTGCGATGTCGCAGTTGCGGCGCGCCGAAGCGTACAAGGGCCTCGAGAATCCGCTCACCGAGCTGTGGCAGCGCAGCGCGCACGTCGCCGCCGTCAGCCACATCATCGCGAAGCGCTTCACGAAGATGAACGCCGACACCGCGCTGCTCGGCGGGCTGCTGCATGGCGTGGGGCGACTCTATCTACTTACGCGCGCCTCGCGCTTTCCGGCGTTGCTGCGCGACGCATCTACCTACCAGCGCATCGTCGCCCAGTGGCACGCGCGAGTTGCGCAGGCGATCCTGCGCAACTGGGAGATGGCCGACGAGATCGTCGTCGCGGTCGCGCACTGCGAGGACACCGCGCGCGAGCACGAAGGCGCCACCGACCTCGCGGACGTGATCGCGGTCGGCGGCGCGCTGGCGGCACTCGGTCCCGATCCCGCGGCCGAGCAGATGCTGTTCCTCGATATGCCGGCGTCCCGCCGCATGAAACTCGATGCGACGGTCTGCGGCATCGCGCTCGCCGAATCGCATCGGGAAATCCAATCTCTCAGACAGGCACTGGGCACATGAGCGCTCCCGAAATCGCCACCACTTCCACGATCGAGACCCGCGCGATCCCGAACACCGTCGTGTTCAGCTTCGTCAAGGCGCTCGCCGCGGAGCTCTCGCAGGGTCAGGTCGAGCTGCCGTCCGTGCCCGACATCGTGATCAAACTGCAGCGCACGCTCTCCGACGACAACGTGACCAACGAAACGGTGGTGCGCGTCCTCGGCTCCGAGCCGATGCTCGCGGCGCGCCTCATGAACATGGCGAACTCCGCCGCCTTGAATTCCTCGGGCCGCCAGATTGCGGACCTGCGCATGGCGGTGGCACGCGTCGGTTTCAACATCGTGCGATCGGCAGGACTGAGCTTCGCCGTCGAGCAGCTCAAGAAGATCGAGGAGTTCCGGCACGTCGAGAGCGCGCTCGACGCGCTGTGGAAGGAGAGCGTGCAGATCGCGGCGATGGCGCACGTGATTGCGCGCCGCTTCTCTTCGCTGAACGGCGATACCGCGCTGCTCGCCGGCCTCATGCACAATGTCGGCCGCATCTACATCCTGACCCGCGCCAGCAAACATCCGAAGCTGTTCGGGGACCGCCTCACCTACGAGTCGATCGTGCGTGACTGGCATGCGAATGTGGCGAAGGCTTTGCTCGAGAATTGGAAGATCGCCGAGGAAATCGTCGAGGCGGTCGGCAGCTACGAAGACATGGATCGCGAGCAGCGCGGACCCGTGACGTTGACCGACGTGCTCGCGGTCGCGCGGCTGGTCGAGCGCAGCCGCGACGGGCGCGAGCTCGCGGCGCCGGACGATACCTTGATCAAGGGTCTGCGCCGGCTGCAGCTCAGCCTGCGCGACTGTACCAACGTGCTCGATGAATCGGCGGACGAGATCGCGGCTCTGAAGACCGCGCTGGGAGGGTAACGGAATGCCCGCGATGGCTTTAGGGACGACGACCATCGAGAACATCGTCGCGCACGATTCGGCGGCGCTCGAGAAGGATCTCTCCGGCATCAAACCCGACGCTTCGGTGTCGCTGCCCGGCGTGCCACAGATCGTCACACGTCTGCAGCAGATGCTCAGCGATCCGGATGTCGGCATCCCGCAGCTCGTGCCGGTCATCAACTACGAGCCCGTACTCGTGGGCCGCGTGTTGCAGATGGCGAATTCGGCGGCGCTGAATCCCGCACGCAAGAAAGTGGTCGACCTGCGTCAGGCGGTGACGCGCGTCGGCTTCGACCTGCTGCGCTCCTCGGCGTTGGCGTACGCGATGCGGCAGCTCTCGCATGCGCACCAGGTGAAGGACATCCGTCCGCACCTCGAGGCGTTGTGGGAGCGCAGCGCGTGGACCGCGGCGGTGTCGTTCGTCATCGCGCGCAAGTTCACGAAAGTGAATCGCGATCTCGCGTTCCTCGGCGGCCTCATGCACGGCGTCGGCAAACTATTCATCCTGACGCGCGCGGCGCATTTCCCGTTCGTGCTGCGCGACCGCACGAAGTACGGCGCGGTGCTGCGCAAATGGCATGCGCCGTTCGCGAAGAGCATCCTCACCGGCTGGCGCGTCAACGAGGAAGTCATAGACGCCGTCGTGCAGTACGAGAATCTGAATCGCGAGGTCAAGGGCGACGAGCCGGATCTCACCGACATTCTTGCGACGAGCTACCTGGTGGTCGGTCATGCGGGACGCATGTCGGACCTGTCGATGACGGTGGAGAAGGTGGCCGCGTTCTCACGCCTGCGGTTGAACCTGACCGCGGTGGAAGAGACGCTGGAGCAGGCCAAGGAAGAAATCGAAGACCTGCGCCTCGCCATCAAATAAGAGACGGGTCTCCGGCGTTTGACGGCGGGTCGCGGGCCGTGGTCTATTCCGGCCATGATCAAGCGTCTGTGCGCTGTGACGCTGGCCGCAATGGCCTTTCTCGGGGTGTTCATCTTGTGGTCGTACGAGGAGATGGTCGTCAGCTTCGCCGGCTGAAGACCGGACTGAATGAGTCGAACCATGGTCCGTACCGGCGCCATCTTCATCGCCGCGCTGATCGGCGGCTGCGGCGGACCGGGCGCCGAGTCGTTGCCTCGTCTCACTCCCAAGATCTTCGAGATCGCGTTCCAGGGCGGCGTTTTTGCGCAAGAGGATGGAAAGGAGCTGAAATTCGAGCCAGAGCCGCTCGGCAGGCTCAAGTGCCCCACGGGACGCATCGGCGCCATCGCGCCATTCATGACGCGCGACATGAGTCCGTTCACCGTCACGGTGCCGCCGGGCGAATACGCCGTTTCCGTCGCGATCACGGAGGACCTTCCGGGCGACCGGCGCGTCGCGTTCGCGAAGCTCACGTTCGGATCCGGCCGGCCTACCTACTGGCAGCTGGCGGTGCCGGTGGCGTTCGATCTGGCGACGCTGAAGCCGGGCCGGGTCGTCGGCTACTCGGTGGATGGCGGTATCGGAAGCTTCATGGACCGGCAGACGGCGAAGTTCCTCGACGCGCCCGAAGAGAATCAGCGTTTCAATGAGGCACTCGAGAAGAAGTTTGGCGATATGCCACTGATGTCGATGCTGGCGGCGGGCGATGGCAACGTCGCCGTGTTCTCCACGGGCATCGGCGACGGGTCGTATCCGTCCTATTTCGGTTTCGACGAGCACGGAGCGCCCGTGGCGCTCGTCACGGATTTCGGAATGGTGAGGTGGGAGTGAGCTCCGGCGCGTCGGGTAGTTGGTTCTTCTGGGCGATGTTGTCCGCCGTCTTCGCGGCCCTGACGGCGATCTTCGCCAAAGTGGGCGTTCAAGGTGTCGACTCGGACCTCGCCACATTGGTTCGCACCTTCGTCATCGTATTCGTTCTCGGCGCATTCGTCTGGTTCGCGGGCAAGTGGAGCAATCCGCTCGCGCTCTCGCCTCGCACCTGGCTGTTCCTGGGGCTGGCGAAGAATGTCGTCGTGCAGCCCGACGCCGCCTAGCAGCGAACCGGCCCGGATTCTCCCCGCACCCCGCCAGCGCTTCCCCGGCACCACTGCCGCGCCACATACTCCGGGCTCGGTCCCCGAGGCTTATATATAGAGTGCCCATGACCCCCGAAAACGTTCGCACTGCAGCCGACGCGCGCCAGATCGTCGAGGAGCGCAAGCTCGATCACATCAAGGTCGGTGTGTTCGACAACGACGGCATCCTGCGCGGCAAGTACATGGGCCGCGACAAGTTCCTCTCCGCGCTCGACAAGGGCTTCGGCTTTTGCGACGTCGTGCTCGGCTGGGATTCCAACGACCAGCTGTACGACAACGTGAAGTACACGGGCTGGCACACGGCCTACCCGGACGCCCCCGTGCGCGTGGTGCCGGAGACCTGTCGCAACGTGCCGTTCGAAGGCGACATGGTCATGTTTCTGGGCGAATTCTCGGAGCAGGCGGAGGCGGTGTGTCCGCGCGCGACGCTGCGGCGTGTGCTCAAGAAAGCCGACGCCATGGGCTACAAGGCGGTCGCCGCCACCGAGTTCGAGTTCTTCATGTTCAAGGAGACACCGGAGTCCATCCGCGAGAAGGGGTTTCGCGGGCTCACTACCATGACGCCGGGGTTCTTCGGCTACTCGGTGCTGCGCTCGAGCGTGCATTCGGAGTTCTACCACCAGTTGATGAAGCTCTGCACGGACATGCGCATCCCGATCGAAGGCCTGCACACGGAGACGGGGCCTGGCGTGCTCGAGGCGGCGATCCAGTACTGCGACGCGTTGGAGGCCGCGGACCGCGGCGCATTGTTCAAGACGTTCACGAAGATCCTCGCGCAGCGCAACGGCCTCATGGCCACGTTCATGGCGAAGTGGTCGAAGGACTGGCCGGGGCAGAGCGGCCACATCCACACTTCTTTGAAACGCGCTACGGACGACAAGGCCGTGTTCCACGACGCCGCGAAGCCGCACACCATGTCCGACGAGATGCGCTGGTACGTCGGCGGCCAGCAGCGGCTGATGCCCGAGTTGTTAGCCATGGTCGCGTGCACGGTGAACAGCTACTCGCGCCTGATTCCGGGCTTCTGGGCGCCCACGTCGGCCACCTGGGGTGTCGAGAACCGCACCACCGCCCTGCGTGTGATTCAGGGCGGGCCGTACAGCCAGCGCGTCGAGTACCGCATCGCCGCGGCGGACATCAATCCGTATCTGGGCATCGCCGTGGCGCTGGGTTCGGGCCTGTACGGCATCGAGCACAAGATCGAGCCGGATCCGATGGTCGTGGGAAACGCGTACGACCAGACCTTCCCGAAGGAGCGCTCGCTGCCGCGCACTTTGACGGAGGCGTCCGAATGGCTGGCGAAATCCGAGGCGGGGCGTGAGTTGTTCGGTGACGCGTTCGTCGAGCACTTCGCCGCGAGTCGCGAGTGGGAAGATCGTGAATTCCGCAGGGCGATAACCGACTGGGAACTCGCCCGCTACTTCGAAATCATTTAGGGTCGGCGCTCCCATGGTGACATTGGCCGCATTGCAGAGAACCATCAGTCCCGTCGACGGGCGCGTGTACGTCGAGCGTGAGCTCGCGACGCACTCCGCGATCGACGAGATCCTGCGCACGGCGCGGCACGCGCACGCCGCGTGGAAAAACGTTTCGCTGAGCGAGCGCACGCACGTGCTGACGCGCTTCTGCGAGGAGTTCGAAGCGCGGCGCGACCAATACGCCTCCGAGCTCACCTGGCAGATGGGTCGTCCGGCGCGCTACGCGCCCAACGAAGTGAAAGGCACGCTCGAGCGCGCGCGGTTCATGATCAATGCGGCCCCGGAGGCGCTGAACGATGTGTCCACGGCACCGAAGGAACATTTCCGCCGTTTCATCCGGCGCGAACCCCTCGGCGTCGTGTTCACCGTGGCGGCGTGGAATTACCCCTATCTCATCGCCGTGAACAGCGTCGTGCCGGCGCTCATGGCGGGCAATGCCGTCATCCTCAAACATTCCGCGCAGACGCCGCTGTGCGCGGAGCGCTTCGCCGAATGTCTCGAGGCCGCGGGATTGCCGAAGGGCGTGTTCCAGGTGGTGCACGCTTCGCACGAGGATACGGATCGCATCATCCGCGATCCGCGCGTGGACTTCGTCGCATTCACGGGCTCGGTCGCCGGCGGGCGCGCCGTGCAGCGCGCCGCGTCGTCGCGATTCATCGGCGTCGGGCTCGAGCTCGGGGGCTGCGATCCGGTGTACGTGCGGTACGACGCCAATGTCGCGCACGCCATCGAGAACATCGTCGACGGCGCGTATTTCAACTCGGGGCAATCCTGCTGCGGGCTGCAGCGCATCTATGTGCACGCGGAAGTGTACGAGCGGTTCACCGAAGGGTTCATCGAGCTCACGCGCCAGTACCAGCTCGGCGATCCCTTCGATCAGCCGACGACGCTCGGTCCGCTGGTGCGCACCGCGGCCGCGGACGCCGTGCGCGCGCAGGTCGCGGCATCGATCGCCGCCGGCGCGCAGCCGGTCATCGACGAGTCGAAGTTCGCCAAGAGCGCCGCGGGCTCGCCGTATCTCGCGCCGCAGGTGTTGTTAGGTGTGGACCACCGCATGCCGGTGATGCGCGAGGAGATCTTCGGGCCCGTGGCGGGCATCATGCAGGTGGGTTCGGACGACGAGGCCGTCGACCTCATGAATGACAGCGACTTCGGTTTGACCGCCGCCGTCTGGACGGAAGACTCCGATGCCGCGCTCGCGCTGGGTCAGCGCGTGGATACGGGCACGTGGTTCATGAACCGCTGCGACTATCTAGACCCCGCGCTGGCCTGGGTCGGCGTCAAGGATTCGGGGCGCGGCTGCACCTTGTCGGTCGTCGGCTACGAACACCTCACGCGGCCAAAATCCTTCCACATGAGAATGCGCACGACATGAAAACCAGGGTACCGAAATGAATGTGCCGATGAAGGGCAACTGGAACTACCCCACGCGCGTCTGGGCCGGGCCCGGGCGCATCGCGGAGCTGCCGCGCGCCTGTGAGACGCTCGGCATCGTGCGGCCGCTGATCGTCACGGACGTGGGCCTCAAGGACGCGCCGATGATCCGCAACGCCTCGAGTATCCTGCCCACCGCCAGGCTATTCGCCGACGTGCGCGGCAATCCCGTCGGCGCGAACGTGGCGGCGGGCCTCGAGGCCTATCACGCCGGCGCGCACGATGGCGTCGTCGCCATCGGCGGCGGCTCGGCGCTCGATGCCGGCAAAGTGATCGCGTTCATGTCGGGCCAGTCGCGACCGGTGTGGGATTTCGAGGACGTCGGCGACTGGTGGGAGCGCGCCGACGTGAAGGGCATCGCGCCGATTGTGGCGGTTCCCACCACCGCCGGGACCGGCAGCGAAGTGGGGCGCGCGGGCGTGATCCTCAACGAGGAGACGCACCAGAAAAAGATCATCTTCCATCCGCAGATGATGCCGGGCGTCGTGATCGCCGATCCGGAACTGACGGTGGGCCTGCCGGCGAAGATCACGGCGGCGACCGGCTTCGATGCCTTCGTGCATTGCTTCGAAGCGTTCTGCGTGCCGTCGTTCCACCCGATGGCCGACGGCATCGCGCTCGAGGGCATGCGGCTGATCAAGACCTATCTACCGCGCGCCTGCAAGAACGGCGGCGACCTGGAGGCGCGCTCGCGCATGCTCGCGGCCGCCAGCATGGGCGCCGCGGCATTCCAGAAAGGCCTGGGCGGCGTTCACGCCATCGCGCATCCCGTCGGCTCGTTCTTCGATACGCATCACGGCCTGACGAACGCCGTGATCCTGCCGTACATCATCGTGCACAACCGCGAGGCCGTCGCCGAGCGCTTGAAGGTCATTGCGCGTGTGCTCGAGCTGCCGAGGCAGGGCTCCGACGGCGTGCTCGACTGGGTGCTGAGCTTCCGCAAGGAGCTCGGCATTCCGCACACGCTCGGCGATATCGGCGTCACGTTGAAAAACCCTGACCAGATCGCGCACGAGGCGTCCATCGATCCATGCGCGGCGGGCAATCCCGTGCCGGTCGACGCGCCTACGCTGGGCCGCATTTTCCGGTCGGCGGTGAAGGGCGATCTGTCGCTGAAGAGTTAGCCGTGGCCGCCCAGAAAATGAACGAGAAAATGAACGATAAATCGGCCCTGCAATCGTTCGGCATGATCCTGCTCGCCATGGGCGTCGTGTTCGTCGTGCTCTCCGCTGCGGGTTTGATGGCTTTGTTCGCCCACCACATGATCCACGATCCGCGCGCGACGCAGTGGCAATGGTTCCTGGGCGGCGGAACGATCGCGATCATCGTGGGTGTCTGCCTGCGCCGCATGGGCGGTCCGCGGCGGGAAAAGGCCGAGTGACGCGCATCCTCGTCATCGACGGCAATGAAGCGGCGACGCGCGCCAGGCACGTCTCGGTCGGCGGCACGTCTTCGGGGGAGGGATATGCCGCGACGCTCGAGCGCCTCGAGAAGGACCTCGACTGCGACATCGTGCGGCCGGCGGACGAGGAGCCCAAACTACCGGACGGCGTCGCGCTCGCGGACTATGCCGGCGCGGTGATCACTGGTTCCGCGCTCAACATCTACTCGCGCGAAATCGGCGTGGAGCGCCAGGTCGATCTCACCAAGGCGGTGTTCGCGGCCGGCGTGCCGTGTTTCGGCAGTTGCTGGGGATTGCAGGTAGGCGTCACCGCCGCCGGTGGCAGCGTCGTGCGCAATCCGCGGGGGCGCGAATTCGGCTTCGGCCGGCGCATCACACTCACAGAAGCGGGCCGGAGCCACCCGATGTTCCAGGGCAAGCCCGAGGTGTTCGAGGCGCCCACGGTGCACGTGGACACGGTGGAGGCGCTGCCGCCCAATGCGACAGCGCTCGCGCACAACGACATGGGGTTGCAGGCCGCGGAGATCAGGTTCGAGAGCGGAGCCACGTTCTGGGGCGTGCAGTACCACCCGGAGTACAGCTGCGCCGAGATCGCGGCGGTGGCGCGGCGCTACGCCGAGGTGCTGATCCGCGATGGGCTGGTGAAGGACCAGGCGGAACTCGATGCGCTGGCCGCGGATCTCGCGGCGCTGCACGCGAATCCCGACGACGCGCGCCTGGCCTGGCGCTTCGGCGTGGGCCCTGCGATCACCGACGTCTCGATCCGGCTGGTGGAGCTGCGCAACTGGCTCGACCGGCAGGTTTTGAGGTGACCGGTGAAGGGCGCCGCGTAGTTCGCGTCATCGACGAGCGTTCGTGGACGACCGATGCCAGTCGTCGCATCCTGCCGCTCGCCGTTCTGTGCATCTCGTTGTCCGGCTGCGTGTCGTCGCTGCTGGCGCGCAAGGTGGTGGCGCCGCCTAACAAGAGCGGCATCCCGGCGCTGTTCGCGGACTCACCAATCGTCGCATTGGCGCCCACGGCACTCTCGGCACAGTGGCGTGTTCCCGTCGGCCCGCCGCGCGCGGAGCTGTCGGTGGCCGCCATCGAGCCGGGCGACTACGGCTTTCGCTACGACCTGCGCCTCTCGTATTCCGGACGCGAGCCGCACATCGAGCGCCTCGAGGCGACGTGGCGGCCGGCGGCGCAGCGTGTGCCGTGGCCGGGTCCGCCGCGCGGCACCGTGCTGCTGCATGGCTATCTACAGGACAAGCGTTTCGTGACGCCCTGGGCCCTGGCGCTGGCCGAAGCCGGCTACCGCTGCATCGTCGTCGACCTGCGGGGCCACGGCGCGTCCACCGGGAAGCACATCTCGTTCGGCGTATTCGAGGCGCGGGACGTGTCGGCGGTCCTCGACGTGCTCGGGTGGCGCGGCTGGGACGTATCGCGTGTCGGCGTGCTCGGTGTCTCGTATGGCGCATCGGTGGGGCTGTTGGCGGCCGGCCGCGACCCCCGCATCGCGGCCGTCGTGGCTTTCGAGCCGTTCTCGTCGGCGGAGCGCGCAGTGCCGGAGCTGATGCGCGCGGCATCTCCGATGCCCAGTTCGCGGCCGCGCACGTCAAACAGGCGCGCATCGGCGGCTTCGAGTGGCGCGACGCCGATATCCCGGCCGCGCTCTCGCGCACCTCGGCGCCGGTGCTGTTCCTGCACGGCGAGGCAGACCATTGGCTGTCGCCGGACCACAGCCGCGCGCTCGCGGGCGTGGCACCGCCGGGCAGCGAGCTGCTGCTGGTGCCGCAAGACGATCATGTGTCGTTGCCGTTGCAGATCGAGCCGTTCCGCGCGCGCGTGGTCGCGTGGTTCGATCGTCTGTCATCAGGCTGACATCGATGCATGGCTAACTACAGCCCCCGGATGCGGAGGCTGCCCTTGCGAATCATGCTCGTGACCGACGCCTGGGAGCCCCAGGTCAACGGCGTCGTGCGCACCTTGAAGACCACGGCCCGCGAGCTCACCGCGATGGGCCACGAGGTCCGTTTTCTCACGCCGCTCGAGTTCCGCACGCTGCCGTGCCCGACGTATCCCGAGATCCGGTTGTCGCTGTTCCCGGGCGCGGGCGTGAAGCGCCGCATCCGCGAGTTCGATCCTGACGTGCTGCACATTGCCACCGAGGGGCCGCTCGGCATGGCCGCGCGGCGCTTTGCGCTGCGCAACGATTTTCCGTTCACGACGGCTTACCACACGCGCTTCCCCGAGTACGTGCATGCGCGCATGAAGCTGCCGCTGAGCTGGAGCTACGCGTGGCTGCGACGTTTTCACGGGCCATCGCGTGGCGTCATGGCGCCCACGCAGGTCGTGGTGGACGACCTCGTCGCGCAGGGCTTCACGAACGTGCGGCTGTGGTCGCGCGGCGTCGATGCCGACATCTTCCATCCGCAGGAGAGCCGGCGGCTCGACAGCGCGCCGCCGATCTTCCTGTACGTCGGTCGCGTCGCGGTGGAGAAAAACGTCGAGGCATTCTGCGAGCTCGACTTGCCGGGCTCGAAGTGGGTGGTGGGCGACGGGCCCGCGCTCGCCTCGCTGCGCGCACGCTTCCCCAAGGTGAACTACCTCGGCGTGCTCGAGCGCGAGGATCTCGCGAAGGTGTATGCGTCCGCCGACGTGTTCGTGTTTCCGAGCAAGACCGACACCTTCGGTCTCGTGTTGTTAGAGGCCATGGCCTGCGGTGTGCCGGTGGCGGCGTATCCCGTCACCGGTCCGCGCGACGTCATCGGCGACTCGAAGGCCGGCGTATTGCACGTGGACCTGCGCGTCGCGTGTCTGGGTGCCTTGAATCTGCGGCGCGAAGACGCGTTGGCGCGTTCGCGGCTGTTCACCTGGCGAGCCGCGACCGAGCAGTTCTTCGGCCACCTGCATCCGCGCAAGCGCGCCGCGGGCGTGCCGGTCTTCGCGTGATTCCTTAAAGCAAACAATTAGTTGCGGCTCCTGCACCTAAAGTGCTCGCGGAGGCTGTCAAGCCCGCGAGTCATGCCCCATTTCCGCGACTTGCGGCCCACGTAAGGGTACGGCCTATACTCGGCCGGCGATTCGGGGCGGATGCAGGGATCCGGCCCAAAAGGGGACAGAGCTATTGTTCTGATCCCTTGCTCTAACAAATAAATAACAACGGGGCAGAAAAATAGATCTGTCCCCTTTTTTGGGGTGCGCGCATGAACGAGCAGTCAACGTCTGGTGGCGTCAGCTACAAACAGGTCAGCGCCGATTATTTCGAAAAGCGCGGACTGAAGCGCTACGCCAAGGTGTGGTCGCTGTGGGCGCTGGGTGTCGGCGCGGTGATCTCCGGGCACTATTCCGGTTGGAACTTCGGTCTCGCGAACGGCTTCGGCTCGATGCTGGTCGCACTGTTCATCATCGCGGTCATGTACTGGGGCCTCATCTTCAGTCTTGCCGAGATGTCACCCGCGTTGCCGCATACCGGCGCCGCATATTCCTTCGCGCGCAGCGCCATGGGACCCTGGGGCGGCATGTTCACCGGCCTCGCGGAGAGCATCGAATACATCCTCACGCCCGCGGTCATCGTGTTCTTCATCGGCTCGTACATGGGCTCGATATTCGAGACACCGGCCGAATGGCAACCGGCATGGTGGGCCGCCTCGTACGTGGTGTTCCTGTTGCTGAACCTGCTCGGCGTCGAGTTGTCGTTCCGGGTGTCGGTCATCGTGACGGTTGCGGCGCTGCTGATCCTGGCCGTGTTCTGGGTGAGTGCGATTCCGGCCGTCGACTTCGACCGCTGGGCGCTGAACATCGGCGTTGGCGCGGACGGCGCGAAAGTCGAGCTGCCCGAAGGCGGCGGCTCATGGTTCCCGTTCGGCTGGAAGGGCGTACTCGCGACGCTGCCGTTCGCGGTGTGGCTGTTCCTCGCGATCGAGCAGTTGCCGCTCGCCGCCGAGGAATCCGCCGATCCGAAGAAGGACATGCCGAAGGGCCTGATCGCCGGCATGCTGACCTTGATGGTGTCGGCGCTGCTCATCACCTTCCTCAATTCCAGCATCGGCAAGGCGGACGGCATGCACGGCTCGTTCACGCTGGCGACTTCGGGCGAGCCGCTGCTCGACGGCTTCCGCGTGCTGTATGGCAGCGGTGCGGCGAAGGTGCTGGCGTTCCTCGCGGTCATCGGCCTGATCGCGAGCTTCCACACCATCATCTACGCGTACGGCCGGCAGATCTATTCGCTGGCGCGCGCCGGCTACTATCTACCGTTCATGTCGCTGACCAGCGCGAAGAAGGTGCCGCACATGGCGCTGTTCGCCGGCACCGCCCTCGGCTTCGCGACCATGATGATCCTGTGGTTCGCGCTGGGCTCGGAGAAGGGCGGCGCGATCATCGGCTCGACGCTGCTCAACATGGCGGTGTTCGGCGCGATGATCTCGTACGCGATGCAAGGCCTGTCGTTCATCGTCCTGCGGAAAAAGCTGCCCAATATCGCGCGGCCTTATCGCAGCCCGGTTGGAGTGCCCGGCGCTTTCGTCACTATTGTCGTAGCGCTGGTCACGATCTGGTACCAGTTGCAGGACCCGGTATATCGCGTCGCGGTGTACTACGTCGCCGGCTTCTACGCGCTCGGCATCCTGTACTTCGCCCTGTACGGCCGCAACCAGCTCATCCTCTCGCCCGAGGAAGAGTTCGCGTTGAGCAAGGGAGAGAAGGGCCACGCCTAGCAGCTGATCTGAGTGCCGAGGGGGAGACGCGTTTGGACGCGTCGCTTCGGAGAACCGGGGGCGCGTCGCGCAAGCGGCGCGCCCTCGTCGTCAGGGGGCTCCGGCCGGTATCAACTTCGGTGCCGGCAGGTTCTTCGGCCCCAGCCTGCCGACGATGGGTAGTTTGATCGACAGGCTCTTCGGGTCCACGCCGAAGTTGAGCCCCAGCACGTTCACCTCGAGCCCCTCCTCGATGCCGGCCGCGACGCCCACGACGCCAAACAAGCTGGCCTGGCCGCCGGTGCCGCTCGGCGTCCTGCCCACCGACCTCCAGCCCAGATAGTCCTTTCCTATGGCCGTGGGCGGAAGGTCGACGCGCAGTTCCGGCACAGCGCGCAGCACGAACGCGGTGAACGTATTGGAGTTCGGCCCCGGCCACACGTGATAGGTGTCGGGGTACGGATATTCCTCCACGGCCGCTGCGATGCGCCGGATGATCTCGTCGACGCCCGGGCCGCGCACGTCGCCTAACAACTCGGGCTGGTTGCCGTACCAGTAGCCATCGGCGGGCCGGTTGCGCGCGACCAGCGCGGTGCCGGTGCGTTTCAGGCGCCAGCCCATGACCTCATGAACCGTGAACTCGGTTGCGTGCGACGGCTTCACCGCGATCCAGGTATGCACGCCAAACCAGCCGCGCCAGCTCACGGCGCGCGCCGAATACACCTGTACTACGGCCTCGGGCGTCTGCGCCGGGTCGGGCGCGAGCCCTGCCGGTTCGCGCGAGGCGGTCCGCCAGTCGCTGGCGGCGAGTTGGCCGCTGAAACCGAGATAGACGAGCGCCAGCGGGAAGTACGCGACGCAGGCGGCGAGTGTGAACTGGTTACGACGGCGCATGCGGAAGGGACACTAGCAGACAGCGAGGGCTCCCGTGTTGGTCCATTGCGAATCAGCGCACATCCTGAATGCGACACGATTGCGGCGGTATCGGCGCTCCAAGTAGCTTGGCGCCCCTCACACCAGCACGGAACCGCGACGTGAAGTACGCATCCCCACTATTCGCTTCGATTCTGGTCACCCTGATGGCGGGCGCGCCCGCCGCGCTGGCGAAGGATCGGATTTCCGACATCGACGAGCCGGTTCCCGCGCTGAAGGACGGACGGAGAATTCCGGTCACGGACGTGGAGCAGTCGATCCTGACGGCGTGCCAGAAGCGCAAGTTCATCTGCATGGTGGTGTCGCCGGGACTGATCTCCGGGCGCTACGTGCACAACCAGTCTTACCTGGCTGAAGTGACGATCCCGTACTCCGAGCAGGCGTTCTCGATCCGATACAAGGACAGCGTCGGCATGGGTTACAACGCCGTGAAGCACAAGATCAAGGACGACTACAACGCCTGGGTCGACGCGCTCGCCGAGCACATCACGGCGCATCTCGAGCACGCGTTGAAGCGTCTGAAGAAGGCGAAGGCCGACGCCTGAACGCCAGGCGCCGGCCTGCATCGACCTCAGTACTTGATCGAACAGCCGTACGGCTCGGACGTGGCCTTGGTCACGGGCTTGCCGGCCATCGCCTCGTCGAGCGCCGCGCTGACGTAGTTAGTCGCGGACTTCACGTCGTCCTTGCGCGCGGTGGCCTTGCTGTCGATGGCGCCGGCGTAGACCAGCTTGCCCTGCGGGTCGATGACGTACATGTGCGGTGTGGTGCGCGCGCCGTACGCATGACCGACCTTGCCATCCTCGTCCATGAGCGTCGCGGTGGGCTTGGCGCCTTGCTCCTCGAGCCAGGCGGAGAGGTCGGCGGGCTTGCGGTAGTCGCCGGCGTCCGTCGCCGTCGAGCTCACCGTGAGCCACACCGCACCCTTGGCGGTGGCGGCCGTCTGCGTCGACTGCATGTTCGACGTGTCGTAGTGCTTGCGCACGAACGGACAATCGGGGTTCACCCACTCGAGCACGACGAACTTGCCCTTGTACGCGGCCAGCGACTGCTCCTTGCCGGCGGTGTCCTTCACCTTGAACTCCGGCGCCGGCTGGCCCACCGAAGCCGACGCGTGTGCCAGCGCCGCGGCCAGGATGCCGGCGGCGGCCACGGCGAGAATCGAAGCGGAACGTTTCATGATCACTCCTTGAGTCACTGTGTAAATGCAACCGCCGCGCGCACTTCCTCGACCGAGGGCAGTTCGCTCAGCAGGCGTGGCGCCCGTGCGCCATCATAAAAGACATACACGGGCACGCCACTGCGTCCGAGCCGCTCGAGCTCCGCGGCTATACCTGCGTCGCGCGAGGTCCAGTCCGCGCGCAGCAATGCGACCCGCTGTGTCTGGAAGGCCGCGAGGACGCGCGCGTCCGCCAGTGTAGTGCGCTTGTTGTACTGGCACGTGACACACCAGGCGGCGGTGAAGTCCACGAACACCTTGCGTCCCGCGCCGCGCAATTCTGCGACCGTTTCGGGCGACCAGGGTTGCCAGTCGGTACCGGCCGGCGCGCCGGCGCGAGTGTCCGGCGCGTTGGACCGCCACGACGGCGCGGCCCACACGAACGCCGTGCCGATCATCGCCAGCAGGGCCAGCGTGTGCGCCGCGCGCGCCAGTCCCCGCACCGGACGTCGCGACCACCACCAGGCGGCCAGTGCCAGCGTCAGCAGCGCGACCAGCAACGCGGCCGCGCCGTCGACGCCCGCCTGGTGGCCCAGCACCCAGACCAGCCAGATGACGGTGGCGAACATGGGGAAAGCCAGCGCGCCGCGGAAAGTTTCCATCCAGCGGCCCGGCCGCGGCAGGATGCGCGCCACCGCCGGGACGGCGCTCGCGAGTAGATAGGGCGCCGCCACCCCGAGCCCGAGCGCGGCGAACACTCCGAGCGCCTGCGCGATGGGCCAGGTCAGCGCCGCGCCCAGCGCGGCGCCCATGAATGGCGCCGTGCACGGCGAGGCCACCGCCGCCGCCAGCACGCCGGTGAGGAAGGAATCGAGCGTGGGATCGCGCGCGCGCAACGAGGCGATCGAAGAGGGCAGGAAAGAGCCGACCTCGAACGCGCCGGCGAGATTGAGTCCTATCAAGGTGAACAGCGCGGCCAGCGCGACTATGGTGCCCGGCGCCTGCAGCTGGAATCCCCAGCCTAACTGCTCGCCGGCACCACGCATCGCGATCAACACGCCCGCGAGCGCGAGAAACGACAGCATGACGCCGGCGGTGTAGGCGAGTGCGCTCTTCCAGCGTTCGGTGGCGCTGCCACCGTGCTGGGCCAGCGCCAGCACCTTCAGCGACAACACCGGAAAGACGCACGGCATGAGATTGAGGATGACGCCGCCCAGCAATGCGAATCCGAGCGCGGCGAAGAAGCCGAGCGGCGCGGCGGCGGAAGAGGTGAGGCTGCCTTCTGCGGCGGTCGACGTTGCCGCGGACTGCGCGGGCCAGCCGGAGACCCCGAAGTCGACGCGCAGACCGGACCCACTGTCGAACGCCAGCACGAATGGCATGCGCGTCGGGCTCGCGCTGCGTTGATCGGAGAGCGGCCACGTCGCATGCCAGGTGTCCCCGTCCCAGCGTTGCGAGACGCGGGCCGGGTTGTCGACCACGCCGGCGACTTCGGGGAAGACTTCGGCGCTGTTTCCGCGCACGGTGGACGGCAAACCTTGCGCGACGAGTTGCAAGGTGCCGTCGACCACGTAGGCGCGCGCGAGGGCGATCTTCGCGTCGTCGGGACGCGAGTCGAATGCCGCCTGGAATGCCTCGTGATGCGCGACGCTCGGGTGCGCGACGGGTACGTCGAGCGTGAACGTGCCGGATTGCGGGATGCACTCGATCTTGCAGACCAGCCAGTCGGCTTCGAGCGTGACCTGCAGCGTGTCGCCGGCCGGTGAGGTGTCGATGTACAGCGGTACGGGCAGCACCACAGTGCCCTCGTAGCCGAAGTTGAGCAGCGGGCCGATCGGCAGCTTCTGCGGCGTGGGCCACTCGATGTCGCCGACGCGAACGCCCTCGGGCAGCGTCCACTGGAACGTGGTGGGCAGGCCGGAGTCGCCGGCGTTCTTCCAGTACGTATGCCAATGCGGGATGTGCTCGAGCTTCAGGCCGAGCCAGGCGGGCTTGCCCGGCGCGAGGCCGGGTGCCTGCGCAATCAGCTCGGCGCGGACCTGATCGGTCTGTACGACGGACCCGGCTGACAACGCCCCTGGCGGCGACGCGGCCGCCAGCAATGCGAGACAGGTCCATGCACGTATCGATGACATCGCGACTTGAGACCCCGGTGGCCGGCACGAATTCCCCGCGTCCGTCGGTCGGGGGCGCCCATGAGACCCGTGCGGCGCGTTGCTAGCAAGAGGGCCGCGATCGTTCCTGCGCCGCATCCAACTACCGGCGCCGCTTCACGCGTCCCATGGAGACGTTCCGCGCCTCTCAGCGAACGGTGCCCGGCAACCCGTTGCCGCCCTTGTGCGCCAACCCGCACGCGCGCCGCGATAACGTCAAGTTTCCCCCTGTATGACCGCTACAGAAGGCGAGGAGGAGCGCCGCCCCGGATCTCTCGAAACAGGGGTGGCGCCAATTCGCATGTTGCATAGGGTCAGAGCCCGGGTCGGGCGCTTTTTCAGGAAACGCAGACGTACTGAGGGCCTGCGCGCCGCAGTCGCGGTTTCCGACCATGAGGTCGCGGTGGCGCTGGTGCGCCACCTCGCTGGACAGCGTCCCAAGGTGTTGCGCATCGTCGTCGAGGAGGCGCCACTCGGATTCCAGGACCCGGTGCTCAAGAAGATCATCGGTGAGTTCGACCTGCGGCGCATACCCGTCAGCGCGGTCATCGGCGCCCCGGATTATCAGATTGCCCAGGTGCAAACGCCGGACGTGCCACGCGCGGAGATGCGCGCCGCCGCGCGCTACAGCTTACGCGACGTCTTCGACTTTCCGATCGACAACGCGACGCTCGACTTGTTCGACTTGCCCGCCGAGGCCAACAGCGGCGCCAAAGGCACGTGCTTTGCCATTGCGACGCGCGGCGACGCCGTCCAGAGCATCACCAAGACCTTCGAGCGCCAATTCCGGCGCTTCGACGTCATCGACATCCCCGAGCTCTGCCAGCGCAATCTCGCGGCGCTGCTGCCTCAAGACGCCAAAGGCGTTGCGTTCCTGCTGATCCGCGACGATTTCGCGCAGCTCGTGCTGACCCGTCGCGGCATGCTCTATGTCACGCGCCGCTTCGACTTCGGCATGCGCGGCGAGCTCAACGGCGATGCGGACGCGGAGGCGACCGAGCTGCCGCTCGATCCGCAGATGCTGTCGCTGGAATTGCAGCGCTCGCTCGACTACTACGAGAGTCATTTCGACGAGAGCGCGATCTTGGACCTGTTCATCGCGCCGACGGGCTCGCGCGCCAACATCATGGCGGCCGAACTCGGCGCGTCGACCGGCCTGCGCATCAGCATGTTCAACCTCTTCGACCTCGTCGACGTCTCGTTCGACGCGGAGATTCCCGACGGGTGGCTGCCGTGCATGGCGATCGGCGCGGCATTGCGCGCGAGACGGCCATGAAGGTGGCGCGTCAGGAAGTCAATCTCTACCAGCCGGTCGCCAAGGGCGTGCGTGGCGTGCTGAGCGCGAGCTCCACGATCACCATCGTCACGGTGATCGGTGCCACCTTGTTGGGAATATGGGGTTTCGCCACCTGGCAGGTGGCGCGATTGCGCGAGGCGGCGTTGGTCGTGCACAACCAGCAGCAGGCGCAGGCGGCCATGTCCGCCGCGTCGGGCCCGCAGCTCGATGCGCTATCGGACGATGAGTTGCAGGCCTTGCTCGAGCGGCTGTCGGCATCGATCGCGTCCAAATCACAGGCGCTGGCGCTGCTGAATGACGAGTCGCGGCAGCGCGCGCACGGCTTCTCGGCGCGCTTGCGCGCCTTCGGCGAGCGGCACATCGACGGCATCTGGCTCGACCGCCTCACCCTCGGATCCACTGTGGAATCCATCAGCATGTCGGGGTCGACGGTCGCACCGGACTCAGTACCGCGCTACCTGCGCAGTCTCGCCGCGGATCCCGCACTACGCGGAGGGCAGATCGACGAATTCGTGATCGAGAAGCCTGCGGACAAGAAACACGTCGACGGCGGCCGGCTGAGCTTTCGCGCCGGTCACCACGGAATGGCGAGTCACGCGCCGCAACCCACGCCCGAGAAAGAAGACACCTGATGGCCACCAACCCGCTGATTCGTCGCTACGAAGCGCTCTCGTTGCGGGAGCGCACCCTGGTCGCGGCCGCGTCGCTCGCCGTCATGGTCGGCGCCTGGGACGCATTGCTGATGCAGCCGCTGCGTCTCACGCGTAGCGCGCTCGATGCCGAATTGACGCAGGCCACGAGTTTCGGCGCGGCCACGTCGGATACCAGTCTCGACGATCCGCGGCAGATCGCGCTGACGAGCGCGGGTGAGTTGCAGACGCAGCTCGCGACCATCGACGCGCAATTGACGAACACCGCCAGCGGCTTCGTGTCCTCCAACAAGATGATCCAGGTGTTGCACGACATGCTCGCGCACCAGGGCGGACTCGAGCTCGTGAGCATTCGCAACCTGCCGGTCACCAGTCTCATTCCGCCCGCGGAGGCCGAAGCAGACGCGACGGCGCCGGTGCAGGCGCCGTACGTGCACGCCATCGAAATCGTCATCGACGGTTCGTACGCCGACATCCTCGGGTACCTCGCGGCGCTCGAAGCGCTGCCGTGGAAATTCCGCTGGAGCTCGCTCGACCTCACGACCGCCGGCTATCCGCGCAATCGCGTGCGGATCGAGCTGGCGACGCTCAGCCTCGAAGCCACCTGGCTCGGAGTCTGACGATGTCCGTGCGCGCCTCCCTGTTGTTGCTGGTCGCCGCTGCGCTGTTCACGGTGGCGGCGCATGGACAGACCTTGCGCGATCCCATGCGTCCCGCCGGCGCGACGACCGTGTCGTCCGCGGCGCGGCCCGCCGTCGTTGCAGCGCTCAGGCTCGAAGGCGTCATCGCGGGCCCGGTACGCGTCGCCATCGTCAACGGTCGTCCGGTGCGCGCCGGCGACGTCGTCGGCACCGCGACTATTCTCGAGGTGCTGCACGATGGCGTGCGCTACTCGCGCGGTGGCCGCATTCAAACTCTCGTGCTGCCTGGAGCACGCCCGATTCCGGGCGTGCGGGTCGCGCGCTCTTCCGAGGCAACCCCGCCATGAAACGCCTGCTCAAAATTCTTTCCGCTACGGCGCTGCTCGGCGCCGCGGCAGCTACCGCGCAGGACACCGAGGCCGCGCCGCGCTACGACGTTCAGGTGGACGACGCACCGGCGCGCGCGTTCTTCGAAGGCCTGGTCGCGGGGTCTTCGATCAACATGCTGGTACATCCGGACGTGAAAGGGCGCGTGACGCTGTCGCTCAAACAAGTGACGCTCATCGAGGCGCTCGATGCGGCGCGCGAGCTGTATGGCTACGACTATCGGTTGATGGGCAGTGGTTCGATGGGCGGCAGTGGCGCGGGCGCCGGCGGTGCGTCCTCGCGCGGCTACGTGATCCTGGCGCCGACGATGCAGACGCGGGTCTTCCAGCTCAACTATCTGGATCTGCAACGTGTGGGCGTATCGCGCACGCGCGTGAGCTCGGGTCAGGTCACCCAGAGCTCCGAGTCGAAGGGCGGCGGCGAGACGAGTTCATCGGGCGACGAAACACAGAGCAGCAGCACCACGGGTACCGCCGTGGTCACGCGCAATGAATCGGATTTCTGGAAGGAGATCGAGGCGAATATCGGGGCGCTGGTGGCGGAGGCGAAGCTGGAGGAAGCGGCCGCCGATGCGGATGCGAAGGGCGGCGAGAAGAAGGTCCAGCGCAGCAACGTGGTCATCAACCGCCAGTCGGGAGTGATCGTGGTGCGCGCGATGCCGGCCGAATTGCAGGCCGTCGCCGAATATCTGCGCAAGACCCAGTCGACGATCACGCGCCAGGTGGTGCTCGAAGCGAAGGTCGTGGAAGTCGAGCTCAATTCCGGTTTCCAGGCGGGTATCAACTGGTCGACGCTGGTGACGAAGGGCAACAAGACGGGCTTCATCGGCCAGAGCTCGCCGAACGGCGGCTTCGGCGCCGATCCGTTCTCGCCGTCGGGCCAGCAGGTGCCGGTGACGCCGGGCATGCCCATCGTCGGCCAGGTGGTCGATGCGCTGGGCGGCGCGTTCTCGCTGGCGTTCGACTCCACCGATTTCAACGCGTTCATCGAGCTGCTCGACGCGCAGGGACGTACGCGCGTGCTGTCGAGCCCGCGGGTCTCGACGCTGCACAACCAGAAGGCCGTCATCAAGGCGGGCTCCGACGAGTTTTTCGTGACGGGCATCAACAGCAACACGACCACGGGCGAGTCGACCACGACGACACTGGATGTCGAGCTGACGCCGTTCTTCTCCGGCGTGGCGCTCGACGTGACGCCGCAGATCAGTGAGGACGGCTCGGTGCTGATGCACATCCATCCCACGGTGAGCGAGGTGAGCGATCAGACCAAGCGCGTGTCGTTCGGCAATTCGACCAGCGACCTGCCGCTCGCCTTCAGCCAGATCCGCGAATCCGACAGCGTGGTGCGGGCGCGCTCGGGGCAGATCATCGTGATCGGCGGCCTCATGCGCGAGACCCGTACGCGCGCCGATCACAAGACACCGCTCTTGGGCGACATTCCGGGCATCGGCAATCTCTTCAAGAGCAAGCGCGATCAGTCGAGCACGGTGGAGCTGGTGCTGCTGCTGCGGCCCATCGTCACGAACGACGCCGATTGGGATGCCATGGTGAAAGAGCCGCTCGACCGCGCCGCCGCGCTCAGCCGCGAAGGTGGAGTCGAGGGTTCGAGATGAGGCCGGAGCGGCGCAAGAAGATCCGCCTCGGCGAGCTGCTCATCGAGCAGAAAGTCATCACCGAGGCGCAACTCGGGCAAGCACTGGCCGAGCAGAAAAACACCGGCCGCAAGCTCGGTCGCGTGCTCACCGACCTCGGGATCGTGCAGGAACAGCAGTTGAACGATGCGCTGGCGCGCCACCTGCAGATTCCCTTCGTCGATCTGAAGCAGCTCACGCTCGACCAGGCCGTGGTGCGGCTGCTGCCCGAGGCGCTGGCGCGCCGTTTCCGCGCGCTGGTACTGCATCAGGACAAGAACGGGTTGACGGTGGGCATGGCCGATCCCACGGATCTGTTCGTGTACGACGAGTTGGTCACCAGGCTCAAACAGCCGCTGCGCATCGCGCTGGTGCGCGAGGCCGAGCTGCTGCGCACGATGGATGTGGTGTACCGGCGCACCGAGCAGATTGCATCCATCGCGCTCGAAGTGCGTGAGGAGCTGCGCAGCGGCGACATCGATCTCATGCAGCTCTCGGTGGACGAAAGCTCCTCCGACGCGCCGGTCATCCGGCTCATACAATCCATCTTCCAGGATGCTGTGAACATGCGCGCGTCCGACGTGCACATCGAGCCGGGCGAAGGACTGCTGCGCGTGCGCCTGCGCGTCGACGGCGTGCTGCAGGAGCAATCCATCGAAGGCCGCGGAGTGGCCAGCGCGCTCGTGACGCGGCTCAAGCTCATGAGCGGCCTCGACATCGCCGAGAAACGCCTGCCGCAGGATGGACGGTTCTCCGTGAAGGTTCGCGACCGCTCGATCGACGTGCGCCTCGCCACCATGCCGACGCAGTACGGCGAGTGCGTGGTGTTGCGCCTGCTGGATCAATCCAACAATCTCATGACACTCGAGCAGTTGGGCATGCCGGTCGGCATGCTGGCGCGCTTCCGCTCGTTGATCGAGCGCCCGGCCGGAATGTTGCTGGTGACCGGCCCCACGGGTTCGGGCAAGACGACCACGCTGTATTCAGCTCTCAACTATCTGAATCGCTCCGATACCAAGATCCTCACCGCCGAGGATCCGATCGAGTACCGCCTCGACCGTGTCAACCAGGTGCAGATCAACGCGAAGATCGGCCTCGATTTCGCGCGCGTCCTGCGCACCATGCTGCGTGCCGATCCCGACGTGATCCTGGTCGGCGAGATGCGCGATCGCGAGACCTGCGAGATCGGCTTGCGCGCCGCGATCACGGGTCACCTCGTGTTCTCGACCCTGCACACGCTGTCGGCCTCTGCGACGGTGAGCCGGCTGCTCGACATGGGGGTGCAGGGATACATGATCGCCACCGCGTTGCACGGCATCGTCGCGCAGCGTCTGGTGCGGCAGGTGTGCGGCGACTGCGCCCAGGACACGGAGCCGGACGATCACCAGCTCGCGTGGCTGCAGGCGCAGGTCGGCAGTCCCGCCGCCGCGCAGATGAAGTTCCGCACCGGCGCGGGCTGCACTTTCTGCAATCTGTCCGGCTATCGCGGCCGAGGGGCTATCTACGAGCTCATCGAGGTGGACCGTGGGCTCGCCGACTGTCTGCGACGCGGCGACACGCAGGCGTTCCAGGATGCCGCGCGCGCGCAGAATGGGTATTCATCGCTGACGCGCAGCGCCATCGATGCGGCCGCGGCGGGCAAGACCACGCTCGCGGAAGTCATCGCGACGACCACCGGGCTCGACGATCCGCGCGAGGTGAGCCAGGATTCCGGCGACATGCTCAGCGACGCTCTGCTGAGCGGGACCGCCGGCTGACGACCCATGGGTGTGTACAGCTACAAAGCGCGCTCCGCCGAGGGCAAGCTGGTCTCCGGACGCGTCCCGGGGGAGACCATCGATCAGGTGGCGCAGCGCCTGATCGCCACCGGCGTCACGCCGCTCGAGATCCACGCGCTCGGCGCGGTCGCGAGCTCGTTCAATCTCGAGAAGCTGACCCGCAAGATCGGCGTCGGACGGGTGACCACCTCGGATCTGGTGCTGTTCTCGCGCCAGATGTACACCATCACGCGCGCGGGCATCCCGCTGCTGCAGGGCCTGCGCGGGCTCGTGGCCTCGACGCACAACGCCATCCTGCGCGAGACGCTGGAGGACGTGCTCGAAAGTCTGGAAGGCGGGCGCGACCTGGCGGCGAGTTTTGCCCGTCACCCGGAGATCTTCCCGAAGCTGTACATCAGCATCGTGAGCGTGGGCGAGGCGACGGGTACTCTCGAGAAGTCGTTTCTGCGGCTCACCGAATATCTGGCCCAGGAAAAAGACATGCACGATCGCGTCAAGGGCGCGGTGCGCTATCCGATCATCGTGATGATCACCATCCTGCTGGCGATGATGTTTCTATCTACCTTCGTCATACCGAAGTTCGCGCCGGTGTTCGCGACGTTGAAGGGCGACCTGCCGCTGCCCACGCGCATTCTGCTGGGCGCGTCGACCGTCGTGCGCGACTACTGGCCGCATGCCATCGGCGTGATCGTCTCGTTGGTGATCGGCGCGCGCCGCTGGCTCGCGACGAAGCAGGGACGCTACAAGTGGGACCGATTCAAGCTGCGCATGCCGATCATGGGCAAGCTCATGTACGAGGCGACGCTGTCGCGCATCAATCGCTCGTTGGCGATTTCGCTGGCCGCGGGCATGCCGATGACTCAGACGCTGGCGGTGATCGGGCGCTCGTCCGGCAACACCTTCATGTCGGAGAAGATCCAGGTGCTCTCCTCGAACGTGGAGCGCGGGGAGTCGCTGCATCGCGCCTCGTCGGCCAGCGGCATGTTCACGCCGCTGGTACTGCAGATGATCGCCATCGGCGAGGAGACCGGCGCGCTGCCGGAGCTGCTGGACGAAGCGGCGGGCTACTACGAGCGCGAGGTCGATCACGCGTTGAAGAACCTCAGTTCCTCGATCGAGCCGGTGCTGATCGTGACCGTGGGCGGAATGGTGCTGGTACTCGCGCTCGGCATCTTCATGCCCTTGTGGGACGTCATCAGCAAGGCCGGCCAAAGCTAGCAGGCGATACCGGGAAACCTCTTCCGGTACCACTTATGTCAACTGCGGAGGATGCAGTCCACACATCTGCATGCGTCGTTGAAGCCCGACGTCTCTTACGCCGATACCCGGACTGAGAGTCATTCGGTCCTGAGAGGAGAAAGATCGTGAAGAGCAGAAGTCAGGCCGGCTTTACGCTGGTCGAGTTGATCGTCGTCATCGTCATCCTCGGCATCCTGGCCGCGGTGGCATTACCGAAATTCATGGGTCTCGAGCGCGAAGCGCGCATCGCCGCCGTCAAGAGCATCGGCGGCACGATGATGAGCGCCGCCAACATGGCGCACGGTGTCTGCATGGCGCAGAACTGCGCGAATGGAGCGGTCATCGCAATCGACGGCCAGAACATCACATTCGTGCAGGGCTACCCCAACAACGCGAGTGTTCGCAACCTGCTGCAAAGCTTCGAAGGCTTCACGCCGAACGCCGCGGGCCGCATGACGAAGCAGGGTTCCACCAACGCGAACTGCTGGGTGCAATACAACCAGCCGGCCGCCGCGGGTGCCTCGCCGACCCTCACGTACTTCAACAACCTGGTGATGAACACGGCCAACGAAGCGCAGATCAACACCAATCTGCGTACCAATTGCTGATCGAGAACGAGGCGTGAAGCCGTGCATGTGCTTTCGAGGACCTGCCGCGGCTTCACGCTGATCGAGCTCATCGCGACGATCACCATCATCGCCATCCTCGCCGCGGTCGCGCTGCCACGCACGACCGGGGCGGCCCCGTTTCTGGAGCGCGGATACGCCGACGGCGTCGCCGCGGCCCTGCGGCAGGCACGCGTCGTCGCGCTCGCCAGTGGCTGCGAAGTACAGTTCACCATCGACGCGGCGGGTTACCGCGCGATGCAGCGCGGCGCCTCCGCTGTCATCCCCACCCACTGTGCCAACGCCGGAGCGTGGGTGACCAACGTACAGCGCGGCGACGGCGCCCCTCTTGCGGCTCCGCTGCCCAACGGTGTCGCGCTCGCGGCGAACCTCCAGTTCGTATTCGCCACCGACGGTGGCGTGGCGGCAGGCCCGCTCGCCATCACCATCGGCGCGAAGACGCTCAACGTCGATGCCTCGGGCGTGGTGCAAGGGCCATGAGCGCGCGCGGGTATCGGCACGCACGCGGCGTGACGCTCATCGAGCTCATCGTCTCCATCGTGGTCATCTCGGTGGCCGGCGCCGCGCTCGCGGGCACGCTGGGCTATCTGATCGGCACCGGCAACACCTCGCTGCTGCAGGCGCAGGCGCAGTCGGTCGCCACCGCCTATGTCAACGAGATTTCCAGCAAGAGCTTCGTCGATCCCGATGGCGTGGACGGCGAGCCGACGCGCGACCTGTTCGACGACATCGACGACTACGACGGCCTCGACACGAATCCGGCGACGGACGCGTTCGGCAACGCTGCGGGAAATTTCCGCGTGCGTGTCAGCGTGGTGCCGGGCGTGCTCGGCGCGCTGCCCGCCGCCGATGTGCGCCGCATCGACGTCACCGTCGACTACGGCGACATCTCCGCCGCGGTGGCGAGCGGCTATCGCACGAGGCACCCATGAACGCGCGCGGGTTCACACTGCTGGAGCTCGTGGTCGCGATCACGATCAGCTCCATCGTCCTCATCTTCGTTTCCATGTTTCTCGCGGCGCCGGTCGATGCCTACGACGCGCACGCGCGGCGCAACGCGCTGGTGAGTGATGCCTCCACCGCGTGGCCGCGAATGGAGGCCGATCTGCGCCAGGCGCTGCCGAACAGCCTGCGGGCGCGCCGCAACGGCGCGTTGGTCGCGTTGGAGATGCTGAGCGTGGTCGACGAGGCACGCTATCTGACGCCGACCAACGCAGCGTTCACCACGGCGGGAGTGTTTCGCGGTGTCGCCTTGCCGTTCAACTCCAACACGCACTATCTGTCGGTGAACAATCTCGGCACGCCCGGCGCCGACGCCTATGCGCCCGGCGCCACCCTGACCGCGGCCGGCTCGACGATCGATATCGTGGCCGGCCCGCTGGCGGGAGAAACGACGGTGCAGGTCACCCCGCCGGCGGCGTTCACCGGCGTCTCACCGCGACGGCGGATCTATCTGGTGTCGGGACCGGTGACGTACCTGTGCGACGAGGGGCAGGGCACCCTGCGCCGCTATTCCAACTACCCAATCGCGGCCAGCCAGGGCGCGCGCGACACGCCGGGCGAGTTCGCCGCCCTGGGGGCCGTGGGTACGCTGATCGCGCAGGGTCTCAGCAGCTGCGACTTCGCGGCGCCGCCGAATGCCACGCAGGCACAGACCGTCGCGGCGCGCCTCACTACCACGCGCAACGGTGAGTCCATCGCGTTGCTGCACTCCGTGCGCCTCGAGTACGTGCCATGAGGCGTGCGGCGCGGCAGCGCGGGATCTCGCTGATCGTCGCGATCTTCCTGATCGTCATCGTGGCGTCGCTGGCGGCTTTCGCCGTGACGGCCGGCACCTCGCAGCGCGAGTCGGCCAATCTGCAGCTCGCAGCGGATCGCGCATACGCGGCAGCGCGTGCCGGCAGCGAGTGGGGCGCGTATCGGGCGCTGGTGCAGAACAATTGCGCGGCGGCGACCGTACTCAATCTGACGCAGGCCGGCCTGCGCGGCTATCGGGTGACGGTGAACTGCGCGCGCACCGGGCCGCACCCCGGCGGCTGGTTCGTCTACGACCTCACCTCGTTCGCGCAGTTCGGAAATTTCGGCGGCGTGAACTATGCGTCGCGCCGCATCGTCAGCCGGTACAACGACGGGCCGTAGGACCCTGCCGATGGCACCGCGGCCCATGAAATTGGTAGTTAGTCTCCGCAGCTGAGGCAGCGTCCCGCGGGTGCGCCGTGCCCGGCGGGCAGTGGCTCGTGCGGATCGTGCTCGTGCACGACCAGCAGGCGGCGTTCGCCGCCACGCTGCACGAACACCATGCCGCCACTGGCGCCCTCGCTGTGCCAGCCGGCGCGCTCGAGCGCGGTGAGGCCGTCGGCAAATGCGCGCCGCAGGTCGGTACCCGGTGGCAGTTCCGTGGCATCGAGAACGTTGTGGAACAGGTCGCGGAGCACGAGCCACCGCGAATGCGTGGACGTGGCGAGTGGGTCGTATTTGCTGCGTTTCATATCCGCAAAGGTAACGGCCGTTCCTGGAGAACGGCCATTCAGTGCGGCGACGCGCTCGACACTGGATATCGGCGGAGATTCCCGGCGATTCAACGGGCTATGCAGCGCTCCACGATTCCTCAGTCGGGCAGTATGCCGGGCAGATCGAGCCGGTGCTTTCTCGCCGTCTCGATGGCGATCTCGTAGCCGGCGTCCGCATGCCGCATGACGCCGCTGGCCGGGTCGTTCCACAGCACGCGCGCAATGCGACGCGCTGCCGCCTCGGTCCCGTCGCATACGACTACCACGCCCGCATGCTGCGAGAAACCCATGCCGACGCCGCCGCCGTGGTGGATGGATACCCAGGTCGCGCCCGACGCGGTAGATAGGAGGGCGTTCAGCAGCGGCCAGTCGGAGACCGCGTCCGAACCGTCCCGCATCGCCTCGGTCTCGCGGTTCGGCGAGGCGACCGAGCCCGAGTCGAGATGATCGCGGCCGATGACGATGGGCGCCTCGAGCTCGCCGCGCGCCACCATCTCGTTGAATGCCAGCCCCAGGCGATGCCGGTCGCCGAGGCCCACCCAGCAGATGCGCGCGGGCAGCCCCTGGAAGCGAATCCTCTTGCGCGCCATGTCGAGCCAGTGGTGCAGATGGCTGTCGTCGGGCAGCAGCTCCTTCACCTTCGCGTCGGTCTTTTCGATGTCCACAGGATTTCCCGACAGCGCGGCCCAGCGGAACGGCCCGACGCCGCGACAGAACAGCGGGCGGATGTAGGCGGGCACGAAGCCCGGGAAGTCGAAGGCATTCGACACGCCTTCCTCGAGCGCCATCTGGCGGATGTTGTTGCCGTAGTCGACCGTGTGCACGCCGGCTTGCTGGAAATCGAGCATCGCGCGCACGTGCACCGCCATCGAAGCCTTCGCGGCCCGGGCGGTGCCGGTGGGATCGGAGGCGCGCCGCTCCAGCCACTGCTCCACGCTCCAGCCGGCGGGTAGATAGCCGTTCACCGGGTCGTGCGCGCTGGTCTGGTCGGTCAGCAGGTCGGGACGAACGCCGCGCCGGAACATCTCGGGCAGCAGCTCGGCTGCATTGCCCAACAAGCCCACGGACACCGGCGTCCGCTCCCGGCCCGCGCGCGCAATCATCTCGAGCGCGGTGTCGAGGTCGTCGGTGCCGTGATCCAGGTAACCCGACCCGAGGCGCATGTCGATGCGCGAGCGCTGGCATTCGATGGCCAGACACGACGCGCCGGCCATGACCGCCGCGAGAGGTTGCGCGCCGCCCATGCCGCCCAGGCCCGCGGTGAGCAGCCAGCGGCCGGCGAGATTGCCGGCAAAGTGCTGCCGCCCCATCTCGACGAAGGTCTCGTACGTGCCCTGCACGATGCCCTGCGAGCCGATGTAGATCCACGAGCCGGCCGTCATCTGGCCATACATCATGAGACCCTTGCGATCGAGCTCGTTGAAATGCTCCCAGGTGCTCCAGCGCGGCACCAGGTTGGAGTTGGCCAACAACACGCGCGGCGCGTCCGCGTGTGTCTCGAACACGCCGACGGGTTTGCCGGATTGGATGAGCAGCGATTGATCGTTCTCGAGGCGCTTCAATGTTTCGACGATGCGATCGTAGCTTTGCCAGTCGCGCGCGGCGCGGCCGATGCCGCCATAGACCACCAGCTCCGTCGGCCGCTCGGCCACGTCGGGATCGAGATTGTTCATGAGCATGCGCAGCGGCGCTTCGGTGAGCCAGCTCCTGGCGCTCAGCGTGGTGCCGGTGGGTGCACGGATGACGCGGCCCGGAGCGTGGCGTGGGTCTTTCATGTAGATGCTCCGTTTCCGCCGGCGAAGTGAATGCAGGCGGTGAGAATTTCCATCAGTGGCTGCCGCAGGGCCGTCGCCAGAGTTTCATCGAGCGGTGCCGGCCAGTTTTGTTCGGTGAGTACATCCGGTTCGCGTAGATAGCCGCGCATCGCCAGCTCCATCTGCAGCGCGTGGATGCCGCTTTGCGGCCGGCCGTAATGCCGCGTGATCCAACCGCCGCGGAAGCGGCCGTTCGTCACGCGAGTGAGGCCCGTGGCATCGCAAATCTTCTCGATCGTGCCCGCGAGCGCGGGCTCGCAGGTGACGCCGCCGTTCGTGCCGAGGTTGAACTGCGGCAATTGCCCGGTGAACAGCCGCGGCGTTCTCGAGAGGATGGAATGGGCGTCGTACAGCACGACGCGGCCCCAGCGTGCGTGCAGGCGTTCGAGCTGCGAGCGCAACGCCGCGTGATACGGATCGAAATACGCACCCTGGCGCCGCTCGACCTCGGCGGCATCCGGCTCGCGTATGTACAACGCCTCCCCGGCGAACGTCTCGATGGGACACAGCCCGGTGGTCGTCTGGCCGGGATACAGCGACACGCCGGACGGATCTCGATTCACATCGATGACGGTGCGCGACAGCGCCGTCCGCACCGTCGTCGCGCCCGACTCATGGGCGAAGTCGTACAGCACGTCGACCCAATGATCGGCATCTTGGCGCGCGCGCCAGGGCGACACGAGCGCGGTCTCGATGTCGGGCGGAATCTCCGTGCCCGCATGCGGAAAGCTCATGACGAGTGGCGCGTCGCCGTGATGGACGGCGAGCCATGGGTGCGGTGCTGGCGCGCTCACATTCCGCTCCGCACGCGCGCCTGCAATGGATTGAACCCCATGCGATAGACCAGCTCCGCCGGATGCCCGATGTTCCAGAGGGCGAGGTCGCAGCGTTTGCCGGCCTCGAGCGTGCCGCGGTCGGCGCAGCCCAGTGCCGCGGCCGCGGCGCGCGTGACGCCGATGATGCACTCGTCCACGGTCATGCGAAACAGCGTCGCCGCGAGGTTCATGACCTGCAGCGGTGAGGTCAGCGGCGACGTGCCTGGATTGCAATCCGTCGCGAGCGCGATGGACACGCCGTGCGCGCGCAGCAGCTCGATGGGTGGCAGCCGCGTCTCGCGCATGAAATAGAATGCGCCGGGCAGCAGTACCGCGACTGTGCCGGCCGCCGCCAGCGCGGCGATGCCCGCTTCGTCGGCGTACTCCAGGTGATCGGCGGACAGCGCGCGAAACCCGGCGGCGAGCGCGGCAGCCCCGGTACACGACAGCTGCTCCGCGTGTAGTTTGACGCGCAGACCGTGGGCCGCCGCGGCCGTGAACACCCGGCGGATCTGCCCGGGCGTGAAGCCGATGTGTTCGCAGAACGCGTCGACCGCATCGGCGAGTCCCTCGCGCGCCAGGGCGGGAAGCATGGTGTCGCAGACCTCCGCGATGTAATCGTCCGCGCGGTTCGCGAACTCCGGTGGCAGCGCGTGCGCCCCGAGGAACGTGGTGAAGACGGAGACGTCGCGTTGCGTGCCGAGCGCGCGCGCGGCGCGCAGTTGTTTGCGCTCGTGTTCGAGGTCGAGGCCATAGCCCGATTTGATCTCGACCGTGGTGACGCCTTCGCCGATGAGCGCGTCGAGACGCGGCAAGCTGGCCGCGACGAGCTGGGCCTCGCTGGCGACGCGAGTCGCGCGCACCGTCGACAGGATGCCGCCGCCCGCGCGCGCGATGGACTCGTAGGTCGCCCCGTTCAGACGCTGCTCGAACTCCTGCGCGCGGTCGCCGGCGTAGACGAGATGGGTATGGCAGTCGATGAGCCCGGGCGTGATCCAGCGCCGTTCGCAGTCGATGACCTGCAGCGCTTCGAACGCCGGCGCGCCCGCGGCGGCGCCGGCGTAGACGATGAGGCCATCGCGACTCGCGAGGACGCCGTCGTCGATCACACCGAGACCCGGAGCGCCGCCCGCGAGGGTCGCGAGGCGGGCATTGCGCCAGAGGCGATCACACCGCATGCGACACATTAATGGATAATGCGGTCCCGTGGAAAACCCAAACGCTGCGGCTCTTCATTTCGACACGCTGCTGTTGCCGGAGGGATGGGCCCACAACGTTCAGGTGCGCATCGAAAGCGGCCGCATCACCGCCATCGAGCGCGATGCCGCGCCGCGCGCGGGCATCGAGCGCGTCGCCGCCGCGCTGCCGGGCATGTCGAACGTGCACAGCCACGGGTTCCAGCGCGGCATGGCCGGCCTCACCGAGTATCGCGGCCCCGACGCCGACAACTTCTGGAGCTGGCGCAGGCTGATGTACCGCTTCGTCGCGCGCATGACGCCCGACGATCTCGAGGCCATCACCGCCCAAGCGTATGTCGAGATGCTCGAGTCCGGCTTCACGCGCGTCGGCGAGTTCCATTACGTCCATCATGATCCGGCGGGCAGGCGGTACGCGAACATCGCGGAGATGACCGAACGCGTCGTGGCGGCGGCGGATCAAACCGGCATTGCGCTGACGCTGCTGCCGGTGTTCTACGCACACGGCGGATTCGGTGGCACGCCGCCGAACGATGGCCAGCGCCGCTTTGTCAACGACATTCCGGCGTTCGCGCGCTTGTTAGAGGCCGCGCGCGCTCTGGTCGCCGGCCGGCCGGATGCCGTCGTCGGTGTGGCGCCGCATTCCCTGCGCGCGGTGACGCCGATGGAGCTCGGTCAGGTCGCATCGTTCGCGGGCGGCGGACCAGTCCACATCCATGCCGCAGAACAAATGGGCGAGGTGGAGCAATGCCTGGCCTGGTCGGGCGCGCGCCCGGTGCAGTGGCTGCTCGACCATGCGAGCGTCGACGAGCGCTGGTGCCTGGTGCATGCCACGCACATGACCGAAGAAGAGGTGCGGCGGCTCGCCGTGTGCGGCGCGGTGGCGGGGCTGTGCCCGATCACCGAGGCGAACCTGGGCGATGGCATCGCGGCCGCGCAGGATTTCGTCGCGGCCGGCGGTGTCATCGGCATCGGCACGGACTCGAACGTGTTGATCGGCGTCAACGCCGAGCTGCGTCAGCTCGAATACAGCCAGCGGCTGCGCGACCGCGCGCGCAACGTGATCGCACCTGGCGAGCATGCCTCGACCGGCCGCGGCCTGTTCGACGCGACGGTGCGCGGCGGCGCGCGCGCGCTGGGCGTCGCGGCCGCGAACAGCGGCGTCGTATTGGGCGCGGCAGCCGACTTCGTCGCGCTCGACGGGCAATTGCCGGCGCTCGCGGGACGATCCGGCGACGCGCTCATCGACAGCTTCGTGTTCGCCAGCGCACACCCGGGTGTTGGCGAGGTGTGGCGTGCGGGTCGCAAGGTGGTCTCGGGCGGCCGCCATGTCGCGCGCGAAGCCGTCGCGGCACGTTATTGCGCTGCGGTCGAGCGCGTCCTCGCGGCGTGAGTCGGGCGGCCGTTGCGCGTGCGGGTCGCGCGGATGTCGCCCAATGCCAACGTCTCAGGATGGAGATGAGGAAACGCGCCGCGCCCATGGCGTTCCCGTGTGGGAATGGACGGACGCGTATCGCGGGTCGATGGGTGGACTAACAGGTGTCCGCGCCGGTGTGTCGCATGGAGCCGGGCCGCTACCCTAGCAAACATGTCGTTTTGTTTGTTTGGACACCGTTGCCGGTGAGCGATTCACGCGGCCAGAATTCCCTCGGGTCGGGACGCCCCCGTCTGGAGATCGATTTCCTGAGGCTGGCGCGCGCCGACCTGGCGCGCATGCGCGGGCTCGTGCCGGAGCTCGAGGGCGGCGACGCGGCGGCGTGGTCGCGCGCCTGCATGCTGGCGCACGACATGGCCGCGGGCGCGAATACGCACAGATTCTGCGTGCTCACAGCCTGCGCGCGCGAGCTCGACCAACTATTGTGCGAGAGAACGCCGGATGCGCAGCCGGATGCCTTCCTGATGAGCTGCATCGCGAGCGCAATCGAAGCAGTGGCGCTCGAGGTCGAGGTGCTGATGCGCGAGGGCTGACCGGCGCAAGAGGAATGATTCGCTTCGAGAGTGCAACTCATCGCGATCGAACGTTCACGCAGCCGCGGATCGCTGTCAGCGCAATCCCACCCCTCAGTCACCTCGCCGCATGCATGCATCAAGCCGGTCGGAGCGCTAGCATTCATCGCAGTTGACTGCCAGCGCGGATCCGCTCGGGTACGTCGCAGAGGGCTCGGGCGAAATCATCATCACAGGGGTCGGGATGATCCGCGTAATCACATGCAGTCAGGTTCACACATGATGTTTGTTCAGCGGCGCATTGCCGCTCAGCAAGTCGCGCGTGACTTCGTCGTCACCGCGCAGGTGTTCGCGGACACTTTCGTGCAGTACATCGCGTCCGACGAGGGGAACCTGGCGGCGGAGGTGCGCGCGCATCGCCGGCGCGAAGCCTGTGCCGCCGTGTGGGCATCGATCCGCGCGACATTCGATGCCTCGGGATTCACGGAGACGGAGCGCCTGGCCGTTCTGCCGCTGGTGCGCGCGGCGCTGATCCCGTTCTGGCAGAAGCATTGCAACCGCGAGGAGGGGCTCGGCGAGTTGTTCGACGGTCGCGCGACTCACTACCTGCGAAACCGGGATCCCGACAGTCAGCTCAAGACCGCCGCGCGCATCATGCAGGAGGTGGTTGCCGCGCTGGATGGCGATGCCGCGCGAGTGCTGCCGGTGCGCACGCTGACGGCGCTGCTGGCGCATCGCATGCTGACGGACCTGCGGCGCCTGGGCGAGATCAAGGCAAACTACACCATCGAGTAGAATCCCGGTCTCTGGAAACACGAAGGCCGTGCAGAAGCGCGGCCTCGTCGTGGAGCCCCGTGCCGTTTTACGGTCCGCGCCGGGAAACCACGGTCATAGGGCGAACTACTCGCGCCGGCTTTCGCGGTGTCATATGCTCGGTGCTGCCCTGGAACGAGAGAGCGAAGAATTCGATGCGCCAGGTATTGTTGACGGTTGGAGGTGCACCGGTCGGTAGAGCCCGTACCTGGGCTTACCCGTACGGCATGGCTCACGGCGTGTTCTGGATTCCGACCTACGACCTCGAGGTGAGTGGCACCGATTCCGGCGGCAAGGCCGTCTCGACGACCTACGAGGTATTGCGCTTCGGCCTGCATTGTCCGACCACCAAGTCCAAACCGGCGACGGTCGGCCTCGCCAGCGAACAGGTGCACGTCATCAAGGCATGGCTGCCTCACTACTCCGTGCACAGCGCTCGCTCGCTCGAGGTGGGTGCATGGCAGGTTTACGACAACTTCCTCATTCACGACGGGCCGGATGACCCGCTGACAGAAGTGTATGCGTCCATCGGCTGCCTCGAGATCTGCGGCGCTCCGCGCGGCTTCGACGGATTCAACGACCAGCTGATTTCGCTGTCGGGCCCGAAGGCCACAAATCGGGCCGCGCAGCTGGTCGAAATCGGCAAGGCGCGCAACATCACCATCAAGTATCTGAAGTCGACGCGGCCCGCGGTCGTCAAGGTTCCCTAGAACATGCGCTGCGCGAAACTGCTGCTGTGTCTGGCGTTGCTCGCGGGCGTTGGGTGCGCGCGGGCCGAGCCAGTTCCGGCGTCCATGCTGGCCCCCACACCGGTGAGTACGACCGTGGACCGTTTCGTGCGGGACGTGACCGCCGATCTCGGCTCCTTCGACGTCACGCAGCATCCATCGACGGCCGAAGACCGCACAGTGTTCGTGGCCAAGGCGTTTGAGCTCGCCGGTGCGCACTGGCGCGTCGAAGAATGGAAGGAGTTGCACGTCGTGGCGGCGGGCGGCAAGCCGAGCTTTCACCTCGGGCTTGCGCTGGTGCGCTTCGATACCGCTGACGCGGCGGCGCGCGTCTATGCGAAGCTGCCCGCGCCCGGCGCCGCTTTCCTGGCCGGAACCAAGATCCTGACGCGCTTCGTCGCCCTGCAGCGCGGGCGCGAGATCCTGTTCGTCTACTCCGAGACGCACCTGCAGCCCGTGGTCGAGAAATTCCTGAACGGATTGACGCCGGCGGGCGTTTTCCCTGGACCCTGAGGCACCCCGAGCGAGGCTTCAGCTCAGTCGGATGAGCCCGCGCTTCGCGGCCACCGCCACCGCCTCGGTGCGCGAAATGGCGTCGAGCTTGCCCAGGATCGCCTTCACGTGCGTCTTGGCCGTGCCCTCGGTGATGTCGAGCCGGCGCGCGATGTCCTTGTTGCTGCGTCCCTCGGCGACGAGTTGCAGGACCGTGAGCTCGCGCGTGGTCAGGCTGGGCTTCGCCATGCGTTGCAGGGCCTTCGCGGCAATGCCCGAAGAGGTATACGAACGATCCTCGGCCACGGCACGGATGGCGGCCAGGATCTCCTGGCGCGGTGCGTCCTTGAGTAGATAGCCCTTCGCACCCTGGCTCAAGGAGCGGAAGATGTCCTCGTCGCCGTCGTAGGTGGTCATGATGAGCAGGCAGGCCTTGGGGTACTGCTCGAGCACGCGCTGCACGACGGCGGCGCCATCGAGCTTGGGCATGCGCAGGTCGAGCACCATGACATCCGGCTGATGCTGCACGTAGAGGGACAGCGCTTCCTCGCCATCGCCGGCCTCGGCGACCACCTGCATGTCGGCTTGCTGATTTACGATGGCTGCCAGGCCGTCGCGTACCACGGGATGATCGTCGGCGAGGATCACGCGGATCTTGCGCGCCGCGGCGGGAGAAGGCGGGCGGGCGGGCGTGGCGTTCATGCGGCTCCCGGACGAGGCAGGCTGACCGCGATACGCGTGCCCACGCCGGGCTTGCTGTCGATCTCGAATGTGCCGCCGATGACGCCGGCGCGCTCGCGCATGTTGGTGAGGCCGAAGCCCTGCTGAGCGTACAGGTCGGGCAGCAGCGTCATGCCGCGGCCGTCGTCGACGACCATGAGCAGCCAGCGTTCCGGCTCCTCGTGCAGCAGGATCTGCACGTTGTTGGGGTTCGCGTGGCGGACCGCGTTGCTCACGGCCTCCTGCGCGATGCGCAGCAGTTCATGCTGCCGTTCGGGGGCGAGTCCGTCGCCGCTCATGCCGCCCTCGAAGCTGAAATTCACGCGGCCGGGCATGTGCGAGCGCTCGGCGAGCTGGCGCAGCGCGAGCTCGAGGCCGACGCGGCGCGTCTGATCCGGCCGCAACGCGAGCACCGAGCGGCGCGCCTCGGCGAGGCCTTCGCGTGCCAGGTCGCGGATGCGCGTGAGTATCTGCGGCAGCGGCGAGCTGCGCGCGCAGCCGCCGATTTCCTCCTCGGCCGCGCCGAGCTGCATGAGGATGCCGGTGAAGCCCTGTGCCAGGCCGTCGTGGATCTCCTGGCCGATGCGGTTGCGCTCGGCGAGCACCGCGGCTTCCTTGGCGGCGATGCCGAGCTTCTTCATGCCGATGGCGAGCGTCGCCTGGTGGGCCAGCGCCAGCAGCACCGGCATGCGGTCGGGCGACAACGGCGCGCGCTGGCGGAACACCAGCGTGAGGAAACCGACGTTGCGCTCGCCGAACACCAGCGGCAGTAGATAGGCCGTGCGGTGGCCGCTGCGCTGGTGCCACTGCGCGGCCTCGGGCCACAGCGGCTCGGTGAGTTTCTCGAGCTCGTAGAACACGGGTTCGTGGTTGCGCTCGAGCAACTCCGTGAGCGCGCGGTGGCTGTCGCTCGGCACCGTGGCGGGGAAGGGCGGCTCGCTGAGCTTGCCGTCCTCGACGTACAGGAACACACGCCAGGCGCCGCACGAGGGGTCGAGGCCGGTGGCATAGCACGCGGACGCGTCGAGCTGCAGCGAGGCGTCGATGAGCATGTTGGCGATGAAATCGCGGACGTCGGGATTGCCCGCGAGGCGGTTGAGGTTGGCGCGCAGCGTGGCGTTGGCGGCGTTGAGCTGCCCGAGACGTTGCTCGGCGGCGGTTTCGCGCTCGCGCCGCATGATCTCGAGCAGGCGTTCGCGATGCAGCGCCGCGCCCACGAGGCCCGCGGCGATCTCGAGCGCGGAGACGATCGACGAATCGAACTGGCGCGCGCGGCGCCAGTCGTCGAACCCGATGACGCCGACGTATTCGCCGTCGACGAGAATCGGCACCAGTGCGGAGCTGCGCGCCTTGTCGCTGGTGATGCTCACCGCCTCGCGCGTCGGACTGGTGTCGCGGCAATAGAGCACGCTCTGGCCCGTCTGCAGCATCGGACAGTAGATGTCGGAGTATTGATCCTGATCCGGGCAGGCGGCGTCGTTGCCGCGGGATTCATCCCCGCAGGTTTCCTGCAGCTCCTCGGATATCCATTCGTGTTTGATGACCAGCCAGCGCTCGCCGCCCGAGTCGATTTCGGCCAGCGCGAGCGCGGTGCGGTGCACTTCGGCAGCCTCGCCGAGCATGCGCAGGACGTCTGGCATCACCGTCATTGCGTCGGTGGATTCGAGCAGCAGACGGCTGGCGCGCGCGGCGGCGGCCAGCAACTTCTCGCGTGTCTCGGCGTCGGGCGCCTGAAACGCCGGGCCGCCATCGAGAATCTGGGGACTTGAAACTGTGCTCATGGCGCTACTCTAACTCCGCCCCTGTCAATGCGCCTGTGCGGCCATTTCCCAACCCCCACCCAGCGATTTGTATACGGCGATCAGGCTGGTGGCGGCCTCAGTACGGCTGCGGGCGAAGCGATCCTCGGATTCGAGCAGCGTGCGCTCGGCATCGAGCACCTGCAGGAAGTCGCTGGCGCCGTTTTCATAACGCACCCGCGCAAGATCGGCGGCTGTCGTGCTGGCGCGGAATGCGTCCTCGTCGTGCACCAGGCGGTCGCGCGCGCGCGCATGCGTCACGAGGGAGTTTTCGGTTTCCTCCAGCGCCTGAAGCACAATCTGTTCGTAGCGCAGCAGTGCGCCGTCCTTGCGCGCCCGCGCGGCGCCGATGCGCGCCTGCACGTGGCCCAGGTCGAAGATCGCCCAGGAAATACCTGGAGCCAACGTGTATGCGCCCGAACCGTGCGCACCGAGGCCATCCGAGGACGGAGCCACGTAGCCGGCGTTGCCGGTGAATGTGACGCGCGGAAACAGATCCGCTACCGCGACACCGACGCGCGCCGTGGCACCCGCGAGCTCGCGTTCGGCGATGCGGATGTCGGGTCGGCGGCGCAGCAGCCCCGCCGGATCGCCTACGGCCACGAAACCCGGCAGCGGCGGCAGGTTTTGCGACGGCGCCAGTTGCGCGCGCAGCGCGCCCGGCTCGCGGCCGATGAGCACCGACAGGCGATGGATGGTTCGCGCCACCGCGGCCTCGAGCGGCGCGATGCCGCCCAGCGTGGCCGATAGCTGCGCCTGCGCGCGCGAGGTGTCGAGCTCCGTGCCGGTGCCGGCATCGAGGCGCGCCTGCGCGAGTTGACGGGTTTCGCGCTGATTTGCGACGTTGCGTCGGGCGACGCCGAGCTGCTGTTGCAAGCCGCGCAGCTCGAAGTAGGTACGCGTCACTTCCGCGGTCACCGAGACCAGCGCGTCGCGGCGCGCGGCTTCGATTGCGCCGTATTGCGCGTTCGAGGCTTCCACGCCGCGGCGCACGCCACCGAAGAAGTCGAGCTCCCAGAAGGCATCGAAACCCGCGTCGTAGAGCTCGGATTCTCTTGCCAATCCAGGAAGTGCCGTTGCGATCGACGTGCGCGTCCTCGTGTAACCACCGCCTGCGTCGAGGGAGGGCGCCAGATCGAAGGCGGCATCGCGGCGCAACGCCCGCGCTTCACGAATGCGCGACTGTGCGATGCGCAGGTCGTAGTTCGCGGCCAGCGCGTCGACGACCAACTGATCGAGCGTGGCGTCGAGGAAGATTTGCCAGAATGCGCCCACCTCGCGGCCGGACACCGAACTACTCGAATAGGTAGTCGAATCGAGGTTGTCGAAGGCCGCGGCGGCTTTCGTCTCCGGCGCGTGGTAGTTGGGCCCCACGGTGCAGGCCGGGAGCACGGAGGATAGCAGTGCCGCGGTGACCAGCATCGCGGCCAAGGGTGCCGGGCGAGCACCTGCAAGACTAAACATGACCATGAGCCTCGGTTTGGGGGGCGCTGGGCGCGCGGCGCAGCAGCACGTAGAACACGGGAGTGAGCAGCAGACCGAACGCGGTCACGCCGATCATTCCTGCGAACACCGTCGCGCCCATCGCGCGGCGCACTTCGGCGCCGGCGCCCGACGCGATCACCAAAGGCATCACACCCATGATGAACGCGATGGACGTCATCACGATGGGACGCAGGCGCAGGCGCGCGGCTTCGAGCACCGCCTGCCACTTGTCGCGACCCTGTTCCTCCAGGTGTTTCGCGAATTCCACGATCAGGATGGCGTTCTTGCAGGCGAGGGCCACCAGCACGAGGAAGCCGATCTGCGTGAAGATGTTGTTGTCGCCGCCTTGTAGATAGATGCCCGTGCTGCCGGCCAGCACCGACAGCGGCACGATGAGTATGATCGCGAGCGGCAGCGAGAAGCTCTCGTACTGCGCCGCCAGCACCAGGAACACGAAGATCACGCACAGCGGAAACACCCACAGGGCCGCGTTGCCGGCATCGATCTGCTGGTACGCGAGGTCGGTCCACTCGAAGCTCATGCCATTCGGCAGATTCTGGTCGAGGATTTCCTTGATCGCAGTTTGGGCCTCACCCGAGCTGTGCCCGGGCGCGGGCCCGCCGTTGATGTCCGCCGACGGATAGCCGTTGAAGCGCTCGACGATGTCCGGGCCGAACGACTCCTGCACCGAGATCATCGAGCCGAGTGGGACCATCTCTCCGGCGGCGTTGCGCGTCTTGAGTGGCAGGATGTCGTCCACCTGCGAACGGAACGGCGCATCCGCCTGCGCTACCACGCGGTAAGTACGCCCAAACAGGTTGAAGTCATTGACGTACAGGGACCCCAGGTTCACCTGCAGCGTCTGGAAGACGTCGGATACCTTCACGCCTTGTTGTTTGGCCTTGAGGCGGTCGACGTTCACGTCGAGCTGCGGCACGTTGATCTGGTAACTGGAGAACACACCCGCGAGACGCGGGTCCTGATGCGCCTTTCCGAGCGTGTCCTGCACGGCTGCGTACAGAGCTGCGGCGCCGCGGTTCTGGCGGTCCTCCACGTTGAGCTTGAAGCCGCCCAGCATTCCGAGGCCGATCACCGGTGGCGGCGGAAACACCGCGATGTACGCATCCTGGATGCTCGAGAATTTTGCATTGAGCGCCCCGGCAATAGCGCCGGCCGACAGGTCCTGGGTCGTGCGCTCGTGAAAGTCCTTGAGCGGCAGGAATACGATGGCCGCGCTCGAGCTGGCCGCGAAGCCATTCGCGGAAACACCGGCGAACTGTACCGAGGAGAGCACTCCAGGCTGTTGCTTCGCGATCTCGCCGATGCGTCGCACGACGGCGTCGGTGCGATCGATCGAGGCCGCGGGCGGCAGCTGCACGATGCCCACGAGATAATTCTTGTCCTGTTGCGGAATGAAGCCGCCAGGCAGAGAGAACAAGCCATAGGCCGTGAGTGCGATCAGGCCCGCATAGACGGCGATCGCGATGGGCGCGCGACGCACGGTGCGGGTGACCGCTTTCGAGTAGCCATCACCCGCGGCCGCGAAGCCCCGGTTGAAGCGCTGGAAGAATCGCCCAAACAACTTGTCCATGCCGCGCGTCAGCGCGTCGGGCTCGGCGTCGTGCGGCTTGAGCAGCACCGCGGCCAGCGCCGGCGACAGCGTCAGCGAGTTGAATGCCGAGATCACCGTGGAGATGGCGATGGTCAGCGCGAACTGGCGATAGAACTGCCCCGTGAGTCCTTCGACGAACGCGACCGGTACGAACACCGCGCACAGCACCAGCGTGATCGCGATGATGGGGCGGCTGACCTCGCTCATCGCAAGCTTGGTGGCATCGCGTGGACTGCGGCCCGCGGCAATGTGCCGCTCGACGTTCTCGACGACCACGATGGAGTCGTCGACCACGATGCCGATGGCGAGCACCAGCCCGAACAGCGACAGCGTGTTGATCGAGAAGCCGAACGCGTACAACACCGCGAACGTGCCGATGATCGACACCGGCACCGCCACCAGCGGGATCACCGAGGCGCGCCAGGTCTGCAGGAACAGGATGACCACCAGCACGACCAGCGCGATGGCCTCCAACAAGGTCTCGATGACGGCATCGATGGACTGGCGCACGAACTGCGTCGGGTCGTAGATGATGTCGTAGTCCATGCCGGCTGGAAAAGTCTTCTTGAGCTCGTCCATCTTCGCGCGCACCTGCGTCGACAGCTCGAGCGCGTTGGAGCCAGGTGCCTGGTAGGCGGGGATCGCGACGGCATTCTCGTTGGCCAGCAGCGACTGCATCGCATACGTGGCGGCGCCGAGCTCGAGGCGCGCGACGTCCTTCAGGCGCACGGTCTCCCCCGCGGCGCCGGTCTTGATGACGACGTCGCCGAATTCCTCTTCGTTCTCGAGTCGGCCCTTGGCGTTCAGCGCGACCTGAAACTGCGCGCCGACCGCGGGCGGCGCGCCGATCTGGCCGGCGGCCACCTGAACGTTCTGCTCGCGGATGGCGGCGACGACATCGCTGGAGGTGAGATTGCGCGCGGCGAGCTTCTGCGGATCGAGCCACACGCGCATGGAGTAGTCGCCCGCGCCGAACACGCGCACGTCACCCATGCCCGGCAGGCGCGCCAGCGTGTCGCGGATGTTGAGCGTGGCGTAGTTGCGTAGATAGAGACTGTCGTAGCGTCCGTCGGGCGACGTCAGGTGCACGACCATGAGAAATGCCGGCGTACTCTTGATCGTCGAGACGCCGAGCGCGCGCACCTCTTCGGGCAGACGCGGCAGCGCCTGCGCGACGCGGTTCTGCACCTGCACCTGCGCGCGGTCGATGTCCGTGCCTATGCGAAACGTCACGGTCAGTGCCAGAGACCCATCCATCGTCGCCTGCGAGGACATGTAGAGCATGTTCTCGACGCCGACGATTTCCTGCTCGAGCGGCGCGGCCACCGTTTCGGAGATGACCTTGGGGTTGGCGCCGGGATAGGCGGCATGCACCACGACCGAGGGCGGCACCACTTCCGGGTACTCGCTCACCGGTAGCCTGGACAACGCGATGACGCCGCCGATCAGGATGAACGCGGAGAGCACGGACGCAAACACCGGCCGGTCGATGAAGTAGTTGGAGAATTTCATAGGCGACAGTCCCCGGCAGTCCGTCAGCGCCCTTGCGCCACGAGCGTGCTGCGGCCGTGGGGCTGCTCGCCCATGGCCACCAGTTGCGGCGTCACCGGCATGCCGGGACGTACCTGCTGCAGTCCATTTACGAGGATCACGTCGCCGGCCTCGAGGCCCGCGCGCACGACGCGCAGGCCGTCGACGAGCGGGCCGAGCTTCACCGGCGTGTATTCCACCTTGTTCTGCGCGCCGACCTTGAGCACGTACTTGACGCTCTGGTCCGTGCCGACGGCACTGTCGTTGATCAACAGCGCATCGTAGGGCGCGCTGCCGACGAGCTTCACGCGCGCGAACATGCCGGGGGTGAAACGACGCTCGTGGTTCTGGAGCAACCCGCGCGCGTGAATCGTGCCGGTCGCGGCGTCGAGCTCGTTGTCGAGGAACACGAGCGCGCCTTCGTGCGGATGGCCTTGCTCATCGGCGAGACCGACCCACACCGGGTTGTGCACATTGCGCGTGGCCTTGGTTTCGCCGCGCACGCCGAGGCCGACGTACTTCAAGTACACCTGTTCGTCGCCGTCGAACGAGACGTAGATAGGATCGAGCGAGACGAGGGTGGTCAGCAGCGTCTGACCCGCGGTGACGAGATTGCCGGCGGTGACTTCGGCGCGTCCGATGCGGCCCGCGATCGGCGCGCGCACTTGCGTGAACGACAGGTCGAGCGCGGCGGACTCCACCGCGGCTTCGGCCGCCGCGAGATTGGCCGAGGCCTGCTCGCTGCCAGAGGTGCGGGAGTCGAACTCTTCCTGCGAGATCGCGCGCTTCTCGATGAGCTTGTGGGCGCGCTCTCGCTCGGATTGCGCCAGCGCGAGCTGCGTCCGGGCACGCGCGACTTCCGCCTGCGCGCGCTTCAGCGTGGCCCGGTAGGGACGCGCGTCGATGACATAGAGCACGTCGCCTTTCTTGATCTCGTGACCCTGCTCGAAATGCGTGGCGGTGACGTAGCCCGAGACACGTGGGCGCACTTCGACTCTTTCAACCGCCTCGAAGCGACCGGTGAACTGGTCGAATTCGGTGATGGATTTCGCGACGACTTTCGCCACCGCGACAGAGGGCGGAGCGGGCGGCGCCTCGGCGGCTTCGTTGCGGGCGCATGCGGCGAGAACGAAAGCCGCGAGGGGAGCGAGAGCGGCGAGTCTGAGAATACGATTCACGATGAGCCCTTCCTTCGAATTAGGAGTGCCGGTTCTGAATGCCGGCGATGGGGCACATCTTCTACGGTGAACCACTCCGCCGATATTGGTCAGGCGGGTGGGAGCGGGGGCGTCAGGGTGAGGGCCGCGGTCTATCTCTTTTGGGGTATCGCGATGGCCGCGGCGCTGCGCGGCGGCCTAGAGCGCGCGGCGCGCCTTGGTCTGTCTGACCAGCTTCAGCAGCGAGTCGATGTTCGCTTCATCCGCGCCTTCGACGATGAAAACGTCGTTGCCCTTCTGTTCCACGCGGGTCGCGACCGCCGCATCGGCATACTTGACGGCGAGCAGGCGCCGATAGGCCTCGAGAAATTCTCGTGCGTCCGCTTCGCTGTCCCAGGAAGTGCGCATCAGCAGCAGGGTCGAGTCGGAATCCTTGTTCTTGAACACGGCATAACGATCGCCGTCCCAGCCGGCCGCCACGGGTTCGGCTTCCGCCGCGAGGCCGTGCTCCTTGAAGACGATGCGCCACTGGAATTCGCCGAGCACGTCGCTCTCGAGCAATTGCCACCCGCGCAGCACCTTGACCTTGTCGAAGTCCGGCCATTCGAACGATGCCGGTGCTTCGCGCGCCAGCCACTTCTCGGGATGGAGGATGTGTTCGGTCGACTGCGGCGGATACTCCGAGTAGAGCTTTTCCACCGCGGACCAACCTTGCTCCTGCACGGCGAACACGAAGGCCAGGCCCTTGAAGTAGACGCCCAGCATCGATTCCATGATGAAGGGCGGAATGTCATCGGAGGATGCGATGGCGTCGCGCATGTCGGCGCCGACCGCCTCCGACACTTCCGGCTTCGCGAGCGCGGCGCGGAGCTGATCCATGCTCAGGTTCGCCTGCATCGAGATCATCGGTGCGAGTGCATCGCGCGGCGGGATCTTGCCCGCCATTTTCTGCATCAGCCAGAGCGTCATCATGTAGGTGGCTTCGCCTTCGACGACGGCCTGCCGCGCCAGCATGGCGTCGGCGCTGTGTGCCCGCGAGTCGTGTGCGGTTCCCATTTCCATGTATTGCGCGAGCCCGAAATGCTGATCTTGCAGCGCGTGATAGAGCTCGTGGGAGTACAGCACCCCCATCATCATGTCCGGCATGCCGCTCTTCACCACGAAGAAACTCTGCCGGTCCGGATCGTAGTAGGCGGCGACCTGCGAGGACATCACGGTCGACATCATCGCGGAGAAGTCTTCGATCGCCGGGCCGCGATACAACCCGAGCGTGCGGACGATCTTGCCGTAGTGCTGCTTGACCGACGGGGCGACCGCCTCGTCGATGCGACGATGGACGTACGAATCGAAATCCGCCGTCGATTGAATCTCGACGTTGACGGGTTGCTTGAAGGGCAGGCCGCGGATCTCGGCGACCTGCGGCGCGATGCTGTCGGCGAGGGCTCGAGGTTCGGTCGGAGCGGCGGCCGCCGGCTGCGCGGAGTGCGCGCAGATCGCAGTCAGAAACGCCGCCAACAGGAAGGACGGGAAGACAATGTGGCGCGCGGCGTTCGAACTCATGAGTACCTCCGGGATGCGCGCCAGTGTACGCAATTCGCAGCCCCGGGAAACCCTTCCGGTACCACCGTCTCAGACGTCTTCGGCTGGCAGCACCGCCGTCATGAATCGATAGCTGTTGTTAGTCACGAACCGCGGATCCGTTTTGCACAGCGCCATGAACGCGCGATGCCCGGCCTTCGTGCGACCGACCAAACAACCCGCGCTGGCATTGCGGATGTCCGTCTTCGGCAGATCGAACCCCCAGTGCTGGTTGATCGCGAACATGCCCGTGAACTTCTGATCGCCCGGCCGTTGAAAATCGCGATTGCGATCGCGAAAGATCTCGATGTCGTCGGTTTGAACCAGCGCTTCGTGCGCGCTCGGCTTGCCCGCCTTGTGCGTGCCCACCGACCACGATTTGTACTGCCCGAACGCTATGCGCGCCGCGCCCAGCGGATGCGTTTCGGGTCCGATCGTGAAGAACTTGCCGGGCTCGGTGGTCGATTCCCACTGGTCCACGATCTGCGGGCTGCCGGCGCGCGTCACGCGCAGCACCATGCGCAGATCGTTGAACTCGTTCGCTGCATCCGCATTGCGCTTGCCGTCGCCGTCCATGCCTTCGACATAGACGATGTTCACGCAGTCCGGGTGACGACTGATCCAGAGGCGCTTCGACTGCATGGCCTTCACCAGCCGGCCCGCGAGCGTGTTCGGCGTCTTGAGCGGAAACAGCCGCATGCTTGCAGGATCGAGCAGGGCACGTGCCCCGGCGGCGTCGAGTGTCGCGTCGGGCAGCTTGGCGCGCGTCAGGAACTCGCCCAGCGCCCAGCGCGAGACGGGCCCGAATTTTCCGTCGACAGGCGGGTCGAGCAGCCCCAGTTCGGCAAGTCGCGCCTGGATCTGCCGCGCGAGAATCTCGTCACCGCCGATACGCAGAACATCCATCGCGGGCGCGCCCGCGGCAATCTGTTCGAGTGTCATGTGTATCCTCCTGATCACGCGATGCTAGACATGGGCGCGTGCGGCTGTCAGCGGTTGCCTAACTACGAAAATTCCGGAATGGGAGAAATTCCCCGGGGTGGCGCCCGCAAGCGGTTGCGGGTACTGTTCGATCCATGTCCACCCACATGGAATTGGTCCTGCGCGCTGCCGCGTTTGCCGCGGAGAAACATCGCAATGGGCGGCGCAAGGATGAGGAAGCCTCGCCCTACATCAACCATCCGATCCAGCTCGCGCACATCCTCGTGCAGGCGGGAGTCGAAGACCCGGTGGTGCTCGCGGCCGCGCTGCTGCACGACACCATCGAGGACACGAACACCACGCGCGACGAGATCGAGGTCGTGTTCGGCTACGAGATCGCAGACATCGTCGGCGAGTGCTCGGACGACAAGCGGCTGTCGAAGCTCGAACGCAAGCAGGCGCAGATCGATCATGCCGGGAAGATCAGCTACAAGGCGAAGCTGGTGAAGCTCGCCGACAAGATCGCCAATGTGAACGATCTCGACGGCGCTCCGCCGGCCGGCTGGTCGCTCGAACGCAAGCGTGAGTATTTCGACTGGGCCAGGCGCGTCGTCGACCCGATGCGCGGCACGCACGCGGGCCTCGAAGCATTGTTCGACGCGCAGTACGCCAAGCGTCCCTGACGGTGCCGGCACCGTCCACTGCCTGTAGCCCCTGCCTAGAGCACGAATGCGAACAGTGCTCCCACGGCGCACGTCGCCAGCGCCATGAAATACAGCGCCGTGCTCAGCCGCCGCAACTTCGTGCAGTTGCGCGCCGCGACCGGATCGATCGGACAGGGCAGCCGCCGCGCGTGCCAGAGCATCGCTCCGCTGGCCACGAGAAACATGGATGCGGCGACGAACACGTAGCTCTTGTGCTCCGACAACCACACGAGCTGCGGGAAGGCGGACACGAGGCCCACCAGTGTCGCGCCCGCGCCAATCGAGACCAGTATGGCCGGCAACACACAGCAAACGAGCGTCGCCATGCTCGTCAATAAAGTTCCAAACACCGCGCCAGCCGCTTTCTGATGCGCGTCCATCAATGCTTCTTCAACGACACGCGGATCTCCGCCATCGAGCGCTGCGTGCGCACGATGCCCTTGACGTCGTATCCCGCGTCCGTCAGCGCGCGCGTGAGCTCGGCGTCGCTGATGTCCTGGTCATCCTTCGTGCCGATGGCCACGAGCTTGTTCTCGAGGCTCACCACCACGTCGGCGGTCGCGGGATTTTTACGCAGGGTCTTTTCGATGCCCTGTGCGCAGAATCCACACACGAGTCCGTACACTTTCATCTCTATGGTGCCGGCCTGGGCCGCGCCCGTGAGCGCAACCGCGCATACGGCTGACAAAATGCTTTTCATTCGATGCTCCATTTCAAAAGTTGACCATGGCCATGGCCTGCAGCTTGCCATCCTGCGTGGCGCCGGCTTCCAGCCAGGCGCCGCGCTTGAATAGCCGCATCAGCAGTGACCACTCGGTCCCGTCCTGGATGCCGCCGCCGATGCGCCGGCCCTGCACGACGAACCAGGTCGCGAGCGAATCGTAGTCGTGCTCGTACGGCGCGATGCCGAGCTGCAGCGTTTCGATGCGATGCGTGAAGGCGTGGGATACGTGCAAGTCGGTTTTGAGCGACGCATAGACGCGCCGCGTCTCGTAGTCGACCTGCGCGCCGGTGTTCCATGCGACGGCGTGCGCATTCGTCTCGCTCACGTACGCGGATCCCGCGCCGCCCCACGCGAACACGTTGGCCTGCGCATTCTCGAGATTCCAGCGCTTCACGAGGTAGTTGGCGCGTAGATAGGCGATCTCGCGCCGGCGGCCATCGGGATCGCTCTCAGGCGAGCCGTCCAGCGCAAGGTACCCCGCGCCGAGCGACCAGAAGTATTTCGGCGCGTAGAACATCTGCGCTTCGTTCATGGTGCCCGCGCCGTGCTCCGCCATGATGGTGGTGCCGTGCGCGAACGCGATGGGCTTCGCGAGCGCGAGCGGCGCCGCGGCGAACAGCGCCGCGCCGCCGATCAATATGACCAGGTTCATGTCGAGCTCTCCGCGAACAGGATGAGAAGGCGTGCCGCGCGAGCGGCACGCCAAGCCGATCGACGCATCGATCAGGCTATGGGCGGAGGATCGAGCGGCGGATCGGCCGCGGCGGAGATGGGGAGAAAAGCCAGGCTCACGGCGTGAATCGTCACGGCACGCGCGACGGGCATTTGCAATGTGGACGTCGCCGCCGGCATCGCGGCACAGACGCTGGCGCATCCGGCCATGGTGGTGATGTCGTCCGGGCAGCAGTCACACGGTGCTTCGTGCTCGCCCGGCCCGGTGTTGTCGCGAGCACGGTCGTCGGGCGCCGGCATGTCCGCGCAATGGGGTGCCGGGAGCGCCGCACTCGCAATCGGGGCGGCCGATATCGGCATCGCGAGCAGGAGCTGCGCGGCAGCCAGAATGCAAATCAGCGGCTTGAAACGGCGGTGGAACACAGGGCGACCATAGACCTCCCGTGTTCGGACCGCCAGGGTCGTCGCCGTTCTGTCACCGCTCGACTCGAGAAATTTCACGAAGATTTCTCAGGCATACCCCTAACCAGCGCCGCTGCGGCGAATGCGTATAAAATCGGTGCAGTAGTTTTCGAGCCGATCAACGAAATTTCACGGACCTGCGGGGATGGTCGGCCAATGAAGCGACAACTCGTCTGCGCGGCCATTGCCATTTACGTAGCGGGCGCTCGTGGGGCGTAATCTGCTGGTCGTCGCGCTGTTCGCGCTGCTGCTCGTCGCGCCCACTCGGGCCGCAGCGCCGACGGAATACCAGGTGAAGGCGGTGTTCCTGTACAACTTCTCGCGCTTCGTCGAGTGGCCGGAAACCGCATTCGCCAAACCCCAGTCGCCTTTCGTGGTCGGCGTGTTCGGCTTCGATCCCTTCGGCGCGGATCTCGATGAAGCCGTGCGCGGCGAGTCGGTGCGTGGCCATCCGCTGGTCGTGCGGCGCGTGCGCAACGCGGCGGAAGCGGCGCAATGCCAGATCCTGTTCATCCACCATTCCGAGCGCGAGAAGCTCGGCGAGATCCTGGGGATACTCGAGAAGCGCAGCACGCTCACGGTGAGCGACGTCGACGGCGTCGCGCCGGGCCGCGTGATGATCCGTCTCGTCATGCAGAACGGCCGCATCCGCATGCGCATCGACGTGGACTCGGCGCGCGCGGCGCAGCTCACCATCAGCTCAAACCTGTTGCGCTCGGCGGAGATCGTCGGCAGCGCCGCACGGGACGGGATGTGAGCGTCGCCGGCACTCCGATCCAGCGGCGTCTGATGAAGATGCTGCTGCTCACGAGCGGCATCGTCATCCTGTTCACGAGCGCGATGTTCGTGCTGTTTGACGTCGTGACCTTCAAGCAGAACCTCGTCCGGCAGCTCGATATCCTGAGCAAGGCGATCGCGCTCAACAGCACCGCGGCGCTGGCATTCGACAACGCGGACGACGCGCGCGGGGTACTCGCCGCGTTCGGAGCCGACCGGCACGTCGTTGCGGCTGCGCTCTACGACCGATCCGGGCACATCTTCGCGACGTACCCCGAAAAGGTCGCCGCCAAAACGCTCATCGATGTCGCGCAGTCGGGAAGCGTGCGATTCGCGGATGGCCACGTAGTGATGCTCAATCCCGTCACGCTCGAAGGCGAGACGCTGGGCACGCTCATGGTTCAGTCCGATCTCGAGGCCATCGACGCCCGCCTGGCGACCTACGGTCTCATCGCTGCCGGCGTGCTCGCGCTCGGCGCATTGCTCGCGGTGCTGATCGCGCGGCTGCAGCAGCGCCAGATATCGCGGCCGATCCTCGGGCTCGCGCAGATCGCGCGCGCGGTATCCGACCAGCACGACTACGGCGTGCGCGCGCAGCCGGCGGAACTGCTCGAGCTCAATCAGCTCACGGATGCGTTCAACCACATGCTCACGCAGATCCAGCTCTCAGAGGGGCGACTGCGCGCGCACATGGGGCGTCTGAGCCTGCTGCAGCACATCACCGCGGCCATTGGCGATCGGCACGATCTGAACAGCATCTTTCAGGTCGTCCTGAGCAACGTCGAGGAGGATTTGCCGATCGATTTCGGCTGCGTGCTCCTGTTCGACGCGGGCAGCGCGACCCTCACCGTGAGTACTGTCGGCATCGGCAGTCGCGCGCTGGCCGAGCAGCTCGCGCTGACGGAGGGCATCGTGGTCCCAATCGACCCAAACGGTCTCACGCGCTGCATCCGCGGTCAGCTCGTATACGAGTCCGATGTCCGAGCAGTCCCATTTCCATTTCCGCAGCGCCTCGCGAAGGTGCCGTTGTGCTCGCTCGTCATTGCGCCGCTCGCCGTGGAGGCCAGTGTATTCGGGGTCTTCGTGGCGGCCCGGCGCGCTGCGCACGCGTTCAGCAGTGGCGATTGCGAATTCCTGCAGCAGCTGAGCAGTCATGTCGCGCTGGCCTCGCACCAGTCGCGCCTGCACGGCGCGCTGCGCCAGGCCTACGATGAGCTGAGGCAATCGCAGACCTCGGCGATGCAACAGGAGCGCCTGCGCGCGCTCGGTCAAATGGCGAGCGGCATCGCGCACGACATCAACAACGCGATCTCCCCGGTGTCCATCTACACCGAGTCGCTGCTCGAGCGCGAACCCAATCTGAGTCCGCGGGCGCGCAGCTCATTGGAAGTCATTCAGCGCGCGATCGACGGTGTCGCGGCAACTGTCGCGCGCATGCGCGAGTTCTACCGGCCGCGCGAGCCCCAGATGACGCTGACGGAGGTGCGGCTCAACGGGCTCATCGAGCAGGTGCTCGAGCTCACGCATGCGAAGTGGAGCGCGCTGCCCCAGGAGCGTGGCATCTCGATCGAGCTGCGCCGGGATTTCGCTGCGGATCTACCCGTGATTCGGGGTGCCGAGGACGAAATCCGGGACGCGCTCACGAACCTCATCTTCAACGCCGTGGATGCCATGCCGGATGGCGGGGTGCTCACGGTGCGAACGCTGGTGCGCAATCGGACCAGCGATCCCGAGCTCGTCAGCGTCGAAGTGTCCGACACGGGAGTCGGCATGGATGAGGAAACACGGCGGCGTTGCCTCGAGCCTTTCTTCACGACCAAAGGCGAGCGCGGCACCGGGCTCGGCCTCGCCATGGTGTACGGCATGATTCAGCGCCATAGCGCGGAGTTCGCCATCGAGAGCTCGGTGGGCGCTGGGACAACGATGCAGATCACCTTCCCCGCGTATCTGCAGTCGTCGCTGAATACGGCGCACATGCCGCAGCCACAGTTCGTTCTGCGGCGCCTGCGCGTCCTGATCGTCGACGACGACCCGATCATCATCAAGGCGCTGGAGGATGCCCTCGGTGGAGACGGCCACGTGACCGTCGCCGCGAGCGGCGGGCAGGCGGCGCTCGATGAGTTTGCGGCGGCCAATGGGACGGACAATGCGTTCGCGCTCGTCATCAGCGATCTCGGCATGCCCAACTTCGACGGTCGTCGAGTCGCGGCCGGCGTCAAACAACTCGCGCCGGCCACGCCCGTGATCATGCTGACCGGATGGGGTACGCGCATGATCGACGACAACGACATCCCTTCGCATGTCGATCGCGTGCTCGCGAAGCCGCCACGATTGCGGGAGTTGCGCGCCGCAATCTACGAACTCGTCCGCTAGGCAGGCGCGCGCCTCAGCGACGCGGCTTCCCCTTCGGAAACGAAATGATGCGCGCGGCCGACGAGCCGCCCGTGTGCCATACCTTGATCGTCTCCTGCTCACCGTTCTGACATCGCGAGCAGCGGAAGCGCGCGCCCGCGGGCAGCGGCAGCTCGGGCACGGCGCGCTGCGCCTTGTGCCGGCATCGCTGGCATTCGACGAAAATGATCTCGGAGTGGCGCGGCACCGCGCGACTCTACGACGCGCACCACCTCGCACAGCAAGCGCGCCCGCACCGCACTGTACGAGCGGCTCGCCAGGCGATATGTCGTGTCGGAAACGGCAAGGTAACCGGTGGTACAGGGAACCCCTTGGGGAGGACATGGCCAACGGTTCGCCATGCAAATTCCCGCGCGTCTAACAATAAATTGTAAGGGGTTTCAAACGAGAACCAAACCGCAAAAGCCGCAGGAAATGGCTGCGGGAGCGCTACCGTTGGCGTTGCGGGTGCATTAGCCATGTCAGACTGCAGCGCGATGAATATCGAAACGGGTGCGGATTTTTTCAGAGATGACACCGGTAGTACTGGCGGACACAGGTGAGCGCATGAACGAGACGGGCAATACCACGACCTCACAGCTGCCGACGCGGCAATTGGAACTGCGCTTCCTCGAGCGATCGCAACAGGACGTAGTGCAGATGAGGGCATGTCTGCCTCGCAAGGCCGTCGATCTCGACCCCGCAGGAGTCCAACAGATCGAGCGCGTCGCGCACCACATTTCCGGCACCGCGGATTCGTTCGGCTTCCTCGAGATCAGCGCGATCGCCGGAGCCATCGAGTTCATCTCACAGCACGTTCGCCGCCTGTCGCTGCTGGAGAAGCTCGAGCTGTTCAACCGGCTGCGCGAGCAGATGTCGACGCTCGAAGTGCACCTGCAATTCGAGCTCGACGAGCGCATGGAGCAGGAAGCGGCGTCCGAGATGCCGATGTCGGCGCACCTGCCGGGGTTCGGCGCGCGTCACAAGTAAGAGGGCGCGCCCCGCGGCATTCGACGCATGAAAAAAAGGGGCGCCGAAGGAAGCGGGCCGCACAGCGGATGTAGGCGCAATCGAGCGGTGCTGTATTCCCACACGAACTCGCTCGCAGAACCCCGGTCTCAATGAGAGACCATGCCTCCCGTTACGCGCGCTCTCATTTTCGCCAACGTCGCAGTGTTCGGCCTGCAGGCGCTGTTCGGCGTAGCGATGTTCGAGCATTTGGCGTTATGGCCGCTCGGGCACCATTACTACCCGGAGATGGGCGTGCGCCCCGGCTTCGAGCCGTGGCAGCTCGTGACGTCGGCGTTCCTGCACGATCCGACCAGTCTCGCGCACATATTTTTCAACATGTTCGCGCTCTACATGTTCGGGCGCGACGTGGAACACGCGCTCGGCTCACGCCGCTTCGCGGAGTTGTACTTCGCGGCCGTGCTCACCGGGTCGTTGGCGCAATTGCTCGTGGTGTCGGGCGCAGCGGGCGGAGCGGGCCCCACGGTGGGTGCGTCGGGCGGAGTGTTCGGCGTGCTGCTCGCGTTCGCCATGCTGTACCCGCATCGGAAGATGGTGTTCATCCTGCTGCCGATTCCGATACCCGCCTGGTTGTTAGTGCTGATCTACGGCGCCATCGAGCTGCTGAGCGGCGTGTTCGGCACGATGCAGGGCGTGGCGCACTTCGCGCATTTGGGCGGAATGCTCGGGGCGTATCTGGTGATGCAGTCGCGCCGGACCTTGCGCGCGAAGCATTGACGCTTCGAGTCGCACATACGATCCGGCGCCTGCATCGGGTTCAAACGTCGAGGATGGGCGCGAAGCCGCCGTAGATCATGCGTTTGCCATCGAACGGCACCTGCATGTCCTTCATGCGCGGATCTTCCATCGCCTTGTCCCAGCCGGCGTCGCGCGCCTGCTTGGACGGCCACTCGACCCAGGAGAAGATCACTTTCTCGCCCGGCTGCGCCTGCACGGCAGCCTTGTAGTCCGTGACTTTGCCGTCCGGCACATCGTCGCCCCACGCGTCGACGGTTCGGGTCGCGCCATATTCCTTGAGGATTGCGGCGTGTTTGTCGGCGTGCTCGACGTACGCGTCCTTGTTGTTAGCCGGCACCGGCGTCACGCAACCGTCGATGTAGCCGGGCTTGCCGGCGACGCCGCTGTCGTTGATGGCCATGAAGCCGCCCCAGATCATGCGTTGTCCGTCGAAGGGCATGTCCTTGCCCATTTCCTTCATCTGTGGGTCGTTCATCATCTTCTCGAGCGCCTTGTCGCGCGTCGCCTTGTTCGGGTACTCGACCCAGGAAAAAATGACATCTTCGTCGGGCTTCGCTTTGACGGAGCGTTTGAAGTCCGTGACCTTGCCTTCCGGCACGTCATCGCTCCAGGTCTCGACCAGACGCGTGGCGCCGAGCTTCTTGAAATAGGTCAGTGAATTCGTGGCGTGTTTCTTGTACGCATCTTTGTTGGCGCGCGGTACTGCGGCAACATAGCCCTCGATGTAGGACATGGCGAATCTCCTTTTCTTGAGTGTGCACGGTTCGACAGCCCCTCATTCGGAGTGTTCCGGGCGCGTAGGAGAACGCTTATTGCGGCATGCGCAGCAGAAATTCGTTGAACGCCGGTGCCTTCACGACTCCGCGCTAGGACACGGCATCGAGTGGTCCGGTCGAATCGCCGTGCTTCTCGACGCCACGCGCGCCCATGGCGGAGGCCATGCTGAGATACAGATTGGAGATGGGCTTTCCGCCCGCACTCACGAAGCGCCCGGGCTTGAACGCGCCACCGCCCGCGCCCGCGAGCACGATCGGCAGGTTCACGTGCGTGTGCCGGTTGCCGTCGGCATTACCCGACCCGTACAACACCATGGAGTTGTGGAGCAGCGACTGCCCATCCACGTCTTCGGTGTTCTGCATCTTTTCGAGGAAGGTGCCCAGCCGCTCCACGTACCAGCGATCGATCTCCTTCACCTTGTCGATGATCTGCGCATCGTTCTTGTGATGCGTCAGATTGTGGTGACCTTCGGCGATGCCGATGTCCGCGAAGCTGCGGTTGCTGCCCTCGGGCGCGAATGTGACCGTCGCGATGCGCGTCGAGTCCGTCTGGAACGCCAGCAGCAGCATGTCGCACATCAGCGCGATGTGCTCGGCGTAGCTCTCGGGCACGCCGGCCGGCGCGTCGACTGCCGGGTTGCGCACCGGCAATCGCTCGGCGTTGTCGATGCGACGCTCGATGTCGCGAATGCTCGTGAGGTATTGATCCAGCTTCTGGCGGTCGCGGCCGTCGAGCCGGTGGTCGAGTCCCCGTGCGTCCTCGAGCACGTAGTCGAGGATGGAATGTTGCTCCTGCTGGCGCCGCCGCAGGTTCGCGACGCGCTCGCGCGGCGCACCGGCACCAAACAATCTTTCGAACACGAAACGCGGATTCGGCTCGGGCGACAACGGCTGGTTGGACGAACGCCACGAGAGGTTGTACGCGTACGCGCAGGCATAGCCCGAATCGCAGTCGCCGGCCTTGCGGATGTTTTCGCAGGTGAGCTCGAGCGATGAGAAGCGCGTGAGGTGGCCGATCTCGTTCGCGACGGCCTGGTCGATCGAGATGCCGGCGTGGATGTCCGACCCCGCGGTTTTCTTGATGCGCACACCCGTGAGGAACGTGCCACTGGCGCGCGCGTGATCGCCGGCGCCGTCGGCGCCCGGATCCGCGCACACGTCTTCGAGCCCGGACACCACCTGCACCGAGCGCCGCACTTTGGCGAGCGGCAGCAGTGTCGGCGAGAGACTGAACGAGCCGTCGGCCGGTATCTCCGGCCACCAGGCCGAGGGAATGGTGCCGTTCGGCACGTACAGGAACGCCATGCGCTTCGGTGCGATGCGCTGCGCGGCGCGCGCGACGGATGCGAACGCGGGCAACGCGATGCAGGCGCCCGCGGCGCCCCGGAAAAACTGGCGCCGCGACAGGCTGGTGTGCCGTTCCGCGGCCAGGACAATCGGATTTTTGCTCATTGGGCTACCTGCTGTGAGCGTACCTGGTTGGGCAATTGCGCCTGATCGGAGTCCAGCTGCTTCGCCACCGTGACCGTTGCGTGCGTGCGCATCTTCTGGAACGGCGCCGATTCTACGATACCCATCAGCATGACCGAAAACCGGCCGTCATTGGCCTTCAGGCGCCCGACGATGCCGTCGATGGTGTCCACGTCGTAGTACTCGGTGCCGCGGCCCATGGCGTACGTCAGCAGCTTGTCGGTCAGTGTGCGATAGAAGTCATCGCGATGTTGGTGGACCAGGATGCGCTTGAGCTCCGCCACGCCGTCGAATTTTTCACCGGTGATCAATTCACCGGGCGCGAGGATCGGCTGACGGCGTTCGGTATCGCGCCACATGCCGAGTGCGTTGAAGTTCTCGAATGCGAGCCCGATCGGGTCCATGCGGTTGTGGCACGACGCGCAGCTCGGGTTCTCACGATGTTTGAGCAGCGATTCGCGCAGCGTCGGCTCGTGCCCGTCGTGTGTGTTCTCGCTGGCCTCGAGCGCCGGAATGTTGGGCGGCGGTGGAGGCGGGGGCGTACCCAAAAAATTCGACAACACGAACAGGCCGCGTTTTACGGGCGAGGTGCGATCCGGATTCGACGTCACGACGAGCGACGCACCCTGGGTCAATACGCCACCGCGTGGACTGCCCGCCGGCAGGGTGACGAGGCGCAGCTCAGAGCCCGTGATATCGGGGACGCCATAGAGCTTGGCCAGCTTGTCGTTGAGGAAGGTGTAGTTGCTGTCGAGAAATTCGGTGATCGGGCGGTCCTCGCGAACGACGTGCGCGAAGTACATCTCGGTCTCGCGCCGCATCGACCCGCGCAGCGCGCCGTCGAATTCCGCGATGCCCTTGCCCTGTTCCTCGACGGCCTTGTCGACTTGCGTCGCCAGCACCTTCGCGGTGTGCTCGTCGCCGCGGCGCCAGGCGGCGCGCAGCTCCTGCAGCGTCTTCTCCACACCCGCGTCGCGCACCAGGATCTCTCGCGTGTTGATCGCGATGCCGGGCACGTCGCGCACCTGCAGCCACTGGCCGGTGAAGTTCTGCGCGAGGTTGTCGGCGCGCGGATCGGCCAGCATGCGCTGCACCTGCGCCGCGAGGTTCTTGCGCAGCTCGCCGCGCTCAGCCAGCGCGATGAGCGGGTCATCGGGCATCGTCGACCATAAAAAATAGGAAAGCCGCGAGGCCAGCGAGTACTCGTCTATGTACGCGCTATGGGCATCCGCGGGCAGGCCAGCGGGCGCCTCGATGCGGAACAGGAAATGCGGCGAGGCAAGCACCGCCGCCATGGCGTGCGCGACGCCTTGCTCGAACGATTTGCCGCGCTGCCGATAGATGGACTCCGCGAACGTGGCAAGCCGCTGCGCCGTGCCGGCTTCGAGCGGACGGCGATATGCCTTCGTTGCGAACCGGCTCAGCGTGGCGCGCGCGTACTCGAGCCTCGCGGCGCGACCTGCTGACCCCTGTCCGTCGGGAATGGGCGTGGCGAAGAAGCGCTCATAGTTCTTGGTCGGCACCCATTTGACTTTCTCGAGCGGACCGATGACCGTCACGTTGCGCAGCACGATCGTCAGTGCGTCTTTCTTGCGCTCGACGGAATTCAGTGGCGTGACCTCGAGTGAAAAGCGGTGCTCACCCGGCGTCCACTGGTACGTGGTGTCGAATGTGAACGCGCGCTCGTGGTACCAGCCGAATTCGCGGTTCAGCGCGTCGGTGCCGTCGACCTTGAACACGGCGCGCGTGCGCGCCGGATCGAACTCGAAGCCGCCATCGACATCGAGATCGAGCACCACGCGATAGCGTCCCGCGTCCGGCACCGTGATGGAGGTCGTGACGTTCGCGGGGTCGTAATAGGGCAGGCGCAGTCCCTTGTTCCTGGCCTCGCCCTTGTTAGATTGGAAAGGGTCGGCGTGGAACGCGTCGCCCGGAACTTTCTTCTGCGCCGGCTCGGTGGGCGTCAACGGCACTGCCTGCGTCACGATGACCTGCGCGGCCGCGACATATTTCTCCATGAGCATCGGCGACATCGTGAGCGCGTCGCCGATGTTGTCGAATCCGAACCCCGTGTCATCCGGGGGGAATTCTTCCTCGGTGTTGAAGTCGACGCCGAGCAGGTCGCGCACCGTGTTGCGATATTCGACGCGATTCAGCCGGCGCAGCGTCACGCGGCCGGGATCGGGGTTGTTCGGATCGAGTTGGAACACGGCGCGCTTGATCCACTGCTCGAGCTTTTGTTGCTCGGCGGGGGCGAGCGGCGGTTTGCGCTCGGCAGGCATCAACCCGGCGCGTGTGTTGCCCAATACCCGCAGCCACAGCTGCGGGTCCAGGACCTTGGCCTCGGTGTCGAGCGCATCGAAGGCCACCTTTCCCTTGTCGTAGCCGTCGCCGTGACACTCGAAACAATGCTTCTCGAGCATGGGAAGAATGTCGGAGTGGTACTGCTCGATGGGCGATCGCGCGGGCCCGGCATCGCCTGAGGCCGCGGGTACGCGTGCGCCCGCAAGCAGAAACAACATGAGCGCCGCAGCCGCGATGGACGCGGCGCCGCGCGAACGAATTTTCCGCCAATACACCCGTGCCCCTCGCACATGGTCCGAAGAGTCCGGATTGTGCTGGTTTTCGGCGGCGCGGTCACGATGAGACTTGTAGGACACGATTGGGCACGGGTAGCCGCTCGCCAGAACAGCGTCAAATCGTTTATAGATGTCCCCCGCGTCATATTGCCAAAGGAATCCCTCATGCCCGGCAGACCCTTCTTGAAGTTGTGTGCAGTTCTCGCCCCGGCCGTCATCACGGCGGTGGTTTTCGCCGCGGATGCAAAATCGCCGGCCGATGTGCAGAAGGCGCGGCACGAGCATTACGAAGATCTCGGCGATTCGTTCAAATCCGTGCGCGACCTCAGCCGTGCGTCGACACCGGATTGGGTGGCGATCGAGAAGGCGGCAGCCGCGGTCAACGAGGCTTCCGTCGATCAGCAGCGCTGGTTTCCCAAGGGCAGTGGTCCCGAGGCGGGCAAGACGCGCGCGTTGCCGGAAATCTGGAGCAAGTCGGCGGAATTCACCGACGCGCAGAAGAAATTCACCGACGCCGCCGCCAAGTTGTTAGCCGCCGCGCAGACGCACGACCCGGCCGCATTGCAGGACGCCTTCAAGTCCACCGGCGGCGCGTGCAAGAACTGCCACGACACGTTCCGCGGGCCCGAGGATTGATACCGCGACGAGACGCGAAATAAATGACTTCGATCCGCGTCTGGGATGTCCCCACTCGAATCGTCCATTGGCTGTTCGTCGTCCTGCTGCCGCTGTCATGGTGGACCGCGGAGATCGAGCGCATGGAGTGGCATCGCTATGGCGGTTATGCGCTGCTCGGGCTGCTCGTCTTTCGTATCTATTGGGGCTTCGCCGGCGCCTCGACAGCGCGCTTCGCGCGTTTCGTGAAAGGGCCGCGCGCGCTCGCCGCGTACCTGCGCGGCGCGTGGACCGCCGCGCCGGGCCACAACCCGCTCGGCGCGCTCAGTGTGGTGGCGTTGCTCGCGTTGCTCGCGGCGCAGGTCACGCTGGGCTTGTTCGCGGTCGATGTCGACGGCATCGAATCGGGGCCGTTGTCCATCTTCGTGAGCTTCGACACCGGGCGCTCCGCGGCCGGGCTGCACAAAGACGTGTTCAACGTGCTGCTCGCGGTCGTTGCGCTGCACCTGCTCGCGATCCTCTACTACCTGTTCGCGAAGAAGCAGAACCTGGTCGGTCCGATGGTGCACGGCGCGCGCGAAGGCGCGTTCGCGGCGGACGACGTGCAATTCGCCGGCGCGGCGCGCCTGTGGACAGGCATCGTGCTCGCGATCGCCTTCACGTGGCTCGTGGCCGAGGCTTTCGGTCACGGGTGATTCAAGGAGTCGATGCTGCGCGGACGCGAACCGCCGTGCAGTGTGCGCCGCGTTCTAACTACCTTCGTCCGAAGCGGCCCTGCTGCGCCTGGCGGCTGCCTTTCTAGCCAGGCCTGGGCTCAGGCGATGGCCCCGGCCAGAATCGACTGCTCGTCGCCCGCGTGCGCCACCGGGGATGCGCGCTGCCTGCCCTCGTGCCGGTACAGCGCCGCGACGGCCTCGCTGCGGCAGTGAACGTCGAGTTTGGCGAGCACGCTGTGCACGTGGTTCTTCACGGTGGACAAACCGATGCCCAGGTGCCGCGAGATCGTCTTGTTCGAGAATCCCTCGCGCAGCAGTTCGAGGATCTCCATCTCGCGCGCAGTGAGTTGCTCGATGCGGACCGGTGGGGTGCGCACCTGCGAGCCGCGCACGCGTGACGCGACGACCGGCATCAGCGAATCCGCACAGTAGAGATCGCTGCATCCCGCGCTGCGGATGGCCGCGAGCAGGTCCGAGACCGTGCCGTCGCGTGTCACGTATCCCAATATGTTGGCGGGCAGTGCGTTCATGACGCTTCCACCGCCTTCGGGAATACCAAGGATCACGACGCCGCCGTTGATCGGACGTTTCGACAGATGTCTGGCCACCGACAGGCTGTGCGCCATGGCGATGTCGAGCAGGATCACCGTCGGGAGGAGACCCATCGCCTGCGCGAAGACTTCTTCGGCGGTCGATGCGACTCCCACCAGCACGATGCCGGCAATGCCTCGTAACACGCGTTGTAATCCTTCGCGGTACAGGCGAACTTCACTAGCTACCATTACGCGAACTTCCATCGCGCTACTCCCTGGCCACCCTGGCCGCGCATTCCTTGCGTGGTCTAGGTCCCCGTACGCTATAAAACTCAGCCGCTACGGGACCGCTCGACTCTTTGGTCACGTCTTGCTTTTTGTCGGGAACAAATTAGTTCGGGCACTCAGACGATCCCCTAGTGACTGCCAGCTGTCAATAGAGCGGGTTCAAAGCGGGTCCAGCGCACGTCGGGACCGCATGTGACATAGATCAAACGATCTATTCTCGCGCCCAGCCCCTGGGCGCAGTCTCCGGCGGTCGCGGGAGGTCGCGACGTTCCAAATTTCAGGGGGCTGATGTGATCAAAATGAAGCTTTTGGTGCCCATGGCGGCGCTTGCTATCTTTGTGTGCAGCGCAACCGCCATCGCGCAAACGGACCCTGGTGTACAGGGAGGTGCTGCAAGAGCGGGTGGACCGCTGCCCGGCTTGACGGCTGAGGAATTCGAATTCTTTGACGTAGGCCTCGACGACTTCGCGGAAGCGGAAGGCATAGCCGACGGCCTGGGCCCGCGTTTCAATCTGGACGGATGCGGCGGCTGCCACTTCCAACCTTCGATCGGCGGTACTTCGGGCACCGTCAATCCGCAGGTCGCAGTTGCGACGGCGTTCGGTGCTCGTAACACCGTGCCATCGTTCATTTCGCTGAACGGACCAATCCGCGAGGCGCGTTTCAAGCGCAACCCGAACGGCACTCCGGACGGCGGCGTGCACGCGCTGTTCACCATCAGCGGCCGCGTCGACGACACGGGAAGCGCCTTCAACTGCAATGCGCGACAGGAGAACTTTGCGCAGGCTGTGGCGCAGAACAACGTCGTTTTCCGCATTCCGACCCCGGTGTTCGGCATGGGATTGATGGAGCAGATTTCTTCGACCGATCTCACGCGCAATCTGACGCAAAATGCGGGCCGCAATTCGGCGGTGGGCATCAGCGGACGTCTCAACACCAACGGCAATGACGGACAGGTCACGCGGTTTGGCTGGAAGGCACAGAACGTGACGGCGATAATTTTCGCCGGCGAGGCCTACAACGTCGAGATGGGCATCACCAATGAGATGTTCCAGACGGAGCGCGATGAAGATCCTTCGTGCCAGTTCGCGCAACTGCCGAACGACGTGACCCTGACGGATGCTGCCACGCCGCTCGAGGGTATCAGCGCCATCGAAAAGTTTGCGTTCTTCATGCGCTTCTCCGGTGCCCCCTCGCAGAACCTGAATGTGCCCGGAGGCAATGCCTCGATTTCCGAGGGCTACAATGCCTTCGTGAACATCGGGTGCGCGTTCTGCCATACGCAGCAGTTCACGACGAACAATGCGACCGTGCCGGCTCTGCGTGGCAAGACGGCGCGGCTGTTCTCCGACCTGGCCGTTCACAACATGGGGCCGGGCCTGGCGGACGATGTGAGCCAGGGCGTTGCGGGGGGAGACGAGTTCCGCACGGCTCCGCTGTGGGGTCTGGGCCAGCGCGTGTTCTTCCTGCATGACGGTCGCACCAACAATCTGTTGTCCGCGATCGCCGCGCATGCAAGCAACGGGAATGGCAGGTATCCCGCATCCGAGGCGAATACCGTGATCAGCCGGTTCAACGCGCTCTCGTCGGTGCAGAAGCAGAACATGGTCAACTTCCTACGCTCCCTCTGAGATCTCCCGCGATCTGCGACCGCGATTCATAAAGTAGGAACCGGCCGCCGCGATGATCGAAAGATCATCGCGGCGGTTGCGTTTCAGCCATTCCCACTCCTGCTACGGGCGACGCCGCTTCTTGCCGGGGCGGGCCGCGTGCGCGGCGGCCGCTGCACGCGCGCTGCGCCGGAGTATCTCGAGCAGGCGCTGCTGGGTACTGGTCGGGTGCCAGTCGTGGCGCAGCGTGAGTCCGATCGGGCGTACCACCTTGCCCGCGGGGTGTGGCAGCGAAACCAGCAGTCCCGCCTCGAGCTCGTAGTGAATCTGATGCTCGGACATCAGCATGATGCGGTCGCTCTCGAGCAGGAATGCGCGCCCTGCCGCCAGGGAGGCGCATTCGATTGGCGGGCTCGACAGCTCGGCAGAGGCGATGAGTGCATCGAAATGCACGCGCAGCGGTGAGCCGGTGCGCGGCGCGATCCACTGAAAACGCCGCAGCGCGGCAGCCGTCAGCCGCGTGCGGTGCGCGAGCGGATGCTGCGCGCGCACGATCAGCGCCAGCGGGTCGTCGAACAGGTGCTCCTGGATCACATCCGCGGCGGGCGCAGGATCGCGCAGTGCGCCGATCAGCAGGTCCGCCTCGCCCGAGCGCAGGCCGGCGAGCAAGTGCTCGTACGTGCCTTCCACTATGGCCACGCCGTGCCGCGGATGTTCCTGCGTGAACGCCAGCAGCGCGCGCGGCAGTAGATAGCTGCGCGCCAGCGGCAGTGCGCCGATGACGCTGCGCCCCGACTCGCCGCCGTTCAACGCGTGCACTTCGGCGCGCGCCTGCTCGATCTCCGCGAACGCCAGGCGCGCGCGGCGCGCGAGCTTCTCCGCTTCGCGCGTCGGCATCACGCCGAAGCTGGTCTTCTCGAACAGCGGAATGCCGAGGTGGCGCTCGAGCGTGCGGGCGGCGCGATGGATGCTGGGCTGCGAGAGGCTGCGCGCGCGCGCCGCGCCCGAGAAACTGCCGTGCTCGACCACCGCGCCAAGCGCATGGAGCTGCGCTGCGCGGATGAGCCGCGTCACGTCCATGGCTCGCTCGCTGGCGCGCTCACCGCGCAGATCGATCGTGCGCTCGCCAGCGGCGGCGCGCGTGGCGTCGGCCACCGCGTCGCGGAGCTGGCCGAACAGGCGCTCGATGCGCGCGCGGCACACCTCACCGGCGCGTGTCAGCGCCACGCCGGTGCTGCTGCGGACCAGCAGCGGCGAACCGAACAACCTCTCCAGGCCCGCCACGGCCTGCGTGACCGCCGGCTGCGACACGTGCACCGCGCGCGCCGCGGCGCTGACGCTGCCGAGGCGCGCAATCTCCCGAAAAACGTGCATGTGCCGCAGATTGGCGCGCATCAGGCGACTCTACCATCTATAGCTGATTCTTATGGCCGAGACACTTTTGTGATTGGCCGTCATGTGGGTCGCCAGCGGACAATGGCGCCGGCCGTGTGAAGGCCATCGATGGGGAGGCCACCGGCATGTCGATAGTAGTTCGCGACGTCGTTCGCGCGGAGCCTCGCGTCGTCGAGGCGCTGGCCGCGGCGGGCGTCGCCACCGTGCACGAAGCGCGGCAGCGCACCGGCGTCATGGCGCCCTATATGCGTCCGATTTATGGCGGCGCGCGTCTGGCGGGGTGCGCCGTGACGGTCAGCGTGCCGCCGGGCGACAACTGGATGATTCACGTCGCGGTCGAGCAATGCCGCGCCGGCGACGTGCTCGTGGTCGCGCCCACCTCCCATTCCGACTGCGGTTATTTCGGCGATTTGCTCGCGGCCTCGCTCGCGGCGCGCGGCGTACTCGGACTCGTCATCGATGCCGGTGTGCGCGACGTGCAGACGCTGACGCAGATGCGCTTCCCCGTGTGGTCGCGCTACGTGTCGGCTCGCGGCACGGTCAAAGAGACGCTGGGGCGCGTCAATGTGCCCATCGTCTGCGCCGGAGAGATCGTGCATCCGGGCGACGTCATCGTCGCCGACGACGACGGGGTGTGCGTGGTGCCCCGCGCACAGGCGCCGGCGGTCGCCGAGGCTGCGCGGGTCCGCGACGAGAATGAGGCGCGCGTGCGTGCGCGGCTGTCCGCGGGCGAGCTCGGGCTCGATCTCTACGACATGCGCGCGCGACTGGCCGCCAAGGGCCTCGTCTATGTAGATCGGATTGCCGGTGATCCATCCGACGAGCAGGGAAGTTAGCCCGTGCTCACCGGCATCCCCTGCACCCTGATGCGCGGCGGAACTTCCAAAGGGCTCTACTTTCACGCGGGCGATCTGCCCTCCGAACGCGCGCTGCGCGACCGCGTGCTGCTGGCGGCCTTCGGCTCGCCCGATGCGCGCCAGATCGACGGGGTCGGCGGCGCGCATCCGCTCAGGAGCAAGGTGGCACTGATCTGGCGCTCCGGCGCGGCGGATGCCGACGTCGACTATCTGTTCCTGCAAGTGATGGTAGACAGGGCGGAGGTCAGCGACAGCCAGAACTGCGGCAACATCCTCGCCGGCGTCGGGCCGTGGTCCATCGAGAACGGCCTGGTCGCGGCCACCGGTGCCGTGACACCGGTGCGCATCCGCATGGTCAACAGCGGCAGCATGGCCGTCGCGCACGTGTCTACGCCGGGTGGCGCGGTCGAATACGAGGGCGACGCGCGCATCGACGGCGTGCCCGGCACCGCGGCGCCGGTGCCGCTCGAGTTCCTCGACGTCGCGGGGTCGAGCTGCGGCGCGCTGTTGCCGACCGGCGCGGTCGCCGACACCGTCGACGGTCTCGAGGTCACCTGCATCGACAACGGAATGCCCGTCATCATCGTGCGCGCCGCCGCTCTCGGCGTGACCGGCGCCGAACGGCCCGCGGAGCTCGAGGCGAACGAGGCCCTGCGCGCGCGGGTCGAGCGGCTGCGGCTCGCGCTCGGTCCGCGCATGAATCTCGGGGACGTCGCGCGCAAAACGGTGCCCAAGATCTGCCTGGTGAGTGCGCCGCGTCACGGCGGCTCCGTTGCCACAGCGACTTTCATTCCGCATCGCGTGCACGAGGCCATCGGCGTGCTGGGCGCGGTCAGCGTGGCCACGGCCTGCGCGATTCCCGGCTCCGTGGCGGCACGGGTCGCGCGCGTGGACGGCTCGCGCGTGGACATCGAGCATCCGAGCGGGTTTTTCACCGTCGACGTCGAGATGCGCGAGCCAGGGGCGGTGAGTCGCGCCACGTTGCTGCGCACCGCGCGCAAGCTCATGCGCGGCGAGGTGTTCGTGCCGGGTTGCGTGTGGAATCGCCAGTCATGCTGATCATCGACTGTCACGGGCACTACACCACGGCGCCGGCCGCGCACCAGACTTTTCGCGACGCGCAGCTCGCGCGCATCGAGGATCCGGCGCTGCCCGCGCCGACGCCCGGCCGCGCCAGCGACGACGAGATCCGCGAGACGCTCGAGAAGAACCAGCTGCGTCTGCAGCGCGAGCGCGGCGCCGACATCACGTTGTTCTCGCCGCGTGCCTCGGCGATGGCGCATCACCAGGGCAATGAGGCCGTGTCGCTGGCGTGGACGCGCGCCTGCAACGATCTCATCAAGCGCGTCGTCGACCTCTATCCACAGAACTTCGTCGGCGTCTGCCAATTGCCGCAATCGCCGGGCGCGCCCATCGCGAATTCCGTCGGCGAGCTGGAGCGCTGCGTGCGCGAGCTCGGCTTCGTCGGCTGCAATCTCAATCCGGATCCTTCCGGCGGACACTGGACTGCGCCGCCGCTCATCGACAAACACTGGTATCCGCTGTACGAGAAACTGGTCGAGCTCGACGTGCCGGCGATGATCCATGTCTCGGCGTCGTGCAACCCTAACTTCCATGCAACGGGTGCGCACTACATCAACGCCGACACCACGGCATTCATGCAGCTCATCCAGGGCGACTTGTTCGGGGATTTCCCGACGTTGCGCCTGGTTATCCCGCACGGCGGCGGTGCGGTGCCGTACCATTGGGGGCGCTATCGCGGGCTCGCCGCGATGCTCGGCCGTCCGACTCTGGCCAGTCATGTCATGCAAAACGTCTTCTTCGACACCTGCGTATATCACCAGCCGGGCATCGACTTGCTCGTGAAGGTCATCGATGTCGAGAACATCCTGTTCGGTTCGGAGATGCTCGGTGCCGTGCGCGGCATCGACCCCGCCACCGGCCACGCCTTCGACGATACGAAACGCTATCTCGACTCGCTGCCGATGCCGCCGTCGGTGAAGCGCCAGCTCTTCGAGCTCAACGCGCGCCGCGTCTATCCGCGTCTCGACGCGTTGCTCAAGGCGCGGGGACGGTGAACGCGTTCCGCGCCGACCCGGGCTGGCTCGGGTTCCATCCGGCACCGACGCCGCCGTCGTTCAAACTACCGCCGGGCGCGGTGGATGCGCACTGTCACGTGTTCGGTCCGGGCGACGCGTTTCCGTACGCCGTGGAGCGCACGTACACGCCGGCCGACGCGCCCAAGAGAAAGCTCTGGGCGTTGCGCGATTTCCTCGGCTTCGAGCGCAGCGTCATCGTGCAGGGCACGTGTCACGGCGCGGACAACAGTGCGCTCACCGACGCGCTGCGCGCCGCCGGCGATCGCGCGCGTGGCGTCGCGACGGTCACGGAACGAGTGACGGATGCCGAGCTGCAGCAGCTGCATGCCGACGGCGTGCGCGGCGTGCGGTTCACGTTCGTGAAGCGACTGGGCGAGGCGGCGTCCCAGACGATCGTGGCCGAGATCGCGCGGCGCATCGCGCCACTGGGCTGGCACGTCGTGGTGTACTTCGAGGCCGCGGATTTGCCGCGGATGCGGGATTTCCTCGCCACGCTGCCCCTCATCGTCGTCGTCGACCACATGGGCCGCCCCGACGTCACGCAGTCCATCGCCGACGGCCCGTTCGCGCAGTTCGTGGACCTCATGCGGGCGCAGCGGCACATCTGGTCGAAGGTCAGCGGCGCGGAGCGGCTTTCGTCGGTCGGGCCGCCTAACTACCCGGATTTCGTGCCGTTCGCGCGACACGTCGTCGAGACCTTCCCCGACCGCGTGCTCTGGGGCACGGACTGGCCGCATCCCAACATGCACACGCACGTGCCCGACGACGGCCGCCTGGTCGACCTGCTGCCGCGCATAGCGCCCACGCCGGAGCTGCAGCGCGCACTGCTGGTCGACAACCCAATGCGTCTCTACTGGGGCCGGTGACGTGGCCAAACCGTATGCCGACATCCCGGGCACCACCGTCTTCGACGCCGAGCAGTCGCGCAAGGGATATCACCTCAACATGTTCTGCATGTCGCTGATGCAGGCCGCGAACCGCACGCGCTTCCTGGCCGATGAGCGCCCCTACCTGGACGAGTGGCCGATGAGCGAGGAGCAGAAGCAGGCCGTCATCGCGCGCGACTACAACCGCATGATCGGGCTCGGCGGCAACATCTATTTCCTCGCGAAGATCTTCGCTACGGACGGCAGGAGCTTCCAGTATGCCGCCGCGCTCATGTCCGGCATGAGCCAGGAAGACTACGCCCGCATGATGCTCGACGGCGGGCGGCCGTACCAACCGTCCGAAAAAAAAGAGGACGATACGAACGAGGAGGGCGGCTGATGGCGCGCATCACCGCCGGCATCGCCTGCTCTCACGTGCCTGCCATCGGCGCGGCCATCGACCTCGGCAAGACGCAGGAGCCGTACTGGGCGCCGCTGTTCCGCGGTTTCGATTTCTCCAGGCGCTGGATTGCCGCGCAGCGCCCCGATGTCGTATTCCTGGTCTACAACGATCACGCCTCCGCGTTCAGCCTCGATGTGATCCCGACGTTCGCCATCGGCTGCGCCGAGGAGTTTGCGCCGACCGACGAAGGCTGGGGAGCGCGCCCGGTGCCGGTGGTGCGCGGCCATTCCGAGCTCGCGTGGCACATTGCCGAGAGCGTCATCCAGGACGATTTCGATCTGACGATCATCAACCGCATGACCGTCGATCACGGCCTCACCGTGCCGCTGTCGCTGATGTTCGGCCAGCCTGAAGCATGGCCCTGCCGCGTCATTCCGTTCGCGGTGAACGTGGTGCAGTATCCTCCTCCGTCGGGCCGCCGGTGCTATCTACTCGGTCAGGCGCTGCGCCGCGCGGTCGATTCGTTTCCGCAGGACCTGAACGTGCAGGTCTGGGGAACCGGCGGCATGAGTCATCAGTTGCAGGGTCCGCGCGCCGGTCTCATCAACCGTGCCTTCGACCAGCGCTTCCTCGATCTGCTGGTCGGCGACCCCGAGGCGCTCACGCGCATCCAGCGCGAGCAATATCTGCGTGAAGCCGGCTCGGAAGGCATCGAGCTCGTCATGTGGCTCATCATGCGCGGTGCGCTCGATGCCGCGGTGCGCGAAGTGCACCGCTTTTATCACGTGCCCGCGTCCAACACCGCGGTGGGGCACATCATTCTCGAACAGCCCGGAAACTCATCGTCTACCAGTCAGGTGGGGGAACCATGAATCTCAAGCTCATCGCCGGAGCGCTGGCCACCGGCCTCGCCATGACACCAGCCGTCATGGCCCAGCAGCCCGACGATGAGGCTCAGGGTCTCGAAGAGGTGATCGTCACCGCGCGCAGGGTCGCGGAAAACCTGCAGCAGACGCCGATCGCCGTGACGGTGCTCAGCGGCGCCGCGCTCGAGGATAGGCAGGTGTTCAACACCAACGTGCTGGACCAGGTGGTGCCGAACCTGCAGTTCGCCAACAATGCGCCGCTCGCGGGCAACAACTCCTCGTCGCAGGTGTTCATTCGCGGCATCGGGCAGACCGACCCGACCTCCACCGTCGATCCCGGCGTCGGCCTCTACATCGACGATGTGTACGTCGGCAACGCCGTCGGCGGTTCGATGGCGCTGCGCGACATCGGCAACGTCCAGGTGCTGCGCGGACCGCAGGGCACGCTGTTCGGTCGCAACACCATCGGGGGCGCGGTGCTGATCACGTCCCAGGATCCGGGCGAAGAATTCGGCGGCAAGGCGCGCGCCGAAGTCGGCGCCGATAGTTTGATCGACGCGTTCGTCGCGCTCGACGTGCCGGTCAGCGCTGCGTTCAAGGGGCGCATCTCGGCGGGCAGGCGCAAGCAGGATGGATACGTCATGCGCCCGGACGGCACCGACCTCGGCGATACGGATACGCTGAGCGCGTCGACGAAGTGGATCTGGACCGCCAGCGAGCACGCCAGCCTCACGTTCGCGGCGGATTATTCGACGTCCGACGAGAACGGCAGCCCGCTGGTGTTCGCCGCGATCAACGAGACGGCGACCTTCCCGCGCGTCGCCAGCCTCGATGCCGGGTGTCCGGGTCTCACCGATGTGCTCAACCCGATGGGCCTGCCCGACCAACCCGCCGTGCCCATGACGAACGATCCGCGCTGCGCGAACGATTTTCAGGGCGCGGGACATTTTCGGAACAACGGCACGCAGCCGCTGTTCAGCACCTTCGACAATTGGGGAGCATCGCTGAAGTTCGTATACGACTTCAGCGATGCGCTGCAGATCAAGTCGATCAGCGCATTCCGCGACATCCGCTGGCAGGGCGCGCGTGATGCCGACAACACGCCGCTGACCATCCTGCACACCCTCTACGATGTGGAGGGCGACCAGCTCAGCCAGGAGCTGCAGCTCACCTATCAGACCGACAAACTACTCGGCGTGTTCGGCCTGTACTACTTCGAGCAGACTTCCGAGGACATCGCCACGATATTCCTGAACCCGCCGCCGCCGGGAGTGCAACTGGACAGCGACAATAACGACGTCGACAACTCGAGCTGGGCCGCGTTCACACAGTGGACTTACAAGTTCGCCGATAAGTACGCCCTGACGCTGGGTGGCCGCTACACCGAAGACAAGAAGGGATCGTTTCCCGATCAGTTCGACTACTCGGCGCCCGCCGTCAAACAGGTGCCGGTGCAGTGGTATCGCGATACCTTCACTTCGTTCACGCCGTCCGGTTCGTTCGCCGTCGAGTGGACGGAGCGCGCGATGACGTACGTGAGCTACTCCGAGGGCTTCAAGGGAGGCGGCTGGAACAGCCATTTCAATGCCGTGCTCACCGCGCCGCAACAGGCCGCGCTGCAGGAGTTCCAACAGGAGGAAGCGCAGACCATCGAGGTCGGCGCGAAGTTCGACCTGGCTCAGGACACGCTGCGCCTGAACATCGCGGTGTTCACCTCCGATTACACCAACATGCAGATCACGTATCGCGGTCCGGCGCCGGCGGGCGTCGCGCCGTTCATCACCAACGCGGGCGAGGCCAGCATCGACGGTGCCGAAGTAGAGCTCACCTGGGCGCCGACGGACGCCCTGCGCGTCGAGGGCAGCGTCGGCTTCCTGGATGCGACCATCGATAGTCTGGCCAACATCTCGCTGGCGGTGCTGCCGCCCGGATTGCAGGCGGGCAATGCGCTGCCTTTCGCGCCCGACCTGCAGGGCCACTTGGGCCTCGCATACACGGCGCACGCGGGCAGCCTCGCGATCCAGCCGCGTGTCGACGTGTCGTACCAGTCGGAGACCTTCTTCGATGCGACCAATACGCCCGAGATCTCGCAGTTCGACCACGTCACGACGTTGAATGCGCTGGTTCAATTGCGCGGCGACGATTCGCAGTGGAAGGTGAATCTGGGCATCAACAATGCCACCGACGAGGACTACCCGATCGCCGGTAACTCCTCGTTGACGACGGGCAGCGGCTACGCGGAGATCGCCTACTCGCGGCCGCGCGAGTGGTTCGTCTCGTTCGAGTTCGAGTTCTAGCCGCGGTTCAGGGAACGGGGGTTGAAGTACCGTAGCCGCGCCACACCCACTCGAGCGCCTGCGGCAGCGTCTGGTCGCGCACGCGCTTGTCGCAGTGCCCGGAGTCGAGCGCAAACACGTATTGATAGTGATAGCCCTTGGCGTGCAGCGCCGCGGCCATGCGGTGGTTTGCCTGCACCCAGTCGTGCATGTCGTCGCGCATGAGGTTGGGGTTGTAGAGATCGCGATCGCCGACGTGCATCCAGATGCGGATGGGTTTCGCCGGATTGCCCTGGATGAGCGTCTCGTGAAAACCCCACGCGCCCCCCGGCGTCGCCGGATCGAACGGCCATTGCTGATTCACGTAGGTGCCCGAGTAGCTGACGACGCGGCGATACCAGTCGTTGTGATACCAGGCCATCGACAGCGCCGCGGCGGCGCCGGAGCTGCAGCCGAGGACGGCGCGCCCGTCCGGATGCTTCGTCAGCTTCACGTTTGCCTGCCGTTCGACTGCCGGCAGCACCTCCGCCTCGATGAACTGCGCCAACTTGCCCGACATCGTGTCGTATTCGAGGCCGCGCTGGCTGCCCTGCGCGTCGCCGCCGCCGTTCTGGATCGAGATCGCGATCAGGGCCGGAACGCGCTTCTGCGCGATCAGGTTGTCGAGCGTGCGGGGCAGGGCCGGATCGTTCTCGTACAGGCGTGGTCCATCGTGCGTGACGATGAATGGCGCGCGCGCGCCGCGCTGGTATTGCCGCGGCACGTAGACGGTGATCGCGCGGCTCCAGGGTTGAGCGTGCGTCGCCACGATCAGAGTCCTGGGGTTGTTCGGATCGACGATGCCGAATGCGTCGCGCGCGATGCCGGGGTAGAACTTGCTGTCCGCCGACTCGAGCGCGAATTGCGTGACGCGGCCGCGCGGCACGCCGTCGATGACGTCGAGCTCCTTCGCGGGTAGATAGTCCGGGCCGATCACGAAGTTGCCGTCGAGGTCGGTGGGCGCATTCACGCCGGGGGGCGCGCGCCTGGCGCCGGGTTGTTGCGCGCCGGCCACCGTAAACGGCGGCGCACCAGGACCATCGAAGGCTCGTGTCGGCGGGGCCGGGCGGGGCGTCGGCGCGGCGGGTGTTGGCGCGGCCTGCGCGGCCGGTACAGGTGCCGTTTGCGCGTGGACGACGAAGGTGGCCAAGCCGAGGCAGCCCGCGACGAAAGCGCTGTTCCATGGACGCATGAATTCTCCCGTTGACTGCGGATCATCCTATCGCGCCTGGGTCGCGCGTGCGATGGCGGGCGCCCGCAATGACCTCTGTTCGGGAACAAACAATGTGCGCTGCGCATTACCGCGATCGCGCGTGAGCGCGCGCCTCGCCGGCCATGCTGCTCCCTCCTACAGATCGTGCCTGGCCCCGCCGTTAGGGTGAACGCGATGCGAAAAGCATCGGTCTTACTTGTTAGGGGTTGTCATGAATAGGGTATTCAAACGTTATTGCTCCGCTGCGGTACTCGCCGCATGCGGATTGGGCTCTCTGGCGCCGGCCGCTCAGGCCGACGAGATCGCGGAAGGCAAGAAGATCTTCCGCTTCGATACGTTCGGTGACGAGCAGCTCTGGACCGACAAACTCGGCCTGCACAAGGTGGTCGAGACCAAAGTGGACCCGACCACGGCTCTCAAGGTAGGGCTCAAGGTGGATTCGGAGGCATTGCCGCCGGGCATTCTGGAGAAGGTCGATCTCAAGGATCCCAAGACCACGGTCGCGCTGCTCAAGATGAACGCGGTAGTGGGACTGAAGGCCGAGGTCGACGCGAACGATCACATCACCAAGCTCGGCGTCACGTGCGCGCTGTGCCATTCGACGGTCGACGATTCGGTTGCTCCTGGCATCGGAAAACGGCTGGACGGTTGGGCCAATCGCGATTTGAATCCCGGCGCCATCATCGCTCTCTCGCCCGCGCTCACGCCCGAGCAGAAAAAGGTGTACTCGTCGTGGGGGCCGGGCATGTACGACCCGCGGTACAACCAGGATGGACAGAATCATCCGGTCGTCATTCCGCCAGCGTACGGCCTCGCGAACATCAAGGAGACCACGTTCACCGCCGATGGTCCGATTTCGTACTGGAATTCCTATGTTGCGACCACGCAGATGGGCGGCAAGGGCAACTTCAACGACCCCATGCTCAAGGTGGCCGTGAAGCATCCGACCGACATGGTGACGCCGAAGCTCGCGGCGCTGCGTGCCTATCAACACAGCCTCATGGCGCCGAAACCCGATTCCAAGAAGGTGGAAGTGGACTCGGCGAGTGCGTCGCGCGGCAAGGCGGCGTTCGACAAGTCCTGCGCGAGCTGTCACGTGGGCGGCAGTGGCACCGACAACAACTCCGGCAAACTGCACCAGGCCTCCGAGACGGGCATGGATGGCGCGTACGCGATGCGCACGAAGAACAAAGCGTATCGCACGACGCCGCTGCGCGGACTGTGGCAGCACCCGCCGTACTTCCACGACGGCAGTGCCAAGTCGCTCGACGACGTGGTCGATCACTACAACAAGACGCTCAAGCTCCAACTGACGTCCGGGCAGCGCTCGGATCTCGAGGAGTACCTCAAGACACTCTGAAGTATTTGTTGTGAGACCTCGCCCGCGCAGACAGCCAATGCGCGGGCATTTTTCTTGTACACGGCCGGGGACGATCCACCGCCTCTGCGCCAGTACTCCTATGCCTACAGCGTAAATCGGCGGGAAGCGCGAGAATCCACACGGCGACACAAGAGGAGCGAGCGAGCATGTCAGATCAGTCCATTCCCGTCTCCCAGCGCATTCGCGCGAGGCTGCAGGAGAAAGGCCAGCGGTTTCATGCCAATGACAACATCTCCGCGTTCGTCGAACCGGGCGAGCTCGAAGAGCTCATGCGCGAAGTGCAGGGGAAGATGCGCGGCGTGCTGGAGAGCCTGGTCATCGACGTCGAGCACGATCACAACACCAAGGAGACCGCGCGCCGCGTCGCGAAGATGTACGTGAACGAGGTGTTCCGCGGCCGCTACGTGCCGATTCCGAAGGTGACGGAATTTCCGAACGCGTCGCACCTGAACGAGCTCATGATCATGGGCCCGGTGACGGTGCGCAGCGCCTGCAGCCATCACTTCTGTCCGATCATGGGCCGGCTGTGGATAGGCGTCATGCCGAATCAGGATTCGGACCTGATCGGGCTGTCGAAGTATTCGCGCATCGCGGAGTGGATCATGTCGCGGCCGCAGATCCAGGAAGAGGCCATTCTGCAGCTCGCGGATCTGCTCGTGGAGATGGTGAATCCGGATGGGCTGGCCGTGGTGATGGAGGCGGATCACTTCTGCATGCAATGGCGCGGCGTGAAGGACAATGCGTCGAAGATGACCAACAGCGTGATGCGCGGCGTGTTCCTGGAGAACGGCACGTTGCGCCGCGAGTTCCTGTCGCTGATCAACCTGAAGTGAAATGGGGTCACTCCCCATTTGCCGGAAATGGGGGCTGCCCCCATTTCTCAGCGGTGATCGCCGATTTCTTCTTCCGCCGCGACGCCGCTGCCGACTCCCAGCCCCACCCCCGCACCGGCGCCCGCGGCCATGTCCGCACCACCGCCCCGACTACCACCGCCGCGCTCCGGGTTGCCTTTGCCTTCCCCGCCGCCGCTCTTCACCGCGCCCGGGCGCGCCGGGCTCTGCTTCGGAATGATGACGCTCGTGGGAATCGGATCGAGATCGAGCACCGAGCGGATGAACGCGCGCAAGGACACCACCAGCTCCGCCGTGTGCAGCGGCCGCCCCGCTACCAGCTCCGCCGCGGCCTGCGACGCGAGGCGCACCTGCTCCTCGGTGCCTAACAAGATGATGTCGGAGAGCGCGGCCTCGACTGCGTCGCGGATACGGCGCGAGCGGTCTGAGCTCGCGGTCTCCGTCGCAGGCGCGACCTGGCCCGCGGCCATGCCGGCGCGCCGCAGATCGCGCAGGTGCGACGGATCGACCGCCAGGTCCCCGGTAAACGATCCGCCCAAGGTTTTGTATGCGGCGATCAGCGTGCGCAGCCGCTCGTTGATCTGGCGATTCTCGCGCTCACGTCGTTGCTGCACGGTCTGCATGACGAGCAGCCGGATACCGACGCCGAGCAGCGTGATGATGGTGAGGCCGAGGAGGGTTGATAGGACTCCCTGCCAGGAGCTGAAGTCGAAGGTGCGCATGGCCGAAGCGTATCGATAGAGGTGGCGGCGCGGCGTAGGACGCCGCCATCACGCACGTCGAGCTATTTCGGATGGCCGGTCTGCTGCAGCAACAAATAGCTCTGTCCCCTTTAATATAGTGCCCATGCACGAAATTCGCCGCTGCCGGCCCGATGAAGGCCCGGCCATCCTCCGCATCGTCAACGCCGGCGCGGAAGCTTATCGCGGCGTGATCCCGCCAGATCGCCGGCACGACCCGTACATGTCCGCGTCGCACCTCGAAGATGAGATCGTCGCGGGTGTCGAGTTCTGGAACTGTCAACCGGTGCGCGACGTCGATCTGATCCGCCACGGCTTCGAGCCCGTGCCCGCGCCGCGCGCGGCCGAACTGCTGAAGAGCTACTGGAACATCCCCGAGCGTCAGATCGAAACGTCGGTCGTCCTGGCGCATCCGCCCTAGCAATGACGATGCAGCTTGCGTTCGAGAGCGCAACGGCGTGCGACGCGCGTGCCTTGGTGACGCTGCGCACCGCCGTCGCGCACGACATGACGCGGCGATACGGCGCGGGGCACTGGTCCGCGTGCCCCCGTAAAGCGGAAGTGGTGAAGCAGATACGCGCATCCCGTGTGCTGGTGGCGCGGCGTAATGCCGACATCATCGGCACGGTGCGCCTCACGCGCGCGCTGCCGTGGGCCATCGACTCCATCGCCTTCTCGCCGGTCGCGACGGCGCTGTATGTGCTGGGCCTGGCCGTGGCGCCGGACGCTCGCGGGCAGGGCGTCGGCCGGCGGCTCATCGACGCCGCGAAGGAGGCGGCGCGCGTGATGGCGGCGGACGCGTTGTGGCTCGATGCCTACGACCACGCCGCCGGCGCCGGCCGCTTCTACCTGGCCAATGGATTTCGCGCGGTCGGACGCACGAAGTATCGCGAGGTGCCACTCGTCTACTACGAGTGGCTCGTCCACGCACACGCCGACACCGCTGCCTCCTAAGGGCGATGGTCCGGGCCTAGAAGTGGTCTAACCTCGTCCCATGAAATCCTTCGGTAAACGCGCGGCCGGCGCGCGACTCGAGCGCATGAAGGCCTCGCACATGTGGGCCGGCGAGGGCTTTCGAAACATCCATCCCGCCATTCCGGGCCTGCGCGATCCGCAGGCGCAGATGCCGTCGATGAAGGACTTCATCTGCGGCGGAGAGCGACGCGCCCCCAGCGGCGCGCTGCCCAGCGTCGATCCGCACGACACATGGCTAACAAAGGTCGGTAGCGGGTTGCGCGTGACGTGGCTCGGGCATTCGACCCTGCTGCTCGAGATCGATGGCTACCGCGTGCTCACCGACCCGGTGTGGGGGCCGCGCGCCTCGCCGTCCACGCTCGTCGGCCCGAAACGATTTCAACCCGTGCCCGTGCCGTTGAATGCGATGCCGCCCGTCGATGTCGTCGTGATCTCACACGATCACTACGACCATCTGGATTACCCGACCATCAAGGTGCTGGCGAAGTCCGGCGTGCCCTTCGTCACGTCCCTGGGCGTCGGCGCGCACCTCGAGGCCTGGGGCGTGCCCGCGCAGCGCATCACCGAGCTCGACTGGTGGGAAACGCACACCGTTGCGAACACCGGGCTCGGCGTCACTGCCGCGCCGTCGCAGCATTTCTCCGGCCGCGGGCTGCGCGACCGCAATGCGACGTTGTGGTCGTCCATGGTGATCCGCGGCGAGCGGCACGCGGCATTCTTCAGCGGCGACACCGGACTCACCACGCAATATGCGCAGATCGCGCAGCGGTTGGGGCCGTTCGACCTGGTGATGCTCGAGATCGGCGCGTTTCATCCGGCGTGGGGCGACATCCATCTCGGGCCCGAGAACGCGGTCGAGGCGTTGAAGATGTTAGGCGGAGGGAACTTCCTGCCTATCCACTGGGGCACGTTCAGTCTCGCGATGCATGCCTGGGACGATCCGGCGGAGACCATCCTGAAGCTGGCGCCGGCCACCGGCGCGCGACTGTTGATGCCGCGGCTGGGCGAGGCGATCGAGCCGGTTCGGATGGAGAGCGTCACGCCGTGGTGGAGGGCGGTGGATACCGTGGCGCTGCAGCAGCAGCATGCGCAGAGCGGCGCGACGACGGTGCCCGATTCGATGCCCTGGCCGATCGACTGATCTGTTAGTTAGGTCGAGACATGCTCAGGCGGATAGGGGTGGTGAACTTTCCCCGATTTCCTGACCGCTCGTAACAACCGCCATCGGAAAATCCGACGTAGCGCTAACTAGCGAACCGCAACTGAAAGCGCCTCAAACCGCTTGCGCAAGGAAAGATTGGACAGGAAATACGACCGGCCGTCCAATGTGAAGCATTGTCCTTCGGCAGTTGCGATTACCGATGCAACAAACTCCTCGCTCTCTGTCTTCAGATCTATCACGGCACCAACTGGTCCTGGCCAATTCCCTTCAATTCGCAATCCCTTGGCCAGCTCATCCTGAAGATTTTTGAAACTCACACCGCAAGAACCTCGACATCTAGCGGACAAAGTGAAGCTCGCGGAATCTCTGGCCATTTGCGTATTGAATCCCAGGCGTCCCATCTCGTTTTCGGGCGTATAAAACACGGTGAGACGTGAAGCGCGTTCGAATGCTGACAGAATTCTCTTTCTCGTTTGCGGATCCGGATGTGAATCCAAGACCCTACGCGTTACTCCGTCTCGAGCCGCTGCTGGCTCAGTCTGTTTCGCACTTGCACCTGTTGATTCGGCGATCAATAGCGACGGAGCAAGCACGAGACTCAGTATCAGCGCGCTCCATCCGAGACTCGTTTTCGCACTCATCAATGATCTCCTGGTGTCCTGACTTACTAATCGACGGAAATTGATGCGGCCTGGAGCTCGAAATATAGACTTCGTTTAAAGGAAAGCGTCGATGGCGCGGAGCACAATCAGATCCGACTAGTTCGACGGCGGAACAAAATGACCAAATGGTGTTAATGAGGCCGGCGGCATCAAGCGATTCTGGCTTCGAATCTGCCCAGACACTAGCTTGATAACGATTCATCGACCATTTTAGGTCTATTGAGATTTGCGTAAATGGGTGACACTTTTTCGGCTTCTTGCGGTCCAACTCAGTCGGATGTTTACATTCGAGGTAGAGATGGGACACGCAGAGAAGCTGAAGGAGCTGGAACGTCGGCGACGGCGCGGTGCACGTCTGCTGGCGCAAGGCATGGCGGCGGCGGAGGTCGCCCGACAGGTCGGAGTGTCGCGCCAGTCGGTGATGCGATGGGAACGGGCGCGAGCGGAAGGTGGGCTGGAGGCGCTGCGTCGCCCGCAGCGCTTTGGGCGACCACCGCGGTTGAGCGAGGCACAGTGCGCGCAGCTCGCCAAACTACTGAAGGGTGGTGCCATGGCGGCTGGCTTCTCCACGGAGCTGTGGACGCTGCCACGCATCGCACAGTTGATCCAGGAGCAGTTCAGCGTATCGCTGGTGCCTTCTTCAGTGTGGCGGCTGCTCGGACGGCTCGGCTGGAGTGTGCAACGCCCGACCGGCCAAGCGCGCCAGCGCGACGAACGAGCGATCCGGCAATGGAAAGCCAAGAGGCGGCCCGAGCTAAAAAAATCGCAGCGCGACAGGGCCGAGTAATCGTCTTCATCGACGAGTCGGGTCTGTCCGAAAGACCCTGTCGCGCAAGAACCTGGGCTCCGAAAGGTCAGACACCGGTCCTGCAGTACAGCTTCAGCTGGAAGCAGCTGTCGGTGATCGCCGGGATCTCGCTGTGGCGATTTTACTTCCGGCTGTATCGCGGCACGATCCGCACCCCGCAGGTGATCGAGTTCCTCAAAGCTCTGCAAGCCACGATCGGCCGCAAACTGCTGATCATCTGGGATCGACTGCAGGCCCATCGCTCCAAACTCGTTCACCAGCACGTCGAGGCGCAGCGCGTACAGATCGCCTTGGAGTTCTTGCCCGCCTACGCGCCGGAGATGAATCCAACCGAGTGCATCTGGGGCTATCTGAAACACCACGCCATGCCGAACTACTGCGCTCGCGACCTCGGCGATCTGGCTGTTCGTGCCCGCAGCAACCTGCGCTCCATGCAGCGCAGGCCCACCCTGGTGAGCGCGTTCTGGAAGCAAGCCGAGTTGCTCTGACTCGGTCACTTACTTACGCAAACCTCAATAGTCGTCCAAAGCTGGATTTCCAAAGTGCGGTATTTCACTGGGGGACTTCGACGCGCGATAGCCCAAGAGCAACGTCAAGACTGAGGCTGTGGACAAGAAAAGGCCTATCCACAATGCAGTATCCATCCCTAACACGCGCTTCACGACAAAAACAATCAAAGCCAAACAGAGAAGGACGCCTACAGCAATTGCATGAAGGCGCTCGATAGTCAACTTCAGCATACGGCTCTCCTTTGTCACTCACCTGAAAGGGCAAGTTGAGCTGTTGACCTCGGCCCGGTTTTCGTACAACTGCTAACTAGAATTTCGTCAAATACAATACTAATTCGATACCGACATGTTCGAGCGCCTCTTCTGACGACGTTCGCCTTACTAGTATGTGCGAACTTTGTGCAAGCGCACGAAGTCTAAAAACCATAAATACTTCAGTTTTAATGTGATAAAAAACTAATCTGCCTAAAGAGAGCAACAAGTATGGCGGGGCTTTCAAGTGATCGAAGACTGCAGGGGTCGCACGCGACCGCGTTGGGAATCTCCTTTTTCCTGCACGGCTTTCTGGTGACGTCGATATTCTCGACGCCGAAAGCAAAGATTGAAGAAAGGTGGAATGGCCGTTTCGCGCGCGGCGCGGAGGATCAGCCAAGTTCGCCGTGGGTTCTCATTGACGCCGTAACTGACGGCGCGCCATTTTTATCGGAAGGCGGAGAGACCACATCCGCGTTTCTTGCCGACTTCTCAGCCTCCCAATTTTTGCTCGATCCACCCACGCTTCCTTCAGAGGCGTTGTTCGACGCGGACAGCTCAGGGCCGCAGCCGCCTGTCACAACCACCGTCGACCAAAGTGGCTATCTCGCGATGTACGGGCGCTACACCTCT